>CAJMKD010000017.1 GCA_905213905.1 uncultured Sutterella sp. | reverse complement strand
GACGCTATAGTATTTCACGCCAACTCTGGATGTCCAGGATGTCGGGATTGGATCGGAGTCTTTGCTCAGCGATATCTGCGTCATGCCGAAGGCATTGGTGCAGACGATCCTTCCCTACACGCGTCCGGTGGATGAAACCGGACGGTATCTGACGCATCTGGTTCGCGCATCCAAGAATGTGACGCTGACGCTTTCTTGTGCCGACCCGACCGTGGGCATTCCATACGGATCGGCGGCGCGTCTGCTGATAGCGCGACTGACGACGCTCGCCGTCATGAACGGCACGACCGTTGTTGAGCTCGGACCCAATTTGACGGCTCTGGTCAGGAGCTTCGGCAAAGTTGCGGGCGGCGGCGAGCGCGGCGCATGCACCGCTTTTCAGAACGCGATCATCTCGCTTGCGGCTACGTCCGTGTTCTTTCACTGGCACGGCAAGTTCAAATGCCAGGACGAGTTCTTCCAGGGCCGGCAGACGATGCTCTTCCCGATCCTTGAAAAGGTTTCGATGTGGTCCCGCGGCAAAGACATCTCCACGGCGGAAGGCGTCGTCGAACTGAGTCCGTACTTCTTCGAGGAAGTCAGCAACCGACCGGTTCCCTTCATCTTCAGCAAGCTCGTACAGCTTTCCAAGAGTCCGATGCAGATGGACATCTACCTCTGGGCTACTTACAAAGCTTCGTACACGCGAGGCGACGTGCTGATCCCATGGGCGGCGCTCAAGACGCAGTTCGGCCACAACTATTCGCGTCTGCGCGATTTCCGCGCGGCGTTCCTGCGCAATCTCAAGCCCGTGAGCAAGCTCTATCCGGGCCTGCGCTTCAACATCGAGCCGGAGGGCCTGCGCTTTCTGCAGTCGACGCCCGACGTCGACCGAAAGACGTCGATGATGGTTGACCATTACAGGAAGGAAAAGCAGGCTGCGCTTCAGGTTGATGCTGCGTCGAAAGCTGCCGGACGAAAAAATGCGAAGAGCGCTCCTGCTGTCCAGGAGGCTGAAGACGTTCGTGCGATCCGTACCGCCGGCGCATCGGCGTTTGACCTGACGCTGAGCGACGAGGACGAGGTCCTCATGAAGGAACCCGAAGCCGGAACGGAAAGCAAAGCCGCAGCGTCTCAGGCGCAGTGCGACGAAGCGCCGGCCGCTTCCGAAACGACCGTCGTCAAAGCCCGCAAGCCTCGCAGAAAGTCGCTCGGCGGCGTCTACGCCGCTGCCAAATCCAAGGCCAAGGAAAATAAAGACGCCGAAGCGAAGGCGTTAGCGGAAGCCGCACCTGAACATGCGGAAGACCCGAAGCAGGCCGAGCCTGCAAATGCATCTGCCCCACGTCACTCTTTGATCCGAAAGAAGAGACGGCCCCGCGTCTTCCGTGAAGACCCCAAGTCGCCGACCCTCTTCGGTGACGACTAGATGGTAGGTCATGAAGGTTCGCGAAGCATTCAGTTCTCTGGAAAATAACAGCCACTATTTATTTCTATTTTTCGTTCTTGTCGTCGCGGCGGCGCTGATCCTGTTCTGGCCGCCGACCGCGGCGCTTGTTCTGCCCGCAGTCTGCTTCTTCTTTCTTGCTGAGGGACATGAGCGTCTGCGGGTCGATTACGCCAGTAATCTGCCGGTCGACCTTCGGCTGAGTCGATTCTCCTGCGTCGTCGAGCCGGGCGGACTTCACGGCTATATCGAATATGCGCCGGTTGCCGACAAAGCCGGCTTGCTTGACTGGCGCAAAGAAGTGCAGCGCATGCCTGAAGAATTCAAGTCCCTCCATCCGAAACTCGTGATGTCGGAAGAAAACATCGCGGGCGAAGTAGGCGGCGTGCCGTTGTACGGCACGGTGGACCAGGTTTTCGAAGGACGAGACGGCAGGCTCTATATCGTGGACACGAAGACGCATGCCGCGCCCTCAGCGCCCCGGGCGGAAGAAATTGTTCAGCTCTCCGTCTACCGTGCGCTGCTTGCTTTGAAGTACGGAGAAGATCGCGTCAGCGAAGAGGGCTTCATCCGATCGATTTGTGAAGGCGGCGACGGCTTGCCGATCTACAGACGAGTCACGCTGCTGCCAGCGGCCCTCGTGGCGGAAATGGCGCAGAAGACAAAGGCCGCCCGCAGCTTTTCAAACAATGAGTCGGGCAAGCAGCAAAAGGCAGAATAGGGCGATGAAGGTGCCGTATGCATGAAGCCTGCGCAATGCATTGAACCGCCGGAGAGCTGCCGGTTTTGCTCGCGCAATAGCCTCGCAACGCTTTTCGGCCTCTGCGAATGCAGCTTCGGTCTGCTCACGAACAGAGCGTGTGAGTAAGAGGCCTTCATCGCCGGACCAGAACCGGCAGGATTCATCGAACCACGCATGCTCGCGGTTGCCGCGATCAATAGCCTGACGTTGAAACTGGGTCAGATTCTCTGCGTCGTGGTTGTCCCCCGGCTTTCGAACGGCGCTTCTTCCGTTGTCTTTCGGAACAGCTTCCAGTCCGACCGCCCATTTGCCGAAGCGTGAGGCACTCACTGCGTAGCGGCGCTTGGCAAAGCGATAAAGCGATTCTTTCGACATGCCCGTAAAAATTGCCCGCTTATCCATCACTTTCTCGAGAAAGACCAATAAAATAAATATCATATTACGGTTTTTTGCTTCTCGCAGGAAATGAATAAATTCAGGACATTCGATTTCTGGATTTGGATAATAGGATCCGGTCTTATATCGGTGTTTTGTAAATATGCCGAATTAGACTGGAGCTGGACAATTGGCAGCTTGGCAGCTTTTGCTTTGACGGCTTTGACGGCAGCGCCTGAAGACTTTGCTGAAAAAGAGGATCCCGGTCTGCATTGGATAAGCATGAAAAACGATAACTCGGGCGAATCTCCCTTCATTGTCATGCCGCCGATAGAGCCGGGAACGCAATTTGACGGACACTCGACCTATATTACGCAGGCGGGCTATGACGCAATGCTTTGCAGCATAGAGAAATCAGGTCAAGACGTCATCGATGAAGAGAACGCCCATGACGCTCGATGAAGAAAACAAACAGGACAGCATTGAATCAGCTTATGAAGCCGAAGAAGGTGGAAGCGGTCTAAGCGCAGGATCAGATGATTCATCTGTCGACTGGAACGGCGACTTTGCGCTTTTCAACGACGGCGATGTCTGGCATGCCGTTGCATGTCAGAGCGGGCGGTTCGGAGAAATTCTGGCAACGAGGCCGAATCGGGATTCTGCTTACCGTGCCGGGATAGCGCTCGCGGGCGATGAAATTGAATCATTTCTCGGCGAGCGGGAATACCTGAACGTTCGTTATGAGGATCGAACGATTGTCAAGCACCTCGGTGCGTTCTTCGACGGCGATGCGAAAGCCTGGTTCATTCCTGATTCGTGTTCTGCTCCTTCGAAATTCGACGCATTCCGGTTTTCGGGCTGGAAGGTTCTCGACCGTCTTTATCCAGTGGCTGTGCGGCGCAATGCGCTTGCCGCGCGCAATGGCAATGACATGCTTCTCCTCAATGTCCCTTATCAGGAGAAGGAAAGCGCCAAGCGTGCAGGCGCGGTCTGGTCGCCCCGGGACAAGGCATGGTTTGTTTCGCGCAAAGGGCCCTTCCGCATGCTGCCTCGAAGATGGCTCCCAGAAGGATTCAGGCCGGCGAGCGATCTGATCATGCTGCCGCCGGATCCGGACAAGCCGCCGAGGCTGCTGAAAGTGCCGCGCGACGAACGTTCGCTCGCAGCGCAGTCGGGCGCGGTCTATCTTGAAAGCAAAAAAGCGTGGTATGTGCAGGGCGCGCTTTACAACAGCCATCTTCATTATCGCTGGACGAAGACCAATCAGCTGACGGGGCCGCGGCTTGCCTTTGCCGAAATGCTCTGGCGCACAGGATTCAATCCCGGGCATCCCGGGAATCTGAAGCCTTTCCGGTTCGACGGCGAGCATCACCGCTATTATCTTTTGGAGGACCGCGACAATTCATCGGCCCGCTACCGCGGCTTTATTACGCACGAAGGCAAAGGCATGCTGACTGCATACATCAATAATTATTCGGCTTCTTACTACAAAACGTGGTCTTATCCCATTGCCGGATTGCCCTGGGAAGAAATGCTGGCTATTCCGCTGACGCAGCAATTCATGAAAATTCTTCACGAGCGCATGATTGCCGAAATTGAGCAGCTCCAGGCGAAGCGTCGTGAGAAAAGAGGGTTTTATCGCTGAGCAGCGCAGAAAAGCTTTGAAAAAAGACTTTTCTTTGGTGTATAAAAACATCGGACGATTAAAAAAAGGGAAAATTCGGCGGAATTTATAAAATTGCTTATAATTTGCCCAATCAGCCCTGAAATTATTTTTTAAGTTATTGAAAGGATAAATCGTGAACGACGAAGACCTGAAGCAAAAACTGCAGGAAATTAAGAACCTGGAAATGGAGCTCGCTCAGAAGAAGAGTGAGATTCGAGCTCAGGGTGTTGAACAGGCGCAGGCGCTGATTGATTCGCTCGAAATTGACGTGACGGAACTTCGCTTCAAGAATTCCGCGAAGTCTGCCGTTCGCAAGATGGGCGGCACCGTGGCCCCGAAGTATCGCGGTCCGAACGGCGAAACCTGGTCCGGCCGCGGCCGTCAGCCGAACTGGCTCTCCGCGCTCGTTGAATCCGGACATACGATCGAAGAGTATCTGATCTAAGGAAGGTCTGAAGCAGACGCAAAGCGCTTTCAATGCGTCAGCCCAAGAACCGCAGCTCCGCAAGCAGAACAATGCCTGCATGAGCTGCGGTTTTTCATGCATTCAGATGAGCAAAAGCCCCGGCCGGAATAGCGCGGATGCTGCGGAACAAAGTAAAAACCCGCTCATGCGCATGAACTGTATGCGTCTGACAACACTTTTAGGGCGTATTTGCCCTTAGTTTTCGCCGCCGGCGCGCGATGTGGATACGATATTCCCCCTCGATGCGGCTATCATCAAATTGACCTCAAAGCGCTTCGAAGCTGCGTTTCGATCGTAACCGACCGGAAAGCACAGCAGCGGCGGCAAACGGCCCGACAGGGCGGATTGACCGTACGGCGCTTTTGAGAAGCATCCTGAATTTGTTTTTAACGGGGCGGCCTGCGGAATTGACGAAAGGCCGTCGCGGAGATTTTTTAGAGAAGAAGTAATCATGAAGAAGACTCTTCTTGCATTGGCTCTTATGGGCGCAATGGCAGGTACGGCATCTGCCGATCAGGTGACGATGTACGGCGTTATCGACCTGGGTCTTGACTTTACGTCCATCGCGGGCGACCACAATGAAGCTCTCCAGGGCGTCAGCGACAGCACGCTCACGATGGGTTCCGGCCAGAATGCCGGCAACCGCTTCGGCCTCAAGGGCACGGAAGACCTCGGCAACGGCGTGACGGTCGGCTTCGTCCTTGAAAACGGCTTCAACGCCGACGACGGCACGCTCGGCCAGTCCGACCGCCTCTTCGGCCGTGAAGCGCAGCTCTACGTGCAGTCCCAGTACGGCACGCTCGCCTTCGGCCGCATGTCCATGCTCAGCCTTGATGCCGGTTCCTACGGCCTCGGCGGCAACCTGAGCTCGTTCGGCACGGGCTGGGGCAGCTACATCGGCAGCCAGGCGCTCGTTTTTGCGACGTCCGCCGGTCGTGCTGACAACATGATCACCTACAAGTCGCCGACGATGTACGGCGTGACGGTGTACGGCCAGTATTCCTTCCAGGTCAACACTCAGAGCGACAACAAGGCGCTTGAAAAGGAAGGCAAGACGACGGCCGAGCGCTGCGGCTCTCTCGGTGCCACGTATGAATACGGCGGCGTTGGTCTCACTGGCATCTTCGAATACACCGACAAGGCCAACAACGCCAACACGGCCGGCCACGGCAAGGACACGATGGCCTTCACGCTCGGCGCTTCCTATGACTGCGGCATCGCGAAGACCTACATCGCCGGCCAGTACTTCAAGGATGCGTCCTGGATCGGCGGCTCCGATGCTCGTGACGAATTCGGCATTGATTTGTCGAAGACGATTAACGGCAAGAAGTACCTTGCCAACGACATTGACGGCTACGGCATTGTCGTAAGCACCTCGATTCCGGTTTGGGGCGGCGACGCGCTCGCTACCGTCGGCTACATGGACGCCGACAGCGACAAGACCAACAAGGAAGTCACCCGCTGGATGGTCGGTGCCGGCTACCAGTATCCGCTCAGCAAGCGCACGCTCATCTACGGCGGTGCCGGCTACCTGCAGGACAAGGTTGACAACACCAGCCCGTCGCTCGTTGAAGTTGTTGCCGGCATGAAGCACACCTTCTAATAAGCGATCCGCCGTTTTTCCATGGCAAAAAGGTCCGGGGAAGTCGTCAAGGACTTCTCCGGTCTTTTTATGGGCGCTTCCTGGAATTTTGTCTGAATTTCTGACGTTTGCGTTTTCCCGTACACAGAGAACCCAAAGGTCAGAAGATCGTAAAATGCATAGGATGCTTTTGCTCTGCGCTTCGCAAGGAGAATGCGCGAACGAGATACGCAGACCGGACGCATGTCGCGGGGCATCCTGGCTATGCCAAAGAAACTCACGCTAGAAGCACGCTAGATGTATTACAAGAACGGTTTTGCCATTGTCGGTATCGGTTGTCGTTTCCCCGGGGGCATTGCTTCTCTGGACGGATTGTGGGATGTGCTTTCAAAGGGGGCGGACGTTGTTTCCAATGTCCCTGAAGAGCGCTTCAGCATGCGCCGCTACTGGCATCCTGATCGTCAGGCACCGGGCAAGACCTGCACGACGGCGGCGGGCATCGTCGGCGACGTGAAGCAGTTCGACGCGGCCTTCTTCTCGATGAGTCCTAAGGAAGCCGAGGCGCTCGATCCGCAGCAGCGCATGGTGCTGGAGATGACTTGGGAGGCGTTTGAAGACGCCGGCATCAGGCCTTCGAGCGTGGCGGGGAGCAATGCGGCGGTCTATATCGGCGCGGCGTCGACCGACATGGGCATGATCCATTCCGACGATCTCGCGGTGACGGGGCCGTACGGCATGACGGGGACGTCGCTCTCCATCATCGCCAACCGTCTGAGCTACTTCTTCGATCTGCACGGCCCGAGCATGACGATTGATACGGCGTGCTCCTCGAGCCTTGTGGCGCTCCATGAAGCCTGCCGCGCCATGACCGAAGAGAATCTGCCGATGGCGATCGTGGGCGGCGTCAACGTGCTGCTTTCGCCCATGCCCTTCGTCGGCTTCTCGAAGGCGCACATGCTTTCGAAGGACGGCCGCTGCAAGGTGTTCGACGCCGAGGGGAACGGCTACGTGCGCGCCGAAGGCGGCGCTGTCATTCTGATCAAGCCGCTCGACGCGGCGGTGCGCGACGGCGATGCGATTCATGCCGTCATTCGCGCCACGGGCGTCAATTCGGACGGCCGCACCAACGGCATTGCGCTTCCGAACGGCGAAGCGCAGAAGCGGCTTCTGCAATCCATCTATGAAGATCCGGCCGTCGACCGCAGCCGTGTTGCTTATCTCGAAGCGCACGGCACCGGCACGGCCGCAGGCGACCCGATCGAAACAAAAAGCATCGGCAAGGTGCTCGGCCATAAGAAGGGCGAAGCGCCGCTGCTCGTCGGATCCGTCAAAGCCAATCTCGGCCACCTCGAAACCGGTTCCGGCATGGCCGGCATCGCAAAGGCGATCGCCGTGCTCCTCGAGCATCAGGTGCCGCCCAACATTCTTCTTCAGAAGCTAAATCCGGCAATCGACTTTGAGGGCTTGGGAATTCAGGTGCCGCAACAGATGACGCCGTTGCCCGCCGTGGCCGGCGCGCCGCTCGTGGGCGTCAATTCGTTCGGCTTCGGCGGCACGAATGCGCATGTGCTGCTTGAGGAAAAGCCCGAAGCGGTGCCGATGCCGGCAGCAGCGGCGACGGAAGACGAGCGGATCCTCCCGTTCCTCATTTCGGCGCGAAGCGCGGAAAGCCTCCGCGCTTTGGCGGGCGAATATGCTGCGCGTCTCACAGGTGCGGATGCCGATGCGTACAACCGCATCGCCGCTGCTGCTGCCGGTCAGCGCGAGCGGCTCTCGCACGCTGCGGCCTTGCTGCCGCAGAGCGCTTCTGATGCCTGCGCCGCCTTGACGACGCTCGAGAAAACGGGCGAGCTTCCGAAATCCTCGCCGAACTGTGCGGGTGCGCTCGAGCATGTGTCGAGCGCTGTTCGCAGCGGCCGCATCGCCTTTGTCTATTCAGGCAACGGCAGCCAGTGGGCCGGCATGGGCGCGGCGCTTTATGAAGGCGATCCCGTGTTCAGGCGCGCGATCGACGACATCGACGAGTGCTTTGCGCCGCTTGCCGGCTGGAAGATCGCCGAGCGGTTCGCGCGCCCGCATGAGGAATGGGGCATTGACCGCACGGAAATCGCGCAGCCGCTGATTTTTGCAGTGCAGGTAGCGCTCACGCAGGTTCTGCGCTCGAGCGGCATTGATGCGGATGCGGTGACCGGCCACAGCGTCGGCGAAGTGGCCGCCGCCTGGGCGGCAGGCTGCCTCACGCTCGCGGACGCGGTCCGCGTGATTTACGAACGCTCGAGCCTGCAGGGCCGCATGATCGGCTCCGGCACGATGGCTGCCGCAAAGCTTTCAGAGGAAAAGCTCAAAGCGCTCCTCGAAAAGCATCCGAACGTGGAGATCGCAGGCCTCAATGCCGTCGACAACTACACGCTCTCGGGCGACAAGGCCGCGATCGACGAGCTTGGTCCTCAGATCAAGGCCGCGGGCGGGCTTTTCAAGAAGCTTGCGCTTCCGTATGCCTTCCACAGCTCGCGCATGACGCCGCTCGAAGCGGATATCCGCGAAGCGCTCGAGGACATTCATCCTTCTAAGGGCAACATCGATTTCTATTCGTCCGTGAAGGGCGATCTGCTAGACAGCGAACCGGCGGACGCCGACTACTGGTGGCGCAACATCCGCCGTCCGGTGCTCTTTGAAGGCGCGATTCGCGCCATGATGCGCGACGGCGCGACGCAGTTCATCGAAGTCGGTCCGCACGCCATTCTGCTCGGCTATGTACGAGCCACCGCCAAGAACAGCGGCAAGGACGTTTTCGTGCACGGCACGCTCGCGCGCGGCGGCGACGCCCTTCAGTGGCGTCAGTCGCTCGCGCAGCTGATGGCGGCCGTGAATGTCGACGCTTCTGCCGTATGGCCCGTCGTTCCCCGCGACCGCACGCTTCCCCGCTATCCCTGGAACAAGAAGACGTTCTGGGCGGAGCCGACTGCGGAATCGCATCACCTCTACGATGCGCCGATGACGCATCCGCTTCTTGGCTGGCCTGTGGCCCACGCTGAGAATGTCTGGGAAAACACGATCGATCTGGCGCTCTATCCGTGGCTCGCCGGGCACGAGATCGACGAAACCGTCCTGTTCCCTGCGGCAGGGTTCCTCGAAACGGTCTTTGCGGCGGGCCGCCGCTATCTCGCCTCTCAGGGGGCGGAAGGCGCAACGGCGATCCGCAATCTCGCGATTCTCCGGCCGCTCGTGCTCGAGAATCAGCCGTCGAAAAAAATTCGCACGACCGTTTCTCCGGCCGGCGTCGTGACCATGGGGTCGCGCGGCATCCTCTCCAAGGAGGATTACCTGACGCATCTCGCAGGCCGCATTGTCCGCACGGATGCGGCGCGGCCGGTCCGCAGAGATCTGACGGGGCGCTTCTGCAGCGAAGACAACCGCATTGATCTCACCGGCTTCTATGAAACGCTCGCTTCTCTCGGCCTCAAGTACGAAGGCGCGTTTCGTCCGATCGTCGGGGCCTGGCGCGAAAATGCGCCAACAGAGACGTCCGCCGACGGCATGCGCATTCTCGTGAAGCTCGAGAGCCGGCTCGCCGAAGCCGATGGGGGCATGGGCCTTTCGCCTGCGCTCGTTGACGGCGCGCTTCAGGGACTCTTCCTCGCGCTTCGCGAAGCGGCGGCGCAGTCGGGTTCGATTGATGCGGTGGACCTCAAGGCCTCGTATCTGCCGAGCTGGGTCGGCAATGCCGCCCTCTGGTCGGACGGCACGCCGGCGTGGGCCGAGGTTCGTCTCCTTCACGTGTCGCCGCGCTCCGCGCTTGTTGAATTCACGCTGATGGACGCTTCGGGCGAAGTGCTCGCGGAACTGCGCGACGTCCGCTTCCTGCGCGTTCATCACAAGGAAAACGGGCTTGAGCCCGCGTTCTACTTCGACGACTGGATCGCTGCCGATGAAGATCGGCGCACGTCGGCCGCGCTGGCCGAAGCCGAAAAGACGGCATTTGACGAGGCCTTCGCCCGGGCGGCTGCCGAAATCGGCTGGACGCCGGAAAAGGCCGATGAAGCCGATGTGCTCTTTTACTGGCTCTGCGCGGCATTCGCCCGCGAGGCTGCGCTTAGGCGCGGCCATGCAAACGAATGGGTCCCCGCAGAAGTTTTCTTTACGGAGTCCTTCCCCGATACGGCCATGGAGCCTTTTGCTTCGCATCTGATTTCGCTTCTCACGGAAGCGGGCTATGCCGAAGAAGAGGACGGCCTGGTGCGTCTGAAGCCCGCCGATCCGGAAGGTGATGCGCCTGTTGATGCGGATCTGCTTTTCCGCACGGTGCTCGCCGAGCACCCGTCGCTCTGGCCCGTTGCCTCGACGGTCGGACTGGTCGGCAAGCATCTCGGTGCGCTGATTGCGGGCGACAAGAAGATCGACGACGTGCTTCCGAAGCGAGACGTGACGGTTCGTCCGCTCGTTTCGCGCATGCCGCAGGGTCTGATCGTGAAGCTCTCGCTTGAACACTGGGTGCGCGTCGTAGAAGCGCGCGCAGCGCGTTCGGGCGCGCGCGTGCGCGGCCTTTACGTCGCCGCTGCGGGCGGCAGCGTGCTTTCGGGCATTCGTGCGGCCATGTCCGACCGCTCGGCGCTCCATGTCGTGCTGCAGAACGCGCAGGCGGTGGAGCGCGCGAAGGCGGAGCTCGGCCATCAGCCGGGCTTGACGTTCTCGACGCTCGATGTGCTTGAAAAGGGCGATGGCGCGAATGATCTCGGCCGCTTCGACTGGGCGCTGCTTCCCAACGGGCTCGCTTATGCGGAAAACGTGCCGAAAGCGCTCTCAGCGATTCATGACGCGCTCCTTCCGGGCGGCATCATGATGCTCTGCGAAACAAAGCCCAATGAACCGTCGAACTTCCTTGAAGGCGCGGATCCCGACTGGTGGACGCGCGAAGCGGGACGAGCCGCTTCGCGCCTCGCTTCGGCCGATGCCTGGCGCTCGGCCATGGCGGCGGCCGGGTTCGGCGTTGAAGCGCTTGATGAAGCATCGCTTCTTGCGCCGAGAATCTGTCTCCTGGGCGTGAAGAAGGGGGATGCCGCCGACGCGCCCGCGAAGGGCTGCGATGAAGCTGCCGTCGAATCTGCGGCTGCCGAGTCCCGACGTCTGTTCATGATCGAGAGCACGGCAACGGCATCGGCTTTTGAAGCGGCATTCCGCGGGACAAGGCCGGATGCTGAAGTTGTCCGCATGGATGAAGGCGCAGAAGGCACGGACTGGAATGCGGCTCTGAGAAGCCTCAAGCCGCACTCGACGTGCGTGGCTTCGTTCGGTTTCGACAATAAGAACGATTTCCCGACCGCCATGTTCGGCCTGCTGAAGGCGCTCGAAGCGGCTGCTGATACGACGGACATGCCGGAAGATCTTCGCTTCCTCTTCGTTGTCCCGGCCGTGAGCGGCCTGCCGGGCGCGCCGCTCGGCACGGCTGCCGGCGATGCGGCCATGGCAATGGTGCGCGTCTTCCGCAATGAGTGCCGCTCTGTTTCAGCAGCGGTTCTCTCGGCGGCAGATGACGAGCCTCAGACGCTCGCGCGCGCCGCGGCCTTGGCAGGAGCTTTTGCTGCGGATCCCGAAACGGTTCGCGACGAAGCGGCCGTTCTCGGCGGCCGGCTCTTCGTGCGCACTGTGACCTCGGCGAGCCGCCGCAGGATGGCGGACGAAGCGTCCGGATCGTGCGCGAAGACGCTTGCGTTTGATTCGCCGGGCCGCCTTGAGCGCCTCTACTGGAAGCGCGAGGACGCGCAGAAGCCGCTCGCGCCGGACGAAATCCGCGTGGACGTTCGAGCGACCGGCCTCAATTTCCGCGACGTCATGTGGGCGATGGGGATGCTCCCCGAAGATGCGCTTGAAAACGGCTTCTCGGGTCCCACGATGGGTCTCGAAGCTTCAGGCGTTGTGACGGGTGTGGGTTCGGGCGTGACGAAGTTCCGTCCCGGCGATGCGGTGGTTGCTTTTGCGCCCGCCTGCTTCAGCTCCGTCATCACGACGACGGAAACGGCTGCAGCGAAAAAGCCGGCGTCGCTGTCCTTCGCCGAAGCCGCTTCTGTGCCGGTGGCCTTCTTCACGGCCTGGTACGCCGTGTCCTGGCTCGGACGCGCGCAGCCGGGCGAATCCATTCTGATTCACGGCGCTGCGGGCGGCGTCGGTCTGGCGGCGATTCAGGTCGCTTCGCTCCTCGGCCTTGAGGTCTATGCGACGGCGGGCACCGACGCGAAGCGCACGCTGCTCCGCCGTCTCGGCGTGAAGCATGTCTACAATTCGCGCTCGCTCGCCTTCGCGGATGAAATCCGCCGCGACACCAACGGCCGGGGCGTGGATCTCGTGCTCAATTCGCTCGCGGGCGCGGGCGCGGAAAAGTCGCTCGAGCTTCTTGCGCCGCTCGGCCGCTTCCTCGAGCTCGGCAAGCGCGACTTCTATGCCGACAGCCCGATGTTCCTGCGCCCGTTCCGCCGGAACATCTCCTACTTCGGCATCGATGCGGACCAGATTCTCGTCGATGCGCCGGCGCTTGCCGGCAGGCTTTTCTCCGAAGTGCTCGATCATTTCGAGAAGGGCGACTTCAGGCCTTTGCCCTTCATGATGTTCGCGGCCGAAAACGCGGCCGAAGCCTTCCAGACGATGCAGGCCTCGCAGCAGATCGGGAAGCTCGTCGTCGTGAAGACCGATCTTGACCGCAACGCTTCTGCGGCCGAAAACGCCGATGCGTCTTCCTTTGCTTCAATGTGCAATGGCGGCACCGTGATCATCACGGGCGGCCTCGGCGGCCTCGGCCGGAAGACGGCCGAGCGCATGGCCGAACGCGGCGCAAAGGCGCTCGTCCTCGTCACGAGAAGCGGCGCGACCGAATCCGCCAGGACCTTTGTCGAAGCGCTGACTGCGCGCGGCGTTGCGGTGAGGACGCCCGCGGTCGATCTCGGTGCTGCGGACAAGAGCGAAGTCTTTGAGAAGCTCGATGAAGCGCTGCAGGGCCTGCCGCCCGTTGTTGGCATCGTGCACGCCGCCGGCGTGATTCACGACGCCTTCATCCGCAACCTGACGGACGACGACTGCGCCGCAACCTGGCGGCCGAAGGTCGTCGCCGCAGAGCGGCTCCTCGACTATATCCGCATGAAGTCTCTTGCGCCGAAGTTCTTCGCGGTGTTTTCTTCCGCGACGGTTCTTCTCGGGAATCCCGGCCAGGCGAATTACGTGGCGGCCAATGCGGCGATGGAAAAGGTAGTCGAGGAAGCGCGCGGCGCAGGCATTCGCGCCCTCTCGATCGGCTGGGGCCCTGTGAGCGACGTCGGCATGCTGAAGAGCAATCCCTCCGCCAAGAAGGTGCTTGAGATGACGCTCGGTACACCGGCGCTCAGCTCGGCCGATGTGCTCGACGCGCTCGAGACCGGCATTCTTTCGGGCAAGCCGTCGATGTCCTTCTTTGCCGTCAACTGGCAGCGCCTCGCCGATCTGCCGGCGGCAGGATCCGAGCGCTTTGCGCCGATCTGGTCGAGCGTCGGCACGGCGCGCGACGAAAAGGTTTCGCTCGAAGACCGCTTTGCCGGCAAGACCGAGGAAGAAGCCGTTGCGATGCTCACGGGCTACGTGGCCGAAGAAGTGGCGTCGCTCATGGGTGTGGCTGCCACGGGGCTCAACGTCAATCAGCCGGTCGCCGACATCGGCATGGATTCCCTCATGGTGGTCGAGCTCGCGGCTGCGCTCGAAGAGCGGCTCGGCCTTAAAATTCCGGCCGTGTCGCTTTCGGGCGGTGCAACGATCCGCACCATTGCCGAACGCTTCTGGCAGATGATTGCCAAGAAGAGCACCGATGAGCAGGCGCTCGACGTGCTCGCAGAAAAGCACGGCGTTGTGATGAGCGACGAAATGAAGTCTGACGTACTTAAGAACATTGGGAGCTGACGAACATCATGGCAGAACATGCTTCGAACGCAGGATCCGGCAACCGCCTTTTCGGCCTCTCGGCCGGAGAAAGATCGTCGCTGCTGAAATCGTTGCGCCGACCCGGCGCGTCGGGCGGCGCGGAACGCACGCTTGACGCGGCGATCTGGAAGCCGGACCCGAAGATGACCTCGTTCGAGGAGTTTCCTGCCCTGAAGCAGCTCCGCATGGAGCAGGAGGTTGCCAAGCGCGCGGGCATCCTCAATCCTTTCTTCCTTTGCCATGACGGCATTGCAAAGGCTGAAACCTCGATCGGCGGCGTGAAGTACCTCAACTTCTCCACCTACGATTATCTCGATCTGAACGGCCATCCGGCGTTGGCGGAAGCCGCCGAGGAAGCGCTTCAGCGCTACGGCACGAGCGCCTCGGCTTCCCGCCTCGTCTCGGGCGAACGCCCGCCGCACCGTGCGCTCGAGAAGCAGCTCGCCGACATCTATGAGGCGGAGGACTGCGTCGTCTACGTGAGCGGACACGCAACGAACGTGTCGACGATCGGGAAGCTCTTCGGTCCGCAGGACGTGATCTTCCACGATTCGCTTTCGCACAATTCGATCGTGATGGGCGCGATGACTTCGGGCGCGAAGCGCATCAGCTTTCCGCACAACGACATGGCGTCGCTCGAGCGTCTCCTGAAGGAGCACCGTCCCAAGGCGCAGCGCGCGCTGATCGTGACGGAAGGCGTCTTCTCCATGGACGGCAACGTGGCCGATCTGCCGAACCTCATTCGCCTCAAGAAGGCCTGGGGGTGCTTCCTCATGGTCGACGAAGCCCATGCGCTCGGCGTGCTCGGCAAAACCGGCCGCGGCACGGCGGAGCACTTCGGCGTGTCGCCCAAGGACGTCGACATGTGGATGGGGACGCTCTCCAAAACCTGCTGCACGTGCGGAGGCTACATTGCGGGCACGAAGGCGCTTGTTGAGCTTCTGAAGTTCACGTCGCCGGGCTTCGTCTACAGCGTCGGCATGTCGCCCGTGCTTGCGGCCGCAGCCAAGCGGGCGCTGGAGATGATGCTCGCGGAGCCCTGGCGAGTGAAGAAGCTCCAGGACGTGAGCCACGAGTTCGTTCGCTATGCGAAGGAAAAGGGACTCGACACCGGCGCGGCGGAAGGCTATGCCGTGGTGCCCGTCATGCTCGGCAGCTCGCTGCTCGCCGGCAAGCTTGCGGCGCGCCTCTTTGAGCGGCGCATCAACGTTATGCCGATCATTTATCCGGTGGTGGAGGAGGGCGCGGCGCGCCTGCGGTTCTTCCTGTCGGCGGCGCATGACTTTGAACATGTTCATCGGGCGATCGACATTGTCTGTGAGGAACTGCCGAAGGCTAGAGCGGAAGTCGAAGCAATGACGCAGGGCGACGCTGCCGATTAAATTCATACATAATGCCAGCGCCCGTCTCGCAGTGCGAAACGGGCGCTGAGTATTCAGGAAGCAGAGTTTTTAGTCAAGCAGCTTGCCTATTTCTTTGAACTCTCGATAATGGTGTGCGCTGCGATGCGGCCGTACGCAATTGCCTTTCCGAAAGCCCTGCCGGTCATGTAAGCTGCGCCGTGCACGCCGCCCGTGCATTCGCCGGCAGCAAGCAGTCCGGGAATCGGATCCCCGAAGACGTCGATGACGTGCGCCTTCGGGTCAATCCGAACGCCGCAGTACGTCCCAATCATGCCTGCAGTTGCCGGCATAATGAAGAACGGTCCCTTGGCAAGAGGGATGGGCTTGCCGTATCCGGAAGAAAGCGACGTGCGTCCGAGCGTGTCTTTGCCTGCCGGCGCAGCTTCGTTGTATTCGCGCACTGTTTCGGCCAGAGCTTTCGGATCAAGACCGGCTTTTTGTGCGGTTTCTTCAATGGTTTCGCCGCTCACGGCAAATGCAACGGACTTGCCTTCATCAAACGGGGCCCACATCTTCTTGTCGATGGCGCGTATCTTCATCTGTTCGCGTCGCATCGCATCGTCAAAGACCAGCCAGCTCTTATGTTCGGGCTGAGAGAGGGCCTCGTCGCCAAGAAGCTTGTAGCTCAGAGATTCGTTGACAAAGCGCTTGGCATCCTTGTTGACAATAATGGCACCGGCGTAATAAATCGTCGTCATGTCACTGATGCTTGTCGGATTGAGACGGAAGCCATAGGAAGCCTTGACGTAGTTGGTGTCCAGCACGTCAGCGCCGCAATCCTGTGCGAGCAGCATGCCGTCGCCCGTCGTGCCCATGCCGGCGATGACGGCGGCCCACTTCATGGGCGGCGCATATTTGCCGAGCATGTCCGGATTGCGGGAGAATCCGCCGGCAGCAACCAGAACGCCAAGCTTTGCCTTGACGGTCGAGAGTTTCTTTGCTCTTTCAATGCGGACGCCCGCAACTCGGGAAGCATCCGAATCCCAGATCAGGCGTTTTGCTGCTGTATTGAGCCGGATTTCTGCGCCTTTCTCTGTCGCATACTTTTGATAGAAGCCGATGACTTCAGGCGGCTCGAAGGCATGCGCACGAGGAACGCTCATGCCCGAAGCAATAGCCACGGTTGAGGGCTTGAGACCCTGCTTCAGAGCCCAGTCGTATTCTTCCTTCGAAGCCTTGATGAAGGCGCGCACGAGGGCGGGATCATTCATATTCTGTCCCGTCTTCATCATGTCTTCGAAGAATTTGTCGGCACTGTCTTCAATGCCTTTGGATTTCTGCATTTCGGTCCCGGCAACAGACCACTTGCCGCCGCAAAGCAGCGATGAACCGCCGACGAGGCCCATTTTTTCCACAACAAGGACCTTGAGGCCGGCTTCAGCAGCGTGGCTTGCCGCAACCAGGCCGGCAGCACCTGCGCCGATCACGACGAAGTCGAATTCCTCATCCCATTTTCCTGCAGAAAGCGGAACGGCTGACGCGGAGGCGGTCATGCCTGCAGCGGCGGTCAATAAACCGGCTTTGATGAAGGTTCTGCGGTTTGTCATGTTTTTATCTCCTTTGGTCTTGTGCTGCAACGTTGAAAACGTCTGCACGCATACAGTTTTTCTCAGGCCGTACCTAGGTACAGTGATGCGCGGCAAGGCGTGATTCGGTGCAGCTGCTGTCTGCGGCGTCTTTGCTGCAGAATCAAAGCAGAGGGGGAGCAAATGCAGCGACGAACATTGCTATTGACGGGAGCCGCACTTGGCTGTGCTTTTGCCCAAGGAGCCCGCAGCGCTTTCGCAGCAGAGAAGGCAGAGCTTCTGCCGGCAGATGCAGACGTCGTCATTATTGGGAGCGGCGCAGCAGGTCTTACTGCAGCATGCCGCGCGATTGAGCTCGGCATTGAGCGAGTCGTTGTGCTTGAAAAAGAACCCTTTGTGGGCGGATCCTCCATTATTTGCGGCGGTCAGTGGGCGGTTTCAGGAACAGCAATGCTGAGACGGCTTGGCATTGAGGATTCGGATGAACTCTTTGTCGACGACATGCTTCGCACGGGCGGCGGCAAAAATGATGTCCGGCTGGTCCGCCGTCTGGTGCAGGTCAGCCGCAAGCAGTATGAGTGGGTGCTTGCCCGCGGGGTGAAGCCTATGTCTATTTCGCTTGCGAGCGGCATGAGCGTGCCGAGAGCGCACACCTTTGATCCTGCGGCTGTCGTCAACCTGCTTTTGCTGGAAGCCCTCAAAGGCGGCGTGCGAGTTGTTGTCGGAGCCAGGGCATCGAAGCTTTTGATCGAAAACGGCCGCATTGCAGGTGTTGAGGCACGGATGGCAGGCAAGCGCCGGACGATCCGAAGCCGGGCAGTGCTGATTGCGACGGGCGGCTTCTCGCGGAACAAGACGCTGATGAAAAAGTACGCGCCGCTGATGGAGCGGGCGGCCCGAGTTTCCGGCATCGGTTCCGACGGCGACGGGCTTGTGATGGCGGCAGCAATAGGCGCGACGCTACGCGACATGGATTTCATCACTGCTTCATATGGCTTCACGATGCATCCGTCGAGCATCCGGGACTTTACGCTTGTCTACTACGCTGGAGGGATCATTCTTAATCAAAAGGGCAAGCGTTTTGTAGATGAGTCGATCCCCTACAAGGATCTTGGCTCAGCAGCGCTTCGTGAGCCGGGATACGGAACGTACATTCTTTTTGACGACGAAATGAGGCGCAGGCAAATGCGGGTGCGTCCCAACGACGCGCTGCTGTGGCGAAGCATTGATGAAGGCGTGATTCCCGACTATGTCTTCCGGGGTGAAACAATTGCGCAGGCTTCAGCCGCAGCCGGTCTCGACGCTGAGGCTGTGCAGCGAACAGTCGACGCATACAACGCGCAGGCTCCCATCGGGAAGGATCCGATCGGCCGCCGATCCCTGTCGTCCGGTTACGGCGTTCCGATCTGCATCGAACATCCTCCGTACTTCATCATGCCGGCTCAGGCGGGCGTGATGGGTACATACTGCGGACTTGTCGTTTCGCCGGATGCCGAGGTGCTGGATTCCAAAGGCGCACCCATCCCTGGTCTTTATGCGGCAGGCGAAGTGTGCGGCGGTTTTCACGGCCGTTCGTACATTACAGGAACGGCATTCGCAAAGGCCAACGGTTTCGGCAGAGTGGCGGCTGAAGAGATGCATCGCTTCCTGAAGCGGAGTCTCAAATGAAAAGGGCATTGCCGTTCTGCCTGATTCTCTTGCTGGCATCGGTTCCTGTTTGTGCTGACAGCCTGAAGCTGTTTGTTGCTCTGGACGACGTTTCCGACATGCATGAACCGCTGGTGCGGAATACGCAGACGGCGCTCGCCGCTGCTTTGCCGGATTATCAGATCGAGGTTTGTCTCAAGCCGAAAGCTGCGCTTCTTGGGGCAGTAGAGCATCGGGAAGCCGCTTTTTTCATAGCTTCCGGGGCAATCTATCGTCAGGCTTTGCCTTTCGGTGCCCGGGATCTGGCTACGATGGTGTCGAATCGGGCGGAAGATCCCAACCAATCGGATGGCGCGCTGGTGCTGGTTCGCGGCGAAGAGCTTGCCATGCAGAGAATTCAGGATCTGAAAGGAGCCCGCGTTGCGTTCAATCCTGATGAAGCCGGCGCGCAGGCCGACATGCTTCGTGCCGAATTTGTCGAAAAAGTACCAGAAGGAAAAATCGGCGGGCTGATTCCTTTGAGAGCAGAACTTCCAGCGCTGCTCGAAACGCTGAAGCAGGGCGTTGCCGATGCGGTGGTTCTGCCGGCATGCTTGATTGAATGGTATGCCGAGACCCATGTCGTGGAGACTGCCAGGCTGCGCGTTCTTAATCCACAGCAGCATACGTCTTTGCACTGCTTCCATTCGACAAAGCTGTACCCGAACTTGACGCTCGCAACAACGCCGGCAGCGCCGCCCGCCATATCGAGAGCCGTCACCCTGGCGCTTCTGGCTATGCCGCCGACAAGCGATGGCTTCTCATGGCAGGTTGCCACTGACTTCAGTGAGACGGATCGGATGCTGCGGGTGCTGGAAAAAGACTTCAATGCCCCGCTTCGCCGATGGTCGCTGCCGCGCATCTGGAATGAATACAAGCCTTGGTTCTATTTTGCATTTGCCGGTCTTGGGGCTCTGGTCGCCAACAGCTTGCTTTTGGGACGTCTGGTTCGGCAGCGCACGGAGGCGCTCTCGGAGGCGCTCGACAAGCAAAAGGAAGCGGAACGGCAGGCAAAAACGGTCGCGCAAAGATTGAGCAAAATACAGAAAGTCGGCGTAATCGGACAGATGAGCACTCTGTTCGCGCATGAAATCCGGCAGCCGCTCAGTGCAATCGGCCTCTGGGCGTATTCGCTCAAGAAAATGCTTTTGAAGCACCAGGGGTCGGCCGAGATGCTTGAGGCGGCCGACGGCATTCTGATGGAAACGAAGCGCTCCGACGCGATTGTTCAAAAGATCAGGGACTATGCAAGGTCAAGAGAAGTGAGGCGCGATGCACGCCGTTTTTCAGAAATAACTGAGGAAGCGGTTCGAAGCTTTCATTCGACGTCGTTGGGATATGTGCCGGTAGAAACGGCTGTGACAGATGACGGTTTTGTCTTCATCGACCCGTTTGAAATAGAACTTGCCATTGTCAATCTCCTTCGCAACGCCGCGGAGGCGCAGGTAGGGATGACTGATCCAGCAATCAGTCTGATTTTATCGAAAGACGTCGGGCGGGGCGGCTTGCAGCTGATCGTTACGGACCGGGGGCCGAAGCTTGAAGCCGGCAGGCTTGCCGAGATTGAAAGCGTACTGGAGTCAACCAAGCCGGACGGATTCGGGCTGGGTCTCGCTATTGTGCGCTCCATAGCTGAAGCTCATGGCGGGAGATTGGAATTGTTCCGGTCAGCCGCAGGCGGACTCGGTGCTTCGCTCTCTCTTCCGGAGGTGTCAGAAAATGCATCAGACTGAGGAACTCCCGCTCATTCGGATCGTAGATGACGATGCTGCGATTCGTGCATCCTTGTCATTCATGCTGCGGCATGAAGGTTACGAAGTGTCGGCCTGGGCCGATGCGGCCTCCTTTCTGCGGGAAGACCAGCCGAGCAGGCCGGGATGCATTCTTCTTGACATCCGAATGCCAGGTCTTTCCGGGCTGGATCTGCAGCGCATTCTTCTGGAACGAGCAATCGTGACGCCGGTCATTTTCATTTCTGCGCACGGCGATATCGAAACGGCCGTGCAGACGATGAAGTTCGGCGCATTTGATTTCCTGCCCAAGCCGTTGGACCCAGACAAGGTGCAGCGCATTATTGAAAAGGCCATAGCTGCGGATGTGCTTCAGAAAGCCGGAACGGTTGCACCTTCTGAAGCTCGGCGACGCTGCGGCCGTCTTACGGAAAGAGAAAGGCAGATTGCGATGTTGCTGCTGAGCGGCGTAGAAAACGCCGAAATCAGCGAACGGCTGAAAATCTCGCAAAGAACAGTGGAAAACCACCGGGCCAATCTTTACCGAAAGCTTGAAGTGAGAAAAGCTGAAGAGCTTCAGCGGTTGATCGCGAGTGCGCAATTAGCTGATGCCTGAAGATTAAAGAGGGGCGTGATAAGGGATTAATAAAAGGTTCACTGCATTAAAGGTATTTTTTATCTCATTTATTTTAATGGAATCTTATTTGTTTAAAATAATAGAAAAACGAAAGCAATATATAGTTAATTTAAAATTGTAAAATACAATCAAGGAATATTTCTAAGAGCTTTTCTTATCTTTTGCATATGATTTTTTGTTGCATTTTTTATATTTTGGTCATTAAAAATTTGCTGAGATTTTGCAACATAATCAATGAAATTGCCTTGAACACTTGAGATGCCTAAGTGCAAACCCTTCCTGCGAGCAAGTCTTGCTTGATATCCAAAACTTCCTTTGTATGAATACAGCCGATATAATTCTTTTCTACTTATGTGTTTCCCGTTGACATATCCTTTCTTTTGAATAATTGTTCGTGCTTTTCTATATAATTTTGTATAAAATTTTGTAATAGTTTTTTCGCGAATTTTAACTGAAGAGCCATTAAAAGAAAATCCTAGAAAATCAATTACAACTGATTTTCTTGAGCTGTCATCATTGAAGATGCGTTTTATATTGTTGTTTTCGAAGAAATAGCATTTTGTTTTAGATTCCTCTAATTTCAAATTTGGAATATCTAATAATGTTCGAATTATAAAATCTTTTATTCTAGTAATTTCTTTTAGATTATCATTCATCGGGATGATGGCAATAAAATCATCGCTATATCTCATGTATAGGCCATTTAGGTCTTTACAGATAAAATCAAATAATTTTTTATCTGCATCAAGCATGTAAACATTTGCTAGTGCTGCGCTTATCGGAGAACCTTGTGGAATTCCTTTGAATTCAACGGGCCTTTTAATCAGATGCTTGAAATCATTTAATTTTTGATCAGGTAGCGCTGTTTTAAAATTCGTGGATTTATTGAAATGTCGTACCCCAATTCTGTCTGGGCGAAGTTTGTTGATTTCCAGCAAATCCGATAACTCAACAAACGAGTATTTCGTCAGGTTTTTAAAAACAGCGTAGTAATCTGGGGGAAGTTTTGAATCAAAATTGAATAATTTTATTATTTGATTTTTTAAATATTTGTGATCAAGTTCATCAAAAAAATGTGAAAAGTCGCCAACAATGATGAAGGCACTTTTTGCTTTTAGTAAAAAATCGAATGCTTTTTTAGCAAAATGTATATTATTTTTTCCTAAGTCTGTGCGATAGGCTATAGGGGCTGATTGAATACCTTTTTCTCGTATTATTTTATTGTACTGCTCATTGATTAAGTACGCGTAATATCGATATATCCATGAGTCAATGTGAGCTGCGTAATAAATATCGCGTGTTTTGGGGTCTTTTTTATACTTTCTTTGTTTAATTGTATAATGAATGAAAGGATAAAACCCATGCGAGGCTACTTTCGTTGGAGAAAATATATGGCCGCAACAATGATTTAAAGATATTCGGTGATCAATATGGGTGTACTGCGAAGAATGCTTTTTGTTTTGTTTATTTATCCATTCGCTTCTATTCATTATGTATAGTGCTATTAACCCGCCAGACGGAGAGTAGCATTCCTAACTGGTCGGGTTACGCATGAACGCGATTCAAGAACAAATCGGCTACTCTTTAACGAACAAGAAAAAACCTGTTCGATATGCAATCATCGATTACGATACAATCAGTATGAATAGCTGCCAAGTGACATCAATTCTCATGATCTTAGCTCTCTATGCGAACTTGACCGCGCGGTCAAGCGTCGCCAGCGGCGAGATCTTGGTTGAAGTCTTGACTTCAATCACACACCTCTTGACCGTTGCCAAGAGTACTCATTTTGTACCATATTTTTCAGAAAAAATCAAACCAGCAAATTTTTCTGCGTATTCTTGAAATAAGAGTTTCTTTCTAACAGAAAGAATGATATGAATTAAAATTTTTCCATTAACTCTTAAGGTGGCGATTAATCCAAAACCTATGAAAAATACGTCGCTACATGATCCTAGTATAAATACTAGTTCATGTTTCAACGGAGCCTCAATTCCATAAAATGCATGATTTCGCCGTCGAATCGAAAGGACTTTGCAGGAAATGGAAGCATCAAGAAAGGAGGCAGATAAAAACGTAAATAGCTTCGACAGCAAGTCGGATGAGTTGCTTCTCGGCAGATCTTTTTTATTGCTGCAGGGTCCGCAGAGCGGCTTTTTCAGACTTCTGGCTTCACATCTCCGTCAGTGCGGCGCTGCCGTCCATAAGGTGAATTTCTGCGGCGGTGACGTTTTCCTTTGGGGCATTTTCAACAAAGCCATCAATTACCACGGCAACCTCTATGAATGGCCTGCCTGGATAGGTTCTCTCTACCGAGAACTCGGCATTACAGATATTTGCGTCTACGGCGACTGGCGTCCTATGCACTGGGAGGCCATTCGCCTTGCCCGCGTTCGCGGCATCCGCGTCTGGGTTTTTGAAGAAGGCTATCTTCGCGCAGGTTTTTCCACACTGGAGGAAAACGGCGTGAACGGTCGATCGTCTCTCCCGACGAGCGCACATGAAATTCATGAAGCGGCAAAGAATCTAAAGGATCCGAAAGCCGAGCCTGTAGAAAACGATATTCGCGACAAGGTCTGGAAGGCCATTCTTCATCACACCGGCAATTTCTTTCTCTGGCCTTTCTTTCGTCACTACAGAACCCATCGTCCAACGAACATTTTTTTCGAGCTGATCGGCATTCTGCCGAGATACTTAACAAGAAGAGAACGGAATCAAACTTCCAAAGCACGCCTGCAAGCGTTTTTTGAACAGAAAGGTTCGTACTTCTTCTTCCCGCTTCAGCTTGTTTCCGACAGCCAGATACAGCTTTATTCGCCTTATGTGCGTGTTCAGGAAGCGATTGCCGACGTTTTGGCTTCTTTTGCCCGATCGGCAATGTCGGGGACGCGTCTTCTCATCAAGAATCATCCGCTCGACAACGGTCTGATCAAATACGGCGAGTTCATTCAGGGATTTGCAAAAGAACTCGGCATCGCTGACCGCGTCTGCTTTGTTGAGGACGGGAATACCGCGCAGATGATCGAAAAGTCCCGGGGCGTCGTGCTGGTTAACAGCACGGTTGGTCTTATGGCGCTTTCAGTCGGCAAGCCTGTGTATTGCCTCGGCAAAAGCATTTACAACCTGCCGGGGCTTACGCAGTCCTATCCCTTTTCAACGCTGGATGATTTTTGGCGCTCTCCACAACCGCCAAACATGAAACTGTACCGCGATTTCAAACGCGTTCTCGGAGAACGGGCGCTGATTCGCGGGAATTTTTATACTCAGCGCGCCATGGAGCTGGCAGCGGCGGATGCCGTCATGCGCTTTCAGCGGTCCGCAGCCGAAGTGAAGCCTTTGCGCGGCAGCTACACGGCTCGAATCATTCGATAAATCTCAAAATAACCGGAACCCTCTTTCTTTTTAATCTTTAGAACATGCAGAATCTCAACGTACGCTGGGCAACGGCAGAAGACGCCGATTTCGTTGCGGAAACGATTCGGGAAGTTTCCGAAGGCGTCATTGACTACCTGTTCGACGGTCTTTTCCCCGGCATGACATCTACGGCAGTTTTGAAGCTGGTTTTGGGTCGGGGTCATGAAGCATACAGCTACAACCACGTTCTGCTCGTAGAAGTTGCCGGACAGATCGGCGGCATGTTTTTTGCCTATGATGCCAAGCACCAGACTGTCCCGGCAGTCATGGAAGGATTTTTGCCGAAACGCCGCATTGAAGCGGTTCGAGCGCTTCTTGAGGCCAAGTATCCGGATTCACTTTGGATCAATACGCTTTGGGTGTCGCCGGAATTCCGCGGCATGGGCCTCTCCGGCCTCATCCTGAATCTCGCATCTGATCTGGCGCGCGATACCGGCTTCTCCTCGCTTGCGCTGCATTGCTGGAAGGACAACGAAAGGGCAAGACACTTCTACGAAAAGCAGGGCTTCAGAGTCGTCTCTAAGATTCCGACTGGAGACAAGCTGCTTGAACGGCATCCCGACGGCGGCGAGTGCTGGGTGAAGCCGCTGACGGAAAGCGCGTCTGCGGCGCTGGCGCTGAAGCTGGCTTCAGCTTCAGCATTGGCCTGACCGTACAGGCTGTGATCCAGGCAGGCTGGAACGGTCCAAGAGAAAGTTTGTAAAAGGCCCGATCAAGAAATGCAGACGTTGAATCGTAGCATCAAGGACGACGCGGATGGAAAAGGACCGGCAAAGCGGGTTGTCGCCATCTGCGGCGCAACGGGCGGCATCGGCGAAGCGCTCTTCAGAGCCTATGCGGAAAAGAACGTTCATCTGCTTCTTGCCGGACGCAAGCTGGCCGTATTGGCACGCTTGAAGAACGAAGCCGAATCGCTAGGCGCAACGGCAGAAACGGATGCCTTCGACATCCGTGATCGTTCTGCGCTCGAAGCCTGGTCGTTCAAGGCGGCAGTTCTCGGTGCAGATCGGCTGATTCTCTGTTCCGGCGTGTCTGCTTCGGTCGAACCAATTGTGGTGGCAAAGTCTCGGAGAGGAGAGGGCGACAATATTGAACGCTGGTACCTCCCGGAACGCATGGACGATTTGAAACGAGAGCTGGAAGTCAATGCCGTCGGCAACATTCTGGCGGCCAATTCGTTTGCGCGCGCCGTGCTTCAGCTTCGTTCGGAAAAGGGCGTGTCTCCTGATGCTGAATTCAAGCCGGTTCAGATCGCATTCATTGCTTCGCTGGCGGCGCTTACGGGGCTGCCCGGGTCGCCGGGCTATTCTGCGTCCAAGGCCGCGCAGAAAACGTACGGCGAAGCCTTGCGCCGGCTGCTGCAAAAGCACCGCATCGGCGTCACCGTGATATTTCCCGGATATGTTGAATCCGACATGAGCCGGCGCTATATCGGCGCGAAGCCCTGGCTTTGCTCAGCGGAGCACGCGGCTCGAAAGATCAAGGCTGCAATCGAGTCAGGGAAGCGGGAATTTGCATTTCCCTGGATCCTTGCCTTCGGCATCCGTCTTTTGAATCTTCTGCCGCACTGGGCGCAGGGCTTTTTCCTGGAAGGCTTCTTCTTTACCGTTGAGCCCGATTCGGAAAGCAAGGCGCAACGGATAAGCGGGAAGAGGGGGCGCGATGAATGAATTTCTTGAAGCGCTCATCGGGCCGAACGGCATAGCTGCGTTGTCGAAAGCAGCAGAGGGATTGGCGAGCTACGCGGCAGTGGAATGGTATGCAGCATGCTTCTCTCTGGCATTGATTCTGACGGTTGCGGACCGTTTTTCAATACCGAGCCCGGTTAAGGCCGGTCTGACGCTGGAAGCGGCGGCGCAGTCAAAAACAAGCCGATGGATTGGTGCGCTTGCGTCCGGTTTGATAGTGCTGGTTGTTTTCTCGTTTCTGACGGCAGTTTTTAATCGCTTGTGGTCTGTCGTCGGGATCGGTTTGGTTCTTATCGTTCTGCTATGGGCGGGCAATCGCCTCAAAGTAAAGATTCTGGACGAGCCGCTCGTTTTCTCAGACGTTTTCCTCGCCGGTCATGCGCTGCGATACCCCAGGCTTTATTTCGGCTACGCACCCCTGTGGGTTTGGCCGCTCCTCGTTTCCGCGGCAATCTTGATGGGCTGCATTGTGGCGGAGGAAGCGCCGCTGGGCCTTTCATACATTGAACGCGCCGTCATTCTTTTTCTTGATGTCGGCTTGCTGTGGTTTTTGAACGAATGGGCGAGGCATGAAAGCCGCCTCCTCGATCGGGTCTTCTCGGTACATCCTTTGAAATTCAAAGCCAATGCAGATGCCTGGACCTACACGCCGATGGGCGCAGCACTTCTGCATCTTTTGTGGCATGCACGGAGACGTCTTGCCATTCGTGCGCGGTTTCGATTTGAAGAGCCGGTTCAGAGAAGTCAGCAAAGCCGATCGTCGGTTACCGCCAAAACCGCTGCTGACAAAGATATGAGGGCAGTTTCTCCTGCCTCACCTCATCTTCTCCTCGTGCAGGCGGAATCTTTTTGTCGAATCGGTCAGAAGCTGAAGCGCTCGAGTGCTGCCCCTGCCATTGACGCGTTGATCGAAGCGGGGAGTGGTGGCGCTCTCTCGCTTGACTGGCGGGGTGCTTATACGATGCGCAGCGAATTTGCCGTGCTGACCGGCATTTCGCCGGAAGAAACGGAAACCTACGGCTTTGATCCGTACCGGCTTGCGGCTATGGAGCCGATGGCAAGCATTGCCCGTGATCTAAAGGCCAAAGGCTATCGAACCGTGGTATGGCATCCGAACGACGCCCGCTTTTTCGATCGCGCTGAAGTCATGCCGAATCTCGGCTTCGATGCATTCATGGATCTGAAAGCCCTGGATGCCTGGGCCAAGGAAAAAAACGGTCGGCAATTCCCGCGCTGCGGCAGATATGTTGATGACGGCGCTTTGCTGAAAGCAGCTGCAGGATTCCTGAAATCCTGCCGCGAGCCAACATTTCTTTTTGTCATCACCATGGAAGCGCACGGACCGTGGGATGAAGCCTGTTGTCCGGAAGGCAGCCGCATGAGCGAGGTGGAGCGGTATGCGTCTCACATGCGCAGACTTGATGACGGTGCCGCGCATATTGCAGAAGAGGCATCGACTGGTCGTCTGCACGCTGTTGCTTTCCTGTACGGCGACCATATTCCGGGGCTGAAGGCATTGGATGGGGCAGCAGATGCAGCAAGGACGCCGGCAGAAAATGCGGCAGAAGCGGAAACTGCCTGGGTTTTTCTGGCTCGCGGCAGAACAGGGTCTCTCCCTGAAAAGCTGCGGCCTGAAGACATTCGGGAAACTCTCAGAGGAGAATTCTCCTCAACATGAGAGAATCCTAAAATTTGAGCGCGAGCCGGAAGAGACGGCTTTTTCGATCGGAGGATGTTTTGATTAAAGTTTTTTCGCCTGGCATCCGCCGAATCAACAGTCTGCCGCAGTTTCTCGAGCCGGAGAGAAACTTGTACGGCGCGCTTGAAGGCTTTGAGAGATCGAAAGGTCCTGAATCGGTTCCGCAGGCCGTTGTCGGCTGGGGACACAAGCCGACGGCAGATAAGGCGCGCGAGTACGCCAGAGAAAACAATCTGCCCTACATCGCGCTCGAAGACGGTTTCTACCGCTCGCTGAAGCTAGGTGCGGAAGGCGCGCCGCCCCTGAGCATGACGGTGGATCCGGTCGGCGTTTATTACGATGCGGGCTCACCGTCGGAATTTGAAAGGCTTCTCAACGACAGGCAGTCTTGGTTTACGCCGGAGGTTCAAAAAGCGGCGCAGGACGCTCTGACGCTGATTCGTTCGGCAGACCTTTCCAAGTACAACGCGTCGCCGACATTCACTGAAGAAGCGGCCCGAAACTTTCGCAAGCGCTACAGCATGCCCGAACACGCTCGGATGATACTGGTCGTCGATCAAACGGCCGGCGATGCGAGCGTTCGCTTGGGCGGCGCTGATGAAGGCAGCTTCCGGCGGATGCTGGACGCGGCGCTGCGTGAAGAAAATGCCGTCGTCCTCGTGAAGACCCATCCCGATGTCATTGCAGGGAAAAAGAAGGGTTATCTCGGCGAAGTGCCAAAGAACGTACGGCTCGTATCGGAGAACTGGGCTCCGCTTTCCTTTATGCAGGCTTTTGATGCGGTCTACGTCGTGACGTCTCAGATGGGCTTTGAGGCGCTCCTCATCAATAAGCCGGTGCATGTCTTCGGCTTACCCTTTTATTCAGGCTGGGGGCTGACTGTTGACCATGCCGAAAAAGGGAGCAGAACGGTTTCCGACGCGTTTGCCCGTCGGTGGGCGAAGCCGACAGTCGAAGGGCTTTTCGCGGCCGCAGTTTTGAAGTTGTCGCGTTATGTGAATCCTTTCTCCGGCGAGCGCTGTTCCGCGCAGGAGGTCTTGGAAATCCTGGCGGCGCAGCGCGCGGCCAACGAGCGCAACCGCGGCAGACATGTCTGCATCGGCTTTCGGCGCTGGAAGCAGCCGCATGCAAAGGCTTTTCTCTCCGGGACCGATAGTACGGTTGAGTTTGTGTGGGATGCTGAAGAGGGGATTGCACGAGTAAAAGCTCTCGGTGCTGAGGCCGTGATGTGGTCGTCAAAGTGCACGGATTCGATGGTGGAGCGCTGCAAAGCGGAGTCTTTGCAGCTTACCCGGATGGAAGACGGCTTCATCAGATCAGTCGGCTTAGGGTCGGATTACAACTATCCGTACTCACTTGTTTTGGATCCGGATGGCATTTACTTTGATCCGGCCCGGCCGTCTCATCTTGAATTTCTGTTGAAAAACATTCAATCACGGCCTGACCGCAAAGCGCTCGTTGAAAGAGCACGTAGTCTGCGGAATTTCATAGCGCAGAACCATCTGTGCAAATACAACGTGGGGCTGTTCTAAGCCGTCGTTCTTGAATGGGCTGTAGACGCGGCCGGCAAGCGCGTGATTCTGGTGCCGGGTCAGGTCGATGACGATGCATCGGTCAAGCGGGGCGGGGGAAAGATTCAGTCGAACCGAGCATTGTTGGCTGCGGTGCGACAGGATAATCCTGAGGCGTTTATTGTATACAAACCGCATCCAGACGTTGAGAGCGGGAACCGAATTGGACGGATTCCTGAAAATGAGCTGTCTCAAAATGCTGATGCCGTGGCGAGCCTGGTGTCGCTGGAATCTCTTTGGCCGTATATCAATGAGATCCATACGCTCACAAGCTTGTCTGGGTTCGAAGCCCTCTGCAGAGGGAAAAAGGTGACGACTTACGGCCGTCCCTTCTATTCCGGATGGGGGCTGACTACAGATAAGTTCGGGCAATTTAAATCACAAACACCACTTACAATTGACGAATTAGCCGCAGGCGCTTTAATCCTTTATCCGCTTTACTGGGATTGGATAACCGGTCAATTTTGCCGACCGGAGGATATTTGCCTCCGATTAAGCGAAGGCATTCAGCCGGACGTATCTCTGTGGATTAAGTTCTGCCGTGTTGTTCGCAATTTCAAAAATATTTTTAGAAGATGAAGATGCTGTTGTATTTTTTAAAAGTTGCTGCGACAGGCATTTGCGGTGCTGCTCTTTTGACGGGGTGCGCTTCAACGCCGCGCGGACTTCAGCATGAAGCAAGCAGGCCGGAGATCGTGGCGGATGTCCCGCAATCCCGGACGGATCAAGCCTTTGCAGAAACGGCAGGGAAGCTTGCGGTCGGTACTACGACTGTTGTTCCTTCGACGCCGATTGGGACGGCGTCCGTTACTGTGGGCGAAGAATACATGAACGCACTTGGAGAAACCTGCCGGAGAGTTGAGTTGAAAAATCCGAAGGAAACAGTCAAAGGCTCCGCTTGCCTTGGTGCGGACAAGATTTGGCGTTTTGTCCGTCCGCTTTAATAGCCAGTGGTTCTCATGAATACTTCAATGACAGTCACGCTTCTCCGTCACGGCGCTATCGTCCAGGGACGTGTTCTCTCAGCGTTGATGCTGAGAGAGATCCATACCATCAATGGAAACAGCAAGCTTGGCTATCTGTGGGTGCTGATTCAGAGCGTGTTCAGCATTGCTGTTTTCTGGGGGATTCGCGAATACATGGGCGCTCACGCGCCGCACGGCATCAGCATGCCGCTTTTTCTGGCGGTCGGTTTTGGTCTCTGGGGTATTTTCTCGGGAACGATCAATAAGACTATGTCAGCTGTCGAAGGCAATCGAGCACTACTTTCGTTTCCTCAGGTAACTGAACTGGATGTGATGATCGGGCGCATGCTGGTCATTGCTGCAACACAGTACCTCACCATCCTTCTGATAGTCGGTGCCGACGCTTTAGTGGCTAATCCATTGGAGATTTCGTCCATATTTACGGCATTGAGTGTGATTATTCTGCTTCCGTTGCTTTCGTTGGGCATTGGAATGATATTGGGTTCGCTTGCTGTTTTCCTGCCTGTCTTGGAAAAGCTGGTCCCGATGGTGCTTCGTATCGCTTTTTTTGTTTCCGGCGTATTTTTTTCTGTGTCGGCATTCAAGCAGGATGTTGCTGAAATTCTATTGTGGAATCCGGTTTTCAACGCCATTGAACTGCTGCGGATGAGCTTGTACGCAGCTTACAAAGTAGATGGCCTCAGTTTGAACTACCTGGCGGTAGCCACGATTGTTTCGCTTTCCCTTGGGATGCTTTTTGAACGCTATGTACGTGCGAGGAGAAAATCATGATTGAACTCCAGCACGTTACGAAGCGTTATCCGCTCAAAGAGGGATACAGAACGGTACTTGACGACGTCAATCTGCGTATCGAAGATGGGCGAAGCATCGGCATTCTAGGACTGAATGGAGCAGGCAAATCAACCATGATCCGCATTATCGGCGGCGCTGAAGCCCCGGATTCTGGCCGTGTGATTCGAACGTCGCGCGTTTCATGGCCTATCGGTTTTGCCGGGTGTTTTCATGGTTCACTGTCGGGGCGTGACAATCTGCGTTTTGTGGCTCGCATTTATGGCGCAGATATCAAGGCAGTCACAAAGTATGTTGAGGAGTTTACGGAGCTGGGACCTTACCTGGATATGCCGGTGAAAACCTATTCTTCCGGCATGAAGAGCAAGCTGGCGTTCGGACTCTCAATGGCGATTCAGTTCGATTTTTATTTAATTGACGAAGCGTTTTCCGTAGGCGATGCTGTTTTCAGAAAGAAAGCAGATCAGGTTCTAAAGGAACGCATGTCGTCGGCAACATTAATTTTTGTATCGCACAGTATGGCGGCGGTGAAGCAGAACTGCGTATGCGGCGCTGTTCTGGATCACGGGAAGCTGACGTATTACCCGCTTATTGACGACGCGATTGCGCACTATATGGAAATTTGTAATGGCAAACGAAGTCAAGCCCGTTGAATCGGTTGTTGTCTCAACCGAAACCACGGCACAAAGTCTTCAGACAAAATCGCCCATCACTGCTTCGGAGAGTGAGAAGGGTGGCTGGTGGAAGCAAAGAAGTCGTTGGGAAAAGGAAGCGATTGCTTGCATTATTGCGCCGACGGCTTTGGTTGCTGTCTACTGTGCGTTCATAGCATCGCCAATGTACATTTCGGAGACGCAATTTGCTGTTCGCACAGGCGTTGAACAACCGGTCGGCGTAGATATTGCGTCCGCGTTGTTTAAGACTGCGTCGACTACAACCCAGGATGCAGAAGTAGTCAATGCATACATTCGTTCGCCGGATGTATTTGAGGCGCTCGACAAAAAATTTCAGCTCGTGACGCACTACTCATCATCACAGTGGGATTGGTTCAGTCGACTGACTTCTTCACCCACGCTTTGGGACAAGCAGAGTTTCTGGAATTGCGTTGCCAAGCCCGTTGTTGATACGGATACGGGTATCCTGACCTTTAAAGTTCGGGCATACAGCCCGGAAATGGCGCACAACATTTCTAAGGAAGTGCTTCGACAAAGTGAAGCGCTTGTCAACGAAATGAATGAGCGAGCCAGACAAGACGCACTAAGACTGGCTGAAGATGAAGTCAATATTGCACATCAACGTGTCGCTAAAGCGCAGAAGGCATTGACTGAATTCCGTTCAGCACATGCAGAGTTGGATCCGCAGGCGACCGCTACTGGTCTTCAGTCTTTGGTTTTCGAACTGGAAGGGCAAAGAGCAGCACTGAGGGCAGAGATTTCAGATGCGGAAAGCTATATGAGCAAAACAGCCCCCGAGCTTAGCCGCATGAGAAGCAAGCTTGCTGCTATAGAGAAGCAACTGAATCAGGAACGAAGCCGCTTGGTTGGACAAGGGAGACCGGAAGCACTGAATGCTTGGGTATCTGAGTATGAGTCGTTGATGATAGAGAGTGAGTTTGCTCGCAAACAGTTAACTGCTGCAATGTCTGCTGTTGAAGCAGCGCGGGCAACTTTGCTGACGAAGACACGATATATCGTTGCTATCGAACAGCCGACCTTGCCGGATGAATCTCGGTATCCCAGAACTTGGATTGCCACTCTTTGCGCTTTGTTAGGGCTGAGCCTTCTTTATGGATTGGTTCGACTGATTATTGCCAGCATTCGTGAGCATGCCGGGTTCTAGAGACAATTTTCTTCATTAATAGAAATATGCATTTCAACAAATTGAGAACGCTTCTCAACGATGCGGTGATTGCAGCGGTAGCGGTTCTGGCGTCGCAAAGCGCTGTTTCCGCTGATGCTGTTTCGCCGACATCGCTGGCCGTGCAGTATTCGACGCCCTCCTTGGGCACAAGCACGAATCCTGCACCTTCGAGCATGGGCGGCCTCGGTCCCACCCCGTCGAACATGCCTTCGGCAGCCCAGTGGGGACCGAACGGTACGGCGATGCCGCCGTATGCACCGGCACAACAGATGCAGAGAACACAGCTGCAGCAAACGCTGACGGCTCCGCCTGCCTGGGCACAGACAGAATTCCGTACGGCGACGTCGATCCAGCTCAAGCCCTTTGCATCCAACCTCTTTGAAGGACGATTTGCATCCACCTACAGCGATGCGGCTTCGAGTGATTACGTGCTGGCACCGGGTGATCGAATCGTCATCCGCGTCTGGGGTATTCGTGCCTATGACGACGTATTGGTCGTCGATCAACAGGGCAACATCTTTATCCCGGAAGTTGGTCCTGTTCATGTAGGGGGACTCAAAAACAATCAGCTCCTAAGCACAGTCAAAGGGGCGATCTCACGGGTCTACACGAACAACGTTCAGGTGTACGTCAACCTGCAAAGTGCGCAGCCGGTCGCTGTGTATGTGACGGGCTTTGTTAATCACCCCGGACGCTACGCGGGCGGATCCGTTGATTCAGTGCTCTCCTTTGTCGATCGTGCCGGCGGTATTGATCCGCAGCGCGGAAGCTATCGCCATATTGAGATTATTCGCGGCGGTCAATCAATTGCGAAGCTTGACCTTTATCTCTTTGCACTGCAGGGCAAAGTTCCTCAGCTTCGTTTGAAGGACGGAGACGTCATTCTCGTCAATGAAAAAGGCGTAAGCGTATCGGCTTATGGGCTGCTTCGTGAAGAAGCCCAGTACGAATTCTCTCGCCCTGCAGTGGCAAAAGGCTCGGGGCTTATTGAGCTTTCTTCGCCGCTCAAGAACGTATCACACGTCAGTGTCACAGGCACGCGCAACAAAGCGCCGTTCAACAAGTACTTCTCGCTGGACGACTTCAAGGACTTCAAGCTCGCCGATGGCGACATTGTTGAGTTTGTAGCCGATAAGCCGGGTGAAACCATCATGGCAACGGTCACTGGAGCCATTACGGGTGCGTCCCGTTATCCGGTGAAGAAGACGATGAAGCTCCGTGAGCTACTTCGCCATGTTGCTGTAGAGCCGGAATTGGCTGCTACGGATGCGGTGTATCTCCGCCGCAAGAGTGTCGCACGTGATCAAAAGGCTGTCATTCAGGATTCGCTACATCGGCTTGAGAAGGCCGCACTGACGGCTCGTTCGGCAACACCTGAAGAAGCTGAGGTTCGTGTTGAAGAAGCAAAGCTCATTCAGGACTTCGTCAAGCGCGCCTCAGTGCTTGAACCCGATGGAGTGATCGTTGTTTCAAGAGGCGGCCTGGTGAACGACATCTGGCTTGAAGACGGCGATGAGGTTGTCATTCCTCAGAAGTCGAATGTTGTTCAGATCACTGGCGAAGTCGTGATGCCGAAGTCGATTGCTTATGAAGCGGGCATGACGTTGGACGATTACCTGGCGGCTGCAGGCGGTGTTTCAGACAGAGCGGATGAAAAGCACATCCTCGTAGCGAAACAAAACGGGGAAGTTGGTCTTGCCGAACACCTCGGCGTGAATGCAGGCGATCGGATTTTGGTACTGCCGAAGGTGGATACGAAGAGCCTTCTGTTGGCGAAAGACCTGATGACGATTGTTTATCAAATTGCGGTGGCAACTAAAGTAGCGGTGGATCTCTAAATGATTAAGGTTTTAGTTATTACAAGTTTGGATAGCGAACAAAATAATCCTTATTTTCGTCTTGGAGCAATACAGAAAACTATTGTTCCTATTGTTGATCAATTAATCAGAGGAAATAGTTTTGACTGTAAATACCTCTTATCTGAACATATTTACGATGAACTGATTAAAAGTCGAATAATAGAGGAATCCCAAGCGATTGTTGTTCATCAAACAAAAGAAGATGACAAATTTATCAATAAAAGTATTTTTGCTGAAAGTTATATTACAACTAAAAATGATGAAGAAATAAAAGCTTTTCTAAGAGAAAAAACTGCTGATTTTTGCCCCGATATTGTTTTAGTTTGGGAAACAGCCTCTGAAGTCATTAGAAAAGCTTTTGATCACGCGCTGGTTATCGATTTAATGCCTGGTTTTATGAGTCGCCCTCCGTATCCTAAAATGATTTCATTGGATCCGGCAGGCATTTACAAAAATTGCTGGTATAAAGATTTTCAAGGAAAGGCGACAAAGGAAGAACTTCTACTTAAAAAAGAACTACAAGCATATTTTAAAGATTTCTTCGATCATTTAAATGCAGAGGACTTTATTCGAAACATATATAAATTGGAGAAAGAAACACCTTTTAGTCTAATACCGCTACAAATTACTGATTATTTTGGTTTTAAATATAATTGTGATTATAAAAACCAATACGATTTTTTAAATCAAACCTTATCAAATGGTAAAGGTAAAATATTTGTCGCTACTCAATATACTGGAAAATTTGTATCAGAAAATATTTTAACGAAAGAAAATATTGAATATTTGAATAAATATACAGAAAGTTGTGTCAAATATCAGGAAGAGCTAAACGAAATAGATTCTATATCACAGTTTATTGTCCCATACTGTGAGGAAATTTATTCAATATCTAGCACATTAGGACTACAGGCAGCACTATTTGATAAAAAGATAGTCTCAGAAAGCAATTCGCATTTGAAATTTTTAAATGATCCGACTATTGCTCTTAATATAATATCCATAATTATATCTAGAGGACAGTTTTTCTTTGAGAAAGCAGTTGAAGATAAAGACTATTTCAAAAATATTTTATTAGATATTTATAAAAAATTCAAAGAAAATAAGAAAAACAGTGATTTATTGCCTTCAAATAATACACTACAGACTAATTACGCAAACTATTTGAACTATGCAAAGCCAAGGCCAGCAGCACGTTCTTTTAAGAAAGTATTTCCTATTAATGAAAAAGAATTAGAAATACTTCCAACCTTTAAAAAATCTATAGAGAGTTCGCAGGTTCGGATTGTATCTTTTGATGTCTTTGATACTTTATTAAGACGAGATGTTGGCGAACCTAAAGATATTTTTTATATTGTTAAAGAGGTTATTTCAGCGAATTATCCGCACTTACCTTCTGAATTTATTAACAATTTTGTGTCGTTGCGTCAAACTTCGGAACGTATGTTACGCGATGAGCTAGATAAAAAAATAGAGTTAAAAGAGACAGAAGTAGAAGAATTTAGCATATTTGATGTATATAACAGAATCCAAGAAATTTCAGGAATAAATATACCAGTTGGAGAATTTGTAAAAATTGAAGAAGATGTAGAGTTAGGAGCCTTATACCCGCGTAGATTAGGAAATTTTCTATTCGAATTTGCTTTATCAAAACACAAGAAGGTAATTGTTATTTCAGATTTTATACATTCTGAAGAATTCGTAAAAAAAGCTCTAAAACAAAATGGCTTTGAACCAAATTAAGTATATGTTTCTAGTAAGTATTCTTTAAAAAAACACTCTGGGAATCTTTTTAAAAAAGTTATAGAATTAGAAAAAGTTAGACCGGAAGAAATTCTTCATATTGGTGATAATATTATCGGGGATATAAAGCAACCTCGTTCACTGGGCATTCGAAGTATAAAACTTACATCTAATTTAGAATATATTAAAGAATCATTTAAAGCTTGTAAAAAAGATCTTAATTTGTTGAAATTCTCAGCTTATTATCGACAAATTTGGTCTATGTATGCGGAAAGATATTTTCAGTGTTATTTACCACAAAATTACCAAGAAAAATTTATTTCAAGACCTGAGGAATTAGGATATATTTATTTGGGTCCGACAATGTTTGCTTTTGCTGATTCTATTATTCGAAAGGCGGAATCTGCAGGCATAAATCAAATTTTGTTTTTTGCAAGAGATTGTTGGTTACCGTTTATTGCAGCAGAGAAAATTAATAAATCTCATAATAAAAATATCAAGGTTGCTTATTTACAAATTTCTAGGAAAAGTTCTACAGGAATTGATCTTTACAAACCAGCCGATATCTTTAAAGTAAGAATTGATGACTTTTCGAAGGATAAGACATTTAGAGATTTGTTGTCTGCTCGTTTCTTGTTAGAAGAGAAAGATATTCCAAATGTCGATTCTTTGAATAAGGATATTCTTAGCAAAAAGCTTAGAGATATAACATTGGCCGAGACTTATTCGAATCTATATTCAATCATTCAAGAATGTTGGACTGTTCTTAATGAACGTTATTCTACCCGACGTATTTTATATAAACAATTAATTGAAACAAATGGAATCAATACCAATCATCCAGTTATCGGTATTGATCTTGGGTACAAAGGCTCGATACATAAAAAAATTCAAAGTCTTTTTAAAGGAGGTTTAACTGCATATTTATTTATGACATATACAGATGGATACGGTAAAGATCCGATTAAGAATGTCAATACATTTTTTAGTTCAAATTTGATTCCTGTTGATAAACAGCTTTCATTTTTGTCACATAATCTCTTGTTTGAATCTTTAGTAAATCAATCTGTTGGTACAGCATTGAATATTATAAAGAATTCTAAATCTCAAATAGAAGTAGTATTAGATAACAGTTTGCAATTCGATCATAGATTAACTATTGATAAAATACATAATGGTGCATCTCAATTTTTTGACGATTATCTAAAAGTAAGGAATAAATTTGAATATGAAAAGTCTATCTTTAGTATTCTATTTGGTGAGTTAGTAAAAAAACCAACTTTAAATGAGGTAAATATTTTACAAAATTTGGTTTTTGATAATTCATTTGCTGGTAGTGCTAACGTACCTTTCGTCTCGTTAGATAAAAATATTCAGCAGAAATCGAAATACTTGTGGCCTGAGGGAAATAGACTTCTAAGTAAATATTCTTTAAATAATGGGCTTAAAATTAAAAACAAGTCTAAAGAGGAACCTTCAATTAAAATTAAAACTCAGGCAAAAAAAGGATTAATTTATAAAATTATTGAATTTGGTGTTAAAAGAACAAGCAACGAAAGAAAATATAACAAGTTTGTTCGTGACCCAAAAAATTATTTTCTCGATTCCAGCAATTCGTTAATTAAACAGCTATCCAAGTTATATTAAAATGAAAGCTATTAAAAACGATTACTTTGAGCTATTCGAAGTTGAAAACTCAAAAACACTCCTTGTGATTTGTTCGTCAGCAGATAGAAGAAAAGGACAATTTTCGTTTTATAAAAAAAGTAAACTTCTTGGTACAAATGTTCTATATTTAAATACACCAAATTCGAATTGGTATAGAAATGGCATTCCCGGGATTGAAGAACCTGGTATCGATAATCTTTCAGCTTTCAAAAATTTTCTTAATAAAATTAAAGAAGAGCTTAATATCGACCATGTTTATTTCATGGGAATATCGATGGGAGCTTATGGAGCTATTCTGCTGGGTACATTAAACAATGCAGAAAAAATACTTGCTTTTTCTGGTGAGGTCTTGCTTGGCCTTCCTGGTGGAAGAACTGGACCTGTTAGAAATCAATTCTGGCCGATTTATCCTGATTTACGAATTCTCAAATTCGAAAACGTTACTGCATTATATGGAGAATTAAATATTCCTGATACATTAGGAGCTTATCTAATTCAGGAACATAGTCCATCAAATAAAATTTATCGGGTTCGTTTTGCTGGTCATGACGTCGCCGTAAAATTGAACGAACGAGGTCTTTTCTCGGAAGTCGTTAGCAGATTTATTAATGGTGAGGATATCACGATTCATGATTTTGTCGAGCCATATAAGATAAAACAAAAATACTGCCAAGATTGTTTAATTTTGAATAAATACGCTCTTGACAACGATTGGATTACGATAAATCGTTTTATTAATCGTCTTCCTTCTGAAGAGTTTAATAATAGTATATTGCTCTTATTATTGTATTCTACATCTTTCTATAAACTCGGCAAATTGCAAGAAGCTAAAAAGTTTTTAATAAATATGATTCTGCAAGAATCAAGAAATGAAGGATTCTGGAGTCTATTAGCGTCTTGTTATATAAAAGAAAATAAGTTGCAAATGGCACTTAAATGCATTGATGTGAGTTTGCATCTAAAGCCTGCGTTAAGTATTAATAACTTAATTAAAGCAAATATTTTATTTAAATTGGGGGATCTTGAAAACTCAGCAAGGTATGCAAATTATGCGCAAACAATAAATACTAGCTATCAAAAGCAAGTTTCTCCTTTACTAGATAAAATATTTAACCTTAACCCAAATATTAAGTTAGAGAAGCTTGATCGAATGTCTTTAATCAAGGAGCTTAGTTCTAAATTATTAGATGTTTCTGTAGCAGATAAACAAAATCTCTATCAATATATTGAATTATGAAATTAGTAAATCTTATTTTAATTAGCGGTCCATGTGTAATAGAAAGTCGTCAGCTATGCCTTGATATTGCCGGTACGATGAAGGAAATCACCGACTCACTCGGTTTGAATTACTTCTTCAAAGCTTCTTTCGACAAGGCAAACCGAACTTCCGAAAAGTCGTACCGTGGTCCGGGTTTAGATGAAGGCTTAAAGATTCTTTCTGATGTTCGTCGGCTGATCGGCGTTCCGGTATTGACTGACGTTCATACTGCCGAACAGGTCAAGCCTGTCGCTGAGGTTGTCGACATGCTCCAAACGCCGGCCTTCCTTTGCCGTCAAACCGACTTCATTCATGCCTGCGCTCAATCCGGTAAGCCGGTCAACTTTAAGAAAGGGCAGTTCCTGTCGCCTTACGACATGAAGAATGTCATTGACAAGGCAAAAACGGCTGCTGCTGCTGTTGGTTTGCCGACAGATGTTTTCTACTGCTGTGAACGCGGTACCTCCTTTGGATACGGGAATCTTGTCGTGGACATGCGCGGTCTCGCCATCATGCGCAATTACGCTCCAGTTATTTTTGATGCAACGCATTCGGTTCAGCTGCCCGGTGGTCAAGGAACTTCATCCGGTGGCAAACGTGAGTTTGTACCGGTATTAGCAAGAGCTGCTGCAGCTGTAGGCGTGGCCGGGTTCTTCTTCGAAACGCATCCCAATCCTGCAAATGCCAAGAGCGACGGGCCCAACATGGTTCCGCTCAATAAGATGCGTGAGTTGCTCGAGCAAATCGTCGAAATCGATTCCGTCGCCAAAAAGCGCGACTATCTTGAGAACACCATTAATCAGTAATCATGACCAACGATCAGGCCATCGCTCTTATCGAGCAGCTGAACATCCGCTGCGTCATCTTCGACATTGATGGCGTAATGACCGACGGGAGTATTGTTGTTGATTCAAGCGGTAACGAACTCTTCAAAACATTCAACGTCAAGGACGGCCTGGGCGTTCAGATGCTTGCCAAAGCCGGATTTGATCTCGCCATCATTACCGGTCGAACTTCAACAATTGTTGCTAATCGTGCGAAGACGCTGGGCGTTCAGCATGTGTTCCAGGGAAAGCTGGAAAAAACCGCTGCGTTTGAGGATCTGCTGAACAAATTAGGCATTACTGATAAACAGGTTGCTTACATAGGGGACGATGTGCCCGATGTGCCACTCCTTCAGCGCGCAGGTTTTTCGGCCTGTCCAGCCGATGCGCACAAGTCGGCCGCTTCCGTTGCCCTCTGGCAGTCTGCCTTCAAGGGCGGCCGCGGAGCTGTACGCGAATTTGCCGATCTTCTCTTGAAAGCCAAGGAGAAAACTAATGCTTGACACCAAAGAAGTTCTTTCACATGCGCATGCCGTTATGCACGACGAAGCCAATGCAATTCTTGAGGCTGATAAGCGGCTCGACGAGTCTTTTGTAAAAGCTGTCGAACTCATTTTGAACTGTAAAGGCCGTCTGATTCTTTCCGGTATTGGTAAATCCGGGCATATTGCTACGAAGCTTGCAGCTACGTTTGCTTCTACCGGCACTCCGGCGTACTTCGTTCATGCAGCCGAGGCTGCCCACGGTGACCTCGGTATGATTACCAAGGATGATGTGGTGATCGGCATTTCGTATTCCGGGGAATCCAACGAACTCATCACGATCATTCCGACCATCAAGCGGGAAGGTGCCAAGTTGATTGCCATGACAGGCAATCCGGAGTCTTCTCTCGGCAGATATTCGGATGTAACGATCAATTGTTACGTCGAGCACGAAGCCTGTCCGCTCAATCTTGCACCATCGAATTCCACGACAGTAACGCTTGCGCTTGGGGATTCGCTGGCTATTTCCTGTCTCGTTGCACGCAACTTTACGCGCAATGATTTTGCTCGCAGCCACCCTGGCGGTGCTCTCGGTCGACGCCTCCTTGTTCACGTTGAGGACGTCATGCATAAAGGTACGGAAGTGCCCAAAGTGCTGCCAAACACGAACCTTCTGGATGCGGTTCGTGAAATGTCGCACAAATCATTGGGCATGACAGCAATTGTTGACGAGGACAACAATGTCCTTGGCATCATGACTGAAGGTGATCTTCGCCGCGTCATTCAGGAAAAAGGGGACATTCGTCCCATCGTTATTGCTGACGTTATGACGAAGAATCCGAAAACGATTACGACTCGGGAGCTGGCAGTTGAAGCCGCCAAAGCGCTTGGCGATTATCGCTGCAATCAGCTGCTGGTTGTTGAGGGCACAAAACTTGTCGGCGCTATCACAATGCACGACCTGATGCGCGCCAAGATCATTTGACGGAGAAAATGGAATGTCGTTTACCGTTGTTATTCCTGCTCGAATGAAATCCTCTCGCCTGCCCGAAAAACCACTGAAGCTTATTGCTGGAAAGCCGATGGTTGTACGTGTTGCTGAAACAGCATCACGGAGCGAAGCATCCAGAGTTGTCGTAGCTACGGATCATCCCGACATTGAATCCGTCTGCAGAGAATATGGCGTCGAAGTTGTTATGACCAAAGAGTCTCATCCGACCGGCACTGATCGACTTGCCGAGGCGGTGGAGAAACTTGATCTGCCTGACGATGATATTGTCGTGAACGTTCAGGGCGATGAACCGCTGATGCCGCCCGAAGCCATAAATGCCGTGGCGGAGTTGCTTATCGAACGCCCGCATTGTGCCATCTCGACCGCAGCTCATCCCATTCTCGATATTGAAACCTTCAGGAATCCGAATGTTGTCAAGGTCATTCTGGATGCAGAAGGTAATGCCATAACTTTTTCTCGAGCTCCAATTCCGTACCCACGAGACGAGTGGAGAAAGAATGAAAGTCTTCTGCCGACGGCAGTAAAACCGCTGCACCATCTAGGGCTTTACGCCTATCGCGTAGGTTTCCTTAAACGTTTTCCAATATTGGAACAAGCGCCGATTGAAAAGTCGGAAAGTCTCGAACAGCTTCGTGCACTGTATTACGGCGAGAAAATCGCTGTGCTGGTTTTGGATAGGGAACTTCCTGCTGGCGTCGATACGGAAGATGACTTGAAAAGAGTTTGCAAGTATTATGAGTTGAATTGATACCCTTCGATTTTCTTAATGAGTTTCAGATGAAGAACGAACATCTTTCTGTGGTCGTGTTGTGTGCAACGCTTCTTTGTAGTTCAGCATCGCTATATGCGGCACAAACTGTTCGCTTAGCACATACTGCAAATATTTCTCATGTTCACCATGAGGCTTCCCTGCAATTTGCCAAAAATGTTGCAGAAAGGCCCAATGGTAAATATGAAATTCAAGTGTATCCCGCAGGTGAACTCGGAGACCAACCTGCACTTGCTGAGCAGATCACGCTCGGCGCGCTTGATATGGCTGTTGTTTCTCTTGGTAACATGGCGATGTACGATCGCCGTCTGAATGCCATGACGGCGCCCTTCCTTTTCGAAAGCTACGAGCATGCGCATAAGACCATCGACAACTTCGTGATGAAGTGGATGAATGAAGGCCTCGCCGCGCACGCTGCCGTAGGCCTCTCGATGTTCGACTACGGGTTCCGCCAGACGACGACGCAGAACATTGTGGTCAATTCCGCAGACGACCTGAAGGGCGTTCGCATTCGAGTACCTCCGGCTACCGGTCTCTTGGCTGCATTCGACGCGATTGGTGCGAACACGCAGAAAATTGCCTATTCAGAGCTGTATACATCTCTCAAACAGGGCGTAGTCGATGCGGAGGAGAATCCTGTCTTCACGATTCTTGCCGATTCGCTGTACGAAACCCAGAATCAACTCGCGTTGACTAATCATTATTTCGATTGTCAGGTATTCCTCGCCAATAAGACTTTTTTCGAGAACTTACCTGAAGAAGATCGAAAGATTTTTACAGAAGAAGCTATCAAAGCCCAAAATTTAACCCGAGAAAAAATCGCCAATGGCGAAGCAGAAGTTGTCAAGGAACTTCAGGCAAAGGGCATGAATGTAACAACGCCAGATCGTAATTCCTTTGTTTCCAAAATGAAACCAGCCTATGAGAAAGTTAGTGAACTTTCCGGCAAGGCTGCAATGGATGCTGTGCTTGACGCCGTTAAGAACGCCAAATAACCTTTCGCTTCCTTATGGCCCCGGTGATTTGGTTTTTGCCGGGGCCTGGTCTTTTCTAAACTCTTAAGACCGAGCCTTGCTCATGACAATGTTTCTCATTTTCACAGCCGTGCTCGTGCTGATGTTTATCGGCGTAACAACGGCTGTTACGATGGGCTTCGCTTCCATCGCAACATTCCTATTTGCCGGCGGTGATCTTTCGCGGCTGTTTCTCGTACCACAACGAATGTATGCCCAAGTCTCTGGCATAACGCTCATGTCGATTCCGTTTTTCCTTCTAATGGGAAACCTCATGTCCGTAGGAGGAATTTCAAAAAGTCTCTTTGGCTTTGGACGCGTTTGCCTCGGTCACCGTTGGGGCGGTCTTTCAAACGCTGCGATAGCCGCTAGCATTGTTATGGCTGCTATGTCAGGTTCCGCTGCAGCTTGCGCAGCTGGCATCGGTATGATCGCCATTTCAGAAATGACGAAGGCTGGCTATAGTCGCTCTTTCAGTTGTGCCACAATTGCTGCAGGAGGCTCACTTGGCCCCATTATCCCACCATCTATCACTCTAATTCTTTATGCCGGTTTGACCCAGACGAGTGTTAATGCGTTATTTGAGGCTGGAGCGGTCCCTGGACTTCTACTCGGCTTTGCCTTTATGGCATGGTCATCCTTCGTGAGCTATAAGAACAACTATGCTAAGGAAGCGCCTACACCCTATAGTATTCGTTGGCAGGCATTCAAAGATGCCTTTTTTGCTCTGCTAACGCCAGTCATCGTAATTGGCGGAATGTTTGCGGGTTTGTTCACTGCAACTGAAGCCGCAGCGATCGCTTCCCTCTACGTCATGTTGCTCGGCTTTTTCGTTACGAAGACTCTTAAGGTAAGTGATTTGCCACGCATATTTTGGGAGACTGTAGAGCAGACGGCTAAAGTAATGTTTGTCATCGCTACTGCGGGTTTCTTTCAGTTCGTACTTCTTTACACCCGTATTCCGCAGGAAACGATTGCATTTATTACGACAAATTTCTCTTCCGTCACGCCCGTTCTACTTCTTATCATCGGACTCCTTGTCTTGATGGGATGCTTTATGGAGGGGACAGCAATTCTGCTAATTTCTGTCCCAATTTTTGTACCCCTTGCGAAGAGCTTTGGCTACGACGTTATTCAGCTCGGAATTGTTATGTGTATTGCGCTGGCAGTCGGGGTTTTGACACCGCCTGTAGGCCTCAATCTTTATGTGATGTCATCCATTACAGGCGAAAAAGTACTTGAGATAGCCAAGGATTGTACGGGCTATGTTCTTATCATGATTGCTATGGCGATAGCAGTCGCCTTTATACCCGAGCTCTCGCTTACGCTTTCAACGCTCTTCTGAGGTGCGTCGTGATTAATCTCCTGAATACTCTTGACAAGGGCTTCAGCAAAGCGGTGCGCTTTGTCTGCACAGTTTTGATGGCCATGATTTTCATCATGTTCATTCTGAATGTTTTTGTGCGTTTTGTACCCGTCTACAACTTCACACAAACTGACGATTGGATTCAAATCTGTCTAATTTGGATGATTTTTCTAGGTGCTCAAGAACTCGTTAGAACAAGAAATCATTTCGTTGTGGATTTCCTTGCAGATCGAATTTCCAATATAACAATCAAGAAGTTACTGCGAGTTATCTTT
>CAJMKD010000016.1 GCA_905213905.1 uncultured Sutterella sp. | reverse complement strand
GTTGCTGGGGGCATCAAAAGACAGGTCGGGCATCAGGTGCGCAATAAGGCTGGTCTCGTAGTGCGCCTGCAGGCGGCCAATCTCGGCGCCATCGCGCCGCTTGCGCCTGCAGAAAAGACGAAGCCGTCGCTCGTTATTCGACCACCCAAGCAAAGCTGAGCGCCACCCATAAAGACAGCTCGCAAAAGTCGGACATAAAGTCCGAACGATAAGGCAGTGAGGATTCGTCCCGCTGCCTTTTTTTCAGCTGGGCGCATCTGCCAAGAGAGCGCTCGGCATTGTGACAGAACAATGACGCTTCGCTGCGTCGTAAGCGCCCCCGTCACTCAATATTCATTTTTCGTTCACGGCAGTGTCAATTCCGGCTTCCATACTTCCCTCGTGTTGAGAAGGATGCTTTGATCAAGCGGCTTTGAAATAAGCGCCGCATCCCCAACACAAAGATTTTTTCGTTGCAAATAGTTGGAATTGATGAAAATGCAGATGAAGAACATTGCTGCGCTCGGCGCTCTCTGTGCGATGGCTGGCGTTGTGGGCGCCGCTCAGGCTGAAACCGTTACGGTTAACGGTTCGACCACCGTTCTCCCCGCGATGCAGCTTGTGGCCGAAAGCTTCATGAAGGCCAACCCGAACATCACGATCACGATTTCGGGCACCGGTTCCGGCAACGGCATCAAGGCGCTGATGGACGGAACGACCGATATTGCGATGTCCTCGCGTGATCTCAAGAAAAAGGAAGCTGATGATCTCGCCAAGGCCGGCCATAAGCCCATCCGCTACACGGTCGCCTACGACGCCATCATTCCTGTCGTCAATACGAAGAACACTGTTAAGGAACTGACGCTCGATCAGCTGCGCGACGTGTACGCAGGCAAGATCAAGGATTGGAAGGAGCTCGGCGGCGCTTCTGCGCCGATCGTCGTTATCGGCCGTGATACCTCTTCGGGCACGTACGAATGCTTCCAGGAACTCGTGATGGGCAAGACCCGCGTTTCGCCCCGCGCGCTTCTGCAGTCTTCGAGCGGCGGCGTCGTGCAGGCGGTTGCCGGCAACCCCAATGCGATCGGCTACATCGGCATCGGCTACATGGACAGCCAGACGCACGGCCTTACTGTGAACGGCGTTGCGCCGACGCTGGATGCTGCCAAGAACAAGACCTGGCCCATTTCCCGCGACCTCTTCCTCTTCACCGCTGGTGAACCGACGGGCGCTGCCAAGCAGGTGATCGACTTCATGCTTTCCGCCGAAGGCCAGAAGGATGTTGAAAAAGCTGGCTTCGTCCAGGTGCCTGCCGCCAAGTAATTGAATTGGCATTGCGCCGAATCCAGCCGTATTGATTGAGCGCGGCGGATTCGGCAGCAAAGCCCGGGGGTGACGAAGAAGCCCCGCAGCTTGGCAATCTCCCTCTTTTCAATCAACGTTTTGGAGCCATCAATGGCTTTGCCCAAAAAGCTTCGACAAGATCGGAACTTCCAGATGGGCTTGGGGATCGCGGCCTGCGTTAGTGTTCTGGCGCTGGCCGCGATTGTCGTTTTTCTCTTCTCCCAAGCTGTTCCGATTCTCGGTCAAACAACTCTCTCTGAATTCCTTTTCTCCACCGAATGGTATCCGACGGACGAAGAGCCTTCCTTTGGGATCGGCGCGCTCATTGTCGGCTCGCTGGTCGTTGCGCTTGTGACGACTGTGATTGCTGTGCCTCTGGGCGTGCTCACGGCAGCGGCTATTCACTGCGCCATGCCTGAATCGGTTCGCCGCATCGTCAAGCCGCTCATCGAACTGATGGCGGCGCTGCCTTCCGTCGTGATCGGCTTTGTCGGCATGGTGGTGCTCGCGCCCTGGATGCAGGAAACCTTTGGGATCGCTTCCGGCCTCAATCTACTCAACGCTTCGATCATGCTCGCCTTCATGTGCGTTCCGACGATTGCATCCATTTCGGAAGATGCGCTTCGAAATGTGCCGGGCGGCATGCGCGAAGCAAGCCTTGCACTCGGCGCCACGCGGTGGGAAACGCTCGTCAAGGTCGAGCTGCGCTGGGCAATGGGCGGCATCGGCACGGCAGTGATGCTCGGCATTTCGCGCGTGATCGGCGAAACGATGGTGGTCCTCATGGTGGCTGGCGGCGCTGCCATCATTCCCGAGTCGATTTTCGATCCTGTGCGTCCGATGACCGCCTCGATTGCGGCGGAAATGGCCGAAGCAGCCGTCGGCGGCGAACACTACCACGCGCTCTATGCCACTGGCTTCGTGCTCTTCATCATCACGTTCATCTTCAACTTCTGCGCCTGGTACGCATCGCGGCGCTTGGGGCTTAAGAAATGAAGTCGACTTTGAGAAGATACATCGCCGAATTGTCGGGCTTCACCCTTATGCGGGCGGCCGCAATTATCGATATCGGCGCGCTGCTCGCGATTATTGCGCTCATCACGTACAACGCCTGGCCGGCGCTCAGCTGGGAATTCCTCACGGAGCCGCCCAAGCAAATGATGACGCAGGGGGGCATTTGGCCCTGCATCGTGGGGACGTTTTTCCTCGCAGCGGGCGCGCTTGTCATTGCGCTGCCGCTTGGCGTAGCAAGCGCCGTCTACCTCAATGAGTACAGCAACAGCGCATCCGTCTGGACGACGCTCACGCGCCTCTCGATTGCCAATCTTGCGGGCGTTCCTTCCATTGTCTTCGGGCTTTTCGGCCTCACGTTCTTCGTCGTTTTCTGCGGCCTCGGCGTGAGTCTGCTCGCCGGCATCCTGACGCTTGCCGTACTGTCGCTGCCCATCATCATCAACACGACGGAAGCTGCGCTGCAGCAGGTGCCGCAGGATTGGCGCGAGGCAAGTCTTGCGCTCGGCGCTTCGAAGCGCGAAACAACGCTGAAGGTGGTGCTGCCCAATGCCCTGCCGGGCATTCTGACGGGGTCAATCCTGGCGCTTGCCCGCGCCGCAGGCGAAACGGCCGCAATCATGTACACGGGCAGCGTTTTCTTTACGCCCAAGGAAGGCGTCTCGCCCTTCGAGCCTGTCATGGCGCTGCCCTATCACATCTACGTGCTTGCGACTTCCGGCACGAACATTGAAGCAACGCGGCCGCTGCAGTACGGCACGGCGCTCGTGCTTCTCTTCCTCGTGCTCGTCATGAGTTCGGCGGCCATCATCATCCGCGAACGCAAGCGCAGCCGCTAAAGGGGCAAAACCGCAAATACGCCTCAAGCGCGGCACGAAGAAAAAGCGTGCCGCGCGTTGAACCGAAATCCAAGCAAATCGAAAGCTGAATTCAAAATGGAAATGAACACGATTCACCCGCAGGGACTCGACGAACACGCTGCACCCGAAGTGATGCCGCCCGCGAAGATCACGATCGAGCATCTCGACGTCTATTACGGGAGTTTCCGCGCGCTCAAGGACATCACGCTCACGATTCCGACGGGCTGCGTTACCGCCTTCATCGGGCCGTCGGGCTGCGGCAAGTCCACGCTCTTGCGCTCACTCAACCGCATGCAGGATCTCTATCCCGAGCAGCGCGCCGTGGGCACGATTCGGCTCGACGACGGCACGGACATTCTCTCAAAGGAGACGGATGTGACGCTGCTGCGCTCGCGCGTCGGGATGGTTTTTCAGCGTCCGACGCCTTTCCCGATGTCGATTTACGACAACATCGCCTACGGCGTGCGGCTTCGCGAAAAGCTCTCAAAGAGCGAGCTCAATGACCGCGTCGAATGGGCGCTCAAGAAGTCGGCGCTTTGGGACGACGTCAAGGATAAGCTGGAGCAGCCCGGCACGTCGCTCTCGGGCGGCCAGCAGCAGCGCCTTTGCATTGCGCGCGGCATTGCTGTGAAGCCCGAGGTGCTCCTCCTGGACGAGCCCTGCTCGGCGCTTGACCCGATCTCGACGGCGCGCATCGAGGACCTGATCGACGAACTGAAGAAGGACTACACGGTCGTCATCGTTACGCACAGCATGCAGCAGGCGGCACGCATCTCCGACTACACCGCTTTCATGTACCTCGGCGAGCTCATTGAATTCGGTCCGACGCAGAAGATCTTCCTTCGTCCGGAAAAAAAGGCTACCGAAGACTACATCACGGGCCGCTTCGGCTGATCGAACAAAAAAAACGAATTCGAAAAGTCACTTGAGAGAGCTGAAATGACTCAGGAAAACAATCACATCGTCAAGAGCTACGACGCCGAACTTGAAGAACTCAAAAAGCGCACGATCAACATGGCCGAGGCGCTGCGCCGCCAGGTCAACGCCGTGGGCGACGTGCTGCTGACGCTCGATGAGGAAACGGCGCGGCGCGTCGTTGAGCGCGACGTCGTGATCAACAAATGGGAAGTCGAGCTCGACGCCTATGTGCAGTTTCTGCTTTCGCGCCGCCAGCCGCAGGCAAGCGACCTGCGCCTGCTGATCGGCGTGCTCCGCATGTCGATAGACCTTGAGCGAGCGGGCGACGAAGTCGAAAGCGCAGCCAAGGGCGTGCGCAACCAGCGCGGTCAGCTTGCTGCGTCGTCCGAGCAGATCTGGCCGTCGCTCGTGAAGATTCACGCGCTCGTCGAGAGCATTACAGACGACGCCATCGAACTGCTTCGCACGCCGGACTCGGCGCGCGCCTACGCGCTTATTCGACGTCGTCAGGTTGTGCGCGGCGAAATGAAGTCGGTGATGGCCGGCGTCACCGAGGGACTGAAGGCGGGCCGCCTTGAAGTGGCCGACGGCCTTGAAATGATCCGCATCGCCCGTGCGCTTGAGCGAGTGGCCGCACACCTGCAGAATGTCGGCGAAACCGTCATCTTCATGATTGAAGGACGCGACATTCGTCACGAAGCTTTGCAATAATTCGGCAGGAATGCATCAAGAAGAAGAGAAGGATTAGCCGATGACAGAACCGCCCGTCATTCTGATTGTCGAGGACGAGGTTGCCATTAGGGAGCTCGTTGCGTTCGTCTGCCAAACGGACGGGTATGAAACCATCCGTGTCGGGAGCATTGCAGAAGCGCGCGCAGCGCTCTCAAAAGCGCGTCCGGATCTGATCCTTCTCGATTTGATGCTGCCCGACATGTCGGGGCTGGAGTGGCTAAAAGGTTTGCCGGAAGAGCCGAATGCGGCGGGCATTCCCGTCATCATGCTCACGGCGCGCGGCGATGAGATGGACCGCGTGGCCGGCCTCGATGCTGGCGCGGACGACTACATCGTCAAGCCATTCCTGCCGCGAGAACTCACGGCGCGCATCCGCGCCGTGCTGCGCCGGCGCGCTGCGCAGCGCGAGGGCGCAGTGCAGAAGCCGTCGGTGGTTGCCGAAGCGGATGAGGCTGAAAAGATCGTCCGCTGCGGACCGCTCGTCATGAATGAAGCAAGATTTGAGGCGACCGTTGAAGGCAAGCCTCTCAAGCTTTCCGCCAAGGAGTTCAAGCTTCTTTTTCTTTTTGCCTCAAAGCCGGGACGCGTCTTTTCGAGAGAAAATCTGCTTGCTGCAGTGTGGCAAAGCGCCTTTGTTGACGAGCGCACGGTGGATGTGCACATGCTTCGCCTGAGAAAAGCGCTTGCTGGAACGGCGGCCGAGAATCTGATTGAAACGGTGCGCGGCGTCGGCTATCGCTGCCGTGCAGACAACTGATTCAAAAGCATGCATCTTTTCTCCGGGGGTGGTCGACCGATGACGGGCGGCGCCTGCCGATCTGATCCGTCGGCCGCATCGCCGACGGTCCAAGGCAATGACGAACGAAAACGTTACTTCGACGAAGGACGCGCAGGCGCTTGCGACGACGGGCGCCGTCGGCATGGCGTCCATGGGCGGCACGGAATCCCGAAGCCTGAATGATCTCGGCCCGGATGAGCGGCTCAGAAACATACGCCTGCGCGCCCGCGTGGTGCTCGCGGGCTGCATTGCGCTTTTTGTGCTCGCGGGCTTCATCTGGTATTTCGGCACGGCGGAAACGGCGATGTGCGTGCTCGCTGTCGGATCGGCCGTTATTTTTGCGTCCTCAACCTTCCTTTTCAGGGATCTGCTGCGAGAAGATTCCAAAAAAGCCAAACGCATTCGAGACCGCGACGTCCGCTATCGTCAAACGCTCGCTCTTCTTCCCGAGGGCGTCGTGATTCTCGGCGAAGGCCGTCGCATTGAATGGGTGAACGAACAGGCGACGGTGCACCTCGGCGTGCGCGGCGAAGACGTCGGCAAGTACTTTTTTGATGTTGTCGTCGACAGCGACTTTGAACGCCGTCTGCTCGAAGGCGATTTCCAGGAGCGCTTCATGCTGGAGCCGCCCAATGGCGGACGCATTCTGGAAGTCGCTGTCGTGGCGCCTGATCTTCGCCACACGCTCATTGTTACGCACGACGTCACGGAACGGCGCCGCATTGACGACATGCGGCGCGATTTCGTCGCGAATGTTTCTCACGAGCTGCGTACGCCGCTTACGGTCATCAGCGGCTTTCTCGAAACGGAAGTTGAGAAGCCCGATGCGCCTGCCGAGCTTCTGCTGCACCATCGGCGTCTGATGGTCGAGCAAACACGGCGAATGAAGCGTCTACTTGAAGATCTTCTCATCCTTTCCGGGCTGGAGAACAGCGACGAACCAGGTGCAGACGAACCTGTCGTGATAGCCATGCCCAAGCTTGTCGAAGACGTCGTCCGCGAAGGGCGCGCACTCTCGAACGGCCGCCACGACATAGACGTTGAAGTCGAGGACGTGTCGCTCATCGGGCAGCCCGAAGAGATTCGAAGCGCCGCAATGAACCTGGTTTCGAACGCCGTTCGCTACACGCCCGAGGGCGGTTCGATTCATGTGGCCTGGCGACGCGCCGGCACCGGCGCCGTCTTCAGCGTGCGGGACACCGGCATCGGCATTGCTGCCAAGCACATACCGCGCCTTACCGAGCGTTTTTTCCGCGTTGACAAGGGGCGCTCGCGTGCGACGGGCGGCACTGGCCTCGGGCTTGCCATCGTCAAGCATATTCTTCGGCGCAACGGCGGCGAGCTGGAGATCCAATCCGAGCTCGGCAAAGGGTCGACTTTTTCCATGCGCTTCCCAGAGTCTCGAGTTTTCAGGCCTTTGGGCTAGCATTTGCAGAAATCCGGATTTTGAGATGATTTCTCTATAAATATCAAAGAGGAGCCTTGCAGAAGGCTCCTCTTTTGCATTTGCAGAAAGATTCGGGAAACAAATCCTGCATCACGCGAGCTGAGAGGTACCGCCTAGGAAATCGCATCGGCGGGGGTGAAGCGCGGACCTACAATTTTTTTGAGTTGCGTCCAAAGGCCGGCGGCATACCCTCAGCATGAGAAAGTCTGCGCGCAATTGCGCACGCGGAATGATCTCGGCCCTTTCCCTTAGAACTCAGAAGCAGCCTCGGGACGCGCAAGCAGGAGAAATTCATCATGTACAACTTCATGACAGCCTTTCTGGTCTGCACATTCATTGTGCTGATCGGCGACTGGTGCAGCAAACTGACCAAGGGGTGGCTTCCTTCCGTCTTTGTCTCGGCAGTGCTCATCTTGATCGGCTACTGGACGGTTCTGCCGAAGACGCTGGTTTCCGACGCCTATCTGATTCCGATGGGCGCCACGCTTTCGATTTATCTCATCATCACGCACATGGGGACGATGATTTCCCCGAAGGAGCTGATGGCGCAGTGGAAGACTGTGACGATCTGCCTGATGGGGCTCGTCGGGATGTCGGTTTTTGCTTGGTTCCTCTGCCCCTTCTTCATGGACCGCGTGATGGTGATCGCGGGCCTGCCCCCGCTTGCCGGAGGCATTGTCGCCGCGACGATGATGCAGGATGCGGCTGCGAAGGCGGGCTACCTCACCGCTTCAGTTTTCGCCATTTCGATGTATTGCATTCAGGGCTTTGCTGGTTATCCGCTTACGGCGATCGTGCTTAAGAAGGAAGCGAAGACGCTGCTGGCCGACTATCGTGCCGGCAAATACAGCGGGCTAACCGAAGCAGAGGAGAAGAGCGAAATCGAAGACGCAGTGAAGGGCCCCGAAGCTGCCCGCGGCATCCTTTCGACGCCGGCGAGCCTGGATTCGCCGCTTTTCCTCCTGATGAAGGTTGCCGTCGGCGCGCTCATCGCGTTCTTCCTCGGCAAATACACCGGCATTTCGGGCGCCATCTGGGCGCTGATTGTCGGCGTCGTGCTCTGCCGCCTCGGCTTCCTGGAGCCTAATGCCTTGAAGCGCACCGGGACGCTTGAGCTTCTGATGTTCGCGCTCATGATGTTCGTCTACGACGGCCTCAAGGACTGCACGCCGCAGATGCTCGGCGACATCTGGAAGCCGATCATCGCCCTCATCGTCTTCGGCGTGAGCGGCCTGATGGTTTTTGCCGCTTTGACCGCCAAGTTTCTCAAGGTGTCGCCCTGGCTTGCCTGCGGCAACGCGCTGACGGCGCTCTACGGCTTCCCCTTCAACGCCATCATCACCGAGCAGCTTTGCCATGCGGAAGCGAAGACGCCAGAGGAAGAAGAATTCCTCATGAGCCGCATTTTCCCGTCAATGATCGTGGGCGGCTTCGTCACCGTGACGATCACCTCGGTCATCATGGCAGGCATCTTCGTGAAGCTCTTCTAACTTGAAGCATTACATCAGCCGGCCGGCTGCCTGAGTGCGCCGGCAGGCATTTCGGACCGAGCGGCGCGCCGGTCGGGCGCGCAACTGGTCCGGCCAGACAAACAATCGAGGAGATAGGAATGAATATTCAGGAACTTCAGCAGAAGTACGGCGACTACCAGATCGAGATGCGCCGCTGGTTCCACCGTCATCCGGAAGCGAGCGAACACGAGGTCGAGACAGCCGCGAAGATCCGCGAAGAACTTGACAAGATGGGCATCAAGTGGCGCAAGTGCGGCATGGAAACCGGCACGATGGCTGTGATCGAAGGTCAGGCGCCGGGCCGCACGATCATGCTGCGCGGCGACATCGACGGCCTTTCCGTGACGGAAGAGACGGGCCTGCCTTTTGCTTCGGAGCATCCCGGCATGATGCACGCCTGCGGCCACGACTGCCACATTTCGATGCTGCTCACGGCAGCGAAGATCCTTAATGATGTCAAGGACAAGCTCAAGGGGCGCGTTGTTCTCGCCTTCCAGCCTGCAGAAGAAGTGGGCAAAGGTGCGCAGGCGATGATCGAAGACGGCCTGCTCGAAGGCGTGGACGCCTGCTTCGGCCAGCATGTCTGGTGGTCCTATCCTGCCGGCTCGCTCGGGGTCTGCTCGGGCGCTGCCTTTGCGTCCGGCGACCGTTTTGAAATTGACGTGACCGGCAAAAGCGGCCACGGCGCCGAGCCTCAGTCCGCACGCGACGCTACGATCATGGCCTGCGCGATCGTGCAGAATCTGCAGACCATCGTGAGCCGTGAAGTCAATCCGATCGACACCTGCGTCGTGACGGTCGGCACCATCGAATCGGGTTCGCGCTGGAATGTGATCTCCGGCCGCGCCAAGCTGACGGGCACGACCCGCGCCTATAGCCGCGAAGTCCGTTCGCGTCTGCCCGAACAGCTGGAGCGCATTGCCAAGATGACGGCGGGCGCGCTCGGCGGCGACGCCACCCTCAAGTACGACGAGCTGGTGCCGGTGACGATCAATGATGCCAAGATGGCCGATCTCGTTCGCGCTGCCGGAGCGAAGCTCCTTGGCGCCGAGCATGTCATTGAAGCGCAGCCGACGATGGGCGGCGAAGACTTTGGCAACTATCAGGAACACATCCCCGGCGTCATGGCGTTTTTCGGCATTCAGAATGCCGCTTGCGGCGCCTGCTGGCCGCAGCATCATGAGAAGTACACGGTCGACGAAAGCGCGCTCGTCAAGGGCGCGGGCGTGTACGCGCAGGTGGCGCGCGACTTCCTCGGCGTCGATCTCTGATTGAGGAAAGCCGAGGCGGCTTAGCCGCCGTTTAGATGAAGACGGTGCGCTTTGGGCGCCCTCTGACCGAGCCGGATTCGACCGCAAGGGCGATCCGGCTCGATTCGCCTCAAGGGAAGCCGCGCATGCGGCCGCGACGCAAATGTATCGAGGCATGTCGCGGGCGCGGCGAATCAGTCGGACCAGCCAGGTCCTCAGCTAGAATCAAAAGACTCACTCAATCCGTCGGCCGGTCTTTCGGGCGACTTCTTTTAGAAGAACAATGCATATTCTGATTTCGAACGACGACGGCTATCGGGCGCCCGGCATCAATGCGCTCGCAGCCGCCATGCGCCGGTTCGGCCGGGTGACAATCGTTGCGCCCGATCACAATCATTCGGGCGCATCCAATTCGCTCACGCTCAATCGGCCGCTCACTGTTGAGCACATGCCCGGCACGGATCTTTATGTGCTTTCGGGCACGCCGTCGGACTGCGTGCATGTAGCAATGACCGGTCTGCTCGATGAAAAGCCCGATCTAGTCGTTTCCGGAATCAACTGCGGCGCCAACATGGGCGACGACACGATGTACTCCGGCACTGTGGCTGCGGCTATTGAGGGCTATCTCTTCGGCGTGCCGGCCATTGCCTTCTCGCAGATAGACAAGGGATGGGCGGAACTGGATTCCGCAGCGAAAATCGCCGAAACGGTTGTCGAGCGGTTCCTTGAACGCCGCTCGCAGCAGGGGCCTGTGCTTCTCAACGTGAACATGCCGAACATGCCCTACGAAGCCATTGCCGGCATTCGAGCCACGCGGCTTGGTCGACGGCAGAGCGCAGAGCCGGTTATCCCCGAGATGAGTCCCCGGGGCTTCCCCATTTATTGGCTCGGTGCAGCCGGCAAGCCTGCCGATGCTGCCGAAGGCACGGATTTCTGGGCGACGTCGCACGGCTACGTCTCCGTGACGCCGCTGCAGGTGGATCTCACGAACCATCAGCAGGTTTCCGCTGCCGAGCACTGGGTCGGCGGTGCGCTCGGCGCATCGTCTGGATCGAACGGAAAACTTTGACTTTCATTGAAGACAATGCAGCAGAATCGAACATCCAAAGGACTTGGCCGTACGGCGCTTTTCGCCTGCCTTGCGGGCGCCGCAATTCTCTCGGGCTGTTCGAGCCTCGATCCGGGGCCCGTTCCGATCGTCGACCGCTCCGATTATTCAGAGGCTAGCGGCCGGACGAGCGCCCGCATAACGACGGGTACGATTCGCGATTCCGGACGCACCCACGTGGTGGCGCCGGGCGACACGCTCTACAACATTTCGGTCCGCTACGGCCTGGAAGCGCGCGAACTCGCGCAGCTCAATGCCGTAACCGACCCGACGCAGCTGCGCCTCGGTCAGGTGCTGCACCTCCCGGAAAGCGTGCGTGAGCCGAGAACGCCTGTTGTCCCTTCGGGCGTGCGCGTCAACCGCGTGACGGCGCCTGCGCCGATTGAAGAGGCTACGGTCGTGAAGTCGCCTACCGATGAGCCCGCCACGACGCCGACGCTCACCAATACGCCGGTAGCGCCCAAGGAAACGGCGCCAGCGGCCGCGAAGCCCCAGACGGAGAAAGCCCCCGTTGTCGTTCCGGGCACGCGCATGCTTTGGCCCGCACGCGGGGAGATTCTTGCCGACTATGCGAAGAACGGCAAAGGGCTTGACATCGGCGGCGCCGAAGGCAGCGTCGTCGTGGCGGCCGCTGACGGCACTGTGCTTTTTGTGGGCGATGGCGTCAAAGGCTACGGGAACCTGGTGATCATCAAGCATACGCCCACGCTCGTGACGGCCTACGGCCACAACTCCAAGGTTGTCGTCAAGCTCAACGACAAGGTGAAGGCCGGCCAAAAAATTGCCGAAATGGGGCAGACGGATGCCGACCGCGTGATGCTTCGCTTTGAGGTCCGCGATAAAGGCAAGCCCGTCGATCCTGCGAAATACCTGTCGCCGCGGCGCCAGTAGCGGGCCAAATTCGAGTAAAGTGCCTCCGCTTTCAGGAGAGTGCGTTGAATCTGCGCTCCGGAAGGCGGAGAAGTTTTTCCGCGCGGTCTATTAAGGTTCTTTGCCGCGCACAGGGGCTTCTTTCGAATGGAAAGAAGCCCGTTTTCTTTTGGAGAGTCAGCCATGGGGCGTCGCAGCAGCAGGGAAAGTGTTCCCGAGTTCTTCACCGCAGAGGTGGAGCGTTTGGATCAGGAGGGCAGGGGGCTTGCCCATCAGGACGGCAAGGTCGTCTTCATTCAGGGGGCGCTTCCTGGCGAGCTTGTCCGCTACGAGCGGCTGCGAAGCAAGTCGAGCTACGACGTGGGCCGCATCGCGGAGGTCTACCGAGAAAGCCCCTACCGCACGAAGCCGCGCTGTCCTAATTTCGGCTTCGGGCCGGGAAGCTGCGGCGGCTGCGCCATGCAGCATCTCGAGCCGTCCGCGCAGGTGGCTTTCAAGGAAAAGGTGCTCCTTGATACGCTTTGGCACATCGGCAAAGTGAAGCCCGAGTCCATCCTCACGCCGATTTTCGGACCGGCCTGGCACTACCGTCACCGTGCGCGCCTCACAGTTCGCGATGTAGCGAAAAAGGGCGGCGTTCTCGTTGGCTTTCACGAAAAAGCATCTTCTTATGTGGCCGATATGAAGCACTGCGGCATTCTCACGGAGAATGTAGACGCCATGCTTCTTCCGATGCGGGCGCTTGTCTCGAAGCTCTCCATTCGCCAGCGCATGCCGCAAATTGAGGTTGCTGTCGGCGGCGACGGACGCACGGCGCTTGTCTTTCGCACGCTCGACGCGCCGAGCGAAGCGGACATGGCGCTTCTGCTCGAGTTCGGACGCGAGCACAATGCCGATATCTGGCTGCAGCCCAAGGGACCGGAAAGCGCGCATGCGGTCCTGCCTGAAAACGAAAATGCGCTCGGCCTCTCGCTCCCCGAATTCGGCGTGCGCATCAGCTTCAAGCCGACGGATTTCACGCAGGTGAATCACGCACTCAATGAAACGATGGTTTCCCGCGCCGTACGCCTGCTCGACGTGCGCGCCGAACATAAGGTTGCGGATTTCTTCTGCGGGCTCGGCAACTTCACGATGCCGCTCGCAACGCGCGCCGCACGCGTGATCGGGATCGAAGGCTCGGAGGGGCTGGTCGCCCGCGCGCGGCAGGGCGCGGCGGAAAACAATGTGGCCGATAAAACGGAATTTGTAGCCCGCAATCTCTTCACATGGACTGAAGAAGACTGGAACAAGCTCTGGCGCCGCATGGACGGCATCGACCGCGTGCTCATCGACCCGCCGCGGGAAGGGGCGCTTGCGCTCGCGCGGGTGCTCGCGCAGACCGATCTGCGGCCGGCGCGCGTCGTCTACGTCTCCTGCAATCCCGCCACGCTCGCGCGCGACTGCGCGATTCTTCATCATGAAGGCGGCTGGCACATTCGCGCAGCAGGGATCATGAACATGTTCCCGCACACGGGGCACGTTGAATCGATGGCGGTGCTCGAGCCGGGCCCGAAACCCGAGCACAAGGACGCCGAAGCCGAGGCAATCGAGCAAAAAATCGCCGCAGGCGACGCGGCCGTCATGGGCACGAACGCCGCTGAATCCTGATGCTGATCGCTCGGGCGCAGAAGCGGGCGCCCGAGCTCTCTGAGCTGCCTGAGCGGCGCCCGAAAGTCAGTCCTTTTTGGCGCGGCGCGTGAGCGAACCGCGCTCGTAGGAAGAATCCTGGTCGCGCGTCACGTTGCCTACCTTGACAAAAAGTCCGAAAGCGAGTCCGACCATGGTGGTCGTTTCCGTGACGCGCTCGCCCGAAAAGCTCTCCGGCGTTCGAGCCCAGACGGCGGAAAGAAAGGCGCGCGCAAAGGCTTCCTTGTCGGGCGTGCCTGTGAGCGCTAGACGCTCAAAGCGCTGCCGCAGCAGATCGTAATCCTTGAGGTCGGCCTCATTCACGCGGCCGAGAAGCTTGGCCTGCATCGACTGATCCGCATAGCTCTTCATGGCAAAGAGCACTTTCCGTGTGAGCTTCTCGTCGGCGCGGATTTCGGGGAAGGCCTCGCGTGCAGCCCAGATGCCGACGCCCTGCAGAAGCGCCGCCCAGCGCAACTTGAAGCGGCGCTTTTCCTCGCTCCCCGCGAAGGGCAGCAGCGGCCAGCTTACGCCTGCCGCTTTCGGGATGTCGCGCGTAAAGACCGTCAGGATCTGGTCGCGCACGCATCCGCCGAAAGTGAGTCCGAGATTTTCCGCGAAAACCTTGTCGATTCGCCGCTGCGCCATTTTGGCTTCTCCTTTCTTCAACAATTTGGGCAGGGGGATTTTACAGGGCTGCGCTCGCCGCGTAACTGCCCGTAAAAGTCAGCGGTGCGCGGAATGGGTAGGAAGACCTGCGTGTTAAAATTCCCCGTTTGATGAAGAACGCGCAGTCGATTTTCCTGCGCCGCGCCGCAATCGGTGCGGCGTATGCGGCGCTTGCGCCTTCTTCGACGAATTTTCCCTTTTCTTTTATCAGGATTTCAGAGAGAACAAAATGGCTATTCAGCGCACCCTCTCCATCATCAAGCCGGATGCCGTCGCCAAGAACGTGATCGGCAAGATCTACTCCCGTTTTGAAACGAACGGCCTCAAGATCGTCGCCGCTCAGATGCGTCAGCTCTCCCAGGCTGAAGCCGAAGGCTTCTACGCCGTTCACCGCGAACGTCCCTTCTTTGCCGACCTCGTCAAGTTCATGACGTCCGGCCCCGTGATGATTCAGGTGCTCGAAGGCGAAGACGCCATCGCCAAGAATCGTCAGCTCATGGGTGCAACGGATCCGAAGAAGGCCGAACCGGGCACGATCCGCGCCGACTTCGCTGAAAGCATCGATGCCAATGCCGTTCACGGCTCCGACGCGCCCGAAACGGCTGCCGTCGAAATCGCCTACTTCTTCCCGACGCTTGCCATTCACAGCCGCTAATCGGGACTGACAGGTGCCGCCCGTGACCGAAATGAGCGAAAAAGAAGTGAAGCCCGTCAACCTGCTCGACTTCGATGCCGAGGGGCTGAGGGCGTGGTGCGCCTCGATCGGCGAGAAGCCCTTCCGCGCCACGCAGCTCACCCGCTGGATTCATCGCCGGCAGGAATCGGATTTCGACAAGATGACCGATCTCGCCAAAAGCTTTCGAGAAAAGCTCAAGCGGCTTGCGGTCATTGAACCGCCCGTGCCGCTGACGGAAAAGAAATCGTCGGACGGCACGCGCAAGTGGCTCTTCGACGTCGGGGGCGGCAATGCCGTCGAGGCCGTCTTCATTCCGGAAGACGACCGGGGCACCCTTTGCATCTCATCTCAGGCGGGCTGCGCCATGGGGTGCCTTTTCTGCTCGACCGGCAAGCAGGGGTTCAATCGCAACCTCGCGACGTCGGAAATCGTCGGGCAGCTCTGGTGGGCGGAGCGCGAGCTCTGCCGCGATCAGGGGATCACCGATCCCAACGACCGCGTGATCAGCAACGTTGTTCTGATGGGAATGGGCGAACCGCTCCAGAACCTTGAGAACGTCGTTCGCGCGCTCAGAATTTTCCTGGACGACAACGGCTACGAGCTTTCACGCCGTAGCGTGACAGTATCAACTTCGGGGATCGTCAATCAGATCGACAAGCTTGCTGAAGCGGCGCCCGTCGCGCTCGCCGTCAGTCTCCATGCCGCGACGGACGAGCTTCGCGACAAGCTCATGCCCGTCAACAGAAAGCACCCGATCGCTCAGCTGATGGCCGCCTGCAGGCGGTATCTCGCTGTTGCGCCGCGCGACTTCATCACCTTTGAATACGTGATGCTCGGCGGCATCAACGACAGCATTGAGGATGCCGACCGCTTGGTTGAGTTGGTTCGACGCGAGCGCGTGCCCTGCAAATTCAATCTCATACCCTTCAATCCCTTCCCGCAGTCCGATCTCGACAAGCCGGCGCGCGAGAAGGTGCTCGCCTTCTGCTACCGCCTCAATGAAGCAGGCTACGTAGCAACGGTGCGCAAAACGCGCGGCGATGACATTGACGCCGCGTGCGGACAACTTGCCGGCGAGGTGCGCGACCGCACGCGCCGCGCCGAACGCCTCGCGCAGCAGAAGAAAGAGGCGGCGGTGATTCTTCACCGGCACAACAACGATTGAGGCCGACGTCGTGCAGCACGGGAACAGATACGAACCAGTCATCAATGACAAGAACATGGCGGACTTAGACATGACCGAACGGCGTCAGGGCGCCGAGAAGGCCCGTGCGAAAGGGTTCGGCGAAGAATTGCGCGCAGCGCGCGAGGCGCAGGGAATTTCGCTTGGCGACATGGCCGTCAGAAGCCGGCTCTCGGTCGCGCAGCTTCGCGCGCTTGAAAATGAGGAAGTCGAAAAGCTTCCCGAACCTGTTTATGTGCGCGCCTTCATCCGGGGCTGCGCGCAGTCGCTCGGTCTGGACGGACAGGCGCTCGTGAACGACTATGTCGCCCGCTACAGCCGCGGCGGCAATCAGCCTGCCCGCGGACAGGTGCCCGATGCCGATCCCAACGACGAATACGTGATTGACGGCGCGCCCCGCCACCGTACGCTCAAGGTGGCGCTCTTCGTCGTGCTTCTCGCTGCCGTCGGCGCTGGCATCTGGACGGTGTATTCCGATCAGCTTGGGCTGGCGAACGGAGAAAACGAGGCGCAGAAGATCGAGCTTGGGGTCTCCGAAGGCGAAAAGCCTGCCGCAGCCGTCGAAGAGAAGTCTGCTGCGCAGCCTGCGGCCGTCGAAAGAACTGAGCAGCCGTCCGCTGCGTCAGCGCAGCCGGCGGAAGCGCCGGCTGCGGCCGATCGTGCCGCCCAGCCCGCGCAGAGCAGCGCGGCAGGGGTTGCTGCTCAGAATGCGGCGCCGCAGCCGGAGGCGGCCAAGCCCGCAGCGGCAGGCGCCGCGACGCAGACGGTTGCGCCCGCGCCTGCGCCGGCAGCACAGAAGCCGGTACAGCCCGCGCCTGCGGAAAACATCCACCGGGTCGAGTTTGAGATTTCCTCGCCCGTTTGGATTCAGGTCATTTCTCCGGAAGGGCGCAACCTCGTTGCGCGCGAAATGCATCCGGGCGATCGCTTCAGCACGGATATTCCGGCCGGTTCGCGCTTCACGATCGGCAACGCCGATGCCGCGAAGATCGTGATCGACGGCAAGCCCTTCAGCCTAGAAGGAACAATCCGGAACGGGATTTCCCGCTTCTCGATCGAATAATTCAGGTCGGACGCTGCGCGGTTCCCAAACTTGCATATTTGGAAAGAGGCGTTTCAAAGACGCCTCTTTTCCTCTGTAGCTTTTGCGGGCGAAAAGCGTCAGACGAATTGATGAACGAATCAGGCACTCAACATGCAGACCACCATTTGCACAGCAGGACTCCGGCGCCATCGCACGCACGCCGTGCGCGTCGTCTGGGGGAGCCGTGAAGTTTTCATCGGCGGCAGCCATCCCGTTGTCGTGCAGTCGATGACCAATACGCCCACGGCGGACGTCGAGGCAACGACTGCGCAGGCGTTTGCGCTTGCCCGCGCAGGCGCCGAACTTGTCCGCCTGACGGTCAACACGCCGGAGGCGGCGCGCGCCGTCGTGGAAATTCGAGAGGCGCTCGACCGTGCCGGCTGCAGCGTGCCGCTCGTGGGCGACTTTCATTACAACGGCCACAAGCTCCTCAAGGAAGTGCCGCTTTGCGCGCAGGCGCTTTCGAAATATCGCATCAATCCGGGCAACGTCGGCAAGGGGAGCCGAGCCGAAGAAAATTTCGCGACGATGATTGATGTTGCCCGGGAAACAGGCGCGGCCGTGCGCATTGGCGTCAACTGGGGGTCGCTCGATCAGGCGCTTCTCGCGAGGATGATGGATGAGAATGCATCGCGCGAAACGCCGCTCGATCCGGCTGTCGTGCTAGAAGAGGCGCTTGTCGAAAGCGCGCTCGAGAGTGCGCGCCGCGCCGAGGCGCTGGGCCTCCCGGCAGAGAGGCTCGTGCTTTCGTGCAAAGTTTCTGAAGTGAAGCCCCTGATTTCGCTTTACCGCAAGCTCGCTTCGCGATCGAATTACGCATTGCATCTGGGACTCACCGAAGCCGGAATCGGCTCAAAAGGGATCGTTGCCTCGACTGCTGCCTTGGCGGTGCTGCTTGAGGAAGGCATCGGCGACACGATTCGCGTTTCGCTCACGCCAGAGCCGGGGAAGCCGCGAACGGAGGAGGTTGTCGTGGCGCAGGAGATTCTGCAGTCGATGGGAATCCGCAAATTTGCGCCCGCCGTCACGAGCTGTCCGGGCTGCGGACGCACAAGCTCGGATCTCTTTCAGCATCTGGCGGCTTCCGTGCAGGCGTACCTGCGCGAGCGTGCGCCGGTGTGGCGCGAGATTGCGCCGGGCGCGGAGGAAATGAAAGTCGCCGTCATGGGGTGCGTCGTCAACGGTCCGGGCGAAAGCCGGCATGCGGACATCGGCATCAGCTTGCCGGGCGCAGGCGAGAGCCCGGTGGCGCCCGTCTACGTCCGCGGCGTCAAGGTCTGCTCGCTCAAGGGGCCCGACATGCAGCAAAGCTTTCAGGATATGATTGAAAAATTCGTGCTCGAAACCTACGGCAAAGCGGGCGCGTGAGCCGACTGCGAAGCGTTTCGGGACAACTTAAAAAGAGAAAGGAAGGCCTTCCCACATGGCTAAGGAAAAATTCACCGGCGTCAAGGGCATGAACGACATGCTTCCGCAGGACGCGCCGATTTGGCAGTACGTTGTTAAGACGGCTGTTGAAGTGCTCGAGCGCTACGGTTATCAGGAAATCCGTACGCCGATTCTTGAAAATACGCGAGTCTTCACGCGAGGCGTGGGCGAAGTCACCGACATCGTCGAAAAGGAGATGTACTCCTTTACCGATTCGATGAACGGCGATCAGCTGACGTTGCGCCCCGAATGCACGTCGGCTGTCGTGCGCGCAGTGAACGAGCACAATCTGCTCTACGGCACCACGCAGCGCCTTTGGTACTGCGGTCCGATGTTCCGCCACGAACGCCCGCAGCGCGGCCGTTATCGCCAGTTCCATCAGCTCGGCGCTGAGGCGCTCGGCATGGAAGGCCCCGACATTGATGCGGAAATCATTTTGATGCTCGCGCGCATGTGGAAGGCGCTCGGCGTTGGGCCGGTGAAGCTCGAGATGAATACGCTCGGCGCGCAGGCCGAGCGCGCGAAGCACCGCGAAGCGCTCATCGCTTATTTTGAGGCGAACAAGGACGTGCTCGACGATGATGCCAAGCGGCGTCTTTACACGAATCCGCTTCGCATCCTCGACACGAAGAATCCCGACATGCAGGCGCTGGTCGAAGCGGCGCCGAAGCTGCTCGACTACCTCGGCGACGAGAGCCGCGCGTTTCTCAACCGTCTTGAAGAGCTCGTGAGCGCAGCCGGCATTGAATACTCGATCAATCCTCGGCTTGTTCGCGGTCTGGACTATTACAACCACACCGTTTTCGAATGGATCACGGACAAGCTCGGCGCGCAGGGCACGATCTGCGGCGGCGGCCGCTACGATCCGCTCGTCGAAATGCTGGGCGGGAAGCCCGCGCCCGGCGTCGGCTTCGCCATGGGGCTCGAGCGCGTGATCGAATTGATGCGCGAAGTCGGGAATGTCCCCACGCGCACGCAGACGGATGTCTATGTGGTGCATCACGGCGGCGACACGCAGAAGAATGCGCTTCTGCTCGGCGAGGCGATGCGTGATCAGGGCCTGCGCGTGATCGTTCATCCAGGTGTCTCCAGCATCAAGAGCCAAATGAAGAAGGCAGATGCTTCGGGCGCCGAATTCGTTGTTTTTGCCACCGAAGACGAAATGGCCGAAGGCTGCGTTTCCGTGAAGGCGCTGCGCGAGCACGGCGAGAAGCCGACGCCTTTTGCCGAGCAGCGCAAGCTTCCTGTTGCAGAGGCTGCGCAGGCCGTTGCGGCGGCTTTTGCCGAGCTCGCTTAAGCCGAAGGCAAGACCGAAGGCGTGAAATAAGCGCAGGCACGCGCGTTCTGGCATTGGCGTCAGAACGCGCGCTCGCCATTTTTCAACGGTAAAATAACGATTTTTCAGAAAACTCTATCGAAGCGCAAGGCCTCTGCCGCGGCTTCGGCAACGCCCGACGAAGGAGCGGATTAAATGGCATACGACTTGCAAGAGCAAGAAAGCATCGACCAAATGAAGGCATGGTGGGATCAGTGGGGAACCCCGATCACCGCTGCCGTCTGCGTCGTCTGCCTCGGTTTTGCCGCCTGGAACGGCTGGCATTGGTATCAGCGCAACGAGGCAGGCAAGGCTGCTGTTGCATATGCGCAGCTGCAGCAGGCGCTGGTTGCGAACGATGCCAAGAATGTGAGCTCGCTCTCGACCGGCCTCATCGATTCGTACCGCGGCACGATCTACGCCCCGATGGGCGCCCTTGCCGCTGCGCAGGCAGCACTCAGCGCCGGCGACTTTGCTGCCGCTGAGTCGCGTCTCAAATGGGTGATCGACTCGTCGAAGCGCCCCGAATATGAAACGCTCGCGCGCGTTCGTCTCGCGGGCGTCTATTTCGATGCCGGCAAGCTCGACGATGCGCTTGCGCTCCTTGATGCTGCCAAGCCTGAACCGCGCCAGCTTTCGCTGGTGCTCGACCGCCGCGGCGACGTGCTTGCGGCCAAGGGCGACATTGAAGGCGCGAGGAAGTGCTGGCAGGAAGTGCTCGATCGAGGCATGAAAGAGTTTCAGACGGATCCGATTCTGCGCGTCGTCGAGTACAAGCTCGGCAGCCTGCCTTCCAACGACTGATCGGTTGCAGATTGCGGGTGCTTGGGGCGGCGGCATTGCCCCGAGCGCGAATGTTTGGGGCGCTTGATTTGAAAAGACGCCCATTCTGCTGACGGCGGTCGGGTTGAACTCTTAGAATCGAGCCGAAATACGATCTGAACGCGACCCAAGGCGCTTGACGGTTCTTGCCGGTGCGGCATGCGCCGCGGCCGGCGAGCGAAGCGCTCTCTGGCGTCGAGGCCGGGCGCGTTCTCCAACACGAAGGTCCAATCAACGATCATGTCCATTCGGAAAACGCTTCGCCGCGCAGCGGCTCTGCTTTCAGTCCTTCCGCTTGCCGGCTGCGGGATCTTTTCCTCTTCGGATCCGCACGAACCTAACGAACTCACGGACTTCACGCCGCGCGTTGCCGTGCGCACTGTCTGGTCGACGAATGTGGGCGAAGCGGTTTCGAAGAATTTGATTCCCGCCGTGACCGACAACGCGGTCTATGCGGCCGGCGACAACGAGGTGGTTCGCATCGACCGCCAGACGGGCGACGTTGTCTGGCGCGCCGAGGCCGACGGCAGCATTACTGCGGGCGTCGGCACGGACGGCAACTACATCGCCGTCGGCACCGACCGCGGCGAAGTGCAGGTGTTCGACGCGGAAGGCAAGCCCATCTGGAAGGCGCGCCTCACCGCCGACATTGCTGTGCCGCCGCTTGTGGGCGCCGGGCGCGTCGTCGTGAAAACCACCGACACCCGCATCACGGGGTTTGACCTTATTACGGGCGCGCGCGTTTGGCACTATCAGAGTCAGGCGCCGGCGCTTTCGCTGCAGGAGTTTTCTCAGATGGCTTGGGCCCCGGCCGGGATTCTCATCGGTCAGGCCAACGGCCGCCTTCTTGCGCTCAATCCTGAAAAAGGCTCGGTCGTATTCGATGCCGTCATCGGACAGGCCAAGGGCATTACGGAAGTCGAGCGCATGATCGACGTCGTCGGACGCCCCTGGGTCGACCAGGAAATGATGTGCGCTTCCGCCTTCCAGGGGAATGTCGTCTGCATGAATTCGATGAACGGCCGTCTGCTTTGGAGCGCAAAGGTCGACGCGGTGACGGGACCTGTCGCGGATGCCCGCTTCGTTTATGAGGTGGATGCGCAGGGCCGCATTCATGCCTACAACCGCAACAACGGCCGCGAAGCCTGGGTGAACGACCAGCTTCTCTACCGTCAGGTCTCCGCGCCGCTCCGCGTCGGCGCGACGCTTGCGGTTGGCGACTTCGAGGGCGTGCTCACGTTCCTCAATCCAGCCAACGGCGAAATCGTCGCCCGCACGACGCTTTCGGACGCCGTTCGCACGCCCGCCGCACAGTTCGGCTACGGCGCGGTCTTCCAGACGGTTGACGGCGAAGTTGCCTACATCGTTCAGGAAGAGCTCCAGGAATAAGACGCTTCCGCTGATGCGCCGGCCTCAAGCGCCTTCTGCGCGCTTGGCCGGCCGCCGATTTCCATTTGAGAAGCCGCGCCCGCGCACGCAACCGTGCGCAGCGCGGCGTTGCTTGATTTAGTCCTCGATGTCGTTGACATCGTCTTCCCCGCGCAGGTGCGGGTGTTTCTTTAATAACGAACCATGCTTCCAGTCATTGCCCTAGTAGGCCGCCCGAACGTCGGCAAGTCGACGCTCTTTAACCGCCTCACGCGAAGCCGCGATGCGATCGTGGCGGACTTTGCCGGCCTCACCCGCGACCGACAGTACGGGCAGGGCCGCGTCGGTCCGCGTCCGTATCTTGTGATTGATACGGGCGGCTTTGAACCAGTTCGCACGGAAGGCATCGTCAAGGCGATGGCCAATCAGGCTGAACTGGCGATTGAAGAGTGCGACGCCGTGATTTTTGTTTGCGACGCCCGCTCCGGCCTCACGCCTCAGGACAGCCGCATCGCCGATTTTCTGCGCCGCTGCGGACGCAAAGTCATTCTCTGCGTCAACAAAGCCGAGGGCCTTTCCGACGTCGCAAAGGCCGAGTTCTATGAGCTCGGCCTCGGCGAGCCGATTCTGATTTCGGCTGCGCACGGCCAGGGCGTGCGCGATGCCGTGGAGACAGCGCTCGAAGGCTTCCCCGAAGACGAGGCCGAAGAGGAGGCGCGCGATCCGGATGCGCCCCGCGCGATCAAGGTGACGGTGGCGGGCCGGCCGAATGCAGGCAAATCGACGCTCATCAATGCGCTTCTCGGTGAAGAGCGCCTGATCGCCTATGACATGCCTGGCACCACGCGCGACGCCATCAAGGTCGACTTCGAGTACGGCGGCCGTCCCTACGAGCTTGTCGATACTGCGGGCCTGCGCCGCAAGGGGAAAGTGTTTGAGGCCGTCGAGAAGTTTTCCGTCGTCAAGACGCTGCAGGCCATTCAGGATGCCAACGTCGTGATTCTCGTGATCGACGCCAAGGCGGGCGTGGCCGAGTCCGATGCGCATATTGCGGGCTACGTGCTTGAAACAGGGCGAGCGCTCGTCGTTGCCGTCAACAAGTGGGACCTGATGGACAGCTACGAGCGCGAGCGCGCTTCGCTCAACCTCGAGCAGAAGCTCCACTTCCTGCGCTGGGCGCGCATGATTCGCATCTCTGCACTGAAGCGCAACGGGCTCAACCACCTGATGCGTGCGGTTGATGAAGCGCATGCGGCTGCCTATGCCAAGATTCCGACTCCGAAGCTCACGCGCGCGCTCCTTGAAGCTGTGCAGCGCCAGCAGCCGCCCCGCGCCCGTGGCGGCCGGCCGAAGCCTCGCTATGCGCACCAGGGCGGCAGCAATCCGCCCGTGATCGTTGTTCACGGCAATGCGCTCGAGGATATCGGCGAATCCTACCGCCGCTATCTTGAAGCGTTCTTCCGCGAAAAATTCAACCTCGCCGGCACGCCGCTCAGAATTGAGTTCCGCACGAAGGAGAATCCTTACGTGAAGGAAGAGAAGAACTGAGGCTGCTGCTGCTGCTCGAGAGGGCGCAGGCGTTGCGCGAAGCGCTTATCTGAGCGATTTCAAGTGTTTTGGGCAGACATTTTTCGCCTTGTGATGCGAAAAAATGTTTGCCCTTTGGAGGTTGCGCCGAACACGGTGTTAAGATTACGCGTGAACTGCGCGTCAGCGCCGTTTATCAGGACGGCGCGGCTTTTTGCCTCAGGAGGCGCGCACCACGTGTTTCCATTTGGCCGACCGCGCGCACCGGGTCGGCCCGGCGCACGAACAATAAAAGAATAAGAAAGCGCCCGCATCTGGTGCGGCATCAATGCGGGCTGGAGAGAAGAAAAAAATGGCCAACAACAAGGGACAGCTGCTGCAGGATCCGTTCCTCAACACGCTTCGCAAGGAACACATCCCCGTCTCCATCTATCTCGTCAACGGCATCAAGCTGCAGGGACAGATCGAATCTTTCGATCAGTACGTCGTTCTGCTTCGCAACACTGTGACCCAGATGGTTTACAAACATGCCATCAGCACGGTCGTACCCGCCCGCGCCGTGAACATGCCTGCCGCCAATTCGGAGAACTGATCTGACTGTCTTTCAAATTGATGAGTCGCGCGAGGTGAAGGCTTCGCGCGCTTTTCTCGTGACCGTAGCAGTAGGCCGGTCCTTCTATCAGGATTCCGCCGAAGAGCTGCGTCTGCTCGTTACGTCGGACGGTCTCGAGCCCTGCGGGCTCATGCAGGCCAAGCGCGACAAGCCTGATCCCGCAACGTTTCTGGGTTCGGGCAAGATCGACGAATTGGGCGAACTTGCCCGAGAAGCCAAGGCCGACGTGATTGTCTTTGACATTGCGCTCTCGGCGGCTCAGGAGAGAAATATTTCCCGTCGCTTGGAGCTGCCGGTGATGGACCGCACGGAATTGATTCTCGAAATCTTCCGCGCCCGCGCCAAAAGCCGAGAAGGCCGCCTGCAGGTTGAGCTTGCCCGCCTCGAACATCTGTCGACGCGCCTTGTGCGCGGCTGGACCCACCTTGAGCGACAGCGCGGCGGTCTCGGCAAGACGGGCGGCCCTGGTGAAAAGCAGATCGAACTCGACCGGCGAATGATAGGCGTTCGGATGAAGCAGCTTCGAGACCAGCTCAAGCGCCTTGCGCGCCAGCGCGGCACGCAGCGCCGGGCCCGATCGCGCGGCGATACGCTCACTGTTTCGCTCGTGGGATACACCAACGCAGGGAAGTCCACGCTCTTCAACAAGCTCACCCGCGCCAATTCCTATGCTGCCGATCAGCTCTTCGCTACGCTCGACACGACGGCGCGCAGGTTCTGGCTCAACGACGAGGAAACCGTGGTTGCGAGCGACACCGTCGGCTTTATCAGAGGTCTGCCGCATCAGCTCGTCGAGGCCTTCAAGTCAACGCTCGACGAAACCGTGCATGCCGATCTGCTGCTGCACGTGGTCGATGCGGCTTCGCCCGTGCGGGAGGACCAGATTCATGAAGTGAACGCGGTTCTCGCGGACATAGAGGCCGATACCGTGCCGGTTCTGCTTGTTTATAACAAGATAGACCTGAGCGGCAACGCGCCCGAAATCGTGCGCGATGAGAAGGGCCGGCCGAAGGCTGTCTTCGTGAGCGCCCTCACGGGCGAAGGGCGCGATCTGCTGCGAAGCGCCGTTGCGGAATTCGCCGCCGACTGGCGAGAGGCGAACCCGTCGACGCCGAGGGAGCCCGAGCCTTGGGAGTCCGAACTCGAGCAGGAGCGCGCCCGCACCATGAAAACCCCTGCCGAGGAGCTTGCTGAATTGGAGGCGCTCCTTTGAAAACAAGCCGTTCCGAAGCGATGAACGCGCTGATCGGCTGTTGCGGTTGCACAATGTAACCTTTTTGAAAAACACCGAAGGCTAATCAAATAGCCTTCGGTGTTTTGCTTAGATTCAAAGCAAAAAAGAGGGGCTTTGCAGATATTTCCGAATGTTTCTGCGGCGCCCCTTCCGCTACAATCTCGCTTCAATCGGAACCCCTGCGCCTCGGTGAATTCAGCCGAAGCAGCAAAAACGGAGAGAAGACCTTGCGTCCGACGAGGACTTCCCGGGCGCCGATCAAAAAAACATAAGAGAGAGGAACTCGTATGTCTAACAACACCAACACCCCCGCTGTCGATCAAAATCAAGTCGGCATCGGCGGTTATATTTCGCTGATCTTCGCTATCGTCTTTTTCTCCGGACTTTGCGCAAGCAAACAGTGGTGGGGCATCTTTGACTTCACGACCGTCAACGGCGCTTTCGGCCAGCTCGTGAGCGGCGTGACGGAAACTGACGGCGCCATCAAGACCGCCATGACGACCTTCCGCGGCAAGGGCGGTTCGGGCGCCATCGACGGCTTCATGTTTGCGCTCACCCTCGTGCCGACCGTGATGTTCGCGCTCGCGATGATCACGATTTTCGACCACTACGGCGCTCTGCGTGCCGCACGCAAGCTCCTCACGCCTGTGCTTCGTCCGCTGCTTGGCATCCCGGGCGGCGCCACGCTTGCGCTTATCGCTTCGCTTCAGTCGACCGACGGCGGCGCTGCGCTTACGCGCCAGCTGAAGGATTCGGGCGAGCTTACCGAACGCGAAATCAACATTTTTGCGTCGTTCCAGATGACGGCCGACGCCTGCATTACGAATTTCTTCTCGTCGGGTGCCGTGCTCTTTACGCTGGTGGCTGCCGACGGCACGCCCGCGGTGCCTGTGAGCATCGGTCTCTGCCTGGCCGTCATGCTTGTCGGCAAGGTCTTCGCTGCCAATCTGATGCGCATCATCCTGATCCGCGGCGATCGCAAGGCGGCCTGATCGGCCCGGACGTCCAGAAGGACTTCCAAGACGACTACCATCGAATACAGAAACAGAAGGATTTCAAAAAATGTCCGGACATGAAAATGCAAAGCCCATGGTGACCGACGTCTTCGTCAAAGGTGCGGTTCAGGGTTGGAATATTGCTACAAGCTCGACGATTCCGAACGTGCTGATGGCGTTCGTGATCATCAAGATTCTGGAACATTCGGGCCTGCTCGCCCTGATCGGCACGGCCTTCGGTCCGGTGATGGGCATCTTCGGCCTGCCGGGCGAAGCCGCTACGGTGCTTCTCGGCGGCTGGATGTCGATGGGCGGCGGCGTCGGTGTTGCCGTCGCGCTCTTTGACAACGGCGTCATCAACGGCACGCACATCGCCATCTGCGCGCCGGCCATCTATCTGATGGGCTCGCAGGTCCAGTACATGGGCCGCTGCCTCGGCGTCATCGGCATCAGCGGCAAGAACATTCCGCTCATCATGGCGATGCCGATCATCACCGCCTTCATTTCGCTCTTTGTGATGCGCATCCTGGTGATGGGCTCCTAATGAGCCGCTGCGGCGCTAATGTTCCATTCCAAGGATCCGCGCCGCCATGAAGGCTTTTAGGCATGGAAAGCGGCGTCGTTCGAAAAGAAGGGCGCCGCTTTTTCTTAGATCAGGCCTTGTGCGCAACGAGGCGTAAACTGCTTCTCGCGACGGCGCAGATCCGTTTCGTGCGCATGTCTGGTTCGCGATGCCGATCCAAACTCGGACATCCCGCTTTTCGCATCCTGTTTCAACGGCAATGTCGTCCCCGCGCCGGCGGGGATGCTTCTAAGGAGACTTCATCATGTCCCTACTCAACGATTATCTGAAGGATCTTGAACCGCTCGTCAACCTCGATTGCGGTTCAAGCAATCCGGCTGGCGTGACGCGCGCGGCCGAAATCATGAAGGAAAAGTTCGAGTCGATCGGCTTCACGTGCGAGCTCGTCGATCTCGGGCCGACCGTCGGCAAGGGTCTCCTCGCCCGCAACAAGCCCGAGGCTGGTTACTACGACGTCATGATGAATGCTCACCTTGACACGGTCTTCCCTGACGGCACGGCCGCAGCGCGTCCGCTGCGCGTCGAAGGCGACCGCGCTTATGGCCCGGGCTGCTCGGACTGCAAGGGCGGCGTGCTCGCAATTTACTATGCCTGCAAGACTGCGCGTCCCGAAGATCTTGAACGCCTTTCAATCTGCTGCGCCTTCAACCCTGATGAAGAAATCGGCTCCAAGGCTTCGACGCCCTGGCTTTGCGAACACGGCAAGCGCGCAAAGAATGTCCTCATCTTTGAAGCCGCCCGCGCTGGCGGCCAGCTTGTGCGCTCGCGCAAGGGCGTGACGACCTACCGGGTCGAATTCAAGGGTGTTGCCGCACATGCCGGCAACAATCCGCAGGATGGCGCCAACGCGAACCTCGCTGCCATGCGCTTTGCGCTCACGGCCGCCGGGCTCGCCGACATCAAGCTCGGCACGACCGTTAATCCGGGCGTGATCAAGGGCGGTACGGTTTCGAACGTCATTTCCGACAACTGCGTTGTTGAAATTGACATTCGCTATTGGTTCGATGAGCACTATGAAGCGCTCGACCGCGAACTCAATGCGCTTGCCGGCGTTACCTGGGCGCCCGGCGTCACGCAGACGATTCAGAATCTCAATCACTCGCCGGCAATGCCGCTCTCGTCCGACACCAAGGAACTGGTCGCGAAGATTACGAAGGCGGCAGAACTCGAAGGCTTTGAGGCGACCTGGGTTGACGCGGGCGGCGGCTCCGACGGCAACCACATCGCTGAAATGCGCGTGCCTGTCATCGACGGCTGCGCGCCTGCGGGCGGCGGCTTCCACTGCGACAAGGAATTCCTGCGCCTTGATACGGTCGAAGAACGCATCCGCATGGTGACGCGCTTCTTCACGCTCCTTTAATTAGCAGCCAGTACTGCGGTCCTCGGGGCCGCAGCTGCGGCGCCGTCGCTGGGACAAGGCCGGCGACGGCGCTTTTTGTTTTCCGGGAATAGGGGCGGCTCAGGGGGCGCTTGGCTTTGCAAATGGCCGCAAACCAGTTTCGAACGCGTTGAGCATGCCTCATGCCGCCGAAGCATCCGCTGGCACCACCTGAATGCGCTGCATTCATTCCGACCAGCAGTTGTGTCGGCCGCGTTCTCCGAGAAACAGTTCTCTGCAGTTTGTCTCTTCAAAAGAGAAATGCTCTGTCGTGCCGGCATGACTTCTTTGCTTAAAATCGGCGCTCGCGATTTCATTGGGAAACTTTTTCAAGTCCTTGTCTGAGACGACGAGGCATGCACTTTCGGCTAAAGTTCAGAAAGTGCTGAAGAGGAGCGCCTGCACCTTGTGCTCGCCATAGGTACGGAAGCGCAGATGCTAAGCCATCTGTTATTTGTGCCTAACCCGCATCGGACTAGGTCTGTTCTATTGCAGAGACAGCAAGCCGAATTCATTCGATCGGCCAGATCGGATGAAAGGTGGCAGGGCTTCACTTAAGATGAAAAATAGCCGCTGGCTGGGTGCGGCACGGCAAGCGCCCAAAACGGCTTGAAAAGGCTTTATCGGAGTTGATGAAAGATGTCACTCAATGACCCCCACTGGGGCCGCGACGACGGTTCGTCGGAAGACGAAACGCGCCGCCAACAGAATGCGCGTCCTGAAGACGGCAAAAAAGACGAGCGCGACGACCGGCGCGCCGGAACGGAGGACGATCGCAAGGCGGACGGCCGCGGCCGCGATGATCGCCGGCGCGAAGAGCGCAGGGAACAGGAGCCCGATATCGATCAGCTCTGGGATGACTTCCGCAGTCTCTGGTCGGATGTGCTCAAAGGCGGGCGCGATCGAGGCGGCCGCTCGTCCGACGACCCGCTCTCCAAGCTTAAGAGCCGCGACGACTTCTCCCGCGAAGATGAAGCGCCTGAAGCCGATCGCCGCAGCGAACCGGCCCGCGGATACGCTGACCGCGACGAGCGCGAGGCTCGTGAAGAGCGCTCGCCGCGTCCTTCCGCCTCCGGCAGCGGCAGCGGCAACGGCGGCCGCGGCGGTCGATTCCCCATGCGGTTCCCACAGCCGCGGCGAAGCGGCCGCGGTCAGAATTTCGGCCTGGGCATCCTTGCGCTTTGCGTGCTTGTCGGCTGGGCTGCGAGCGGCTTTTACATCGTTCCTGAAGGGCAGACGGGCGTCGAAACGACGTTTGGGCGCTACACGGATTCAACCATGCCGGGCTTTCACTGGCATTTCCCTGCGCCTATTCAGGACATGCAGCTCGTTGACGTGAGCAGCGTTCGCACGGCAGCCATCGGCGCACGCGCTTCGACCGACCGGCTGCGCGAAGCTCTGATGCTCACGGACGACGAAAACATCGTCGACGTGCAGTTTGCCGTGCAATACCGCATCAAAACGGGCGACGGCGCGCGAGACTATCTGTTCAACACCCGCGCGCCCGATCTTTCCGTGACGCAGGCGGCCGAATCCGCCATGCGCGAGGTGGTGGGCCGAAAGGCCATGGACAGCGTGCTCTTTGAGTCCAAGGCTGAAATCGCCGAGGCTGTGAAGGTGTCCATGCAGCAGATGCTCGACCGCTACGGCACGGGCATTGAAGTGATGAGCGTCGCCATTCAGAATGCGCAGCCGCCGCAGCAGGTTCAGGCCGCCTTCAATGATGCCGTCAAGGCCGGGCAGGACCGCGAGCGCTCGATCAATCTCGGCGAAGCCTACATGAATGCAGTCATTCCGAAGGCGCAGGGCACGGCCGCGCGCCTCAAGGAAGAGGCTGAGGGCTACAAGGCTCGCGTGATCGAGGTTGCGCGCGGCGACGCTGATCGCTTCTCGAGCGTTTTTGCCGAATACGAAAAGGCGCCGGTCGTGACGCGCGACCGCCTCTATGTCGATGCGATGCGGGATGTGCTCTCGAACGTGTCAAAGGTGTACGTTGATCAGAAGAGCGGGTCGAGCCTGCTCTATCTGCCGCTCGACAAAATCGTGGCCTCGACGCAGCGCGCCGCAAAGACAGCTGCGGAAGAGGCGGAAGCTGCTGGGGCCGCAAGCACGCCTGCCAGCACGACGACGCCCGCGAGCGCGCCGAACAGCACGTCCAATACGGGCGGCGCCGTCTACTCGACCGAAGCACTCGATGATCCGCGCGCGAGCATGCGCGCACGCATCCGCTGAGCACCGGAGGACCGAACAAAATGAAGCGACTTACATCCGCCATTGTCGGCCTCGCGGTGATCGCGGGGCTTGCTGAGCTTTGCCTCTATACCGTCAATGAACGTGAATACGCCATGGTCTTCGCGCTCGGCGAACTGCGAAACGTCGTCGACGAACCGGGCATTCACGTGAAGCTGCCGCCGCCCCTCCAAAACGTCGTCTATCTCGACAAGCGCATCCTCACGCTCGACGCTTCCGGCGCCGACCTCGTGCAGACGAGCGAAAAGAAGAACCTCATGATCGATACGTTCGTGAAGTGGCGCGTCGGCGATCCGCGTCTTTACTGGGTTTCCTTCCAGGGAAGCGAGCGCGCCGCGAGCGATCGGCTTTCGGCGCTGCTGCGCGACGTGCTCAACATTGCGGTCAACAAGCGCACGGTCAACCAGATCACGTCTTCCGAGCGTGAAAAGGCGATGAGCGAGATTTCCGAGCTGCTGCAGGCGCGCGTGCGCGATGTCGGCATTGACATCGTTGATGTCCGCATGAAGCGCGTTGACTTCACGCCCGAGATTTCCGAGTCCGTCTACCGGCGCATGGAGGCGGAGCGAAAGCGCGTGGCGAGCGAAGAGCGCTCCAAGGGCGCCGCTGAGGCCGAGCGCATTCGCGCCAATGCCGACCGCCGCAGCGAAGTGATCCTGGCCGAAGCCTACCGAGAAGCGCAGAAGACGAAGGGCGAGGGCGATGCTGAGGCCGCGCGCATTTATGCCGACGCCTTCGGCAAAGATCCGGAATTCGCGCGTTTCTACCGTTCGCTTGAGGCTTACCGAAAGAGCTTTGCCGAAAAGAACGACGTGATGGTCGTTGATCCCTCGGCGGACTTCTTCAGCTACATGAAGTCGGAGAAGCCTGATGCGGATGGCGCTCCCAAGGACGCAGCCAAATGAGCGGCTCGGAAGTCTTTCTGCTCGTTGTCGGCTGGATTCTCGTTCTTGAAGGCATCACGCCCTTTGTGAATCCGGCCGGCTGGCAGCGCATGCTTGCGCAGCTGGCGCAGGAAGCGCCCGAGCGGATTCGATCCGTTGCGGGCACCCTTGTGCTTCTCGGTCTTGCGATCATCTGGATGATCCTCGATTGAGCGGCGCTTGCCCGAGCGGAAAAGTTGAGACCCAAACGCAGGCACTCATCCTCGAATGCCTTGCAGGCGAGGCCGACCGGGCAACCGTCGGCCTCGCGCACTTTGAAGCTGCAGGTCTTCGGTCTTCGCATCCGCCGCGCTCGTCGGACACACCTCAAAGGCCTGTGCGGCCCATTTCACGCGCCGGCCGTGCTATCGTCACACATGGCAGCAGAAGCGGTCGTGCGCCCGCAGCGGCGCAAGCGCCGTTGCGGCGGCGTGTCCGAAAGAAGCGTTCTTCAGCCTGACCGACGACGGTGCGGGAAACGCATGCGTTCTCTTTCCGAGTGCCTGAAGCCGGCCGGCAAGGGCCGAACAGGCGGACCACTGCTCCCTTTTTTATTCAATCGAAGGAAACCTAAATGGGCAAGAATGTTGTCGTGATCGGCGCTCAGTGGGGCGACGAAGGCAAAGGCAAGATCGTTGACTGGCTGACGGAAAAAGCTGCCGGCGTCGTTCGCTTCAATGGCGGCCACAACGCCGGACATACGCTTGTCATCAACGGCAAGAAGACCATCCTGCGTCTGATCCCGTCGGGCATCATGCACGCAACGAGCGAATGCTTCATCGGCAACGGCGCCGTCGTGTCGCTGGAGGCTTTCTTCCGCGAAGTCGACGAACTTATTGCTGTGGGCGTACCCAACGTTGAAAAGCGTCTGCATGTGTCTGCGAACTGCCCGCTCATCATGCCGTATCACGTCGCGCTCGACCATGCGCGTGAAGCCGCGCTCGGCAACAAGAAGATCGGCACGACCGGCCGCGGCATCGGGCCGGCCTACGAAGACAAGGTCGCTCGCCGCACCGTTCGCGTCGCCGACCTCTTCCATCCGGAACGCTTTGCCGAGCAGGTTCGCGCCGTCATGACGCTGCACAACTTCATTCTCGAGAAGTTCCTCGGTGCGCAGCCGCTTGATCCGGAAAAGGTGATCGCCGACACGCTCGCTTACGCTGAACGTCTGCGCCCGATGGTCTGCGACGTCTCCGAGCGCCTCAACGAAGACTTTGCCGCCGGCAAGCAGTATCTTTTTGAAGGCGCGCAGGGCTCGATGCTCGACATCGATCACGGCACCTATCCCTACGTCACGAGCTCGAATACCGTTGCGGGTTCGGCCTGTGCAGGCGCCGGCGTCGGTCCCGACAAAATCAACTACGTTCTCGGCATCACGAAAGCCTACTGCACGCGCGTGGGCGAAGGTCCGTTCCCGACGGAGCTGCACGATGAAACGGGCGAGATGCTTCGTCAGAAGGGCAATGAGTTCGGCGCAGTCACCGGGCGTCCGCGCCGCTGCGGCTGGTTTGACGGCGCTGCGCTGCGCCGCGCTGTTCAGATCAACGGCATTACCGGCCTTGCGGTCATGAAGCTCGACGTGCTCGACGGTCTCGACGTCGTCAAGCTCGGCGTGGGCTACAAGTATGAAGGCCGCACGCTTTCCGTGATGCCCGCCGGCGCCGATGCGGTTGCCAAGTGCGAGCCGATTTACGAAGAGTTCCCCGGCTGGAAGGAAAGCACTTTCGGCTGCACGGACTGGGACAAGCTTCCCGAATCCGCCCGCCGCTATCTGACGCGTCTGGCCGAAGTCGCCGGTGCGCCGATTGCGCTCGTCTCGACGGGTCCGGACCGCGAGCAGACCATTTTGCACACGGATCCGTTCGCGAATTAAAATAGCGGCGATTTTTTCAACGAAGCACCTTCGGGCGACAGGCGCAACGCATCTGCCTGCCGCCCGCTTCGTTTTCGGAAACCCTACGCGAAACGCTTCACTCATGTCCGACAAGTTCTATTCCTGGGACGACTACATCGATCTCAACGAGCGCCTCGTCTATGCCGTCGCCAAGAGCGGCTGGCAGTTCGATACGATTCTTTGCCTTTCCCGCGGCGGCATGCGCCCGGGCGACTTCTTCAGCCGCGTCTACGACATGCCGCTCGCCATTCTTGCGACGAGCTCCTACCGCGAAGCCAAGGGCACGGTGCAGAGCGATCTTGACATTGCCGATTGCATAACGGGCGTCACCGATCTCAAGGGAAAGGTGCTTCTCGTCGACGACATGGTCGACTCCGGGAAGACCATCCGCGAAGTGATCGCTCACCTCAAGACGCGCTATCCGGCTATTACGGAAATTCGCGTTGCTGTCCTCTGGTACAAGGCGCACTCGGTGCTCAAACCCGATTGGCATGTCGAGTATCTCGAAGACAATCCCTGGATTCATCAGCCGTTCGAATGCTACGATGCGCTCGGCACGGAAAAGCTTTTCGAGCGGGTAGAAGCCAAGCATCCTGAACTCAAGGTGCAGTAAAGGCGCCCTCAGACTGAGCCGGTCTGCTCGAAGAGCGGCCTGCACTCGGATGCAAAAGCAGAGCAGCCCCGTCTCGCAGTTGCGCAGGCGGGGTTTTTCATCAAAAAAGCACTTCTTGATTTTCTATGGCAGACATCACCAATGCCGCAGCCGCCGGCGCCGCACAAGCAGCGGAAACAGCCGAAAATGCGCTCGCTGAAGCCGGCAGCCTTCCGCTCGACGGCACGCACGCGAGCCAATCGATCATCGACGTGATGTTCGACTACCTTTCGCTCGAGAATATTGCGATGCAGGCGGCGGTTGTCGCCGTAGCGCTCTTTTGCGGGTGGCTCATTGCGCGGCGGCTTTACGCCTATGTCGTGGCGCGCTTTTATTCCAACGGTGCGGACGCCGACATCGAGGCTGCAGCTTCGGGAGACCATCCGATTCTGGAAGTGCAGCTGCTGCATCTTCGCCGATTCCTCGTTTCTGTGATGAAGAACGTGGCTTTTTCTGCGTTCGGCTGGATCTTTGTCGCCGTCGGCGCCTATACGCTGGTCGCTGGGTTCGGCTATGAGCGCAACTCGCTGATTCTCTGCCGCATCTTCATGCACGTGCTCTTCGCCTTTGCGGTGCTTTCCTTCTTCACGGCTTTTTTTGACGAGTTCGTGACGAAAAAGCGCTTGTCTCGGCATTTCCGCCAAGGCGTGGCGACCTGCTTCTGGATACTCGTCGTCCTTCACTTTTTTGGCATTCTTGATGCCGTCGTTGCATTCCTCGAAACGACGAAGCTGCCGATCGGCAGCGGCAACGTGACGCTCTGGGCATGCCTCATTGCGGTGATCAACGTCCTCGTGACGCTCGCCGTTGCGGAATGGCTCTCCGGGATTGCCGATACGCTGCTCAAGCAAACGCAGCTTTCAACGAACCTCAAGATCGTGCTCGGCCGCATCATCCGAATCGCGCTTTTCGTGATTGCCGTGATCATTGCGCTCTCGAGCGTGGGCATCGACCTCACGGTGCTTTCGGTTTTCTCCGGCGCTTTGGGCGTCGGCCTTGGCTTTGGCCTTCAGAAGATCGCTTCCAACTACATCTCTGGGTTCATCATTCTGCTTGACCGCTCCCTCAAGATCGACGACATGGTCGAAGTTGCGGGCTTCAAGGGGCGCATCACGCAGATCAATACCCGCTTCACGGTGGTGCGCAGCTCCGACGGCATTGAGTGCATCGTCCCGAATGAGAACTTCGTGACGAGCACCGTGAAGAATTATTCCTATACCGACGAAGCAAGCACGGTTTATGTGGCGATTTCGGTTGCCTATGATGCCGACGTGAAGCGCGCGCTCGAAATCATGCTCGAAGAGGGCATGCGCGAACGTCCCCGCATTGCGATGGACCGCAAGCCCTGGGCTTACGTCGAAGGGTTCGGCGCTTCAGGGATCGACCTCAAGCTTGCTTTCTGGTGCACGGATCCGAAAAACGGCACGGCCGGCTTGCGCACGACGATTGCGCTTGCCATTTACGATCGCTTTGTTGCCGAAGGCATTGAAGTGCCTTACAACCGTCTGGAGCTCGACCTGCGCTATGCGGAAACGCCGCTGCGCGTGATGCAGGTCAAGCCTGAGGAAGCAAAGGCTGAATCGGCGCCGAGCGCGCCTGCGCAGGCCGAAGGCGTCATCCGAAGCGTTTGATTGAGTCCCTGCGGCTCCCGCGCACGAAAAGCCCGTCGCTTCTCGCTCATCAGATCGAGAAATGGCGGGCTTTTCTTTGGCCTCGAATCAGCGCTCCAGCGCGCCGATCACAAGATCGAGATTCATGGCGTTAAAGGCGACGCCGATCGTGTCGAGCTTCGTGGCGTGCGAGAGACGCATGATGCGCTGCGCTTCCTGGGAGGTGATGTCGAGGCGTCTGGCAAGTTCTGCGGGGTAGACGCGTCTGCCTGCTGCCGTAACGATGAGAAGAAGCTTCGCGCGCGCTGTGGGCGAGAGTTCGATCAGGCCTTCGCCGGCGCGGGCGCGGTCCGGCCGCGGCAGCGGCTTGCGCGCTTTGATTCGAATTTCAAGCGCGCCGACGATTCGCTCTTCAAGCACGGCGCGCCCCACTTCGATGGAGGGTGCTTCAAAGGAAACTTCTTCGAGCTGCGGCAGACGGAACAGAAATCGTTCGGAAGGCAGCCGCTCGACGTGGTAGCGAAAGGCTTCCGCGTAGTCGAGCGATTGGGCGGTGATAAGAGCCATGGCAAAAGAGGACGTTGACGCAATGCAGGTGAAGGCAGGACCCAAGCGTCGAGCACTTCATATGCGGGATTCATTCTAGGCGAAAGATCAGATCGTACGATCGGGCGCTTTTTCCTTAAAATGCGCTCCTTCTGCAACAAGCTGAAACTTTTTGCGGCGAAGGTGCGCCTTCGCTTGTGCGGAGCGTCAGTTTCTTCAGCTACGGCTTTCGACAGGATTCTCTTATGTGCGACTCTACTTTAGACCGCATTGCCGGCGCGCTTGCCGGCATGGTGCTCGGTGACGCGCTCGGCGTTCCGGGTGAACTCTGGCCCCGCGAAAAGGTTCGCGCTCGCTTCGGACGGATCGAGGACTTCCTTGACGGTCCTGCCGACAACATCGTGGCCTGCTACTTCAAGGCCGGCCACTATACCGACGATTCCGCGCAGGCTTTTGTCGTCCTCAATGCGCTTCTCAAGGCGGGCACAGTGCCGCCTGCGAAAGTTCTTGCTGATGATCTGCTTGAGTGGGTCCGCTCGATGAACGGCTTTGAGATCAACCTGCTCGGCCCTTCGTCAAAAGCCTCGCTCCTTGCCTGGAGCAAGGGCGAAGATGCCGAACCCGTGACAAAGCTGTCCCTCACGAACGGCGCTGCGATGCGCATTGCGCCTGTGGGATGCCTGGTGCCGGCCGCAGAGCACGAGATGCTTGCTGAAACCGTTGCCCGCGTGAGCCGCGTGACGCATTCAACCGATGTTGCCATTTCGGGCGCTGCCATGGTTGCGCAAGCGGTCGCTTCAGCCGTTGCCGGCCGGAGCTGGGCTGAAATCCGCGCTGACGTCGCTGCGATCCATCCGATCGCGCTTGCCAAGGGCGAACCGACTTGGGCCGCTTCTGTGCTCTCGCGCCTAGAGGCTTTCGAAGCCCTTTTGGCAACGCTCGGCGACGAGCCGAGCGAGGAAGAGGTCAGCCTCATGATCTATCGTGCGATCGGCACGGGCACGATGACGAGTGAATCCGTTGCTGCGGCGCTTGCCGTGGCTTTCTGGTGCGCCGATCCTTGGGATGCCGCCGTCATGTGCGCCAATATGGGCGGCGATACCGACACGATGGGCGCCATGGCCTGCAGCATTTGCGGCGCGAAGGTCGGTCTCTCGGCCATGCCCGAAGATGTCGTGCGCAGACTCGAGGAGACGAACGGGCTCGATTTCCGTGCGCTCGCGCAGAAGATTGTCGACGCGCGCAGCGCCTTCAAACTTGAGAGCATCCGATGAGCGCCATGCGAAGCATTCCTGAAATTCTTCGGTCGCTCTCGCCCATAAAAAAGGTCTTCATTCTCGGGAGCGCCTTTGTGGACGTCGTCATCCGAGTGCCGCAGATGCCGCATTCAGGCGGCGACCTTGAAGGCGAATGCCGCACGACGAGCGTTGGCGGCTGCTCCTACAACGTCGCCGATGTTCTCGCCAAGCTTGGACTGCCGTTTGAGGCGTTGATGCCGGTGGGCGAGGGCATGATCGCCGATATTGTGACCAAGGCCTTCAAAGAGCGCGGCTATCCGATCCGCCGCTACAGCGGGCACGGCGACAACGGCTGGTGCCTTTCGCTTGTCGAGCCGCATGGCGAAAGAACCTTTGTTTCGATGTTCGGCATTGAGCGCCGCATGTCGCCAGAGTGGTTCGATTCGGTGCCGATCGAAGACTTCGACTTGATTTATCTTTCCGGCTATCAGGCCGAAGGCGAAAACGGCGCTGTCGTGCTTGAAGCCTTAAAACGCAAGCGGCCCGATGCAGATCTCATCTTCGATCCGGGTCCCAGGGCAATGGAGATCGATCCGGCCCGCATGTCGGCATTTCTTTCCCTCGGCACGGTGCTCACCGTGAATGCGCAGGAAGCGCGCGCCATGACGCGTGAGTCGTCCGCAGAAGCCGCAGCCCGCGCACTTTCCCATCGAACCGGCCGTCCCGCAGTTGTTACTGACGGATCCCGCGGCGCTGTGTTGGCCGAAGGCGATGTCGTCCGCCTCATCGAAGGCTATCCCGTCGACGTCGTTGACACCATTGGCTCGGGCGATTCGCATACGGGCGGCTTTATCGCAGCGCGCATGTGCGGGCTGCCGCTCGAGGAGAGCGTGCGCTTTGCCAATGCTGTTGCGAGCGTCGTGACCGGCCGCGAGGGCGCAGCAACGGCGCCGACAGCTGAAGAGCTTCTCGCCATCCACAGCGGGAAGTAAGTTCTTACTTACATTACTTTTTCATAACCAAAGTCAATTCAAGAAAATGTCAGAAGCTCCAAAAATCGAGCGCAACGGCGTCAACCCCGTTCCCGACAACGAACGCTACGGCAAGCCGGCCGATTTGTTCCCGGTTTGGTTCTCCTGGAACATTTCCATTTTCGGCATCACGTGCGGCATCTACGTTTTTGGTCTCGGCCTTTCTGTTTGGCAGGCGATGGCCGCCGGCGTGATCGGGTACTTTGCATCGTGCGCTCTCGTGGGCATTCTCGCCGTGGGCAGCGTTCGCACGGGGTTGCCCACGCTCGTGCAGTCCCGCTTTGCTTTCGGCTACCACGGCAACAAAATTCCGACTTTCTTCGGCTACGTTGCCAACATGGGCTGGAAGGTGACGATGCTTTCGATGGCAACTTCAACGCTTGCCGACCTCGTAGCGCATCTTCTGCCTGTTTTTTCGAACGGCAGCGGTGCGCCGACCGAGATCTGCACGCTGCTATCTTTCGTCGTCGTGATCGTTCTGACGATGTCGGGCGCGATCTACGGCCATCAGCTCATTCTCAAGGTGGAAAAGCCCATTGCCTGGATTACCGGGATCATGACGCTCATCTACCTCTTTTTCTTCATTCCGCAGATCAATTTCAGCGCGCTTAATTCAGCGCCCTCAGGCAGCTTCGGCACCTTCCTCGGCGGCATCGTGCTTGCGATGACGATGGTCGGACTCGGCTTTCTCAATTACGGCGGCGACTACTCGCGCTACCTGCCGAGAAAAACGCCTGCGGGCGGCGTTGTGTTCTGGACGATGACCGGCATTGCCCTGCCTGTGTCGGTGCTTCTGATCCTCGGCGTCATGCTGGCCGTGGGCAATCCGGCGCTGCTTGACAAAGCCAATCACGAGCCGCTTGCCGCACTGACGGGCATCCTGCCCTTCTGGTTCTACGTGCCTTTCTCGATCGTCATCATCGTTTCGCTGATTTCCGCCGGCATGACGGGCGTCTACAGCTCGGGCCTTGCGCTTCTCGCCATGGGCGTGCCGCTGCAGCGCTGGGCGACGACGCTCCTCAATGCCGTCATCATTGCGTTCGGTTCTTTTTATCTGCTCTTTATTTCCGATTCCTTCGTCTCGACATTCCAGTCGTTCCTCGCGGCGATTTCGGTGATTATGGGCTCTTGGGGCGCCATTGAAATGGTCGACCTCATTCGTCAGCGCCGGCTCGGCTGGGACGTTGACATGGCGCAGCCCTATGGCGAAGGCGGCCGCAACTGGCGCTGGACGGCGCTTCTTTCGCTCGGCGCGGCGACTGTGATCGGCCTCGGCACGATTACGTCCTCGGACCCCTACATTGCGCATGTAGTGAGCTTCCTGCTGCCGGCAGGCGTTGAGAAGAGCGTTTTTGCTGTGGCGAACATCGGCCTTGTGGCTGCGATGCTCACCGGCGGCATCCTCTATGCGTTCCTCACTTTCGTGCTGAAGTGCGAAGTGCCTCCGGTTCGCCGCTGATTGAGCGGAGCGCTTTGAGCCGGTGCGGCGGCCGGCATGCATGAAGCGAATGCCGGCGTGCCAGATCGCTAGCGCAGAACAGATGGGCGAAGCGTTCCGATGACGCTTCGCCTGTTTTTTCGAAGTGCTTCTGCCTGTGAGGGACGGCTGTTTGGTGGGGCAGGGACAGCAGCCTAGGCGGGCTGAGAAAATGATCCGCTGAATTTTTCTTGAAGCAACGGGCAGGTCTCGCAACCGTCAAAGGAAGCGCACAGATGATTGAGATGAATCGGCTGATTCTTCGTCCATGTCATTAGGACGGTTGAAGAAGCGCGGATGCGGATCCCATCACGGATTCGTGAAGCGCAGCCGCTTTTTCGGCTATTTGTTTGCGAGCCAAGGCGCCAGGCGCATCCATGCCTATGTTGAGGATGCGAACCGGGCAAGCCAGCGGTTGTGCGAGCGGCTCGGCATGCGCCGTGAAGGCTTGTTCCTGGCGTTTGTGTCTTTTGTGAACAATCCTGACGAAACGCCCCGCGGCGAAAACACCTATCAGTACGCCAAAAGAGTAGCGCGGCGCTCAAAAGCTCATCTGAGATGAGAAGGGTGCGCGTCCCGGCGCACTTGGTCGCAAGCATGCTTCGCAGCAGAAAAGAAAAACCCGCAGATTTCGAAAATCTGCGGGTTTCAAGAATTCGGTTGGTGCCCGAGAAAGGACTCGAACCTTCACGGCCGCTAAGCCGCCAGCACCTGAAGCTGGTGCGTCTACCAATTTCGCCACTCGGGCAACCGAGGAAGCTAATTATGCACAAACAGCTGTTTTCTGTCAAGAGGGAAGTGAAAAATAAATAAGCAGGTCATCGAAATGAAAGAAAAATGCTTAAAAATCAATGACGTTTGGAATTCGCAGAGCAATTTGAAAATCTAATTATGATCTTCATATTCTAAATTCAGTGATTATCAGTAAATTCAAGAATAAAAATTCTTTTTAATATATATTTTGAACGTGCTGATGCTTCAGCATCAGCCGATGGCGCTTTAACTGCCGTCTATCGGGAGCAGGCGAGGGCCGCTTCCATTAAGCTCAGTACCGAAAACAAAAGCATGGCGAACCGCCTTCGCCGGCAGAGGAACATCTCGACATGGCCAAGAAGAAAAAGAAAAGCTCGCAAGAGCAGACGCTTCCTGAATTAACGCTCGAAGACGTAGCGCGTGCAGAAGCGGCCATTGCCGCTCTCGGCACAGACATCAGCTATTCGCAAGCAAAAGTCCACCTTGCCAAGTCGCTCTCGGTGGGCAAGAACATAGCCAATGCGCTCGTTGTTGCGCTTCATCAAAAAGGCTTTGAGGCTGGGAGCACCAAGAATTGGTTCGAGCATCCCAATTCGAAGGAGGCGACGGCTGTCGTGCGAGGCGCACGGCAAATCGACCGCATGACGGTCATGTCGCAGGATGACCCTGGCGTTGAGCTCGCACTCAACGGCGAGCGATCGTACCTCCCGGGCGATATCGTGAAGCTTCGTCAGAGCCGCAGCGGCTGGCGTCTCGGGCGCTTTGTCGCGCGCGGCCAAAAGCGCTGGGTCTGCCGCATTCAGTCCGTCGGCGCAGACGCTGTCGTGCTTGTGCCCGTGTCGGCTTTTGCGCCCTTCAGGCTTACGGTGCCGCGCTCGGAAATCGACAGCAATGTGAACCTGAAGCATGATGCGCTGGAGGTTGAGCTGGATGCTTCGGAAATGGCGCCCCGCACGATGCAGTTCGACTGGGAGGGCCCGAAATGGTCGCCGCTTGCTGCGCATTTTGTTCGGCGCGTCGGCCGCACCGACGACCCGCTCGGCGAAATGGCGATTGCCTCGGCCGAGCACGGCGTGCCGATCAAGTTTTCGCACGAGGCGCTCGAGGAGGCGGCGGCGCTGCCCGAAAAGGTTGATCGCAGAAGCCTGCAGCATCGCGTGGATCTCACCGACATTCCATTCGTGACGATCGATGGGGAAGATGCACGCGATTTTGACGATGCGGTTTATTGCGAGGAAGCTGAGTCCGGCTGGCGCCTTCTTGTTGCCATTGCCGACGTGAGCCACTATGTGCGGCCCGGATCAGCGCTCGATCGCGATGCGCAGATGCGCGGCACTTCCGTCTACTTTCCCGCGAGCGTTGTGCCGATGCTCCCAGAGAAGCTCTCAAACGGGCTCTGCTCACTCAATCCCAATGTCGATCGCCTCGTCATGGTCTGCGATGCGCTCGTTTCAAAATCGGGCGAAACGACGGCCTACCAGTTTTATCCGGCGGTGATTCATTCGCATGCCCGCCTCACGTATACGGAGGTTTGGTCTGCGCTTCAGAATGAACCGGCAGGACTGGAGGCGCTCGGCGAGCGCACTGCGGATGTGAAGCGTCTTTATGCGCTTTACAAGGTGCTGCGCGAGAGCAGGCGAGCCCGTTCAGCGCTCGACTTCGAAACGCAGGAGTCCATGGCGCTTTTTGACGCCAAAGGCGCGATCACGGGCTTTCGCGTTCGCGAGCACAACGATGCGCACCGACTGATTGAGGAATGCATGCTCGTCGCAAATGTGTGCGCAGCGCAGTTTGTGCTTGCCAACAAGCAGCTCACGCTCTTCCGCGTTCATGAGAAGCCGAGCCCGGACCGCCTCGCGACGCTCCGGGCGGTGCTGGCGCCTTTCGGCCTCAGTGCGGGCGACGGTTCCGCGGCCGAGCTCGGCAAGCTTATCGAGGAGACAAAGGACAAGCCGTTTCTGCAGACGGCCATTCTGCGCTCGATGTCGCGCGCCTGCTATCAGCCGGACAACGTCGGGCACTTCGGCCTGCAGTATGCGGCCTATGCGCACTTCACCTCGCCCATCCGACGTTATCCAGACCTGCTGCTGCACCGAACGATTCGAGGCATTCTGACGAAGCGCCACTATGTGCCGGCCGTGGTCTTTGACGATTCAGCCGTCATGGCGGGCTACCATGCTCGGTCGCTTGGCGCGAGGCCTGAGGCGGCGGACGAGAAGGCGAAGGCGCCTTCTACAAGAAGCGCAGCGGGACGCGCTGCAATCTGGCGCCGTCTCGGGATTCTTGCGTCCGCGGCCGAACGACGCGCCGACGACGCAACGCGCGACGTCATGCAGTATCTGAAGTGCGATTTTCTTCGCTCGCGCGTCGGCAGAAACTTCAAGGGCGTGGTAACAGGCATGGTGCCCGCAGGCGTCTTCGTGGCGCTCGACGACATGCCGATCGAAGGATTCGTGCACATTTCGAATCTCGGCTGGGGGTATTACGACTTTGATGAGAAGGCCATGACGATGACTTCCTACGACGAAATGGCTCAGGTCCGTTTGGGCGGCCGCGTGACGGTGAAGCTCGACGGCGTCGAGCTTGAGACGCGCCGCATCAATTTCCGGCTTGTTTCCAACGCAAGCCGCCATGTCGTCAAAGGCGGCAAGCGCGGCCGCTCCCGACGCCGCTGGATGGACGACGTTTGGGATGAAGATGTGTTTTTCTGACGACGCCCCGCAAAGCGTGCTGGTATCCTGTCGGCTGTCGTCAAAATGACTCTGCCAGATGACGGACGCCCGCAGCGGGCGTCCGTCTGCGTTTTCTTTTCTTTACTGCCGTGACCAGAAACAACAAGACGAACAAAAGCGACCGCGTCGTTCTCGCCGGCTTTCATGCCGTGGGCGCCCGCCTGAAGCTTGATCCCGCTTCGATTGAAGCGGTGTATGTGGATCCCGCACGCCGCGACAAGCGCATGCGGGAAATGCGCGAGAAGCTCATGGCTGCCGGCGTGCGCGTGATGAACGGCGACGCTGCCCGCCTTGACGGACTTTCGCCCGATGCGCCTCATCAGGGCATTGTGGCGCTTGCCGCTCAAAAGCGCTGCGAGCTCGATTTTGCCGATCTGCTCGATCAAATCACGCCCGACACGCTTCTGCTCATTCTTGACGGCGTGACGGATCCGCGCAATTTCGGCGCTTGCCTGCGCGTCGCGGATGCCGCGGGCGTGCAGGCAGTCATCGTGCCGCGCGACCGCTCGGCGCGCATGACGCCTGCGGCGGCCAAGGCTGCGGCTGGCGCAGCCGAAACGGTGCCGGTTGTTGAAGTGACGAATCTTGCGTCCGCAATCGTTGAGCTTCGTGATGCCGGCGTTCTTGTGGTCGGCACCGCCGGTGAAACGACGAAGTCGATTTACGACTTCGATCAGGCAAGGGCCTTCGCCTGGGTTCTCGGCGCGGAAGGGGAGGGCCTGCGGCAGCTCACGCGTCGGCGCTGCGACGATCTCGCCGCCATTCCGATGGCTGGCACGGTCGAAAGCCTCAATGTGTCGGTCGCTTCGGGGATCTGCCTCTTTGAATCGCGTCGTCAGCGCATTGCCAAAGGCGTCGCTTCGACTGGACTCGCCATGAGCGAAAGAATCTGACGAATGGACCTGCGCTTGGCGCCGGATCGGCTGCGCTGCAGCTGCGCCAAACTTTGAAAAAAAAGAATAGAGAGGCTTCCCGATAAGGGGCGCCTCTCTCTTTTTTTACTGCTCAGCGTGCTCAGCTTGGCCCCGGTTCCCAGGATGCGGCTTCGGGCACAGAAGCCGAATCATTCGTTCGACGAGCGGATGAAGCGTTGCCACAGTGTCGCTATCTGCCGCTCGATAGAAGACTTCCTTGCCGACGCGGCGGCTTGTCAGGAGTCCGCTCATTTTCAAAAGCTTCAGGTGATGCGCTATCGAGGGGCTGCTCATGTTCATCAGCGCCGAGATGTTGATTACGCATTCTTCGCCGTGGCAGAGAATCCAAAAGATGCGCAGCCGGCTCGGATCGCCCAGGAGCCGAAAGACTTCGGCCGGCTTCTTGAAGTCTTCAATTCTCGGCAGACTGGCCGGATCCTTTTCAATCGCGGCGTCGTGCGTGTGCGGGAGTGCGGCGGGGCTGGCCATTGAAAGCGTTCCTTGTTTCTGCGTCATTCGATCGTGCTTTGAAAATCGCCGCTGCTGTTGACAGTCGGCTGGCGGAAGGATTATATTTCGATTCAACGATTTAAAGATCGTTTAATCGTTTAAGCAAGTTTAGATCAGGATAAGTTCATCATGAAAAAAACCTACGCCATTGAAGTCGACTGCGCCAATTGCGCCAACGAAATGCAGGCCGCTGCTGCTCAAGTGGCTGGCGTGAAAACTGTCGTTGTCAATTTCATGCTTCAGAAAATGATTGTCGAGTTCGCGACTGACGTTGCTCAGAAGGCCGTCATGGCGGCGGTCCGAAACGCTTGCAAGCGCGTCGAACCGGACTGCGAAGTGGCGCTCTGAGCGTGTTGCCCGCGGCACAGGGCCACGCGCTGGCAAGCCCCGCCTGCCGGTCGACGGGGCATTTTTTATTCACTAACAATTAAACAATTGTTTATTCTTCAAATCGAGATTGATCGTGACCGCTAAACAAAAATCAATGCTGCTGCGGATTCTTTCGGCCGCGGCCATTCTGATCGTGCTCGCCTTCGTGCCGACGGAGGGCGTGGTGCGCTTCTGCGGCTATATGGCTGCGTATCTGATTGTCGGGTGGGACATTCTCAAGAAGGCCGGCAAGGGGATTCTCAACCGGAGAATCTTCGATGAAAACTTTCTTATGGCGATTGCCACCGTAGGGGCCATTGCGCTCGCGCTCTACGATCGCAGCGGGGACTACCTCGAGGCGGTGGCCGTCATGCTTTTCTATCAAATCGGCGAGCTCTTCCAGAGCTACGCTGTCGGCAAAAGCCGCCGCAGCATTACCGATCTGATGAATATTCGTCCAGACTACGCCAACGTGGAGGAAAACGGCCGACTCGTCAGAAAGGATCCCGATGAAATTGAAGTGGGCACGGTGATCACGGTGCAGCCCGGCGAAAAAATTCCGATCGACGGCATCGTGATCGAAGGCGCATCGTCGCTCAATACGAGCGCGCTCACGGGCGAAAGCCTGCCGCGCGAAGTCGGCGAAGGGCAAACGGTTGAGAGCGGCTGCATCAATCTGACGGGATTGCTCAAGATACGAACGACGAAGGGCTTCGGCGAGTCGACAGCGTCGAAGATTCTTGATCTCGTAGAAAACGCAAGTTCGCGCAAGGCCAAGAGCGAGGAATTCATCTCCAAGTTTGCGCGCTGGTACACGCCGCTCGTCTTCTTCAGCGCCCTCGCGCTCGCGGTTCTCCCGCCCGTCGTCCGTCTTGCCGCAGGGGCGTCGGCAGGGTGGGAAGACTGGATCTACCGTGCGCTCATCTTTCTCGTCATCAGCTGTCCGTGCGCGCTTGTCATCAGCGTTCCGCTCAGCTTCTTTGCCGGACTCGGCGGCGCGAGCCGCGAGGGCGTGCTGATCAAGGGCGCCAACTACATCGAAACGCTTGCCGAGACGAAATACGTCGTCTTCGACAAGACGGGCACCCTCACGATGGGCGTTTTCGAAATAGCGGGCTTTCTCCACGGCGCCATCCCTGACGATGAGATTCTCTACTATGCTGCG
>CAJMKD010000015.1 GCA_905213905.1 uncultured Sutterella sp. | reverse complement strand
CTTGCGGGTTTTGTCGCCGAGGATCGAACCCCCGCTGCGTTCCGACGAGGGGTCGATGGCCAGCACCGCCAGTTTGTGCCGCAGCGAAGTGACCATGTTGCCGATGGCCTCGATGAAGGTCGACTTACCCGCCCCGGGAACGCCCGTGATGCCGATGCGCACCGATTTCCCGGCGTGCGGCAGGCAGCGTTCGATGATCTCCTGCGCCTGCGCGTAGTGTTCGGGCAGCAGGCTCTCGACCAGTGTGATCGCCTGCGCGAGGATCGTGATGTTGCCCTTGCTCATGCCGAGCGTCCACGCCGCATAGGCGCACCCCATGGCAAGGCCGCCGAAGATGACGGAGAGGATGCCGCGCATCGAGGCTGCCGCCGGACCGCTGCCGACGCCTGCGGCCCAGAGCATGCTGAAGATGAGCGCATCGGCGATGAAGACCACCGTGCTCGGGTTGATGCCTTTGGACCAGGCGCGCGTCATGCTCGAAAAGGCAGCCCAGGTGAGCGCTGCGCCGAGCGCGAGAATGTAGGAGACGGGGTGCGCCGCCACGCGCGCGGCGAAGGCCGAGGGCGAAAAGCCGTCGTCGCCGCTCAGAATCACCACGATCCCGGCAAAGGCGATGAGAAGACCCGGAAAGAGCCACCAGCGCGTGCGAACGCCGTTGAAGAGAACGGCAAAAAGAATCGTGAGCGAGGGCCAGAGGTAGTTCACCATGCCGACCTCGACCGTCTGCGCGCCCCCTTCGGAAAAGAAGATCGCTAGGCAGAAGCAGAGCGAGCTCAAGTTCGCGGTCGGCAGCCCAATGAAGAGGTAGCGCTTTTCCATGCGCCGGAAGTCCGGCAGCCCCACGAGAAAGAAGAGAAAGGCGGCGGCAACGCAGTAAAGCATGCATTGCCCTTGCGCGAGGCCGAAGCCTTCGGCGATGCCGCGCACGAGGCCGACAGACATGCCCCAGCAGACGGGTGCAAAGAGTCCGATCAGGGTTGAGCGGCGGACAAGCTTCGCCGCGTCGGCAGGGTCGATGGCGGCGGATGCCGGCGAGAGGCCGCCGGCGGCTTTGCGGGCGACGTTTTCCATGATGAAAAAACGCAGGAATCAGTTGAGTTTCGGGCGCGCGGCCCGTGCCCTTCGGCTTCGCGGCGAAGCCCCATGCAGGCACAGCTTCCAAATATGCCTGAAGCCGCCTCGCTCGGCCGAATCGGCCTTGATCCGCCTCAATGAGATGCGCCAAATAGATCATTGCAGCCACGCGCGCTTCCGAGCGCGGCAGAGCCTGCATTCGAACGCTGCGTTCGGGAATTTGGCTCGTATTTGGTGTGTTTTGGCGAGGGACTCGGCCATTAAAATCTTTAGAAAAAGATTTTTCAGCAGCTTTGGCGCGCGCTGACGCTGTTGGTCCGGGCTTCGATTCCGGCGCCCAAGCCCCCATGCGCCCGCAGCCGCGTTCCTTTCGGAGAAATTCTCATGACTCAAGCTTCGAACCCTTTCGCCGATGCGTCCCGCTTTCCCATGGTTCGAGAGGTGCCTTACATCGGCGTCGCCTGGACGGTCGACCAGGCGTCGAAGAAAGGCTACCGGGGCGGCGCTGCGGACTGGGTGAATTTCGGCCAGGGGCAGCCTGAGATCGGCGACATTCCGGGCGCGCCGCAAAGAATCCGCACGGCGCATGCTGAGCCGCAGGACGCCGAATACGGTCCGATCGGCGGCCTTTTGGCGACGCGCGAGGCCGTGGCCGACTGGGTGAACCGCACCTGGCGGCGCGGGAAGATGCCTTACACGGCTGAAAACGTGAGCTTTGCCGCCGGCGGCCGCCTTGCCCTCACCCGCCTTTTCGGCATTTTCCGCGACGGCGCTCGAATCGGGTACCGCAATCCCGACTACACGACCTACGAGGATTATCTTTACGCGCAGCGCGGCCGCTGCGCGCTCGTTGAGCTTCGCACGCGCGCCGAAGACGGGTTCCTCCTTGAAGAGAGCGCCTTTGAAGCTTTCCTGAACGATGCCCGGCCCGACGCCTTTCTGATGTCGAACCCGTGCAATCCGACGGGGCGCGCCATCGGCACGGCCGGACTCGCGCGGATGCTCGCGGCCTGCCGGCGCTCGGGCACGCTTCTCGCGATCGATGAGTTTTATTCGAACTACGTCTACAACGCCGACGGGACGCCCGCCGCCGCGCCGCTTTCGGCGCTTGCGGCCGTCGAAGACGTCAATCGCGATCCGCTCGTTGTGTTCGACGGCCTCACGAAGGGCTTCCGGTATCCGGGCTGGCGCGCCGGCTGGGCGGTGGGGCCGAAGTATCTCATTGAAATGATCAACCGGGCGGCAAGCGCCATCGACGGCGGCCCTTCGACGCTCGTGCAGCGCGCAGCCATCGAAGCGCTTCAGCCGGGGCGCGCCGAAGCGGAGACCCAAGCGACGCGCGCGGTTTTCGCAGAGAAGCGCCGCCGCATGCTCGAGGGACTTGCCGAACTCGGCATCCGGCCGGCGGCTGCGCCCGAAGGCACGTTCTACGTCTGGGGGTCGCTTGCCGCGCTCCCCGACCCGATCAACGACGCCGACCGGCTCTTCGAGCGGCTCCTTGAGAAGAAGATGATGATCGTGCCCGGGCACTTTTTCGACATACGCCCCTACCGGACGCGCCCCGTCGAGGAGCCGATGCGCGCCTGGGCGCGCTTTTCCTACGGGCCCTCGGCGGCTCAGCTCGAAGAAGGCCTCCGGCGCCTGGGCGAAGTTGTGCGCGAGGCCAAGGCGGGCTAGATCCGAGCTTCTTTCGGCCTTCCCCGCCCTCTCTTTGGTCTCTTCTTCGGTCCTTTTTTCGGTCCGCCCGCGCCGCTCGCGAGGAATAAAATGTCCTTCATGAAGGTCGTGCGCGGCCCAGTGGCGGCCGCGCCGGCCTTCGGCTGATTTCGCCCTCTGCGCATGCGTCGCGCAGGCCCGCGAAGCGCGTTCTTCGCGGGCGCCGCAGCATGCCGCATTCGGGGCGGCTTCTGGCGGAGAAAGAAAAAATGGCCTATGACTTTCAAAAGCACTTCATCAACGGCGAATGGGTCTCGTCGACTTCCGACGCGATGATTGAAGTAGAGAATCCCGCGACGCACGCGCATTTTGCGCGCGTCCCGGACGGCACCCCGGAAGACGTCGACCGCGCGGTGCGCGCGGCGCGCGCAGCGAAGCCCGGCTGGGCCGCGACGCCGATGTGCGAGCGCGTTGCGCTCACGAAGAAGATGCTCGCGCTTTTCCGTGCGGACGAAGACCGCATTGTCGATCTGGAAGTGAAGGAGCTCGGCCAGCCCGTCGCCTTCACGCGCGCTACGCAGGTCCGCTACCAGTACGACCGCACGGCCTCCTACATTGCGCTTGCTGAAAAGTCGCTCGAGCTCGAATCGAAGTGGGCGGCTTCGACCGTGCTGCGCGAGCCTGTGGGCGTCGTCGCGGCCATCACGCCCTGGAACTATCCGCTCGGCCAAATCATTCAGAAGCTGATTCCGGCCGTGCTCACGGGTAACACCGTCGTGCTGAAGCCGAGCCAGCATACGCCGCTCACGGCCTTCCTCCTCGTCGACGCCTTCGATCGCGCGGGATTTCCCAAGGGCGTCGTCAATCTCGTCTCCGGGCGCGGCAGCCGCCTGGGCGACGCCTTTGCGCGGCACCCTGATGTCGACATGATTTCCTTCACCGGCTCGACGAGCGTCGGCACCTCGCTCGCGCAGAAGGCGCTTGAATCGATGAAGCGCATCAGTCTGGAGCTCGGCGGCAAGTCGCCCTGCATCTGGCTCGACGAGATGCCCGATCCGGACCTCGCCGTGAAGAAGCTCTTCGACTCGATTTTCCTCAATGCCGGCCAGACCTGCACCGCGCTCTCGCGGCTTCTGGTGCCGGCCGCCAAGCTCGAAGAAGCGAAGGCGCTCCTCTTGAAGCACCTGCCCGACTATCCCGCCGGCGATCCGACCGATCCGGCGAGCAAGGTGGGGCCGCTCTCTTCGCGCGCGCAGTTTGAAAAGGTGGCGTCCTACCTGCGGCTCGGGCTCGAGGAAGGCGCGACGCTGCTCGCGGGCGAAGTGCCGCCAGAGGATGCAGGCAGCTACCTCGTGAAGCCCGCGATCTTCGTTGATGTGCGCAACGACATGCGCATCGCGCAGGAGGAAATCTTCGGGCCGGTGCTCTGCGTCATTCCGTATGCGGACGTCGACGAAGCGGTCCGGATCGCCAACGACACGCCCTATGGCCTCAACGCCATGGTCTGGGGGCCGAAGGCGAAGGCGATCGAAGTGGCGCGGGCCGTGAAGGCCGGCAACGTCTACGTGAACGACGGACCGCGCGACATCACGGCGCCCTTCGGCGGCTACAAAGCCTCCGGCCTTGGCCGCGAGGGCGGCATTGCAGGCCTTCAGGAATTCACGCAGTACAAGGCGATCTTTGACTGCGGGTCGCTTTAACTGAGCTTTAACTGAGCGATGGGGTGCTCTGCGCCCGCGCTTTTCTTCTTTGATCGCAGGCGCAGCGGGCCGCTCGGCATCGGACGGCCCGCTGCGCCGCATTCTCAAAGGACGATTCCGGCTTAGGCGTGCCGCATCAGCGCTCGATCGCGCTGAAATCGATCGGAATCGTGAAGCCCGCAGCCTTCTGCGGGGCCGGACCCGCATGAGGCGCATCTGCCGCATCGAGCCCCTTCTGGCGCAACCAGTCGAGAATCACCTGGGCGACCTCGAGGTTGTTGAGGTCGGCATACATCCCGTGCGTATTGCCCACGAGCCCTGCTTCCGGCAGGTGCAGGAGCTTCGCGTCGCCCCCGCGGCGGTTCACTTCGTCGACGAAGAGCTTCGCGTGATAGGCCGAGAGGCGCCAGACGTCTTCATTGAACACATCGCTCGGAGCTTTGGCGATGTTGTCGCCATATACGATGAGAATCGGCAGCTTCAGGAGCTTCTCGAAATCCGCGTCCGGGATGAATTGCAGCTGAACGGCCTGAGCGGCGGCTTCATTTTTGTAAGGCGCTTCCTTCACTTTGCCCCGCATGCTTTCCGGGAACGACACCGATCCGGGCTCGAGCGCAATGATGCCGCGCACGGCGCCTGGATTCTGCATGGCCGTCTCCCAGCCGTATTGGCCCGAGTTCGAATGCGTCGTGAGAATCACCGGACCGGTTCGCTCAAAGAGCTTCGTCATCGTGCGCGCGAGGAAGATGCGGTGCGGCCGGCTCACCTGCGGCTCGGCCCCGGTGTCGGGCGTCTGCTGGCGGAAAAACTGATCGACGCCCTCGGGCGTCGCCGGGAACTGCGTCTTGGCATTCACTTTGGCCGCGTCGCCAGGGTGCCAGACGCCGTTGCGGAAGGCGTCCCAGACGGCCGTTTCCATCAGGATGGTCGGCACCGTGCCGCCGTCGGGCTTCACGTGCGTGTAGCCAGCGCGCCCGCGGCGGGGCTGGTCGATGATGTAGGCCGCCCAGCCGAGGCGCGGCAGAATGGCTGAGAAGCCTTCGCGCCCGTCCGGGGTCGACTCGAAGCATTTTCCAGACTGGCCGATGCCGTGCCAGAGGACGATCGGGAGGTTTTTCGCGTTTTGAGGCACGAAGTACTCGGCGTAGCCGTGGTCGCCGTGGAAGGTTTCGCCCGAAGGCAGAATGTCGGCGGTGCCGCCGAACATGAAGGAGCCCATCGTGCGCAGATGGAGCGGATGGGCTGCCGCAAACTGATCGGCTTCGGCGCGCGCATGCGCGAGCGCCTTCTCGATTGAATCGGGCACGTCGACGACGCGCACGGGGGACGGCCGAATGCCGTCGGCGGCTGCTGCGTCGGCGGCCGCAGCAGGATTCAGAGCCGCAAATGTCGCGAGCGCAGCGGCTGAGAGCGTGAAAAGCGTTTTGTTGATGAGTGCTCGGCGCGAAAGCGCGGCCGAAGCAAGGCGGTCGAATGCCATGGCGAACCTCGATATCAATGGAAAGTGATGAATGGACTGCGGCAGGCAAGGCTTCTCAGCACAGCATTCGCTGCGGGTGATGCCGCCTGCGGCTTGCGGTTTTGTGGCCAATCCTATCGAGCGCCGGGCATTCTGAAAAATTCTTTATTTTGATGATCCCATCATCATGAAATGATGGGCTGAGGCGAAAATGCCCGCTCCGCTGCTTCGAAGGTCTGCGCAACGCCCGCTCTCCAGGCAAAGACGCTCTGAAGGCGCTGCGCATCAGCGTCACGGCAGGCGATTTCGTAATTAAGGCGCGCGCCGGGGTCGGCAATCGGCCGGCAGACGCGGCCCGCACCGTCGTTGCGGTAGCAGCGCACGATGCGCGTTGTGAAGGTCGGCGCCTTTCGGCGGGCGAGCTCAGGCCCAAATAGGAAGAAGTCCGTTTCGCGCTCGCACGCGATTGCCGGGTGCTCGGCGAGAAGCTCGTCGAGGCGCCGCATGGCTGCGCCCGGGATGCTCAGCGTATAAATGTGAAGATCCGGCGCTGCAGCCATTTCGGCAAGCGTTATCGGCGCAGCCGTTCGGGCAAGCCGATGCCCGGGCGGGAGCGAAAGCAGCAGCTGGTCTTCGAGGAAAGGCCGCACGGCAATGCCTGCCCGCTTCTTCAGCCAATGGGGCTTCTCTGCATCGTCCGACCGCTCCTCGGGCGCGAGAAGCACGGCGAAGTCGATTTCGCCATCAAAGAGCGCGCTCACGAGCCGCGCATTGACGGGATCCGGCTCAAAGCGCTTTGCTTCCCCGCGGCCGGGGTCGGCGACGAATCCGCTGATAGGGGCGAGCCCGTGCATGCCGGCTGCGAGCGGCAGCGCGTACCACATCGGCCCCGGATCGCAGAAGCCCGCGCGAAGCGTTCCGGCGGGCGAGGCTGCCCGCGCCACATCCTCGCGAAGCCTGCGGACGGCCTCGAGCGCTTCTTGCGCGCGCTTTTGCGCGGCGCGGCCCGCAGAATTGAGAACGAGCCGGCCGCGGACGCGGTCAAAGAGCGGCGTGCCGAGCTCCTCCTCCAGCGACTTGAGCGCATTCGAAAGATTGGGCTGCGTCGTATAGAGGCGGCGGGCCGCCGCCGTGAGGCTCGCCGATTCGGCGACGGCGATGAATTTTTCGAGCTGCTGAAGGTTCATGCGCGGGCCCCGCTGTTCGGCTGCAAAAAGAGAAAAATGTGTGGGAAGCGTTCGGAAATTGTAATGGACTGGTGAAAGTTCGCAGTTTTTAGCGTCTTTTTAGTACTTTTGGCGCGCGCTGCGGGCGCAATGCTCTGCAACAATAGGTTTAAGGGCTGAGGCCTTGCTTTTGGTTTCCTTTGGAGGGCGCATGCGTTCATGAAGCAAAAGAGATCCAATTCGGTTTTTCCGAGCGCCCGAGCCCGAGAGAGCGGCTGCGCGCCCGGCGGGGCAGCGTCAGGGGAAGCATCCGAAAAAGCGCGCTTTGAAGCGCCATGTGGTTCGCGAGCAGCGCCCTGCCGGCGGCACCTGCGGGCGAAGCGCTTCGCTCTCCTTCTCTGCCTGCTCTCGTTCGGCGCCGCTGCGGTCTTTGGCGCGCGAGCGGCGCTCCATGCGCAGCGCGATGCCGATGCGGCGCTTCTTCGCGAAACGCCCGCTTCTTCCCTCGTCGAACGGATCGCAGGCCGTGCTGACCGGACCTCGCCGCTCTTCATCGCGCATGGCGGCGGCGCCGTCGGGGACGCCCTCTACACAAATTCCAAAGAAAGCATGCGGCACGCCTTTGAAGAAGGATTCCGCTTCATCGAGCTCGATCTGCGCAAGACGCTCACGGGCGAATACTTCGGCGGCCATACGCTCAAGGACTTCAACCGCCGCACCGGCCACGAAGCCGCCTGGGTTCTGCCGCCCGTCTCGGCTGCGGCCGTGCGGGCGTGCCGGATCGAGGGCCGCTTCACGCCCGTGGTGCTGGCCGATCTGGCGGCGCATCTCAAGGACATTCCTCCCTTTGTGCTCGTCGTCGACAAAGCGAAGGATTATGCGGTGCTTCTTGAAACCTTTCCTTATCCCGAGCGGATGATTGTCGAGGTGAGCAGCTTGCGCCAATACGCGGCGGCGCTGCGCGCCGGGGTGACGACGCCTGCCCTTTCGACGCGGCGCCTGCGAAGTGCGGCTGCTTCGGGCGTGCGTGCGGCGGTTGTGAACCCCCAGACCCTCAAGAACGATCCGGCAGCCGCCCAGGCCTTCCGCAAGAGCGGCGGCATCATTCTCACCGCTTCGGTCGCCGACTGCCGGGATGCGCTTGCCGATCCGCTCATCGGCGGCCTTTCGGATCTCGTGTATGCCGACCGGTGCGAGGCGCTCACGGCGCGGCACTGAAGTCCCCGCGCCCTCGCGCCGCGGCTTGAGGCTTCGGCAACTGTCACAATTTTGAAACAAATGCTGCGGTCTTCTGCGGCAGCGAAGCCCAAGGACGCATCCGCGCGGCGCCGCCATTTTGTCGGTGCGCCCTTTGTACCTCTGGGTCATTTTGGGGCCTTCTTCGTTCGTCTGCGCGCCGCTTCGCGCGTCATCGCCGCTTCGCTTTTTTTCTCTTCACGCGGCCCTGCCCTGCGCTACCGAACCCATCCGAATCCCGCATTCTCGCAGTCAAACGCGGACCCTTGAAGCGCATCCATTTCGAATTCAATAGCCATTCGAGCTCGCTTCATATCGGAGCGCCTCAATATATCTCCTTCGGATTCATTCCGAATTGCATGGCCGACGATCTATGACGGCGCCGCAGGGATTTCAATTGAAGATCCTTTTGATGGCATGTCTATTTTATTCTTCGCCGCATTTCGATTTCGAATCCAGCCGTCTGCGTGGGCAGCATCCGGGCCGAATCAGACTGGGCGCCTCTGCTCCGCGATTAGGCTGGGGGCGGCCGTCCGTCTTCGGCGGGTGCCGAACGCGCTGAGATCGCGCTCAAATTCGGGCGCAAGCCGAGCGGCAGCTGCCGCGCTCGCCTCTCCGCGGCTTTCGCACCATTTTTCACTTCCCTCAGCCGCCTGGGCGGCGTCCTCACGACGGTGCAGCCGCCCTTTGAAGACGTCATCGAATATTCATTTTGGCTTAGCGGACGCGTCATCTCGAAACGCAAGAATGGCGCTGTCGACCGAGGAGGCCGTCTGAATGTGCTTCAGGGGAAGTCCAGGTTCGACCCGAACAACTATCGAAACAGCCTCGCGTCAAAAGTTTCGCGTTGAAAGCGCTGTGTCTGCGCCCGCCTTCCGGATGCCGCTGATGTGCTCCGACATGAGCGCTGACTGGCTTTTCACCCCGCGCCCGCTTTTGCGCGCTTCGCCCGAGAGACCTGCCGGCCGATGCCGGCGCGGGCGAACCGCAGGCGCCGCGGCCCGTCCGATGCTGTTTGATGCCCTTTAACCGTTACGTCAATAAGAAAGCAGAAGTTATGAAGAAGAATGCGATTTGCGCGCTCATCCTTGCCGCCGCCGGCGCCTTTGCCGCGACCGCCCAGGCGAGCGCCGACAACATGGTTGTTGCCGTTCAGCAGCTGCCGCCCACCGTCGAGCCCCAGGGCATCAACAACAATGCCATGGACCGCGTCGCCTATTCCATCTATGAAACGCTCATTCGCGCCGATCAGAAGACGGGCGAGCTCCATCCGGGCCTGGCGGAATCCTGGAAGCGCATTTCGCCGGAAACGGTTGAATTCAAGCTGCGCCGCGGCGTGAAGTTCCAGGACGGCACCGACTTCACCGCTGACGACGTCGTCTTCTCCTTCGGCCCCGAACGCTTCATGGGCGAAAAGGCCCCGGGGCGCGCTGCCGCCGGCGAATTCCTGGGCGGCCTCAAGTCCGTCGAAAAGGTGGACGACTACACGGTCCGCGTCACGATGAACTCGGCCGATCCGCTGATCGAGCGCCGCTTCTCCGCCCGCATGTCGGAAATCATTTCCGAAGACGGCTTCAAGAAGGCCGGCGGCTGGGACAACTGGATCAAGCACCCCTACGGCACCGGCCCCTATGAAATCGTCGAATTCAAGACGGGCAACCGCTTGGCGCTCAAGCGCTTTGAAGGCTACTGGGGCGACAAGGCCCCCGCCGCGAAGCTCACCTTCGTCGAGGTGCCCGAACTATCCGCGCGCGTCGCGGGTCTGCGCTCGGGCGAATTCGACATGATCACCGAAGTGCCGCCCGACCAGGTGAAGCCCCTCTCCTCAGACGGCAAGATCGACGTTGTCGGGGGCCCCATCGACAACATCTACGGCCTCGTCTTCGATGCGAAGTCGAGCAAGGTCATGCAGAGCAAGGAGCTGCGCCAGGCGTTCCTGCACGCGATCGACCGCGAAATGCTCGTCAATGCGCTCTTTGCCGGCAAGACGACGCCGGCCGACAGCTTCCAGTCGAAGACCTTCGGCGACCTCTGGCTCGCCGACCTCAATCAGAAGCTCTACGACCCGGCGAAGGCCAAGGCTCTCGTGAAGGCTTCGGGCTACAAGGGCGAACCCATCGTCTGGCGCATCCAGCCGGGCTACTACACGCTCGAAATGACCGTTTCGCAGGCGGTGGCCGCCATGCTCAAGCAGGTCGGCATCAACATCAAGCTCGACGTGAAGGAAAACTGGACGCAGGTTGAAGCCGCGGGCAAGGACCGCATGATCAACAACGCCTCCTTCTCCGCCTACTACCCCGACCCGGCCGCGCAGCTCTGGCGCCGCATGAAGCCGGGCGCCTTCTGGGAAGCCAACGGCTACTTCATCGAGAGCCCCGAGTACAAGGTCTTCACCGAACAGGGCAAGATCCTCGAAACCTCGATCGATCCGGCTGAGCGCAAGGCCGCCTGGGGGAAGATGCTGAAGGCCTTCGCCGAGAACCCCTTAGCCTGCCCGCTCTACTCGCTTCCGATGATCTACGCCAAGCAGAAGAACATCGAATGGACCCCCGGCACCCAGGGCTCGATGGACTTCTCGGCCGCCAATCTGAAGTTCAAGTAACTCACTCAGGAAGCGCATGCCCGGCATGCGCTTTCAGAGCCGCTCGCCGCACGGCAGCCCGCTGCGATTCCGCCTGATGGCGCCGCCTGCGGATGCTTCGTGCGGAGAGCGGCTTTTTTTGGAACGCGCGCGCCCCCGAGCGCCAGACCCTTGACCCCGGCGGGACGTGCGGCCCCCTCATTTTCAGGCACCCAAAAGAGAACCTTCACCATGCGATCCAAACCAGCGGATGCAGCGAAGCGTCCGCCTTTGCTCAAGATTCGCGACCTTCACGTTGCCTTCGGCAGCGTCGAGGTCCTCCATGGCGTCGACGTCGACGTCGCGCCTTCCGAAATCCACGCGCTCATCGGCGAATCGGGCTCGGGCAAATCCGTGCTCGCCCGTTCGATCCTCGGGCTCGCCGGCCACAAGAGCCGCCTCACCGGCACGATCGAATTCGACGGCCGCATCATTTCGGGTCTCACCGAACATGAATATGAAAAGCTGCGCGGCGCCGACATCGGCCTCATCGTCCAGGACGCGATGGCCGCGCTCAACCCGATGCGAACGATCGGGCAGCAGCTCATTGAAACGATTCTTTACCGTCATCCGAAGTTCCGCGACGCGCACGGCAAGACGGCGATTGCCGCGAGCCACCGCGACGAGCTCCACGAGATGGCGCTCTCCTACCTGAAGCAGGTCGGCATCACCGCACCCGAAAAGCGCATGACGAGCTACGCGCACCAGCTCTCGGGCGGCATGCGCCAGCGCATCATGATTGCGCTTGCGCTCGTGGGCGAGCCGAAGCTCCTCCTCGCAGACGAGCCCACGACGGCGCTCGACGTCGTCGTGCAGCGCGAGCTCCTGCAGGAAATGCGCGAAATCGTCCTCTCGCGCGGCATGTCGATGCTCCTCGTCACGCACGACCTGCACCTCGCGCACGACGTCGCCGACCGCGTCTCCGTCATGTACGCGGGCTACATCCTCGAGGACGGCCCGGTTGCGAAGGTGCTCCCGAATCCGTCGCACCCCTACACCGAAGGGCTCCTTGACGCGATGCCCGACATGGAGAGCACCCGCGGCACCCTGAAGCCCATCAAGGGCGAAATTCCGCCCCCCGAGAAGCTCGGCCGCGGCTGCCCCTTTGCGAGCCGCTGCGTGCTCGCCAACGACCGCTGCCGCGGGTTCCTCCCGAAGATGATCGAGGTTGCGCCGGGCTGGATTTCGCGCTGCACCGAAGCGCACGTCAAAGCCGCCGAGCTCGACGAGCTTGCGCTCGAAGACGCGCAGAAAGAGCGGGTGGCGGCAGGCGTCGCCGCGCAGGCGGGCAATCCCCTCGGCCACAAGCAGGACACGGACTTCCCGGTCGTCGCCGACGCGCGCATCATCCGCCACTGCTACTACGCCCGCAAGGGCTTCTTCGGCCGCCGCAAGCCCTGGAACGTGCTCGAAGACGTGGACCTGCAGCTGCGCTCGGGCGAAGTGATGGGGCTCGTGGGCGAATCGGGCTGCGGCAAGTCGACGCTCGCGCGCTTGATGCTCGGCCTCGCGCGTCCGACGGAAGGCTCCGTGCGGTTCAAGGGCGAGGAGTACCCCGAGCCGCGCTCGGCTGTCTGGCGCGCGCAGCGCCCGGCCGCGCAGATGATCTACCAGGATCCCTTCTCCTGCTTCGACCAGCGCCAGAGCGTCGTCGAGCAGGTCGCGGAACCCCTCATGGTGCACCGCGGCCTCTCGAAGGCCGATGCGATTGCGAAGGCTTTTGCGGTGCTTCGCGCTTCGGGTCTGCCGGAGCATCACGCGAAGAAGCTCCCCGGCGTCATGTCGGGCGGGCAGCTTCAGCGCGCCGCCATTGCCCGCGCGATTGCGCTGCGGCCCGCGCTTCTCGTCTGCGACGAGCCTGTGGCCTCGCTCGACGTCTCGATTCAGGCGCAGGTGCTTGAGCTTTTGAATGAGCTCAAGCGCGCGACGAAGATGTCGATGCTCTTCGTCTCGCACAACTTGAACGTCGTGCGCTACATCTGCGACCGCGTCGCCGTGATGTATCTCGGCCGCATGGTCGAGACGGGCGACGTCGACGATGTCTTCCATCGGCCGCTCCACCCGTACTCAAAGCTTCTCACGGCATCGACCCCGGGCGCGGACGCTTCCGTGATCCGGATCTATCCGAAGGGCTCGATGCCGAGCCCGATCGACCGTCCCGCAGGCTGCGTCTTTGCGAACCGCTGCCCGCTCGCGCACGACCGGTGCCTCAAGGAGGTGCCGAAGCTCGAGCCCGTGCCGGCTGACGCCGCCGCGGCCCGGGAGCCGCTCGGCCGGGGCCGCGCCGTTGCCTGCTTTGCGCCGCTCGAGGAGCTCATCCGCCTCTCGAAGTACGACTCGCTCACGACGGAAGCCGAGTCGCCCAAGTGCGCGAACTGCGCCGACGCCAATCAACATGCCGCCCTCGAAGCGGCCCAGGAGGCATAAGCCATGGCTGCACTCATTCTTAGAATTCTGGGCCGGGCGATGCTCACGCTCCTTTTGCTCACGGCCTGCGTCTTCTTTGTCCTTCACATGACGGGCGACCCCGCGCGCCTCATGCTCGGCGGCGACGCCGACCAGGCTGCGCTCGACGCCTTCCGCGAGCAGTGGGGCCTCAACAAGCCCCTCTGGGAGCAGTTCTTGGTCTATCTGCAGAAGGCGGTGATGCTCGACATGGGGAAGAGCTACATGACGGGCCTTCCCGTGAAGGAAGTCTTCCTCAATGCGCTCGGCCCGACGCTCGACCTGATGATCCCGACGGCGATCGTGACGCTTCTGATCGGCATTCCCTCCGGCGTCATTGCGGCGCTCCATCGCGACACGGCGCTCGACCGCGGGATGATGGTCGCCTCCGTCTTCGGATATGCCGTTCCGAACTTCTTCATGGGCGTCATTCTTCTCCTCATCTTCTCGATCTGGCTCGGGTGGCTGCCCTCCTACGGCAACAGCACGCCGTGGCACTACATCATGCCGATCGTGACGATGGCGACCTCCGAAGCGGCGATCTTCTCGCGCTATGCGCGTAGCGCCATGATCGAAGCGATGCGGCTCCCCTGCGTGCGCGCCGCCCGCATGCGCGGCCTTCCGGAGTCGCGCATCATCTGGCTCCATGCGCTCCCGAACGCGATGCTCTCGATCCTCACGATTCTCGGCTTCTTCCTCGGCACGCTCGTTGCGGGCGCCGTCATCACGGAGTCCGTCTTCTCGTGGCCGGGCGTCGGCAAGCTCCTCGTGCAGTCCGTCGCCAACCGCGATATTCCGGTCGTGCAGATGATCGTGCTCGCCACGGGCGCTTCGCTTGTCACGGCGAACCTCCTCATGGACATCCTGGCGCTCGTCGTGAATCCGCGCCTCAGAAAGGGCTGAGATCCCGCTTTCGGACCATCCAACAAGAGACAACAGCATCATGCTTAAGAACTTCTTCAGATCGCTATCCGAAGCGCAGGCGGGCTTCCTCGTGAAGCTCGCGGGCGGGATTCTTGCGGTCTTCTTCGTCTGCGGCCTGCTTTCGCCGTGGATTGCTCCCTACGGGCTCGAGGACATGGACCTCATGAGCCGTCTTGTGGCGCCCTTCACGTCGCTCGCGCATCCGCTCGGCACCGACGAGCTCGGGCGCGACGTGCTCTCGCGCCTGCTCTACTCGCTGCGCCTCTCCTTCATCCTGGCGGTGACGGGCACGATTCTCGGCGCTGTGCTCGGCACGGCGCTCGGGTTCGTGGCGGCGCGCTTCGGCGGCATCGTCGACGACCTCGTCAACACCGGGATCGACTTCACGGCGTCGCTGCCCTTCATCATCCTCGCGCTCACGATCCTCGCCTTCCTCGGCACCGACGTGACCGTGATCATCGTGATCATGGCCGTCTACGGCTGGGACCGCTATGCCCGCTTGACGCGCAACCTCGCCCGCTCGGCCTACACCGAAGGGTATGCGGCCGCGCTCGAAGGCCTCGGCATTCCGACGCGCCGCATCATGATCGGGCACATTCTCCCCAACATCGCCTCGGCGCTTGTCGTCAACATGACGCTCAACTTCCCCGGCATGATCCTGCTCGAGACCTCGCTCTCATTCCTCGGCGTCGGCGTTCAGCCGCCGATGAGCTCGCTCGGCACCATGCTCGGGTTCGGCCGCGACTACCTCACGACCGCCTGGTGGATCGCCGTGATTCCGGGCGTTGTGATCGTGATCTCGACGCTTTCGATGTCGATTCTGGGCGACTGGGTGCAGCAGCGCCTTGAGCCGCAGAACCGCTGAGGATCCCCCGGCAGAAAAGAAAACACAACGACAAAAGAGAAGAAAGGGCGGCGTCCCCTGCGCAGGAAAGCGCGGCGGGGCGCCCCCAGACAATTTCGCAGGAGCCTTTGAAAAATGTCCAATCAGCAGCATGAACCGGCTGTGAAGTTCCTCGTCGTCGGCTTCGACGGCCTTCGCCCCGACTTCGTCACGCGCGAAGAAATGCCCGCGCTCGCCGAATTCGTCCGCACGAGCCATCACTGGACCAATTACCTCGCGTGCTTCCCGACGGAAACCTATGTGAATCATCCGTCGATTTTTTCGGGCTTCCGCCCGAACCGCCACGGCATCATCGCCAACGGCTACTTCAACCCGTCGAAGAAGGCGAAGACGCCCGACGAGCGGCTTTTCGCAGGCTGGAGCGTCGCGTCCGTGATGGCGCAGGACCGGCTTGAAGGGGGACTCTACCGCGTGCCTTCCCTCGGCGAGCGGCTCGCGCGCGACGGCAAGCGCCTTCGCATCATCTGCGCGAATTCCACGGGGAGCACCCGGCTGCAGCACGTGCATGCCGAGGGGTGCGAGGGGCACCTCGTCTGCTGCGTGCACGGCATTCACCAGACGCTCCCGGCCTCGGAAGCAAAGGCGCTCTCGCAGGACTACGGCGACGGCGTGCCGCTTCAGTTCCCGGACCGCCGCGGCACGCAGATGACCGCTGACCTCTTCCTTTCGCGCGAAGTGAAGAACGGCGTCGAGGGGCTTGCCGACGTCACCGTGCTCTGGATCGGGGAGCCCGATCATTCGCAGCATGAATTCGGCCTTCGCGACCCGCGCACCGTCGAAGCGCGCCGGCACGCCGACTTGCAGTTCGCGCGAATTCTCGACTGGTGGGAGAAGAACGGGCGCGCCGCGAACGTGCAGCTCGTCGTCATGTCCGACCACGGCCACGGCGAAGTCGTGCGCCACGTCAATGCGCGGCGCCTGCTTGAACAGGCGGGCTTCAATGTCGCGACGGGCGAAGACATCCGCGAGGGCCGCGACACGTCGGACGCCGACATCATCATGGTGGGCACCTACGCCGTGGGGCTCTGGCTGCGCAACAAGACGCCCGTGATGCTCGCGGCCGTGCGCGACGCGCTCATGGCCTCTCCCGACATCGGCCTTATCTTCTCGCAGCCCGCGGATGCGCGCCCGAACGAAGATCCGGGCTCGATCGATCCGGTCGAAGGGCGCGTTCCCGGCACCTTCTCCGAGACGCTCGTTTCGAGCGACAGCGACCGCGGTCCGGACATCCGCTTCGTCACGCGCGGCGATCCGAAGACGGGCGAGCTCGTGATGCTCGAAGAGCTCGAAATCGGCGCAGGCAACCACGGCGGCCTCAACCCCCAGGAAATCCATTCGCTCCTTGCTGTTTCGGGCTCTCGCTTCTCGGGCGCGGGCGAGCATCAGGAGCCGGCTTCGCACGACGACCTCGCGATGACGATGATGACGATGCTCGGGCTCCTCGACGACGAGGCGCAGACGCCGATTCCGACGGGCCGCATCCTTGGGGAGGCCTTCCGGCCGCTCTCCTCCGATCCGATCGTGAAGGAATATCTGCGGCTTGGCTGCGGCAGCTTCGAGCAGGAGCTCGTCCGCTTGGTCTACAAGGGGCACGCCTACGTGATCCAGGGCGCGCGCGTCGACAATGACGGCTGGACGCCCAAAAAAGGCGTGAAGCACTGCTGAGGCGCGGCGGCGCTTTGCCTGATGCGCGACTGACGCTCGCGGGCTTCGTGCCTTTTGCCCTGCGGAGGCGGCGTTTTGCAGCGCCGCCTTCGTGCTTTTGGAGAATGCGCAACAGCCGAAACTAGCCCTTTTCTTTCCTTCACGCGAAAGCGGCGCCGGACGCTTAAGCTAACGGGTGGTTCCGCTTCTTTTCATCCGTTTATTGAGGATCCGCCCATGAGCGCACAAATTCAAAACGACAAAAAGCGCGTCCGCGCGCACGGCATCGAAATCGGCATTCTGCCCACGGGGCCCTTCAACGCGATCACCGACGTCGAGGGCGTTCTGGTGGGCCAGGTGACGCTCAACGACGACCGGATCGGCATGCACACGGGCGTCACCGCCATCCGCCCTCATCCGGGGAACGTCTTTCAGGAGAAGGTCCCCTGCGGCATCTTCCTCGGGAACGGCTTCGGCAAAATGACGGGCTACGCGCAGGTCAAAGAGCTCGGGAGCCTCGAGACGCCGATCGTCCTCACCAACACGCTCAACATCGCCGCCGCCATGGATGCGCTCATCGACTGGACCTTCAGTTTCGAGGAAAACGACTCGGTTCTGAGCGTCAACTGCCTCGTGGGCGAAACCAACGACGGTCGCGTGAACGACATCCGTTCGCGCTTCGTCACGAAGGCGCACGTGCTTTCGGCTTTGAAGCACGCGTCTTCGGGCCCGGTCGCGGAAGGCGCCGTCGGCGCAGGCACCGGCACCAAGGCCTTCGGCTTCAAGGCGGGGATCGGAACCGCGTCGCGGCGCCTCCCGGCTGCGGCGGGCGGCTGGACCGTGGGCGTCCTCGTGCAGGCGAATTTCGGCGGGCTCCTCACCATCCAGGGCGTCGAAGTGGGCCGCGCGCTCGGGGGCTTCCCGTGCGAGAAGGCGCTTGAAAACGCCGACGGCTCCATCATGATGATTGTGGCGACGGATGCGCCGCTCGACGCACGCAATCTAGAGCGGCTCGCCAAGCGCGCCTTCATGGGCATGGCGAAAACGGGCGGCGTCGCATCGAACGGCTCGGGCGACTTTGCGGTCGCCTTTTCAACGGCAAGCACGGTGCGCATCCGGCACGACGCGGCGCCCAATGCGCTCGAAGGGGCGCCCCTCGTGCGCAACGACGACATGACGCCGCTCTTCATGGCGGCGATTGAAGCGACCGAGGAAGCGATTCTCGACAGCCTCTTCCTTGCGCGCGACTTGCGCGGCTTTGACGGCGAGCTTGTGAAGGCGCTCCCCGTCGAGCGCGTGCTTGAGATGCTCGGGGCGCGCGCCCATTGAGAGAAGCGGCAAGCATCCGGAGCGCCTGCCGGCAAAGCCAGCGCAGACAGAAAGCCGCCGCAAACCTCGCGAGCCGAGAATCTGCGGCGCCTTGCTTCCAAAGGAGAGAAATTTTGCCTGCAGCGCCCTTCGGGGGCTTTTCCTTATCGATCACCCTCTCTGGCAGGGCGCTGCGCTCTCGTCAGCCGGATCAGCCTTCCATCACCGACTTGCCGGCAATGCGTCCGAATGTAAACACATCGGCAATGGCGTTTCCGCCGACGCGGTTCGAGCCGTGAATGCCGCCCGTCACTTCGCCCGCGGCGTAAAGGCCCGGAATCACATTGCCTTCGCGGTCAAGCACGCGGGCCTTGACGTCGATGCGGGCGCCGCCCATCGTGTGGTGGCGGCACATGCCGATCGGGCCGGCGTAGAACGGCGCCTTTTCGATCTTGTGCGAGAGCATCGAGGGCGCACGGCCGAGCGGATCCTTCTTGGTGTCCACCATCTTGTTGTAGTCGGCGATCGTCTTCGTGAGGACATCAACCGGCACCTTGATCTTGCCCGCGAGCTCTTCGATCGTGGCGGCTTCAAAGAGCGTGCCGTCCTTGAGCGCCGCGTGGTTCATTTCGTTGTAGAAGCGGTTGTTCGCTTCAAAGCCGATCGCGTCGGTGAGCGGGAAGACGATGCCGTCGGTCTGCGCGAGCGTTGCGTCGCGAATGACGTCGCGGCGCTGGTCTTCAGCGACGTAGCGCTTGCCTTCCTTGTTGATGAAGACGGTGTATTCCACAGCCTGGAAGATGTCGGCCGTCGACTTGTAGCCCGGCGCCGTCCAAGGAATGCACTGGATGTAGTCCATGCCGACGGCAAGGCCGTTGACGTCCTGGATATAGCGGAGCACTTCGCCCGTTGCGCAGGGCTGGTTCGTCGTGTTGAGGCCGCCGAGGCGCGGGTCGAAGAAGCCGCACATCTTCGCGTTGGCGGAGTAGCCGCCGGCTGCGGCGATGACGCCCTTGACGGCGCGCCAGTTTTCCTTCTTGCCCTTGAATTCGACTTCCACGCCGAGGACGCGGCCCGAGAGCGGCGTTTCGCGCAGAATGCCCGTCACCTTGTGGGACGTGAGAACCGGGAGATCAATCTTCTTGGCATAGGCGAGCATCGCCTTGATGTAGTCGCTGCCGCTCTGGCCTTCCGGATTGCGGCAGCGCGGCCAGATGCCGCCGTAAATCTGGTAGATGCCGGGACGGAACTTGACGCCGATCTTCTTGAGCCAGGCCACGCTTTCAGGCGCGCCCGCCGCCAAGGTTTCGACGAGTTCGGGCGCTGCGCGGAAGTCGCCTGCGGCGAGCGTCTGCTTGGCGTGAAGAGCGGGCGAATCTTCGACGCCCGCCGCTTTGCTGTCTTCGGCAATGGCCGCGTTGATGCCGCCGCCGCAGATCATGGTGTTGCCGCCGGGGAACGGCATCTTTTCAAGAACAACCGCATTCGCGCCGGCTTCCTTGGCGAAGATGCCGGCCGTGAGGCCGGCGCCGCCCGCGCCGATGACGATCACGTCGACCGTCTTGTCCCACTGGGTGGGCAGCTTGCAGATGTCGGCCGCATGCGCCGACGTTGCAACCGCAGCAGGCGCCGCTGCGGCAGCGCCGATAAGCATCTGACGACGGGAAATAGCCATTTTGTGACTCCTTTTCTGATGAATGATCGGTGATGCATGAAACGGAAGCGTTCGGTCGCCGCCCCGTTCACCGTTGACGGGCAGTCTAGAGAGCGACATTCCGGACCGAAAGATGGATAATGAAAAGTAGAGTTTGTGAATTTCACAAACTCTTCCCATGCCCGGCAGCAGAGGCATTTGCAGCGGATCATGAGGGTGCTACAAGGAGGCTTGTTGTGAAAATCGACCGAAAGAGAACCTTTGACGCCTGGGCGCTCTTCTGCCACGCCATCCGCACGGGTTCCGTCACGGGTGCGGCGGCGCAAGCCGGCATCGACGGCGCGCAGGCAAGCCGCAGGCTTCGCGAGCTTGAGGCTGCCGTCGGGCAGCCGCTGCTTGACAGGCGGCACCGGCCGCTTGCGCCGACAACTGTGGGCGAGTCGTATTTCGAGGAAATGGCGCCTTTGGTCGACAGCTTCGAAGCGTTTCTCAGCCGCCGTTTCCCTGCGGTGCCTTCGCTCCCCGAAAAGACCAAGAAGGAAATCCTCATTTCCGCTTTCCAGGGCTACGCTCACGAGATTCTCCCGCCCCTATTGAACGACTACATGGCCGCGCATCAGGACATTTCCTTTCGGATTTATCAGGAAAAGAATCTCGATGATCTCGAAAAAGGCCTCATTGACGTTTTTGAAACGGCGACTGAAATCAACCGGCCGACCCTTATTCGATACGACATTCGAAGGATGCCGTGCATATTGGCCTGTTCGCCCCGGTACATAAAAAAGTATGGACGCCCCGAGACGCCGGATGATCTGATTCATCACATCGGCCTCGAGCGAATCGGGACCAATTTTCCCGAATCGAAAGGGGTTTTCTACTGCGGACGCGCCATGCGAAAAGCGGCCTTCAAGCAGGTGATCTATTCGGAAAACTCGATTGCGCTGCGCGACAGCGCTGTTGAAGGCCTCGGAATTGTCTACGACTTGCCGATCGACGTCATGCGAAGGCAAATTCTCAACGGCGAGCTCGTTCAGGTGCTCCCCGGCTGGCACCGGCAGGCTTTCTACCGAAGCATTCTGATCGCCAAGAAAACCGCTCGTAAAAAGCCTTATGTCGAGGACTTCGCGCAGTGGCTGATGGAAACCGAGCGGCTCGAAGCTTTCAAGCGCGAAATGGAGATTTTTTCGTTTCTTGCCGAAGCTTCGAAAGCTTATCTTTGAAGACTGCGTTGTCAAGCGCTCGGCAAAGCGCTTTTATTCGAACGCATCGCCCGCACAGGCTTCTTCTCAAAAAGAAAGCCGTCCGCTGCAGAGCCTGCAGTCGAACGGCTTTTCGGCTGAGCCGGCTGCGGGCGGCATTGGCGCCCTTCAGCACATTTAGCGCGCTCAGCACGCCGGCATGGCGCCGGAATTACTTCTTGGCTTCGCCTTCAGCGGGCGCGGGGGCTTCAGCCGGCTTTTCAGCGGCCTTTTCCTCAGCGGCAGGGGCCGGGGCCTTTTCTTCCGGCTTGGCTTCATTGGCGGGGGCCGGGGCCTGCTGTTCCTGCGCGGCCGGCGCGGGCGCCGGTTCTTCGGACTTCGAGCAGGCAGCGGTCGAAAGCGCCAGAACGACAGCGGCGGCGGAGGCGGCCAACAGGGAAAGCTTCGTCATTTTTCTTCTCCTTTTGTCAGGGCGGGCGTTTTAAATGTCAGGTGTCTTTGGAGCCCGTCCTTTCATTTCATCCTATGCGGCCGAGTTCCTGCCGTCCATGCGCAAGTTGTATCGGTTCTGCATGATGTTTTGCAAATTGCAACGCGCTGCGCAAAAATGCTTTGATTTGCCTGTTTGCCGGGACTTTTTTGGGGCGGGAGGGCCCATGACGCTATTTGAACTTCGCCAGACTGTTCTTCTTCTCATCACCGCGACGATCTGGGGCTGCACCTTCGTGGCGCAGTCGGTTGGGATGGATCACGTAGGGCCCTTCACCTTCACCGCATCGCGCATGTGCTTGGGCGCCCTCTTTCTTCTCGGCCCTGTTCTCTTCATGCGCTCGCGCCTCAGGAAGACGAAGCCCGCGGAATACGAGCGCCGCCGCTCGCCCGAATACGTCCGCGCGCTCATCACGGGCGGCGCCGCCTGCGGCCTCTGCCTCTTTGCCGCCGAGTCCTTTCAGCAGTTCGGGCTTGCCGCAGAGATCGAAGCCGGGAAGTCGGGCTTCATCACGGCGCTCTACATCGTGCTCGTGCCGATTTTGGGGCTCTTTCTCGGGAAGCGCTCCCGGCCGGCGATCTGGGTCGCGGTCGCCGTTGCCTGCGTCGGACTCTGGTACCTCTGCATCCCGGCGGACGGCAGCTTTACGCTCAGCGCAGCAGATCTCTACACGCTCCTTTGCGCCTTCGTCTTCTCCTGCCACATTCTTGTGATTTCGCACTTTGTCGTCCGCGTGAATCCCGTCGAGCTTTCGATGATGCAGTTTGCGGTCGGCTCGGCGCTCGCCTGCGCAGCGATGCTCCTCTTTGAGTCGCCCGAGTGGGACGGCTGGGTCGCGGCGCTCATCCCCATCCTCTGGGCCGGCATCATGAGCAACGGCATCGCCTACACGCTTCAGATCGTCGGCCAGCGCGGCATGAACGACACCGTGGCGAGCCTCATCATGTCGCTCGAAAGCGTGGGCTCGGTGCTCGCGGGCTGGCTTCTTCTCAACGAGGTCCTCTCCGGGCGCGAGCTCTTCGGCTGCGTCGTCATGGCGGCAGCCGTCGTCATTGCGCAGCTCCCCGAGCGCAAGTCCGCGAAAAAGAGCAAAGCTTCGGCTTGAGGCTTTCCAGTCTCCCGATCTGTAGCCCGCCGCAGCTGGTGCTTCTTCGTATAATCGACTCGTCTTCCAATTTCTTTTTCGGGAGGAAAGACGATGAAGTTCCTCATCATCAATGCCGGCTGCCGGCATTTCGGCCAGGGCGGCACGCTGTCGAAGGCGTTTGTGGATGCCGCCCTTGAAACGCTCGCAGGGCTCGGCCACGAAACGGTCGTCACCAACCTCGACGACGGCTGGGACATTCAGGCGGAAGTCGCGAAGATCCTTGCCGCCGACGTCCTCATCATTCAGACGCCAGGCTGGTGGATGAGCACGCCCTGGCAGCTGAAGAAATACGAGGACGAAGTCTTCATTCAGCCGGGGATTTCCGCGGGCGACGGGCGCACGAGGAGCGATCCCTCGAAGCGCTACGGTACGGGCGGGAAGTTGACTGAGAAGCGCTACCTCATCTCCTCGACCTGGAATGCGCCGCTTGAAGCCTTTACGGATCCGGATCAGTTCTTCGAGGGCCGCGGCATCGACGGACTTTTCATGCCGCTTCACAAGACCTTCGAATTCATCGGGATGAAGAAGCTTCCCTCCTTCATGGCGAACGACGTCTTCAAGCACCCGACCATTCCGGCAGACATCGAGCGCTGGAAGAAGCATTTGAAGGATCTCTTCGGCTGACCGGAACCTGCAGGCTGCAGACAGGCTGGCGGCTTCGCCTCTTTCCGGCTCTAATTTGGCACCTTTTGAGGCGCCTTTTCTTTGCGCGGCGCCGAGGGGCGGTCAGGCGTTTCCGTCACCGATGCAGAGGTCGGCTTCTCCGTAGAAACCCGCCCTATACCTTGGTCGGTATGAGCGCTTTCGCTGCCTGATCGAGAATGGCTTCTGCGGGGCGGCGCGCTGTAAAAAGCCGCGTCGTCCACAGCATCCTCAGCAAAAAAGGAAAAGGAATCAGCCATGTCCCGTTCGAAACTGACCGTACTCTCAGCCGCGCTTGCCGCTGCGCTTTCCTGCGGCGCCATTCAGGCCGCCGATGCGCCCGCCTTCAAGGCCGGCACCTATGAAGCCAAAATGGCCGGCATGCACGGCGACGTCGTCGTGAAGACGACCTTCTCGGCAAGCCGCATCGAAAAGGTCGAAGTCGTCAAGCAGACCGAAACGCAAGGCATCGGCACGAAGGCCGTTGAAGTTCTGCCGGGCCGCATCGCCGAAGCGCAGTCGACGAAGATCGACGGGGTTTCGGGCGCCACGATCACCTCGAACGCCATCCGCGGGGCCGTTGACGACTGCATCCGCCAGGCGGGCGCCGATCCGCTCGCGCTCGTGCCGCTTGCCGTGAAGAAGTCCGCTGAAACGAAGTCCCTCACGACCGACGTCGTGATCGTCGGCGGGGGCGGCGCCGGCATGTCCGCGACGATCCGCACCCGCATGAACGGGCTCGACGCCGTGCTCGTCGAAAAGATGCCCTTCATCGGCGGCGCTGCTTCCATTTCAGGCGGCCAGGTCGTCGCCCAGGGCTCGAAGCTTCAGAAAGCCTTCGGCTCCACGGACGACTCGGTCGACTCGATGGTGAAGGACTTCCTCGCGAACGGCAACAACCTCAACGACCTCAGCAAGCTCACGCTCTACGCCAAGAACGTCGGCCCCACGATCGACTGGCTCCATGAAAAGGTGGGCGTGAAGTTCGTGCCGAACGATCTGCCCTTCCTCGCCGAATACTCGCATCGCCGCGCGCTCGAATTCGAAGGCGGTTCCGGCACGATGGCGCAGCATCTGCGCGACGTGATTGCCGCCAACGGCGCGCATGTGCTCTACAACACCAAGGTCGAGTCCCTCATCGTCGAGGACGGCAAGGTGATGGGCGTCAACGCCGTCGACACCACCTCGGGCACGAAGTACACCATCCGCGCGAAGAAGACCCTCCTCTCGACGGGCGGCTACGGCAACAACAAGTCGATGCTTTCGCCCGAAATGCAGAAGGTCCTCTACTACGGTCCGGTTTCCTCGACGGGCGACGGCCTTCGCATGGCGCAGGCCTTGGGCGTCAAGACGCAGCTCCTGCAGTACGGGAAGCGCTATCCGAACGGCATTGAAGTGGCGCCCGGCATTGCGAAGTCGACGATTTACGCCAACGTGGGCGCCTTCGATCAGTCGGGCATCCTCGTCAATGTCGACGGCGTGCGCTTCGTGAATGAAAAGGCGTCGAACCGCCACATTCTCGAGCCGATGCTCAAAAACAAGAACGGGCAGGCCTACGTCTTCATGGACCAGAAGTCCTGGGAAGGCTTCTATAAGCGTGCGCCCGAAACCGGCGTCTCCCAGGCCGACATCGACAAGTATCTCGCCAACGACGGCAAGAGCGCCCCGCTCTTCGTGAAGGGCGCGACGATCGAAGAGGTCGCCCAGAAGGCCGGCATCAACGCCGAGGCGCTCAAGGCCACGGTTGCGAAATACAACGGCTTCGTGAAGGCGAAGAAGGATGCCGACTTCGGCCGCCCCGTCGAGTACATGAAGGCTGAAATTGCCGCCGAAGGCCCCTACTACATCGTTGAGCAGAAGCCCCGCTTTGCGACCACGATGGGCGGCGTCTGCACGGACGACAACCTCAACATGGTGAAGGAAGACGGCTCGGTCGTGCCGAACCTCTACGGCGCCGGCGAAATCGTGGGCGGCGTCATGGGCGACGATTCGCCCGCGGGCGCGAACGTCGGCTGGGCGCTCACCTCCGGGCGCGTCGCTGCGGACGCCATGGCGAAGGCCATCAAGGAAGGCAAGTAGCCTCAGAAAAAGCGCGCCGCAACCGGCGCGCGCCTTCTGGGTGCCTTTTGGGTGCCTTCCAGGAATCCTTTCCTCAGGCACTTGACACGCAAATCGGCCGGGATTGAGAGTTTTCTTTCTTTCGTCCGGCCGTTTTTCTTTTTTGCGTTTTCTTGGGGCGCGTGAGGCGGTCTTTAGGTGCGCTTTATGTGCAAGCTTTGCGATTCTCTCTAGACGCACCGCTCGGCGCCCGTGCGGGCGCTGCTGTTTCTTTTCTGCGACAGCGCCGCGCCTCGCTTCGCCGCGTCTATTGACTCGCGCTCTTGCGGCCGTGCGGCGGCGCCTTCTTCTCTCGAGAAGCTGATCTCAATCAACGCTCTTTTGTTCCGGGATGGAGAATCGAGCGCGCAATGCATTGTAATACTTAGGAAAATGTCCAATCCGCCGGGCTGCAGCAGCGCTTTGCGACTTCGCTTCGCTCTGCAGTCCGAGCGTGGGGCATCTTTGGGCACTCAACGCACATCGCTCGGCGCTTCTGCCGCCCAAAGGCGAAGCGGTTCAGGATCGGCGCGGCGGGTGCCTCAAAAAAAATTTTGCAATTCGCTTCCTGCGGCATAAAATTTTGCGGTCGGATCCCAATGATGAACTTTGGGCTGTGCGACCCCCTTTCTTCACCCCGCAAGAAGCGCAGTTCAGGTTGCAACTGACCGGCCGACGCCGAAGGATTGAACGTCGGCGGCCGACATTGGAGACAAATTCAAAATGAACCAGAACGTCAAATACGGTCTTTTCTTCCTTGGCGGCGTTGCGCTCGGCGCGCTTGGCGCCGTTGTCGTCACGCGCGGCAAGCTTGACGTGAAGCCCTTGGCGACGAATCTTCTCTCGAGCGGCATCGATCTGCGCGAAAAGGCGCTCGCTGCCGTCGAAAGCGTGAAGGAAGACATTGCAGACGTGGTTGCCGAAGCGCAAGTGAAGTCGCAGGAAAAGCGCGAAGCCGCTGAAGCTGCAGCTGCCCAGGCGGCCGCTGCTGCGGCGCCTGCAGCAGCCCCCGCTGAGGCCGCTGAAGCCGCTCAGCCGGCTGCGCCCGCTCAGCCGCAGCCTGCCTGCTGATTTCCGAACGAGAAGCATATCTCAACGCCGGGGTTGCGTTCCGCCTTTCCCAATCGGGGCGCATTCCCGCGCAGCCAACGCCGAATTTCGCGCGCCCGCAGCAGGCTTTCCGCCTCACGGGCGCTTTCGGCGTCTATATCGGAGACACGCATGGTTTTTGTTTTAAAACACGCCGTCGGCAACCGCGAGCGCTGGCGCACGTCGACGCCCATGACGGTTGCGACGGCAGAGGTGCTCGCCGATCAGGTCTCGGCCATCGCCGGCGTGACGGGCGTTTCCGTCAACGTGCGCACGGGCTCTGTCATTCTTACGGTGGACTCCCTCGAGGCGAAGGCGCGCACGGCAGCCTATTTCGCCGCCATCGCGTCGCACCCCATTTATTTCAGCGCGGCAAGAGCCGAGAAGCGCCCCCATGGCGCGCGCTCGGCGGAGAAGCCCGCCGTGCACCAGGGCGATCGGGGCAGCCGCGGTGAAGCAAAGGCCGCCCTGCGTCCGCTCGCGGCGGCTTCGCCGGCCGTCCCCTCGTTCATCGAGGGCACGATTCACGGCATCGGCCGCGGCTTCACTCGGATGCCGCTTCTTTCGCTCGCGGGCCGCATCGGCGCGATGATCCGCAGCGCGCTTGCAAGCGCGCGGTCTTCGCTTGCCGCAGGGACCGCGCGCCTTGCGCAGCCCGCAGAAGGCGCACCCCTTCCGGCGCCAGCTGGCCGGCAAGCCGGTGAAGACGAACTCGACTTCTCGCCGCTTGCGCGCTATGTATTCCTGCGCCCGGTGCTCCCTGCCGTCATCAATGTCGGAAACGCCGTTCTCGGCGCGCTTCCCATCATCGCCGAAGGCGTGAAGAACCTCTTCAAGGGCAAGCTCAACGTGCCGGTGCTCGATGCGGCAGCGCTCATCGTTTCGCTCCTGCGGCGCGACTTCCGCACGGTGGGCCTTCTCGTCGTCCTTCTCGGACTCGGCGAAATGCTCGAGAACTACACGCGCAAGAAGTCGCTTGATTCGCTTGCCGACGAGCTCGCGCTCAAGGTCGACCAGGTCTGGGTGCGCCGCGGCGCTTCGGGCGAGCGCGTCGAAGCGATTCCGCTTTCGGACCTCACGCTCGAAGACACGGTCGTCGTGCGCTCGGGCTCCGTCATTCCAGCCGACGGCGTTGTGGTGGCGGGGGACGCCTCCGTCAACCAGGCCACGATGACGGGCGAGCCGCTGCCCGTGCACCGCACGGCGGGCGGGAGCGTCTTTGCGGGCACCGTCGTCGAGGACGGCGAAATCGACATCCGGCCCACAGCGCTCGGCGACAAGTCCCGCCTCTCGAAGATCGTGAACTTCATCGAGACGAGCGAAGCCGCGAAGGCCGGCATCCAAGGGAAGGCCGAGCACCTCGCAGACGCGATCGTCCCCTACAACTTCCTTCTCGCGGGCCTCGTCTGGCTCCTGACGCGCGACCTCAACCGCACGGCTTCGGTGCTCCTCGTCGACTACTCCTGCGCGCTCCGGCTCGCGACGCCGCTCGCCATTCTCACGGCGATGCGCGTCGGCACCGGCCGCGGCGTTCTTGTGAAAGGCGGCCGCTACCTCGAGGCCCTCTCCGAAGTCGACACTGTGGTCTTCGACAAGACGGGCACGCTCACGCAGGCTTCGCCCGTCCTTTCGGACGTCGTGCCGATTGATCCCGCTTACGACCGCGCATCCTTCCTCAAGCTCGCCGCCTGCCTCGAAGAGCATTTTCCGCATCCCGTTTCGCGCGCCATCGTGCGCTCTGCCGAAGCCGAGAAGGTCTTCCACGACGACGAGAAGCACGACACCGAAGTGCGCTACATCGTCGCGCACGGCATCTGCTCTTCGGTCGACGGGCGCAAGTGCGTCCTTGGGAGCCGCCACTTCGTGGGCGACGACGAAGGGGTCGATCTCAGCGCCGCGCAGCCCGCCGTCGAGCGGCTTGCGGCCGAAGGGAAGTCCATTCTCTACTTCGCTGTGGGCGGGCGCCTCGTGGGCGTCCTCGGCATCGAGGATCCGCTTCGCGATGAGGCGGCTGAAACCATCCGCGAGCTGCGCCGCCGCGGCATCCGCCGCGTCGTGATGCTCACGGGCGACGACGAGCGCACGGCGGCAACGGTCGCAGCGAAGCTTGGGCTCGACGACTACCGCGCGCAGGTTCTGCCGGAAGACAAGGCCGCTTACGTGACTGATCTCGTCAAGTCGGGCGCCAAGGTGCTGATGGCGGGCGACGGCATCAACGATTCGCCTGCGCTCTCCGCGGCCACGGTCGGCGTCACGCTTCGCGACGGCACCGACATCGCACAGGAAGTCGCGGACGTCGTGCTCACCGGCAACAACCTCCTCGATCTCCCTGTTGCGATCGATCTCGGCCGCGCGGCGATGCATCGGATCCGTCAGAACTTCAAGATCTCCGTGGGCCTCAACACTGCGTTCCTCGCGGGCGGCCTCACCGGGGTTCTGATGCCGGCAGCCGGCGCGCTTCTGCACAATGCGACCACGATCGGCGTCTGCCTCAATGCGATGCAGCCCACGCTTGCCGAACCCGGCGAGCGAAGCTTCACGGAGCGCATGAGCGACATAGCCGAAAACCTCCATGGGACGCTCGCGCGGCTTCAGAGCGATCTGCCTGCCTCTCGGCCTGCAGCTTCGACCGCGCCCTGATGCGAACCCAGCGATTGGAGAATACACATGATGGACATCACTGAAATCAAATCGGCCGTCCGCTCGCTCACCCGCGGACGCGCGCGGCTGCGCCACGAGAAGCTCCAGGGGCTGGATGCTGAAACGATCGCCAACGTCGAATCGTTCCTCATGGGACTCGAGGGCGTCACGGGCGCGCAGATCAATCCGCGCGTCGGGAGCCTCCTTCTCACCTGGGATCCGGCGGCGACTTCGGCCGAAGCGCTGCTGGAATCCGCGGGCTTCTTCCTCGCGTTCCTCGGCGACGACGAGGCGAATGCGGATGAAGCGCCTGCGTCCGAGAAGAAGCCCGCAGAGGAGAAAGCTGCCGCTGCCTGCGAAGCCGCGTGCGCTGCGGCCTCTCGTTATGCCAAAACGGTGGAGGGCGCCGTCGCCCGCACGGGCGGCGCTGCGCTCGACCTCCTTGCGCCCTTGGTTGCGCCCGATCAGAAGAAGGGCGGCCGCAAGCGCCGCGTCACGCAGAACCGCCTGATGCTTCTTGCCTATCTCGCGAGCATCGGCATTCTCGCCGCCGGCGGCAAGCGCCTCCACTGGATGATCGGCACGGGCTTCACGGCGCTTCTCGGGGTGCATCTCTACCAGCACCGCCGTGTGCTTTAAGCGCCGCTCTGGTACAAAGATGAACATTTGCTGAGGTTTTCCGAACTTTCGACCCAATCCGCTCATGAAGACGTTTTTCGCCGACTGCCTTTCGAAAGGCCTCAAGGGCCTCGCCGCGCTGCTTCTCGCAGCCGCGGCGATCGTCCTCCTCGTCTTTTCGCTCGCAACGCTCCTCGGCATTGCGGCCGTTTTCGGCCTCATCGCCGCGGGCGTCCTTTTGGGCGCCCCTGCCGACTCGAAAGCGCTCGTTCGCGAGGCAATGGCGGCGGTTTCCGGGTGGATGCGCGACTTTGAGCGCATCGTGGCGAATGCGGGGGAAATGTTTCTCTCGGTCCTGAATCGCTTCGGGGGCGCGCCTGCGGATGCCTCGGCCGCGATGGATCAAGCCGCGCAAGCGTCGAAAGCAACGCAAAGCGCCGAGGCGGACGACGTTCGTGCGCCGTCGCCCTCGCCCCATGCGGCTGAAGCGGCGCCCGCCCAAGACGCTGCCGATGCGCCCCGGCAAATGCCGCGACCGTAAAGAAGGCCCCAAGCGGTTTGTTGAAAATCAGCATTTGTCGACGAAAGCGCGACAAATATTCAAAAAATCCCGGCTCCGCTTCGCAAGGGCGCGCCGGGATTTGCTAAATTCATGGCTTCAGCCAACGGCGCGCTTCAACTGCTCTGCGCGCCGCGTTCGAGCATCTCCGTCCTATCTTTCTGCGGAGGTGCTCATTTTTTGACTGCTTCCCTGCAGTTTTTTTGCAGCTTTCCTGCGGCTTTCCCGCGCCGCCTTCCTGAGGCCTCTCAGCCTGCTCGCCCCAATCCTCCAGCGCGTCTTTTGCGCTTCCTGCGTCTTCCCTGCTGCGCCTCGGGTCAGGCGCTGTTTGCCTTCTGCCGGGCGAACTGCTAGAGTCCGTCACTTTTGAGTCGCTTCCAAGCGTTTCCAAGCGCTTTCAACGTCAGGCGGACCATATCGGATGCATCGGGCATCAGGTTCCGCTTTTTCTTCTAGCCCGAGAAGCCGCACCGCACTTCAATGCAGAATTCTGAGATCTACGCCGCCGACCGATCGCCTTCGTGCTCTTCGCCTGCGCCCGGGCGCCCTTTGGACGCGTCCTGCGCTCTCTTGCCTCGCAGCGCCTATGAAATCCTGGCGCCCGTCGGGAGCGACGCCTCGCTTTCAGCCGCGATTGCCGCCGGCGCGGATGCCGTCTATTTCGGCGTAGGCGAACTCAACATGCGCGCGCATGCTGCTGGGGACTTCGACAGGTCCGACCTTTCGCGCCTTGCGGCCCGCTGCCGGGATGCCGGCATCAAGTCGTACCTCACCGTCAACACGGTTCTCTACGACGACGATCTGCCGGCGATGCGGGCGCTTCTCGACGAAGCGCGCGACGCCGGCGTGTCGGCCGTCATCTTGTCGGATGCGGCGGCGCTCCTTTATGCGCGCGCGATCGGCTTGAACGTGCACCTCTCGACGCAGCTCAGCATCTCGAATCTTGAGTCGCTTCGCTTTTACGCGCAGTTTGCCAACGCGGTCGTCCTCGCGCGGGAGCTCACGCTCGAACGCATTGCGCATATCGCAGCCGAAGCGGCGCGCGAGAAGATCTGCGGGCCTTCGGGCGAGCCCGTCCGGATTGAGTGCTTTGCGCACGGCGCGCTCTGCATGGCGGTGAGCGGACGCTGCTATCTGAGCCTGCACACCCGCGGCAAAAGCGCCAATCGCGGCGAGTGCCTGCAGACCTGCCGGCGCCGCTACCGCCTCGTTGATCCGGAGCGCGGCACGGAAATCGACGTGGAGGGAAAACGCTTTCTCTCGCCCAAGGACCTGTCGACGATTTCGATCATGGACCGCATGGTCGCCGCTGGCATTCGCATCTTCAAGATCGAAGGCCGCGCACGCGGCCCGGAGTACGTCCGCATGACGGTCGAATGCTACCGGGCGGCGCTCGAAGCGGTGCTCGCGGGCGAATTCACGGCCGAGCGCGCGGCAGCCTGGACAGAGCAGCTTGCACGCGTCTTCAACCGCGGCTTCTGGACCGGCTGGTACCTCGGGAGCGAGACGCTCGAGCGCACGTCCGATTACGGCTCGAGCGCCACAGTGCGCAAAGCGCACGCCGGCAAATGCCTCAACTGCTTCACGAAGGCAGGCATCGGCCACTTTCTTGTCGAAGCGGGCGAGCTTCGCGAAGGCGACGACGTGCTGGTGATCGGCCCGACCACGGGCGCCGTGACGGCGAAGGTCTCGGGGCTCCGCGTCAACGATGCCGTGTGCGGCGAAGCCCGCAAGGGCGACGAAGTGACCTTCGCGCTCCCAGAGCGCGTGCGCCCCGGCGATCGGCTTTACCGCCTGCTGCCGCGCTAGCGAGCGGCGCTTTCTGCTGGGTGCATCCGATGCCTTTGCGCTCTTTCGAGAGCGCCCTCGGATGGCCTGGTAAATCAGTGAAAAAACCGATTTCAGGACGTCGGCGCACAGGTAGGCTCAGGTGCATGAGGAAGGCGGCCGCCCCCAGCGGGGCGGCTCTGCCTTCAGCGATCGCGCCCTGCTGGCAGCGTTCGCAATGCGCGATCGTTCCTTTCCTGAGGAGTCTGTATGCAGAAAAAAGCCACACTCGTCGCATTCGCCCTTTCGCTCGCCTTCGGCGCCGCGCAGTTCGCGCAGGGCGCGCCGGTCACGACCGAAGGGACGGGCGTCGGCAAGCACGGCGACGTCGTTGCGGCGGTCACCTTTGACGGGGGTCGCATCCAGTCGATCGACATCAAGAAGTCCAATGAGAATCCGATCCTTGCCGCCAAGGTCTTCACCGACATGAAGGCGGCGATGATCGAAAACAACACGGCCGACGTCGACCTCATCTCTGGCGCGACCGTATCCTCCGAAGCGCTTCGCGACGCTGTGAAGGCCGCGGCCGAGAAGGCGGGCGTCACGCTTGCCGGCCCCGTGGTTGTCATGAAGCGTGCGCCGAAGGTGCCTGAAAAGAGCGTCTACGACGTGGTCGTGATCGGCTCGGGCGGCGCTGGGTTCTCCGCCGCCATCACCGCCAAGGATGCGGGCGCGAGCGTCGTCATCCTCGAAAAGATGCCTTCCGTGGGCGGCAATTCCCTGATTTCGGGCGCAGAAATGGCTGCCGCCAACAACTGGGTGCAGCGCAAGCTCGGCATTCTCGACGACTCGGTCGAGCTCCACTACCAGGACACCATGAAGGGCGGCGACTACAAGGGCGATCCGGCGGTGGTCCGCACGATGGTCGAAAATGCGCTCCCAGCGGCAGAATGGTGCCGCGACGTGATCGGCGTCGAATTCCAGGAAGACAACCTTTTCTTCTTCGGCGGTCATTCCAAGAAGCGCTCGCTGATTCCGAAGGGTGCGACCGGCACCGAATTCATCCGCAAGTTCATGGCGGCAGCAGATGCGCGCAAGATCCCGATCATCACGGGCATGAAGGCCGAAGAGCTCATCAAGTCGCCCGAAGGCCGCATTGTGGGCGTCAAAGCCGTGATGGACGGCAAGACCTACGAATTTGAAGCGAAGAAAGGCGTCGTGATTGCCACGGGCGGCTTTGCGGCCAATGTCGAAATGCGCACGAAGGCGAATCCTTTCTATGGCGCGGGCTTCAAGACCACGAACATGCCCGGCGCAACGGGCGACGGCATCGTCATGGGCGAAAAGGCAGGCGCGCAGGTCGTCAACATGGACCTCATCCAGACCTATCCGATGTGCGATCCGATCACGGGCGCGATCGAGCTCATCGACGACGCGCGTTTTGAGGGCGCGATCCTCATCAACCAGGAAGGGAACCGCTTTGTTGAAGAGCTCGAACGCCGCGACGTCATGAGCAAGGCGATTCTCGAGCAGACCGGCCAGTACTGCTACGCGCTCTTCAACGATGCGATCGAAAAGAAGTCGCACGCGATCACGCACCACCAGGACGAAGTCGAAGTCTTTACGAAGTCGGGCATGCTTCACAAGGCGGACACGCTCGAAGAAGCCGCAGCGTTCTTCAAGATTCCCTTCGAGAATCTCAAGAAGACGGTGGCCCGCGTGAACGAATTTGCAAAGACCGGAAAGGACCTCGATTGCATCTACCGCGGCCGCTTCTTCGATTTGGCGACCGGCCCCTACTGGATCTACCGCGGCGTGCCGAGCTGCCACCACACGATGGGCGGCCTCAAGATCAATCCGAAGGCCCAGGTTCTCGATAAGAACGACAAGCCGATTCCCGGCCTCTGGGCTGCGGGCGAGGTGACGGGCTCGACCCACGGCACGAACCGTCTCGGCTCGAATGCCTACGCCGACATCATCGTCTTCGGCCGCATTGCGGGCGCTGAAGCCGCTGCTGCGAAGTAGTCTTGAGACGCCGTTCAAGGTTGGCGACTCACGCATTGAGCGTTGACGCTTGACCAGTCCCGCCCGCGCATTCCATCTGCTTTTGGGATGCGCGAGCTTCGCTTTCTGTGCTGGCCGCACTGCAGCATACTTTTGCCGCTTCTAAAGCGTTGATGCATCCTTCATCACCGCGGCCCTCGCGCCAACATGAACGTGCTTGAAAACGTTTACAACGCCACGTTCGGCGTGAGCGCCGCGAAAGAGAATTTCACCTTCGGCCTCTCCTGCCGCTATAGCTTCGGCACGGATGACCGCGCCGACCAGATGTTCCAGGCGCACGTGGGCTTTTGCTTCGCCTAAGGGCATGGCGACGGTTGGCAAGGGATGGCAGCTCTCAAGCGCTGCCCCTTCCACCACCTCTTCTCTTCTGGTGCCTCTTCCGCTCATTGGCGTCGAGCATTGCCGCAGCGCTTCAGTGCAAAAAAGAGGCGGTTCCGAAGAACCGCCTTCAAACCTTGATTTGAATCTGGAAAAAGATCTGCTGCGCAGCCGGCTTGCGCTTTTCGTCGCCTGCCGGCTGCAGACGGACATGAAGTCCGTTTCAGGGCATTTTCGCCGCTGGCCCGCACGGGCCCGTTTTCAGAGCGAGCTCGGACTAACCATGAGATCGTGCAGGCGTTAGAACGAGTGCACGAGGCCGAGGCCGCACTGATAGGCCTTCGTTTCAACCTTGTCGCCGCCCTGAGGCTTCGTTTCCTGATCGGAATAGCCCATGCCGACGTAAAGGCTCGTGCGGTTGCTCAGTTCATAGTTGTGGAAGAGCGCGATGCCCCAGACGGACACGTCGTTCTTCGTGGGCGTGGCCCCAACACTCTTGTACAGGTCGCCGTCGCCATCCGCCCAGAAGAGCGAAACCTGGGTTTCGCCGAGCGAGCTCGGGACGATGGCGCCGAGGTGGAGCGCATAGCCGTCGAGGTCGCCATAGGCATAGTCGTCAGCGTTGCTGCCGGCGAGCACGTTTTCATGCTTGCCGTACTGGGCGCCGAAGAAGGGCTGCACGAAGCCGAAGTCGTAGTTCATGCCGAAGCTCACGGCCATCGCATCGTCGCGGTCCTTGGCGTAATCGGCAGCCGTATCGCCAAAGCTGCGGTTGGCGAGCACGGTGTCGACCACGAGGACGGCATTGAAGTTGCCGGCCGAAAGCGTGGCGCCGACGGCTGCATAGCGGTTCTTGTTGCGGGAGTGTTCGGCGTCGTTCGATTCCGTGCCGAAGGAGTACTGCGCAAAGGCGGTGAAGCCGCCGAACTCAGGCGACTGGTAGGTCACCATGTTGTCGTAGATGCCGCGGTCGAGCCAGTAGCCCGTGCCCACGTAGTCGCCGTAGCCGCCGTCCATCGAGTCGGCGCCGGCCATGAAGATGTCGTACGTGCCGTCGCCCGCGGTGAGCGCGCCCATGCGGCCCATGGAGAGCGTGCCGAAGCGGCCTGCGACGGAAACCTGCGCTTCCTTGTCAAAGAGGCGGTTTTCTTCAGAAAGCGAACCGTCGTCGGAATTGAAGGAGTTTTCAAGCACGAAGCTCACGGTCATGTCGCCGATTTCTTCGTTGCCCTTGAGGCCGAACACCGAGGAGGTGTTGAAGCCCGAAGCCATTTCAAAGCGGTTGTCGGATTCTTCGCCGGTCAGCTTTTCGTGCGTATAGACGAAGCCCGTGTCGACCGTGCCGTAAAGCGTGACATCGGCTGCGGCGGCCGTGCCGGCCGCGGCGGTAAAGGCCGCAATCACGGCGGCCGCTGCAAGAGATTTCTGAAGCATATTTTGCGTACTCCCGGAATAGTGGGCGCTCTTTCTTAGGAGGAGGAGTTGCTCACGAGGGTTCGAATGAGAACGATTTCCGTTCCGTTATGCGACGAATTTTATGCAAATCGTTCTCACTTGCGTCAAGTGTCTACGCGTATTTCAGCGTTGGTTCAACGTTCTGCCCACCACTGGGTTCTCGGGCGAAATCGCTTCAATTGCCTGAATTTCTTATCTTCCTCCTTTTTTTTGCGCCATTTCTCTTTTTTACTTCCCGTTGCCGAGTCGCAACGAAATGCGAATAAATCCCAGTCGCATTGACATTTTCAATCGAATTTGAGAGTCTGATTGCAAATCTCTCTCAATGCGATTTTGGTTTGCGCATGAGAACAGTTCTCGTTAGTATTCCCGATAACAGCGCCGGCAATTTCGCCGGCCTGATTCTTTTCCATCAACCAAAACATAGGTCGCAAATGATGAACGGCACAAAGCGCATCAGGGCCCTGACGGAACTGGGCCTGAATTCCCCGGCGACGGTGGCGCGCATGAAACTCGACCAAAAGGAAACAGACCGGCTCGCCGATCTCGGCTTGCGCACGGGCGTGGAGGTCCGCGTGCTTCAGGCTGCGCCGGAAGCGCCGCTTCTCTTGGCCGTGCTTGACGCCCGCATTGCCGTCAATTACGAGACCGCCAAGCGGATCTACGTCTTCTGACCAGCGCGAGCTTCAAGGACGCGCCGCCCCCGGCCGCAAAAACAATCAACTCACAAAAAAACAACCTTCAGAGGTCTACCGAAATGTTTCTCAAAGATCTTCCCGTCGGCAGCAAAGGCCGGATCGTGAGCTTCGGCAAGGAGCATCCCGAATACCGACGCCGCCTCGTCATGCTGGGCGCCACGCCCGGCACGACGTTTGACGTCGTCCGCATCGCCCCCTTGGGCGATCCGATTGAAATCCGCGTGCGCGGCAGCTTCATCAGCGTGCGGCGCGATGAAGCCGAACTGATGCAGGTCGAGCGCGTCGACTGACCGACGAGCCCAAGGCACTCTGCAGAAGCCCTCAATACAACAAACAGGTTCATAAAAATGGCCAAGCACATCGTCGGCGTCGTCGGCAATCCCAACTGCGGGAAGACGACGCTTTTCAACGCCCTTACGGGCTCCAAGCAGCGCGTCGGGAACTGGCCCGGCGTCACGGTCGACAAGAAGACGGGCTTTTTCTCGCATAAGAACGAGGAAATCGAGCTCGTCGACCTGCCGGGCATCTACTCCATTACGCCCTCCTCCTCTTCGGGCGAAGACGAACGCGTCGCACGCGACTACATCCTCACGGGCGAAGCCGAAGCCATCATCAACATCGTCGACGCCTCGAACCTCGAGCGCAACCTCTACCTCACGGCGCAGCTCATTGAAATGCGCGTGCCGATGCTCGTCGTCGTCAACATGCTCGACATCGCCAAGCAGCACAAGCTCGAGGTGAAGCTCGACGAGCTCGCCCGCGAGCTTGGCTGCCCCGTGGTCGGCGTTGTCGCCAACCGCGAGACGGGCGTTGTTGAGATGAAGGACGCCTTGATCGACTTCCTCGCCGCGCCGAAGGTGCCGCCGCTGCAGGTTGAATTCGACGAGAAGATCAACGCTGCGGAAAAGACCGTTTCGAAGCTCCTCGCCGATCAGAACGTGCCGCATGCGGCCTGGTTCGCGGGCCAGCTCCTCGAAAAGGCTCCCGGCATCGAAGAGAAGCTCCCCGGCATCGAGCTCGGGAAGGCGCAGTCGGTCGTTGCGGCGCTTGACGCCGAATACGACGGCGACCTCGACATCGCCATTGCGAATGCGCGCTATGAATTCGTCGCCCGCGTCGCTCAGAAGGCGCTTGTTCGCCAGGGTGAAATGACGCAGACGATGACGGACAAGATCGACCGCATCGTTCTGAACCGCTGGCTCGGGCTGCCGATCTTCCTCCTCATCATGTACGTGATGTTCCTCTTCACGCAGAATCTCGGCGCGGTCTTCATCGACTTCTTCGACATTCTCGTGGGCGGCGTGATGGTCGACGGCTTCGGACAGCTCCTCGAATCGATGGGCGTCCCTGAATGGCTCAAGGTCTTCCTCGCCGACGGCATCGGCGGCGGCCTCCAGACCATTTCGACCTTCATCCCGGTCGTCTTCTTCCTCTTCCTCTTCCTCGCGTTCCTGGAAGACTCGGGCTACATGGCCCGCGCAGCCTTCGTCATGGACCGCCTGATGCGCGCGCTCGGCCTCCCGGGCAAGGCGTTCGTGCCGCTCCTCGTGGGCTTCGGCTGCGGCGTGCCTGCCATCATGGCGACCCGTACGATGGACCGCGCGAGCGACCGCATCATCACCGTGATGATGGCCCCGTTCATGAGCTGCGGCGCGCGCCTGCCGGTGTACGTCCTCTTTGCGACGGCCTTCTGGCCCACCAACGGCCAGAACCTCGTCTTCGGCCTCTACCTGATCGGCATCCTCGCCGCGATCCTCACGGGCTTCCTCCTGAAGCGCACGGCGCTCCCGGGTGCTGCTTCGGCCTTCGTGATGGAAATCCCGCCCTATCACATCCCGACCTTCAAGGGCGTGATGCTGCGCACGTGGGACCGCGTCAAGACCTTCATGTTCCGCGCCGGCAAGGTGATCGTCATGATCGTCGCCTGCATCGCGTTCCTGAATTCGCTCGGCACCGACGGCTCGTTCGGCAATGAAGACACCGACAAGGCCGTTCTCTCCTCGATCGGCAAGACCATCGTTCCGATCTTTGAGCCGATGGGCGTTCAGGAAGAAAACTGGCCGGCCGCTGTGGGCATCTTCACGGGCGTTCTCGCCAAGGAAGCTGTTGTCGGCACGCTCAATTCGCTCTACGACACGATCACGGTGAACGAAGCCAAGAAGGCTGAGGCCGCTGAAGCCGCTGCTGCGGGCGAAGGCGAAGCCGCGCCTGCTGAAGAAGCTGCGGAAGAAGAAGGCTGGTCCTTCAGCGCGATTCTCTCCGAAGCCATTGGCGTCGTTGGTGAAAACCTCATGGGTCTTGCCGACGCCGTGACCGACCCGCTCGGCATCAAGGTTGGCGACCTCTCCGAAGAAGAAGCCGCTGCTGAAGAACAGGGCGTCTCGACCGGCACGATCGACACGATCAAGGTTCTCTTCGGCTCGAGCACCGCTGCGTTTGCGTACCTCCTGATGGTTCTGCTTTATCTGCCCTGCTGCGCCGCCATCGCCGCGATCTACCGCGAAGTGGGCGCCGCCTGGACGATCTTTGCAGCCGCCTGGACGTCGGTCCTCGGCTACAGCGCCGCCACGATCTTCTATCGCGTCGCGACCTTTGCCGAAAATCCGACCTACTCGATCATCGCGATCGTCTGCTGTCTCGCCGCGCTCGCCGGCATGTACTTCTGGATGAAGTCCTTCGCCAAGCGCGATGCTTCGAAGGGCCCGAAGGTCATTCCGATCTACGCCAAGCAGCCGTAACCAAAACGCACGACGTTCGCCCGGGGCGCCCTGCCCCGCACGAACGCCGGAGATCTTCCTCAAGGAAACGCCTCGCAGGCATCGCTGCCTCGGGGCGTTTCCGTTGTTGCTTTGTTGTTGAGCCCGGCGCTGAGGATGCCCGCCTCAGCGCGTCACCCGATCAGATGCGGATCAGGAGGAGCGGCTTCTTGAGGCTCGCTGCCAGGTCGCGCGCCGTCGTGCCGACAACGAGCGCCTTGAGGTTCCCCTTGCCGTGCGAGCCGGCAACGATCATGTCGAGATGCTCGGCCGTATAGTCGGCGAGGACCTTGCCGGGACGGCCCTTCAGCTGCACGCCGGAAGCCTTGAGGCCCGCCGCAGAGAGCTTTTCGATCACGGGCTTGACGATCTTCTCGTAGTCCTGCGCTTCCATGTCGGGGACGCTCGGCACGATCTTGGCGGCCATGCTGCTCATGAAGTTCGCGACGAGTCCAGCGTAATCGGGCGTGACGTTGACGACGACGAATTCCGCATTGGCGCCGAAGAAGTTCTTCGCGCGAATGATGAATTCCGCCGCAGCCATGCCGTAGTCGGAGCCGTCGACTGCGATGCCGACCTTGAGGCTCGCCTTCTTGGGGGCACCGCCTTCGTGCACGATGAGAAGCGGCTTCTTCGACTTCACTATCACGCTTTGCGAGACGGAGCCCAGGAAAACGCCTTCGACCATGGAGGTGCCGCGCGCACCCATCACGATCATGTCTGCGCCGCTCTTTTCGGCAAAGTCTGCGATGGCGCTTCCGGCGTCGTTCCCTTCGATCATCTGGCGCTCGGGCGCGGCCGGCATCTCTGCAGCAACCGGCTCAAGCTTCTTGAAGACCTTATTGGCCTGATCGGCCGCATAAGCGTCGCGGTCAAAAATCGAAAACGCCGCTGCGAGGTGCGCAGGAATCGGCGGCTCGACGTTGAGAAGCGTCACAACGGGCTTCTCGGCTTCAAGCCAAGCGCTGCGGCTCGCAATGAAGCTCAGCGCTTCATAGGAATGTTCGCTGCCGTCGACAGGCAGAAGAATACGTTTCAGCATGGCATCCCTCCTTCTTATGATGATGGCTTGCTTACTGCTGGATGCCGTCCGTGCCGCACTGTGAAGATGGCGCTTTTCGCCCCATGCGCTGCTTCGACCGGCATGGGCGGCTGTTCGAGGCGTCTTCGGCGCCTCTTTCTTTCATATTAATCAACTGCCGCAGAGCCGGATGCAGCCTTGATCAATCCTTGTTGACGTAACAGAAGTCCTGCGGGTTTCATCGCACGATCGGGCGTGCTGTGAGCGTGTCTGGTTCTGTCTCTCTTTCACCTCTCTTTCTCGCTTTATCGCCCAAACGTCATTGAAAAATCTGAAATGTTTGATTTCAATCTGTTGCAACTGCAAGGCCTGCGAGAAGCGATCCTTGCCGGGTTTTTCGGTAGCATGTGCACCAATTCGCAGACGCAGCGGCGCGAAGCCTCTCCGTTTGTGATGCTTGGTCTATGGAGGGGCCGCTTCTGGCGCAACGGAAGCGGCCCTTCCTTATTTCTTCGGCGGATCATCCTGGTGCGGGCAGATTGCGTTCTTCGACGCAGAACGACGTGGAACGACGCATGCTCGGTAAAGCGCGCCTATCATTGTTCTCATTCCTACGAACAACCGCGTGACCAATCTCATGAAAAAACGTGATCCGGACATCATCGTGCTCAATCCCTATGACTTCTGGAAAGCCGTCGAGCACCTGCCCGTGCGCCAGCAGCTCGTGCTCCCGCTGCCTGTCCTCTCCGAGGGCGAGCGCGTCTTCGGCCTGATGCGAAACGAACTGAAGACCCCCTGGGGCGTATTCCTCGCATCTTTCCCCGTCTACTGGCAGATGAAGAGCTTCGAGAAGCCGCATGTGATTTTGCCCGTTGAAATCACGGAAAAGCATCTCGCCAAAGTTGAACTCAAGACCGATGATCCTTATCTGCTCGCGAAGATTCTCCAGAAGGTGGGCCTCTACAAGACAACCATCGACGACGATTTCGAGGATGTGAGAACGCCGGGCTTCATCGGCCGCATTGATGCGGAGTGCCGCGAGGGCGAAGCGAAGCTTCTCTTTGAGAACACCGACACCCCGGTGACGGACCTCGTCTGGGTGCCGCGCGACATGCGCGCCGACTGCCGCGTGACGCCGGAAGCGGTCTTTGCGCCGATCGCGGATCTCGAGAAGCACGACGTCTACTGGCATTGACGGCGCATTCCTCCGCAGCCGCACATGAAAAAAGCGCCCCGAATCGAGGCGCTTTTCCTTTTGCGCGGAACCGTCGCAGCCGAAACGGCCTGTTCCGCATCAGGAGCCGTGATAATCAGCCGTTGACGGCCTTCTTGAGCGCGGCGCCCGGAACGAACTTCGGACGCTTGCCGGCCGGGATTTCGAGCGCAGCGCCCGTCTGGGGATTGCGGCCCGTGCGAGCGGCGTATTCGGACACTTCGAACGTGCCGAAGCCGATGATCTGGACCGATTCACCCTTGGCGAGGGCGCCTTCGACCGTTTCGAAGAAGGCGTTCAGGGCCTTGGCTGCTTCAGCCTTGGACATGCCGGCCTTTTCAGCCACGGCGGCGGTAAGTTCAGTCTTGTTCATTGGAATTGCTCCTTGGATAAGTACGGCCGGCTTGATGGGATCGGCCGTTTGAGTTCGGCTCTTACTATACCGAAGAAATCCGCAGTACGCGCGTTTTCCGCGAAACCTTCCAGCGGGCGGATTGCCTAGCAACAGCAGGAATCCGCGGCCTCGGCGACGAAAGGCAACCAGTTTTTTCTTCATCCCTTTCGGGGGTCTTTCGTTAATGGGGCAGATCCTGAGAAACCTCAAAAATTTCTTGTTTTCCACTGGGTTGCGGCGACTCTATTTGCATCGTGCGGTTGGCCTGGCATCGCCGGGGTCCCCTTGTTTTCACGTCTTCCCCGATGCTGCAGGCGATTTGGGACGCTGTTTTATGGGTTGAAGCCCCACTTTATAGGGGTTTTCTCAAAGCAAAGATTGTTGCGCCGAATCAAAAGAAATGGCAGAAAGGGGGCGTGCGAGCTCGCCGCGAGCTGCCTTCTTCCGCCTTCAGACGCCTCGTTCAAGAGGCGCTGCTCTCTCGCCTTCCGGGCTTCACGTCAGCGTTCCTCGCTCTGGATGTGCGGCATCAGAATAAGCGGCGCGCATGCCGCTGCGCGCTCGAGCTTCTCAAGCGGCAGCCCGTCCTTGGCCTGCACCGACATGCCTTCGAGAAAAATGTTGAAGGCGTCGGCAAGCGCGGCGGCATCCGCATCGGGCTTGAGCTCGCCTGACGCCACGGCCTTGAGAAGGCGGCGCTCGAAGAAGCGTTTTGTTTCAATGCGGAGCTTTTGGACGAGCTCGGCAATGCGCTTGGCTTCGGGCGAAATGTTGACGGCAGCGAGCACCACCATGCAGCCGCTCGGGTTCTGCGGATTGAGAAGGATTCGTGCCGCCTCTTGAAAGAATGCCGCCAGATCTTCCATCACGGGGCCGGACGCTTCTTCAAAACGCGTCAGCGGGGCCGTCCAATACGTCTTTTCGTAGTAGAGGACGGCTTCAATAAAGAGCGATTCCTTGTTCTCAAAGGCGGCGTAAAAGCTCGGCGGATTGATGCCGAGCTCGCTGCAGAGCGATGCGACGGACACCGGCTCATAGCCGTAGCGCCAGAAAAGCCGCAGCGCTTTTTCGAGCGCCTGCGTCCTGTCGAAGGATCGCGGACGGCCCGGCTTTTTCCTTGCGGACGGCTCGGCTGAGACTTGTTTCTTTAACGGCGTCTGGGGCATATGGCGGTGCTCTTGAATTTATAGTGACCATTATATAATATGTGTTCTGTAGCGTTCGTTACCGAAAGCTTTTCTCAATTCAAGGCAACGCCAGCGCTCAAAGGAAGCACATCATGTCCGCCTATTCCATTTCTCGACGCGGTTTTGTTTTCAGCAGCCTCGCTGCGCTTCTCCCCTTTGGCGCTGCCAAGGCCGACGATGGAGCGCCTGCAGCTCCGGTTCCGAGATCCTGCGTCGTTTGGTTCAGCCGCACCGGCCACACACGGCGCGTTGCCGACGCCATTAGAGTGGTGAGCGGCGCGAAGCCCTTTGAAATCAAGCTCAGCGACCCAACGCGCTATTCCGACGAATACCGCAAGGCCACGAAGGAAGTGCTCGCAGAGATTGAGCGCGGCGTGAAGCCTGAAATCGAAGCGCCGTCCGTCCCAGTGGACGACTTTGACGTCTTCTTTATTGGGACGCCCACCTGGTGGCACCATGTGTCGACGCCCGTGCAGGCCTGGCTTGAGACCGTAGACCTCAACGGCAAGATCGTGATGCCCTTCACCACGCACGGCGGCGGCTTTGAGGCGCAGACCCGCGAGGATTTTCTCCGCTACGGTCTCGGGGCCGACGTGAAGCCCACCCTCGTCATCTGGGGGCGCAACTGGGGGAGCTTCGAGGGGACCGTTGAAGATTGGATCCGCGAATGCGGCGTCGCCCACCCTCGATAAGATTGCAACGCCGAAGTTTTTTACTCATCGCGCCAAAGCGCAGCGATGAAGTCGTTCAAAGTGTTGAAAGGAGCTCAAAATGCAAGAACTGATTCGTGTTCCGCTTGAGAATGTATACCGCCTCTTCAATGTCGGCGGCACCACGCTCGAATCTGCAGCCTGCGACGGCAAAACGGACGTCATGCCCGCCACGTGGGTTTGCCCGCTTGCTGTCACTCCTGCCCGCGTGACGGCCTGCATCGACCGCCCGCATTACACCCGCCCGCTGATCGATAAGAGCCGCATGTTCGCGCTGGCCCTTCCGACGATGTCGATCGTCAAGGAAGTGCTCAAGCTTGGCAGCGTCAGCAAGAACGACGATCCCGAGAAGCTCGAAAAGAGCGGCGCCAAGTTCTTCAAGCTCGACGGCTACGACATGCCGCTCGTCGAAGGCTGCGCCTGCTACGTCTTCTTCACGGCGCTCGCCGCGCCGCACATAGCTGAAGCCTACGATCTCTTCATCGGGGAAGCTGTGGCTGCCGGGGCTGATCCTCGCGGCTTCGACGGCCGGCACTGGCTCTTTGAAAAGGCGCCGAAGGAACTGAGCACGATTCACTATGTGGCGGGCGGTCATTTCTACGGCATCGGCCAGGTTGTCGATGTTGATGGATACGATCATCTTGCATGATCGATTATTAAAAAGTTAGTGAAGCCTCGAACGGCATCAAGGCATTGCGCTTTGATGCCGTTTTAATGTCTGACCAGCAAGCAAATTGCACCATTCCTGTGCTTCTGCTTCCCGAGCTTTGTCTTCTGCCATTGATCGATAGCCTGCATCAAGTATTTCTTTGGATGAAAGAAGAGAATTTCGATGTTTCTCGTTACCGGAATTTATTTCCATTTTACTTCTATGGCCGATAGGAGCTTCATTTGAATTCGCACTAACTGCAGCGATTAATCGTTTCTAGGAATCTGCCTTTGCCTTCAAAAACCTTTATTTTGGATCTTCTAAACGAATCACTTTTTCTATTTTAACTTCGACTAGAACTTTCTATTTCGATTTCACTTCTCTTCTCGGTTCGATCTGTTGCTACCAAATAGGCGTCTAAGAGAACCAATATAAGGACAATCGGCTTGTCCCAGCTGAAAGCATCCATGCCGATGAGGATGGCTGTAATCGAAGCGACAATCGGCTGGAGATTCATGTATATGCTGACAACCGGCGCACTTACAGTTCGCATGCCGATTGGTATCAAGGTATAAACCGCTATTGTTGCAAAAATGATAAGAAAACTGATTTCAAGAACGCCCTTCATCTGCGTATTCGAAGTAAGAATCGGTTCGCACTGCCAAAAGCGGAAATAACCCAAATCGGATAGGTTAAAAAACGCTTAAGCTAAAAATCCATTTCATCTGGGTAGCGGCTCGATATTTCCGACTGATGTCTCCGCAGATGACGACATAGGCAGCGAAAGAACTTACTGAAATAACGGCGAGTCCGATTCCCAGCAGATTATTCGAACTGGCTGAGCCTGCTTCCAAAGCCGCTCGAACGGCAAGAATCGCTGCGTCGAAAATGCCGAAACCAATTCCAGCCATTTCTTTTGCGTTATCTTTTCGCCAAAGCAGATCGCCTGGAGAATCAAAACAACAACGGGCGACAGTGCGAGAATCAGAGAGAAATAAACAGGCGTCGTGTATTGAAGACTCTTCGAAGTCAGATACTGCGAGAAAACAAATCCCAAGAATCCGCCAAGGAGCATGAGCATGAAATCATGCTTTTCGATTTTTTCTTGCTTCTGGAAGCAATACACCAACCAGAAAAATAAAGCTGTAATCAATGCCCGAACTGCAATGTAGGCAAGCGGCGTCAGATAATTGAGAAGAATATCCCGCGTAATCGGAATGTTTAGGCCAAGAATTATCTGCGTGAGAATAATCAGGCAATGGCCGACTATTGAATTATTTTTGCGCATAGCGTCATCCATTTCCCAGGAAGCATTAACACTATGCGATGACTGAGAAATTGGATTGACGGTTTCAATCCGTTCTTTTGCCTGAAAATGTCTTTGACGAACACTTCGCGGCGATTGTCATTTCATTTTCTTGAGACGAGTGCTACAGCCTTCAACGGGCTGCCGTCCTTCCGGAGCCTCTCTCCCTGCTCAGATTCCCATTTGCGGAACTTGCCGTGAAAGCCAAATCTTTATCGCTGCTTCCCTAGGATTGTTCTCGCAGCTTAAGAATTCTTTTCGGCAACCTCTGCCTTCGAAAGAGAAGCCCGTTTTCGCTTTCGACGAATGCGTTGGGTACTCGGTACTTCGCTGGCGTAATTCTGGCATCAAGCGCACTTAGGTTAACGCTATCGTCAAATATTTTCAAAAGAATAAATTAACCTCACAGAATGATAGTTCTAGGAGGTTATATAATGAACCAACTTTCGATGATCGGTCGCTGCATTCTTCGTTTAGAGCCGAGAACTTTTTTCGTGAAGCGGTCCCGTCGACTGAAGCCTCAGCGCCTTGGTTCATGTTTGAGCACCTTTTTCTGCCGGCAAGCAGAAGATTGGCAACATCGTTTACGGGGACGCATTTAAATCGGTTTTCAGAATTCTCGCTGAGTCAGCCATCACCGAAATCAATTTAAACGCGCCTCCAGGACGCCCTTATTGCCGGCATTTCAGATCATGACGAGCCATTCCACGGAACCTCTCGCCCTTTCAAGCGCGCCAGCGCCGGAAACGCTGCCCTCGCAACGGCAGCATCCTTCGGATTTTTCTAGAAAAATCAATCCTGCGCTCAAGTACCTGGAAACGCTCTCTTCTGAGAATTCCCGGATCTCAATGGCGAGCAAACTCAACGTCGTTGCCCGCATGGTCGGGGCTTCGGACTTGCTCACCTGCGACTGGTCGACCCTTCGAGCAGAACATGTGCTTTCTGTCATGAAGCGGCTTGAAGAACCTGCGACAGGCGAAAAGAAACATGGACCGGCGACGGTGAACTGCTACCTCTCCGCACTCAAGGGCGTTGCCAAGGCAGCCTGGCTGGCCGGATTGATGGGCCACGAAATTTATCTGCGCATCCAGGCTGTGCGTCAGCGGCGGTTTCATCGTCTGCCGACCGGGCGCAGCCTTTCCTTCAGTGAATCGCGGCAGCTCATCAACGCCTGTGAAACGGATTCGCCGAAAGGCGCCCGCGATAGGGCCATTCTGCTTTTGATGCTCGGCTGCGGCTTGCGCCGCGGAGAAATTCCGCCACTCCTCCTTGAACACTACAGTGCTGCGGATCGGTCATTGACTTTGATCGGCAAAGGCAACAAGGAGCGCCGGGTCTTTCTCCCCGATCAAGCGGCATCGGCACTTGGTCACTGGGTCCGCGATTTTCGCGGTTCGGCGCCGGGGCGGCTTTTCGGCAGAATTTACAAAAACGGACGCATCTCCCTCTCGAAGCCATTGGCCGCTCGTTCGGTGGGCGACATTCTTGCCGAACGAATGGCGGATGTGGATTCCCCGTGCGACGATTGGGGCAACAAGCCGAAGACGACGTCTCACGATCTTCGCCGAACTTTTGCGACTCGGCTTCTTGACGAGAATATCGATATCGTCACGGTTAAAAACATGATGGGGCACGCGAGCGTCACAACGACGGCACAGTACGATCGCCGCGGCGAAAACGCCCAGCGCGAAGCGGCGAACCGCGTTCGAATCTGATTTTCTGAGCCGAATCATGCCTGATGGAATTCACATCGTTCGGGTGGCGTCGGGAGAAAAGCGAGCATTTCTCCCTCTCCTGCTTCTTGCTGACGAGTCGATCGCGATGATCGAAAAATACCTCGACCGAGGGGAACTCTTCGCGCTTGAAGAGAACAACGAAGTGCGCTCCGTCTGCTTGGTGACCGACGAAGGCGACGGCGTTTTTGAAATCAAGAACCTCGCCACAGCACCGCAGTTCCAGCGCCGAGGATTCGGACGCCATCTGGTTGAATTTGTGATTGCGCATTGCCGTGATCGCGGCACCCTGCTTCAGGTAGGCACCGGACGCTTCACGGATACGGTCGATTTTTATCGAAAATGCGGCTTTGTTGAATCACACGTCGTCGAAAAATTTTTCGAAAAGAATTACGACCATCCTATTTTCGAAAATGGCATCCGTCTTTCCGATATGCAGTACCTAAAAATAGACTTCTAGTGCAGTTTGCCCTAGGCTGTTTATTTGTGTAATACCTCGCCTAAACGTTAAATTTGCGCGAAATAAAAGATGAGACGAAGGCTAGCTAGGAAACTCGTGCCAGCGTCGATTTTGCATGTGTGAATCGAATTTCGAACCGCGCTTTCAAAACATTCGAATCATGCGCGCAGCAGATAAGAAGAAAGCGCTTCCAATCGGCATTTGCTCGATTCGGAAGCGCTCTTATCGCAGCATCTGATTTTTGAACTTGTTAACGGAGTCCGGAACGGTTCAGTTCGTACTGCTGCGACAGGATGAGTTCCTTCAGAAGCTGTGCGAGCTGCGCCTGCTTTTCGATGCTCATCCCCTTCATGAAGTCGTTTTCAACCTTCATGTGCGACGTCACAGCTTTGAGCGTGAGGTCGCGTCCGGCGGGCGTCGTCTTGAGGATCACGCCGCGGCGGTCGTCGGGGTCGGGCAGTCGGACGACAAGTCCCTTCTCTTCAAGGCGCTTGATGCGGTTGCTGAGGCCGCCCGAGGTGATGAGGATCTTTGTCTGGAGAATCTTCGGCGTGATGTCCGCTTCGGGGTTGCGAACCAGCACAGCGAGCACTTCGAATTCGCCGCGCGTGAGGCCGAAGCGTTCGAAGTTTTCATCCACGCGCCGGGCGATGTAATACCCGAGGCGCACAAGACGCGCCACGCAGGGCAGACCCTGCGCCGGGAGCTCGGGCTCCTCGGCAAGCCATTCTTCCTGGAGGGAGTCGACAAAGTCCTTGAGATCTGCGTAGGGGTCTTTTTCGACGGTCGGCTCGGGTTCCTGGGGAACTGGTCGGCCGTTCATGTATGTGTTCATTCTTTTCCTTATAGACCAGATTACGGCGTCAAATGAAAACGGGCGGCAAAGGAAAGGATGACGACGGGAAGTCCCTCGCGCGCCCGTTGCTTAAAGCGTAACAGAGAAAACGACGCCGCGCGGCCGATCTTTTGATTTCGGCGCAACGCGGCGTTGTTTTTCAGGCTCAGTGCTTGATAGGCTGCGCTTTAGTCGCGTCTTTCGAGGTGTCGAATGATGAGCGAGCGGTAGATCGAGAAGATCGTAGCAAGGCGCTTTTCTTCAAAGTCGAACCCCGCGGTGTGATGGCCGCCCTCGAGCTTCGAGCCGACGACGAGGTAGGCGCCCTTGCCGCCGTGCGACTGCACGCGCTTGATCATGACCGTGGCGTCGTCCGAGCCGTTGAAGTTCATCGTGGGCGAAACCTTTTCGACATAGGGTGCTGCAGCAGCGGCTTCGGCCGCGATCGCCTGAAGGTCGAGGTCCGGCACGAAGTCGACCGCTTCGCCCTGCACGACGTGGCTCGCTTCGCAGCCGTACATGGCGGCAGCGCCCTGAACGCGCGCGATGGCTTCGTTCAGCATGTAGCGGTTGATTTCTTCGGTTTCCCCGCGCACTTCAACCTGCATTTCAGCCGTCGAGGCGATGACGTTGCGGCCTTCGCCCGCGCGAAGCGTGCCGACGTTGATGCGCGTCATGCCCTGGCCGTGACGGGGAATGCCGAAGAGCGCGAGCGCAGCGGTCGAGGCGGCGCAAAGCGCATTGCGGCCCACTTCCGGCTGCATGCCGGCGTGGGACGGCGTTCCCTTGAACGAAAAGTCGACCTTCGTCGTGCAGAGGAACTTTTCAGGCGCCGTCACCACTTCGCCGCCCGGAATGTCGCAGCCGATGTGAATCGTGTAGAAGAAGTCGACGTCGTCGAGAATGCCGCTCTCAGCAATCGGACGGCCGCCGCGGGAACCCTCTTCGCCCGGCTCAAAGACGAACTTGAGCGTGCCGCAGAGGTTTTCCCTGTTGACGACGACCCATTCGGCAATCGCCATCAGAACGGCCTGATGGCCGTCATGGCCGCAAGCGTGCATGAAGCCCGGGCGCTGCGAAGCGTAGCCGCCCTTCACCGGCCGGTGCTCGGGGTTCGTGGATTCGGTGACGCAGACGCAGTCGAGCTCGGCGCGAATCGCCATCACGGGGCCGGGACGGCCCGTGTCGAAAATGCCGACAACGCCCGTGATGCCGTCGAGACGGTCGAGAATTTCGGCCTTGACGCCCTTCTTCTTCGCATCGGCGAGCGCATCGGCGACTTGCTTCGCGACAGCGCCGGCGCGGAAGTCCGTATTGATCACTTCACGGCCGCAGAGCGTGCGGATCCCGAGGCTTTCGAGCTTTTCGATCGCACGGGCGCTGGAAACAAATTCGCCCCAGCCGGGCTCCGGCCACGCATGAATCTCTTCGCGGGCCTTGATGAGCTGCGCTTCGGTGATGGGTTCAACATACTGACGGGTCATGATGAATGACGACTCCCTGAGGCATTAAAGATAACGGAAGAAGGCGATCGCAAGAACGGCGGCTTCGCCCACGAGGAGCGGAACGGCCGTGCGCTTCACGATGTTGAGCGGATTTTCGCGGATCGTCGCCGAAACGATGATGACGACGGCGGCAACCGGCGAAACAGCGCGAATGAGGTTTGACGTGCACTGCATCGGGAGCGCGACCATGATGGGGTCGATGCCGGCCTTGTCGGCGATCTGCGGAATGAGTTCAATGAAGGAGTAGAAGACGGCGTTCCCCGAGCCCGAAATGAAGGTGATGAGCGCCGTAATGCCGGAGAACGCGAACATGAGGCCCGTGTCGGCGCTCTGCACGCCCTGGAGCGAATTCGAAATCATGTCGATGAGGCCCATCGACGAAAGGCCCGCGACCATCGTCGAGGCGGCGACGATCAGGACGACCACCTTCGAGAAGCCGTCGCCCATGCCCTTGAAGAAGAGGTTCGCGTCGCCGATGAGCTGCCGCACGGACGTTTCGCGGTCGTTGCGGCGGCGGATGATTTCGCAGGCGAAGGCAAGCGCAAAGGAGAAAAGCGTGATTTCAACGAGGCCCACCTTGGCAGACTTGAAGAAGAGCCAGAAGAAGATCGTGAGGATGAGCGGCAGCACCGGGAAGATCGCATAGAAGGTCGGCGCTTCGGCCCCCTTCTTGAGCTTCGATTCGTCGAGCGTCATCTCGCCCGAAGCCGGGTTTTTCTTATCCATGTACCGCTGCCAGAAGTAGTGCGCGATGCCCATGATGACGAGCGCGGGGATCGTGATCGGCGCATGATGGTAGAAGACGTAGTCGACAACGTGATCAAAGCCGAGAACGCGCGCGGCAACGACGTTGTCGCCGCCGAGCGGCGTCGGGACGATGGTTGCCGTCGTGGCAATGACGCCCGCGGCGGTGAGCGGCGTCATCTTGGCGGCGCGAAGCACCGGATAGAGCGTAGCCATCAGGATGACGGCCAGCGAAGCCGCGCTCGGAATGATGATCGAGAGAAGCGTGCCGAGCCAGAAGACGAGCGGCACGAGGATGTAAGGCGAGCGGATGCCCGCAAGCGGCTTCGAGAGGACCTCAATCACCTTCTGGTTCGCGCCGATGTGCGACATGTAGGCGGCAAAGCCGAAGAGCGTGAGGATGATGAGGCCGGCGTTCGAGTACTGCTTGACAAAGAGATCGCGAACGACCTTGAAGGGATCGACCCAGGAAAGTCCCGAGCTTGCCTTCGCGGCAAGGACCGGGTGGCCGAGGAGAACGGCAAGGTAGAGAAGCACGATGCCGGTGAGAAAGAGCACGACCTTGGCGTCGTAGTTCTTGGCAATAGCCCAGCCGGCAAGCACAAGAGCGATGACGCAGAGAACTGCTTCGAGCATGGCGATGGATATCCGCTTTAGGTTGATTGTCCTGAGGCGCCGAGTGGGAAAAAGAAAAACCCAAGGCCCGCGCTTTTCCGCATCCGGCTGTCCGGCAATGCCGGCAGCGCGCGAAAACGCACGGGCCCTCCGCCTCATTGAGTGAGGTCTATCTAATCGACTTGGGATTGTCTTTATCTCAGGGGACTTCGCCCCTTTCGGCTGCCGCCATAATGCACGCTTTTGCGCAAAGATTCTTTCCAAAAAGCAACCTTTCGTCTTCGCGCGAAGTTACTTCATGGAAAGACTGCGGCACAGGCTTTTTGGACAGTTTGCCGTTTACGCCGGCAACACTGCAGCGCTCGCGAGGACGCTCGCTGAAGCTGTTGATGCTGATGTCTGCGAAATCCGGACGCTCGAGCCTTATCCGGCCGATTACCGCGAAACGACCGAGGCTGCGAAGCGTGAGCTGGCTGCGCAGGCGCGGCCCGCCATCGCCGGCGAGCTGCCGGATCTTTCGGATCGCGATGAAATTTATCTCGGCTACCCCATCTGGTGGGGAAAAGCGCCGCGCGTGATTCTTTCCTTTGTCGACGCTTCAGCTGGACCGGGAAGAAATTGCACCTCTTCTGCACGCACGAAGGAAGCGGCATTTCAGGGAGCGTCTCGGAACTTCGCGAAAAGCTCCGCGGGGCGGCCGTCGACGCAGCGCTCGTGCTCCCGGGGCACCGCATTGACGAGCGGGACGAGGCGGTGAAGCGGTACCTCGCACGCCGCTGATCTCTTTCGCTGATGCCTGGCGCCCGTGCACAGTTTCGTCATGCAGGGGCGCCGGCGAGAGAGACCATCACATTCGTTCCGACGGGGCGCGCTTCCAAGGCTTAACGCTCGGCTTCGCCCTGCGGGTGCAGCGTGAGCGCGCCGCGCTTCCGTGACCATTCCGTATGGCGCCAGATGAACCAGGTGCCGATGCCGAGGCACATGCCGTAGACGGTATCCGAGGTCCAGATGACGGCTACGTTCGTTGTCACGGCAGTGATGAAGCCCACATAGCCCGCGTAAATCACGGAGGATACGATGCAGGTGACAAAGGATGGGCGTGCGTAGCCGAGCGCGCCGATCATGAAGAAATAGAAAAAGGGCGGCGTGCTGACGAAATAGCTCGCGAGCATCACGTAGAACGCGGGCACGGACGCTTCGACCACGGCTTCAATGTTGGTGAACCAGCCGAGCACCCATTCGGGAAAGACGGCAAAGATGAGGAGCACCGGCGTCATCGCGGCAAAGGAAAGCGCGAGCCCGCGCTTCGCGAGGCCGTTGATGAGGTCCGTGCGGCCGCGGCCGTAGAGATTCGCAGCGATCGAGCCGCAAGTCGTGCCGAATGCGTGCACAAAGAGAAAGACGATGGAGCCCAGCTGCCGCACGACGTTTGAGATCGCGAGCGCGCGTTCGCTCACGTGTTCCACGGCGCCGAAGAAGTAGATCCAGACGCCGAAGGAAACGGCTTCCTGGAGCATCAGCCATCGGCCGAGCGAAAAGAGCCGGCGCTGCACGGCAGGCGCAGGCCGCATCGTGCCGAGGAGCCGGTACTTTTTGAGGTAGCCGCTCCGCACGATCTTCGCGCCGAGAAAGAGGACGCACGCGAGTTCGCTCAGCGCCGATGCAATCGCTGCGCCCGCTATCCCGAGGGCCGGGACAGGCCCGACGCCGAAGATGAGGATGCCGTTCAGAATGCAGTTCGTCGCCACCATCACGGCGGAGCTCCAAGTGAGAATCCGCGTCTGGAGAATGGCGATGAAGAAGGCGCGCAAGAGCACGGCCGCAAAAGCAAAGGGCATGCCGATACCGCGCCAGAAAACGTAGTCAGCAGCTGCATGCGCCACCTGCGGGGATTTCGCGATGAAGCCCATCATCAGGTCGGCGCCGAGGACAAGAACGAGCGCAATCAGGACGCCGAGGCCCGTCATGAAGATCCCGGCCTGCCGAAAGACGAGGCCGAACGCTTCGCGGTCCAGCCGGCCGTTCGCGCGCGCCATCAGGCTCTGCGCGCCGATCGAATAGCCGAACCCTTGAGAAATGAAGAAAAGAAAAACGACGCTCCCGATCGCAGCGGCGCCGAGCTCAATTTCGCCGACGCGCCCGAGGAATATGGCATCGGTCATGCCGATGAGCTGCTCGAGAAGAAGGCCAAAAAGAATCGGCGCTGCAGTTTTGAGAATGGCGCGCGTGCTCGTGTCCGGCATGCGGGACTTTTTGTTCGGCGCCTCGGAAAGAATTTCAGTCATCAAGCCTCTTGTTCAATTGTTCACTAGCCTCATATTTTGCCAATTTTCCCGACTAGGGCCGCCGGCCTTCAAAACGGCAGACGCGCCTATGCCCTTGAAGGCGCTCCGACAAGAAAAGGTCCGCGGTGGTTGTCGCTGCGGACCTTTTCAAGAAAAAACAAGGCAACGGCTGACGCCGAAGCCGCGTCGCCTTTTACGATGCAGGCTTTGCCGTTGAGATGTCGACGCCGAAGAATTCTTGGGAGAGCTTGCCGAGTTCGCCCGAGGCGCGCAGCTTTTCGATCGTGTCGTTCACGACCTGCCGCAGCGAGTCGCTTGCTGCACCCTTCTTGAGCGGGATCCCGATTTCACCCGCGCCCGGCACGTAGCAGGCAATCTTGATGGGTGCATCGGGGTGCGCCTTCTTGTAGTCGTAGAACGTGACTTCGGAATTGATCGTCGCGTCGATGCGGCCCGAGAGAAGGAGCTCGAACGTCTGATTGAGGTCGTCGACGCCCGTCACCGTCGCGCCCGCCTTTTCCGCAACTTCGGCATAGGTGCTTGAAATGGTGTTCGCGGTGTGCTTGCCTTTCAGATCCGCCATCGAATGAATGGCATCATTCTTCTCGAGCACGATCACGGCGACGCGGTCGAAGGCGTAGGGCTCCGAGAAGTCGTAGGCGGCGCGGCGCGCCTCAGTGATGCCCACGCCGTTCACCATGATGTCGTAGCGCCCGGCATCAAGCCCCGCGAGAAGGCCGTCCCACTTCCCTTCGACAAATTCGGGCTCGACGCCGATCGCCTCGGCGATTTTCCGGCCCACGGCCACGTCGTAGCCCGTAAGCACCCCCTTCTCGTCATGGTAGGTCCAAGGCGACCAGGTGCCTTCCATCGCAATCACGAGACGGCCCTTCTTTTTCACCGCAGCAAGGAGATCGTCTCCCTTTTGGGCAGCTGGCGCAGCCGCGGCCTTCTGCTCGCCGCCCTCCTTCGAGCATCCCGAGAGCATCGGAAGCGCTGACGCAGCTGCGGCAGCGCCGAACATAGTCAAAAACAGTCTTCTCTTCATGATTTTTCTCTCTCTTTTGTTTCTCGATTTTTCAATGCGATTGCCTTTCTACCGGCGAAAGGTCTCCAGAAATGCTTTCGTGCGCGCCTCTTTCGGGCAGTTGAAGAAGGCATTCGCATCGGAAGCTTCAACCACGACGCCTTTTTCAAGCAGCACGGCCTTCGTTGCGATGCTTTCGGCGAAGCCGAGCTCGTGCGTGACGACGATCATCGTCATGCCTTCCGCGGCGAGCGTGCGGATGATCTGAAGCACCGATTCCGTGAGCTCCGGGTCAAGCGCCGACGTGGGCTCGTCGAAATAAATGAGGTCGGGATTGCCGGCAAGCGCCCGCGCGATCGCGACGCGCTGCTGCTGGCCGCCCGAGAGTTCGCTCGGATAATTCGCAGCTCGCTCGAGAAGCCCCACTTTCTCGAGGAGCAAGCGCCCTTTCTCAACGGCCGTCTTTTTGGGCACCCCGCGCGCTACGACGAGCGGCTCCGTCACGTTTTCGAGCGCGGTCTTGTTGAGAAAGAGGTTGTAGTTCTGAAAGACAAAAGCCGTCCGCCGGCGTATGCGGAGCACGTCCCGGCGGCCGATCGTGCGCAGGTCATGAACTTCGCCCTCAAAGGCGAGCGAGCCTTCGTCGGCGCGCTCAAGAAAGTTGAGCGTGCGCAGGAGCGTCGTCTTCCCCGAGCCGCTCGGCCCGATGATGGCAACGACGTCGCCCTTCTCGACCGTGAGGTCGACCCCTTTGAGCACTGCCTCGGCGCCGAAGCGCTTCACGATGCCTTTTGCCTCAAGAATGACTGGCGGCCTTGCGTTTTCTCCACTCTTCATGACTTCATCCGAATTTCGTACTCCGACGCCCATATGCTGGTTCTGAATCATTTTCTATCTGCGCCCATAGGCATTGAGCCGCGCTTCGCCTGCGCGCTGCAGCCTCGTGAGCACCGTGCAGAAAATGAGATAAATGAGGCCGACCTCCACGTAAAGCAGAAGCGGCTCATAGGTTCTCGCCACGATGCGCTGCGTCGTCATGAACATCTCCGTCACGGTGATGTTCGCCGCGAGCGACGTGTCCTTCACCATGCTGATGAGGCTGTTGCCGAGCGTCGGAAAGGCCGTCCGGAAGGCCTGCGGCAGAATGATCCGGCGAATTGTCTGCAGGTAGGTCATGCCGCTAGTGAGCCCCGCCTCGAGCTGCCCCGCCGGGACTGACTCGAGCGCCGCGCGCATGGTCTCGGCGCAGTAGGCGCCTTCGTTGATCGAAAAGACGATCACAGCAGCGGCAAACGGATTGATGAGGTAGCCCGCGTGCGGGAGGCCGTAAAAGACAACAAAGAGCTGCACGAGAATGGGCGTGCCGCGGATCACCCAGATGTAAAAGCGTGCGGCGTCCTTCAGAACCGGCGCCTTGGCATACTGAATGAGCGCGACGGCCACCGCAATCACGAGCGCGAGCGAAAAAGAAATGGCAGTGAGCGGAATCGTCACCTTGATGCCCGGCAGCAGTATCTGCCAGAAGGAATCGATGAATAGCTCAACGAGTCGTCCGTCCATGACGCTTGTCCTTTCTGCGTGACCGAAGTCCTGACTTTTCCGCCGCGAACCGTTCTTTTTATTCTTTTGCGCCGCCGCAGCGGATGCCGACGCATTCGAAATCTTAGCAACGCAGGCCGCAAGCGCTGCTCGGTTTCGCTCGGATCCTTGCTCAATTCGATTGATCTCGGAGGCGCTCAGGCAATTTCAGAAACGCTTGCGCCTAGCCTCGGATGAGGACATCGGGCGGCGAAATTTTGAATAAATTCAATTCATTTTCCCTTTGTTTTCATTCTTCGTCAGTCAAGGCGGGAAAGTGCTCATGCCGCTCGAGCGACGATCGTCATCGAAAAGTCATGCGGAGCGCCTACAATTTTCATTATGGGCATGTGCATCGCTCGTGCGGCGCAATCCGCTTCAAGCGGATCCGATCGCTCGCCCGCGGCGCCCTGCCCCATTCAGCAACCCGAAACCGAGAAAAAGAAATGGAAGAAAAAACTGTCGCCGCAACTGTTGAGACCCCTGCTGCTGCAGAAGCAGCGGCGAAGTCCGAGGCTGCGGCCGAAGCGCCGGCGCAGAAGCCTGCTGCAGCGGCCAAGACCGAGGCGGCTGCACCCGCCGAAGCGGCGCCGGCCAAGCCCGTGAAGGCGACAAAGCGCACTGCTGCTGCGAAGACGGCAAAGACGACGAAGACTGCTGCAAAGCCGGGTGCGAAGAGCGTGAAGGCCGCGAAGACCACGAAGACCGGCCGCAAGTCTGCCAAGACCGTCAAGGCCGAGGATGACACCGAAGATCTGCCCGTGCTGCCGGCTGTCGAGGGCGTCCCTTCGCTCGACGATCCGGCGCTTTACGTCAACCGCGAGCTCAACTGGATTGAATTCGACCGCAAGGTGCTCGACGAGGCCTGCGATCCGAACGAGCCGCTTCTCGAGCAGCTCAAGTTCCTCTCGATCTTCTACAACAACCTCGACGAATTCTTCATGGTCCGCGTGGCGAACATTTTCCGCCAGTACAACGCGGGCGCGCAGTCGACTTCCGCCGACGGGCTTTCGCCGGCGAAGCAGCTCACGGAAATCCGCCGCCGCGTCCTCACGATGCTCAACCGCGCGCAGGACCTCTGGAAGAACCGCCTGCAGCCCTCGCTCGCCGAAAAGGGCGTGCGCATCGTCCGCTACAAGGATCTGACCGAAAAGCAGAAGACGTTCCTCGAAGGCTACTTCGAAAACGAAATCTATCCGATCCTTACGCCGCAGGCGATCGACGCCGGACATCCCTTCCCGACGATTTCGAACGTGAGCCTCAACTTCCTCATTGAGCTCCGCTCGAACACGGACGGCTCGACCCGCTACGCGCGCTTGAAGAATCCGAACAACATGCCGCGCTTCATCTTCGTGCCCCGCACGAAGCAGTCGGCCTACGGCGAGCTCGGCTTCAATTCGAACGGCCGCGACGACGACATCATTCTGCTCGAGGATCTCATCCGCGAGCACCTCGGGAAGCTCTTCCCGGGCAATACGGTCGTGAAGACCGTCCTCTTCCGCATCACGCGCAACACCGACATCGAAATCGAAGAGGACGAAGCCGACGACCTGCTCGAAGCCGTGAAGGACTTCGTTGAACAGCGCCGCTTCGGCGACATCATTCGCCTTGAGATTGAAAATTCGGCCGACACGCCGCTCCTCAACTTCTTGGTTGAGAAGCTCGATCTGCTGCCCTTCCAGATCTACCGCACGAAGGGCCCGATGGCGATGAGCGAATTCATGCCGCTCACGGGCCTCGACCGTCCGCACCTCAAGGAATCCTCCTACAAGGGCGCGGAGCCTGCCTTCATCGAAAACGGCAACGTCTTCGAGACGATCCGCCAGGGCGACGTTCTTCTTTACCATCCCTACGAGAGCTTCTCGGGCGTTCTTGACTTCATCCGCCGCGCCGCGGACGATCCCCAGGTGGTCGCCATCAAGCAGACGCTCTACCGTTGCGGCAGCAACAGCCCGATCGTTGCAGCCCTCATCGACGCGCGCAAGCGCGGCAAGCAGGTGACGGCCGTCGTCGAGCTCAAGGCGCGCTTTGACGAAGAGCGCAACATCAACTGGGCCGAAGAGATGGAAAAGGCGGGCGTCAACATCGTCTACGGCTTCGCCGGCCTCAAGATCCACGCGAAGGTCTGTCTCGTCGTGCGCCGCGAAGCCGAAGGGATGACGCGCTACGTCCATATTTCGACCGGCAACTACAACCCCAGCAGCGCCAAGATCTACACGGACTTCTCGCTCTTTACGGCCAACAAGGAAATCTGCGGCGACGCTTCCGACCTCTTCAACGTGATGACGGGGTACTCCAACCGCACGAACTACAAGAAGCTCGTGATTTCCCCGCACTCGACCCGCAACGCGATCCTCGCGGGCATCTCGCGCGAAATCGAGCACAAGAAGGCCGGCAAGGACGCCGAGATCGTCTTGAAGTGCAATCAGCTCGTTGACCGCAAGATCATTCGCGCGCTCTATGAAGCAAGCCAGGCGGGCGTGAAGACCTCGCTCATCGTCCGCGGCATCTGCTGCCTGCGCCCGGGCATCCCCGGCGTGAGCGACAACATCCGCGTGGTGAGCATCGTCGGCCGCTTCCTCGAGCATGCGCGCGCCTACTGGTTCAAGAACGACGGCAATCCCTACCTCCTGATCGGCTCGGCCGACCTGATGCCGCGCAACCTTGACGGCCGCATTGAAGTCCTCGTGCCGATCCTCAACGAAGCGCTCAAGGACCGCATCAAGGCGACGCTCGATCTGCAGCTCGCCGACAACGTGCAGTGCTGGGAGCTTCAGAGCACGGGCCTCTACAAGCGCCTTAAGGCGCCTGCCAAGGGCAAGGCCGTGAATTCGCAGGCGACGCTTGCGAAGCACTACGGCCACGCTAACTAAAGCTTGCGCCGGGCGTTATTCTCACTTGAAGCGCGCAGCGCTTGCGGGCGCTGCCGCTTCAGCGAAAGACGCTGAGGTTCGCTGAAAATGCTGCGCCGGTCCGCTTTCGGGTGGACCGGCGCTTTATTTTGGGAAATCGAAGGCGCGGTTTGAGTCTTTGTCTGAGTCTTTCTTGCTGTTTTCCCTGACGGGTGATCCCGCTTTTGAGCGGATGTTCCCTGAGCCACAGAAGATGCTCGCCAACAGCCGCCTGATGGACCGCGACGTAATCGTTCCAGAACGTCACCTGGGGAGGCGTGAGATTAAGCGCCTCAGCCATGCCTTCATTGTGCGACTGCAGCCAGTCGGGCGCTTTTTCGACATCTTCGAGGGTGGCCGTGGCTTACTTGCGGCCAAAGCCCGGCATACCAATAGCCGGCAACACATCAGCGGTAACGAGCGTCGCGGATGCGACGGTGAAGAGCTTGCGGCGTTCATTTATAGGGATCCTTTGGACTTCAGCAATTTCGTACGGATCCATTCTTAGGTATGTCCGTCAGTCGCAGGATGATGAAGGCCGCCTCGTCCACGTCGATGAGATACGCTTCTTGAAAATACTCGGCATCTTCTCGAGTTACAAGCTACGGACTGAATCGAACGGCGCAGCATAGCCACTACAGAAACGTATCAAGGCAAGGCTTGTATTCTCATAATGATGACGGCACATGAACTGAACTTCTCGTGATGGTTTATTCTCTAGGGCAGAACTTATTTCAGACCTCTCGGACGGCGTTCCTCTTGTCCTAGGTAGGGTGTTAGTCGAACATGACAAAACGTTGCTGTTTTGTCTGAATTCGAATGAGTCGGCATTCTGCCGGAGGCGATTTTTTGAGATTTAACATGCAAAGAGTATTGCCGTTGGGGCGTTCTACTTTTCAGACACTACGTGTCCGAAATGAAATCTACGTGGATAAAACGACTCTCGTCTTTGAGCTTGCTCGCTATGATTCCAAGATTTTTTTGGCCCGCCCTAGGCGCTTTGGCAAAACGCTTCTTACTTCTACATTTGCGTCTCTATTTAAAGACGGCCTAAAATATTTTCATGGACTAGCGATCGAAAAATTATGGAAGGATAAGACCTATCCGGTAATCAAGCTGGATTTTTCCGAAATTAAGGAATTCTCTAACGCCGCTGTCTTCAAAAATAAATTTGAAGAAAAAATTAGAGCTGTTTTTGCCAGCATAGGCTTCAAATTCGTTGCAAACGATTTGAGCGTAATGACGCAACTTTCGAGTTTCCTTTCTTCTTTAGAGCCAGCAAGTCTCGTCATTCTTATCGACGAATATGATGCGCCATTAACGCACTGCTTGGATAACCCAAAACTTTTTGAAGAAATTCGTTCGATCATGAGCGAGCTCTTCCTCATTCTGAAATCGAATGAAGGATGTCAGCGTTTTTTCTATATGACAGGTATCACCAAATTCAGCAATACCAGCCTATTTTCCGCCTTCAATAATTTGCAGGATATTTCACTTGATCCACGTTATGGCAATTTACTCGGATATTCCGACGAAGAGATTAAAACAAACTTTTCATCGTATTTGAACGAAGCAGCCAATGCTTTGCACATTACAGCCGAAGAGGTTTTTTCTGAACTAAAGAGAAATTACGACGGCTTTGCGTTCGATGAAAAAGCAAGTATCAGAGTGTATTGCCCTTGGTCAGTGCTTTGCTTTCTTAGTCGTCCTGACCGCGGCTTCCAGAACTATTGGTTTGAGAGTGGAGGACAGCCAACTGTACTTCTTCGATATCTCAAAAATCATGCTTTGCAGTCGCCGATTGCTTATAAACAGTCAATTATCTATTCGTTGTCCGGTTTACGCGCGTCCAGGCAATACGACGAAATTGACCCAGAAGCTGTTCCGAAAAAGTTACTCAAAATTGCTCGAGGTGTTTTCGGATTTCTTTCCGCACTTCACCAGAGTTCGCGCGGCTTTTTCCAAAGTCGGCTGCATCCAGTTGAAGCCTCTTGAGGGCCAGTTAGTAGTACCCCCGGAGCTAATGAAATCACGGTATTCAGCGGTTCTGGCCTCAATGATCTTTTTGACTTCCTTGTACCCCATGTACCGCGTGATGTCCGGATCCCACAGCCGGAGAAGAATTGCAAACGCTGCATTGAGATCGGCGTGCACGACATCCCCGTTGTCACGGTAAAAGTGATCTCCCTTCCGTTTGCCGGTAAAGGCGCCCGTCTGAGAGTCGACTTGCGACGTATAGGCTCCGTTGACGATCACGATGCGAACATCTCGCAGTTCTGCAATTTCCTCCAGAATTTTTTGCATCTCCCCCTTTATCCAAGTGCTCAATCGACGATTTGTTTTTCGACCAAGGCTTTTCCCCTTGATAAAGCCCGACAGGTCTTCCACCACGATGACGCAGGCTCGATCCATGAGCTGGTGAGCGGCTTTGCACAGCAAATTGCGCGCCTTGGTTCGAAAGCGTCGACGCATGTTGTCAAGCTTTTTCGTGCCCAGATTATTCAATCTGATCTTGTCTGCCTTCTCTTTCTTGCCTTCCTTTTCGTAGCGTTCGGCGAGCGCCCGAAGCTTGTTGCGGCCTCGCCATATTTCAGTAATGGCGTCGCTGTATTCGAAAACGAGCTTGCCGAGCCCTTGTCCCAGGAGCTCGTTGGTTGTCGTCGCAAAGGCTTCAGTCAGGCCTTTGTCAACACCGACGGTTTCCTTGCCGTGAGGACGCTGGCAAACTTTTTCGAATGCGTAGTGAATCTGAATTTCATCGTTTTCAATGATGATTCGCAGGTTTCGATTCGCGATTTTGACATTCGTGCCGTTCGTCGTCGTCACGAGCGTGACGGGGCCGCCCGACTTCCGATTGAAGAGGAGCGTAATCGTCAGAAATCCGTCTTCAGAGCGGCCGACCGAAAACTTATCCGAGCGAACGACAAACTGCTTGTCGGATTTTCCTTGGCCGTGCCGGAAATACTTTCGCATCTGTCGGTGCAGATACGAATCCTTGACCCATTCGCCGCTGCGCAGTTTGCCGCACTTGACCTTGCGCGTGGCTTCGTCCTTGTACCGCTGGTAGATCTTCTTCACTACTGCGGCTTCGGCCGCCTTGCGATACGTGAAAATATCGTTGACGATATCCTTCGTCGATTCGGCTCGAACCGTGCCGTCTATGTTGATCTTCTCGAAAAGATTCGCTGCGGTGATTTCTCTGCGGACTTTGTTGACGCTTTTCCCGACTGTTCCCAAGCCGCCCCATCGCTGCCATATCGCGGCCCGCATCCTGCCGACATTGCGGCAGGCTGCCTTCAGACGCTCCATATCCGCCGGCTTGGCGCACTGAGCGTAAAGAATGCGGGTGCACGTT
>CAJMKD010000014.1 GCA_905213905.1 uncultured Sutterella sp. | reverse complement strand
GCTTTTCCGCCACAAGGTGTCGTGAGGCGTTGTTGCCGGGCGGCCCGCCTGAGGGCGATGCGTTCCGCCTGCCCTTTCGGCCCGCTCATCGCTCGCCAAAATCCCGCAAGAAGGAGAAAAGCCGGCAAGAAACCGAAAGTATTAGTCCGAACGCCCAAAGGCGAGCTCGATATCATCCCCGATAGAATTCGGAATGCACATTTTTTTTGCACCCAGAGAGGAGCCCGTCATTCATGCTGAAGATTTCCCCGTTTGTCCGCCGCAATGCGGCCCCCGCCGTGCTGCTCGCCTCGAGCGTTCTCCTTCTCCTTTCAGGCTGCTCTGAAAAATCCGGCGATGGTGCGGCAAGCGCCGCTGCGGCCCGGCCGAACGAGCTCGTCTACGCCAGCATGAAAGACATCCGCGACATCAATCCGCACGGCTACGCCGGCGAAATGTCTGCGCAAGCCATGGTTTTCGAGCCGCTCGTCATCAACACGCCCGAAGGCGTGAAGCCCGCGCTCGCCGAAAGCTGGACGATTTCGCCCGACGGGCGCACCTACACCTTTGCGCTCCGAAAAGGCGTCGCCTTTTCCGACGGCGAGCCTTTCAACGCAGAGAGCGTCGTTCTCAACTTCAAGGCCATTCTTCAAAACCGCACGCGCCACGCGTGGCTCGACATGGTCAACGAAATCGACCGGTTCGAAGCGCTCGACGAGCATACCTTCCGCCTCACGCTGCGGCATGTCTATTTCCCCGCGTTGGTCGAGCTTGGCCTCAGCCGGCCGTTCCGCTTCATTTCGCCCAAATGCATGCGCTCGGGCGAGACCAAGGCGGGCGTCGACTGCCTCGCCGGCACCGGCCCCTGGCAGCTGGCCGCACATGAGCGCGGCGAATACGCCCTTTTTGAGCGCAATCCCGGCTATTGGGGCGAAAAGCCTGCAATCGAGCGCGTGCGCTGGCGCGTCATGCCCGATCCGCAGACGATGCTGATGGCGCTTGAAAAAGGCGAAGTCGATCTCGTCTTCGGCGCCGACGGCGATCAGCTCACGAGCGAAGCCTTCGCCATGATCCGCGAGAAAGGCGCTTCGCTCGGCCTCGCGGCGCAGGCGAGCGCGCCCGTTGCGAGCCGCTCGGTGCTTCTCAATTCCGCCCGTCCCGGCACGGACGACCCAGCCGTGCGCGAGGCGCTGCAGCTCGCCTTTGACCGCAAAGCCGTCGTCTCGGGCATTCTCAACGACGCGGAAGCGCCCGCCGAAACGCTTTTTGCGAGGAACGTCCCGGGCTGCGACGTGCCGCTTCCCATTCGTGCGCACGATCCGGCAGAGGCCGCCGAGCGCCTCGAGCGCGCCGGCTGGACGAAGGGTGCGGACGGCATTCGCGCAAAGGACGGCGTGCGGCTTTCGCTTCGCTTCGTCTTCAATGCGAAGAACGCCCAGGAAAAGACCATCGCCGAAGCCATTCAGGCGCAGTTTGCGCAGATCGGCGTTGAAGTGAAGCTCGAGGGCGAGGAAAAGCAGACGTATCTCGACCGCGCGAGAAGCGGCGACTTTGAGCTCGCCTATTCGCTCTCCTGGGGCGCGCCCTACGACCCGCAGAGCTTCCTCTCGAGCTGGCGCGTGCCCGCGCACGGCGACTTTGAAGCGCAGCGCGGCCTCCCCGAGAAGCAGGCCATCGACGAAGCCATCGGCCGCTATCTCATCGAGCCCGACGCAGCGGCGCGCAACGGCATCTTGAAGGACATTCTCACGCGCATTCACGAATCGGCCGTTTATCTGCCGATCAGCTATTCGCGCACGAAGGCCGTCTATGCGACGCGCCTAGAGAACGTGGGCTTCGGGGTGACGCAGTACGAAATTCCCTTCGAAAGGATGCGCTTTGCCGCGCAAAAGCCCTGAATGGGCCCCCGATCCTCTCGAAGATAAACGCCGAGCGCTCCGATGCTTCGTCTTTTGCTGAACCGGCTTCTCATCCTCATCCCGATGCTCCTCGGGGTGTCGTTCGCCGTCTTCGCGCTCGCTGCGCTCTCGCCATCGGACCCGGCAGAGGTCGCCATTCGGCTCAATGCCATGCGACCGACGCCGGAGCTTCTCATGGAAACGCGCCATGCGCTCGGGCTCGACGAGCCTTTTCTCGTTCGGTACGCGCACTGGCTCGGCGGCATTCTCCAGGGCGACTTCGGGCGGAGCTTCGTCACGGGGCTCCCCGTCGCTGAGGAGATCGCGCGCGCCTTCTGGCCGAGCCTGCGGCTTGCCGCTGCGGCGCTCGTCCTCATCCTCGCCACGGCGATACCGATCGGCGTCTTCTGCTCGAAATATGAAGGGCGGCTTACCGCCACGCTTCTGAGCGGCGCGATTTTTCTCGCCTCCTCGATGCCTGCCTTCTGGGCGGGGCTGCTTCTCATCTGGCTCTTTTCGCTGCAGCTCGGCTGGCTGCCGACGAGCGGCATGCGCGCGCCGGGCGCCATCGTGCTCCCCGCCCTCACGCTTTCGCTTGCCTACAGCGGCACCTACGTCCGCTTGATCCGCAATGCCATGACCGCCGAAGCCGACAAGGACTGGGTCGTCTTTGCGCGCGCCCGCGGCCTCTCCGAGGGGCGCATTGCGCTTCGCATCCTCGTCAATTCGCTTGCCTCGAGCGTCACGGCGCTCGGCATTTCCATTCCAAAGCTCATGGCGGGCGCCTTCGTCGTCGAAAGCATCTTTGCCTGGCCCGGACTCGGACGGCTCTGCATCACGGCCATTTTCAGCCGGGACCTCCCGGTCGTGGAAGCTTATGTCCTTGTGATGGCGGTTCTTTTTGCCGTATTCGGACTTCTGGCGGACCTCGCTGAAGCGGCGCTCGATCCAACGCGGCGCGAGCGCACGGCCGCGGCCGTCGACGGGGGCGGCGACACCCAGCGCAGGAGCGCCGCATGAAAACGTTTTTGAAGCTACCTGCAAAAAGCGCTGCAGCGGCCCGTCGCCCGCACGGCATCGGCCCGACCCTTTGGTCGCGCTTTTCAGCCGACCGCGCAGCGCTTGCCGCCTTTGTCTTTATTCTGGCCGTCGTGCTCGTAGGGCTTCTTGCGCCGCTGCTGCCGCTTGCCGACCCGGTGAAAATCGACCTTGCCCACAAGTTTGCCGCGCCGAGCCCGGCGCATCTCTTCGGCGCCGACCATCTCGGGCGCGACGTGCTCTCGCGGCTCGTCTGGGGGATCCGCACCACGCTTTTTTCCGCCGCTGCCGCCATGGCTGCAACGACGCTTCTCGGCGCGCTCTGGGCTGCCGCCGCAGCAAGCGCGGGGCGCCGGATCGATCGGCTCATGATGCGGATTGCGCGCGCCTGGATGGCGCTCCCGGCTGAAGTCATGATCCTTGCCGTCGTCGGCATGCTCGGCCCGGGCCTCGAAAACGTCATCTTTGCGTGCGTGGCGGCCAAATGGCCCTGGCACGCACGCATGATCCGCTCGGCGCTCGCGCGCCTCGCGAATGCGGGCTTCATCGTCTTTCCGAAGATTGCGGGCGCGGGAAGCGCATCGATCCTCTTGATGCATCTCATTCCGAACATCCTCGGCGAATTCTTCGTTTATGCCACGATCGACACGGCCTCCGTCATTCTCACGGTGGCGACGCTCTCGTTTCTCGGCCTCGGCGTTGCTGCGCCGGCGCCCGAGTGGGGCATGATGCTCGCGGAAGCGAAAAACGTGATGACGATTCACCCCGGCCTCATGCTCGCGCCCGGCCTTGCGATTCTTTTCACGAGCGCCGCCTTCAGCTTCATGGGCGACGGCCTCGCTTCGGCGCTTCGTCCGAAAGAACCTGGCCGCATCGTGCCGGAACGGACCCCTGCGGCTCAAGGCAGCAGCCCAGCCCCGAAAGGAGAGATGCCATGACCGAGCGCCGCACGCCGCTCCTTCTCATCGAAGGGCTTCGAATTGAAAACCGCCGCACGGGCGAAGCCTTCGTGGCGGATGTCTCGCTTTCGCTCGCCCAAGGCGAGACGCTCGCCGTGATCGGCGAATCGGGCGCCGGGAAGTCGATCACCTTCCGCGCGGCCTCGGGGCTCCTGCCGCAGTGCCTGCGCGCGAGCGGCCGAATTGAGCTCTTCGGGCGCAGCATCCTGACGGACCGGCGCGGCACGCGCGGGCTTCTCGGCACCGGACTCTGCTACCTCACGCAGCAGGGCGCCGCCGCTTTTGACCCGCTTGAGAAGCTCGGCGACCAGCTCCTTGAAACGGCCCGCATTGCGAACCCGCATGCGTCGAAGCAGGCGCTCGCCGGCATGGTTCGCCGCACGCTCTCGGCGCTTCGCTTCTCCGAGGATGCGCTCGAGACGGTGCTTGCCTCGAGACCCGCGCAGCTCTCCGGCGGCATGCTGCAGCGCGCGATGATTGCCGCCGCCATGCTGCTGCGGCCCCGCATCGTCGTCGCCGACGAGCCCACGAGCGCGCTCGATGCGCTTTCGGCCGCGGAAGTCGTGCGGCTCCTGCGCACGCTCGTCGATACCAGGGGCGCCGCGCTCGCGCTCGTCACTCACGACCTCGCGGTCGCCGAAGCGCTTGCCCGGCGCGTCGTCGTCATGCAGTGCGGCCGAATCGTGGAAGCGGGCGGGCGCGAAGTCCTCCGCACGCCGCAGCACCCCTTTTCAAAGCGCCTTGTCGCCGCGCGGCGCTCGCTCGATGAAGCGCTGCTTTCAAAGCTTGATAACGCTCAAAACCAAGTGGCAGCGGATCAGCCCGCACCGTCAAGGCCAGCAGACGACGATGTGATCGTAAGCGTTCGCTCTCTCCAAAAAGCCTACCCGGCCGCGCAAGCCGCCGGCCACTCGATTTTGAATGCCCTTCGGCAGCTTTTCGGCCGTCGCCACGCCCGGACGGGCAGGAGAGACCCGGCCGCTTCCGACGGCTCTTCCATGCGCCGCGTGCTGTTGTCCGTCGACTTCACCATTCGCCGGGGCGAATCCGTGGCGCTCGTCGGCGCGTCCGGAGCAGGCAAGACGACGATCGCGAGGCTTCTCCTCGGCCTGGAAGCGCCCGACGGCGGCACGATCCGCATGGCGCCCGGCCTTGAGGAGCCGGGCAGGCGCTCCGTCGTTTTTCAGAATTCGACGGATGCGATCGACCCGCGGTGGCGCGCAGCCGATGCGGTCGTCGAAGCGCTCCTTTACCGCGCGGACCGCCCCGGCGAGGCAGCGCTCGAAGCCGCTGCGCAGAGGCTTCTCGCGCAGATGGCCCTTTCGCCCGACGCGGCCGGCCGCCGGCCGCATGAACTCTCTGGCGGCGAACTTCAGCGCGTCGCCTTTGCGCGCGCCATTGCCGCTCAGCCGCAGTTCATCATCTTCGACGAAGCGATGAGCGCGCTCGACGTTTCGGTGCGCGCGGACCTCATTGCGCTTCTCAACGCCGAACGCCGCCGCCCCGGCGCGCCTGCGCTCCTCTTCATTTCGCACGACCTTGCCGCTGCGGCAGCGCTCGCCGACCGCATTCTCTTTCTCGACGACGGCCGAATCGTCGAGGATCTGCCCGTCGAAGCGCTTGGACGGGCCGAGAGCCCCGCCGCGCGGGCGCTTCTGCGGGCAGCGCGCGAGAAGCGCCTTGCCGGCTGAGCGCGGCTGCGCGACCCGCCGGCGACGGCGACAGCGGCGCTTTCCTTCACCCTTTGATGCAGACGAGCTGCCGGAACGTGTGCACGACGCGCGCGAGGTCGCGCTGATTGGACATCACTTCGTCGATGGGCTTATAAGCCGACGGTATCTCGTCAAGAACGCCCGCGTCCTTGCGGCAGACGATGCCTGCCGTCTCGCGCTCGAGGTCCGCAGTCGAAAAGCGGAGCGCCGCCGCCTTTCGCCCGAGGCGGCGTCCGGCACCGTGCGCGCATGAGTCGAATGCATCGGCGCTGCCGAGCCCTTCGACGAGATAGGAGGCCGCGCCCATGCTCCCCGGCACAATGCCGAGTTCGCCCGCTCCCGCGCGAATCGCGCCTTTGCGCGTCACGTATACCGATTCGCCGAAATGCGTCTCGAGCGCGACGAAGTTGTGGTGGCAGTCGATGGGATCATCGACTGGCGCTGCGCCGGGAAACACCGCTTCGAGCGCACGCATGGCGTCGCGCGCCATGACGGCGCGGTTGATCGATGCATAGTCGGTCGCCCAGGCCGCCGTCGCCAGGTAATCCTCAAAAAGCGGCTCGCCTTTCTCAAAGAAAGCCAGCGCCGGATCGGGGAGCGAAACGCCGCGCGCCTGCATCTGCGCCTTGGCAAGGCGAATGAAGTGCGAAGCCATGACGTTGCCGGCGCCGCGCGAGCCAGAATGCAGGAGGAGCCAAAGCACCCCCGCCTCGTCGCGGACAAGCTCGATGAAATGATTGCCGCTGCCGAGCGTGCCGAGCTGACGGCGCCAGTTCATCGTGCGCATCGGCTCGAGAATCTTCGGATGCTTCGCCAGAATGGCCGCGAGGCGCTCTTCAAGCGGCGCGCAGTCTTCATAAGCTGCGTCTTTCTCAGCGCGCTCGCGCATGCCGACAGGAATGCGCTTCAGCGCCGCCTCAAAGAACCGGCCGAGCTTCTCTGCCGAGGCGCAGCCGGCCGTGAGATTTGTTTTCTGCAGCAGCATGCCGCAGCCGATGTCGACGCCGGCCGCAGCCGGCATCACGGCATCCTTCGTCGCGATCACGGCGCCGATCGTTGCGCCGATCCCGACATGGACGTCGGGCATCGCCGCCACATGGTGAAAGACAAACGGCATCGAAGCGACGTTGGCGAGCTGCGCTTCGGCCGCAGCGTTGATGTCGTTCGTCCATATTCGGACAGGCACGCGCCCGTCCGTCAAGGTTTTGAAAACAGGCATTTCCGTTTTTCCTTTGCAGGTTGCTTGCAACGCGAATCTGCCTAGAAGCGGCACTCTAGCGGTTCTCTATGAGGCTTGTCGAGCTCGCGCCGCGAAGCCGCTGCTGCTACCCGTTCGGTTCCGAGCACTCAAGAAAGTCGAAAATGCCGTTTACGTTTTCCTCGAAAGCGAAAGTTCTCGTCCGCAGTCTCGGCTTCAGGCGGCTTTATCCATCATCGCGACGTCATGATCCGGCGGCAAGCTTCACCGGCGCTTTGGAAGCGCCATGGGCGCGCTGAACGGTTTCGGCGCAGAAGCTAAAATGCGCGCAGCTTCCGGCGGCGCGAGCGCGCTCGCGCGCCCTCCCTCTATTGACACAAAGGATTCACGATGACGCGCAAAGTTCTTCTCATGATTCTGGACGGCTGGGGCTGCGGCCGAGGCGACAAAGCCGACGCGATCAACGCTGCGCATCCCGCCTACATTGCGGGCATGACGAAGGCCTATCCGCATGCAGAGCTGCGCACCGACGGCGAGAACGTCGGGCTGCCCGACGGGCAAATGGGCAATTCCGAAGTCGGCCACCTCAATATCGGCGCAGGCCGCGTCGTTTATCAGGACCTCGTGCGCATCAACCGCGCCTGCCGCGACGGCTCGCTCGGCCGCATGCCCGAAGTGCGCGCGCTCCTCGATCACGCGAAGGCGCCGGGCCGCGCGCTTCATCTGATGGGGCTCTTCTCCGACGGCGGCGTGCACTCGAGCCTCGAGCATCTCTTCGCCTTCATGAAGCTCGCCAAAGCCGAAGGGCTCTCCCGCGTCTACGTGCACGCCTTCATGGACGGGCGCGACACGGACCCGAAGAGCGGCATTGGCTTCGTGCGCCGCTTTGCGTCGCTTTTGGCCGAAGGCGGCGCCGCGGGCACCCTCGCGAGCATGATCGGCCGCTACTACGCCATGGACCGCGACAAGCGCTGGGAGCGCATTCGCGAAGCCTATGACATGCTCACCGCCGGACGGGGCGAAAAAACAGCCGACTTCGGCGCTTCGCTGCTTGCTTCCTACGAAGCGGGCGTCACGGACGAATTCGTAAAGCCCCTTGTGCTTGCCGATGCATCGGGCGAGCCCGTCGGCCGCATCCGCCCTGACGACGCGGTGCTCTTCATCAACTTCCGCAACGACCGCGCCCGCGAGCTCACGACCGTCCTCACGCAGCGCGAAGTCGAAGGCATGAAGCCGCTGCCGCTCTACTTCGCCACCATGACGCCCTACGACGCCACGTTCGAAGGCGTGCACGTGCTTTTCGGCAAGGAAAACGTCGTCAACACCATCGGCGAATGGATCGCCGCCCAGGGCCTGAAGCAGCTGCGCATCGCCGAAACGGAAAAATACGCGCATGTGACGTTCTTCTTGAACGGCGGCCGCGAAGCCCCCTTCGAGGGCGAAGACCGCATTCTCGTGCCTTCGCCCAAAGTCGCGACCTACGACCTGCAGCCCGAAATGAGCGCGCCCGAAGTGGCCGAGCAGCTCGCCCGCGCGCTCGGCGAAGGCAAGTACGACTTCATCTGCCTCAATTTCGCCAACGGCGACATGGTGGGCCACACCGGCAATTGGGATGCCATCCTGAAAGCGGTTGCAGCCGTTGACCAGGCGGCCAAGGTCGTGGTGGAGGCGGCGAAGGCCGCGGGCTACGAAGTCGTTCAGATCGCCGACCACGGCAATGCCGACCACGCGGTGAACCCGGACGGCTCGCCCAATACGGCGCATTCGCTCAATCCGGTCCCGATCGTCGTCGTCTCCGAGCGCGTTGCATCGGTTCGCCCGGGCGTTCTCGCCGACGTCGCGCCGACGGTGCTCGATCTGATGGGCGTCAAGAAGCCCGCCGAAATGACCGGCCAGTCGCTTCTCACCTGGAAGTGATGACGCGCGGGCAGGCACGCGCCAGCCCAGAAATCACAAAACAAATAACGGCGCCCGGAGCTACCAGGGTGCCGTCATTTTTATGGCGGGCCGGGCTCGCGCGATCCACGCGCAGCGCAGCCTCAGGCGCCAGGGGCGCGCACGACAATGCCCGCAGATGACTTTAGCGGAGCGATTCCTGCAGCGCCGCGAGCTTCTCCGCATCGAGCCGGGCGGCCGCATCCTCGTTCTCGAGGAGCGCCTTGCGAACGGCATCGCTCTCGTCAAGCGCGAGCCGCTCAACGACCTCTTCGTCGAGATCCTCAAAGCCGGCGAGCGTCTCGCGCACGATGTCTTCGGGCGAATCCGCGAGATCCGCTGCGGCATTAGGCGCCGCCTGCAGGAGCGCCGCAAGCGCATCCGCAAGGTCCGTCCGCTCGACATCGATCGCAAAGGAGCCGAAGCTCGCCTTCACGCGCTTTCGCGCGAGCGCGGGCCGCACAATCCTGCGGTCTTCCCGTGCGGGACGACGCTTGGCGCCTTCCGCATCCTGCGCTTCGGGGAGCGCAGAAAACTCAATTTCGCCCGTTGCGGCTTGAGGCGCATTGGATTCGCTCTGTTCGCCGAAGGGCGAGGGATCCTCAAAATCAATATCCGAAATCTTTTCCATATGCCTGTTGCGGCGGCGCATCGAGCGCCGCCGGTTTATCCGTGTCGTCAGTTTGGGCCGTTTTCGCTGCTTTGTGCTTCAGAAGCCTGCCTGCAGCATCCGGGCGTTTTTGTTCTTTTGTCGAAGATCAAGTCCGTGCCGACGGCGTACGGCTTTCTTTTATAGCGCCAACACAACACGGCTGCCGCCTCCCTTTTGGGGGGCATGCCGATGAAATGCGGGCTCGCGCCGCATTGTGCTCAAGCAGGCAGGGCCGCCCTGCGCCGCTTTGCTTCTCTGCCTTTGCGCCGTTTTCACGCGATCGGCCTTCGACGTCATTCATATTAGGAAAGGGGTGCGTCAAAAGAAGACGCATCCGGTTGTTGCTTTGTGCAGAACGTTCCCCACGTTGCATCAGCACAACATATACGTGTATGCCGAGAATAACTTGTTCAATGCGTTGGCGGCAATTTGCGTTTACACCTGCTTCAGCGACGAATGCCACTTGCCTCATTTCAGTATGTGCGCGTAATCTTTCAGTAAATTCGTATTACATTCGAAATTCGTACACCTCCGTTTTTCTGCTTACGTCAGTTGGCTAGAGCTACAGGCGGCTTCCCCTCTTCAAAGCGTGTCCTGACACTCGCTTTTTCTTCGTTTCATTCGGGTAAACATGAAGTTTTTCAAACGCTTCCTTCACAAATTTTTGACATCCGCCGCTCCGAAAGCCGATAAACTTCGCTCTATTCTTAGGAATGATTCTCATTTAGATTCTTTTTCTCTCTACGACACACCATGACTTTCTCCAGCCATCGCCGCACGCTTCTCAAAGGCGTCTGTGCCGCTCTCTTCGGCGCATCCCTGCTTTTCACCGGCAGCGTCAGCGCCGCTCCCGACCGTGACAAGGACACGCTTGTCTTCGTCAACTACCGCGACCTGCGCGACCTCAATCCGCATCTTTATGCGGGTGAAATGTACGCGCAGGAAATGCTTTTCGAAGGCCTCGTCACGCTCGGCAACGACGGCAAATATCACGGCGCCGTGGCTGAAAGCTGGGAGATCTCGCCGGACGGGCGCGTCTACACCTTCAAGATTCGTCCGGGCCTCACCTTCACGGACGGCGAGAAGCTCGACGCCTATGCCGTCAAGGCGAACTTCGACGCGCTCATCGACAACAAGGCGCGCCACACCTGGCTCGAAATGATGCGCCTCCTTGAAAAAGTGGAAGCGCCCGACGCGTCGACCTTCGTGATCACGATGCGCGAGCCCTACTACCCGATGCTCACGGAGCTCGCCGTCACGCGCCCCTTTGCCTTCGTGAGCCCGAAGGTCATGAAGGACGGCAAGACGAAGGACGGCCTCAAGGCCTTCATCGGCTCCGGGCCTTGGGTTCTCAAGGAACACGTCGTTGATGAGTACGCCGTTTTCGAAGCGAATCCCGACTACTGGGGCGTGAAGCCCGCCTTCAAGCGCATCATCGTCAAGGTGATTCCGGACAACCAGACCCGCATCCTCGCGCTTGAAAAGGGCGAGATCGATCTCATCTGGGGCAAGAACATGATCGACGCGGACGCGCTCAACAAGTACCGCTCGAGCGACAAGTTCGCCGTTGCCGTTTCCGCGCCCACATCCACGCGCCACATTGTGCTCAATACGAACAACGAGCACCTCAAGGACTTCAAGGTTCGCGCCGCGATCCAGCATGCCGTCAACAAGGCTGTGATCTCCCAGGGCGTCTTCCACGGCTTCGAGCCGCCCGCCGCCACGCTCTACGCGCGCTCGATTCCGTACTGCGACATCGATCTGAAGCCCTTCGCCTACGACATGAAGCTCGCTGCGAAGCTCCTTGAAGAGGCCGGCTACACGCGCGACGGCCGCAGAGCGCCCCTCATGAAGAACGGCAAGCCCCTGCAGCTCGGGCTTCTCTACAACAGCAACTCCGTTTCAGAGAAGACCATTGCCGAATACCTGCAATCCGAGCTCGGCAAGCTCGGCATGCAGCTCGAAATCCGCGGCGAGGAAGAGCAGTCCTACCGCGACAACATGAAGAACGGCAACTTTGACCTCGTCTTCAACATCTGCTGGGGGATGCCCTACGATCCGCAGTCCTCGCTTGCCGCCATGCGCCAGCGCGTCTATGGCGACTACGCCGCGCAGCTCGGCCTGCCCGACAAGAAGGAAATCGACGCAGCGATCACCAAGATCCTGACTTCGACTGACGAAGCGGAACGCCAGTCGCTCTACAGCTTCGTGCTCAAGCACCTGCACGACGACGCGGTGTATCTGCCGATTTCCTATGAAACGAACAAGGCGCTCTTCCGCGCCGACCTCGACGGCGTGGGCTTTCTCTCGAATCAGTACGAAGTGCCCTTCGCCGACATGAAGTGGAAGAAGTAGCCGTCCGAGCGCTGGGGTGAGCCGCGCCGCGCGCTGCGGCGCGCTCGCCCTCTTTTTCCCGCGCACGGCCGCCGGCCGCCCCTCGTGCGGGCCGCCGGCACCGTCCGCTTCGTCCCTGCTTTACACCTGCTTTTCCACGCCCCGGCCGCGCCCGCCTGTCGCGCGCGGCCGGATGAAGCCCTCAATTGCCATGCGCCGCTACGTCATACGAAGGCTGCTTGCCACCATCCCGCTTCTTTTCGTCATTTCCTTTTTCTGCTTCGTCTTCATCAACCTCATTCCGTCGGACCCTGCCGAAGTCGCGCTTCGCGTGCGTCAGACGCCCGTGATCACGCCCGAGGCGATTGCAGAAGTCCGCGCCGAGCTCGGTCTCGACCGGCCGTTCCTCGTGCGCTATTTCGACTGGGTCTGGTCGTGCCTGCACGGCGACTTCGGCGTGAGCTACACGAATCCCGCGCGAACGGTGCTCGGCGAACTCGGCCGGTGCCTCCCCGCCACGCTTCAGCTTGCGGGCCTGAGCCTTGTCTACGTCATTGTGCTCAGCCTCCCGATCGGCTTTCTCTCGGCGGTCTACAAGGACAGCTGGTTCGACCGCATCATGCGCGGCATCGTCTTTGCGACCACCGCCATGCCGGCCTACTGGGTGGGTCTCCTTCTCATCTGGTTCGTCTCGATCAAGCTTGACCTCTTGCCGACGAGCGGATCGGGCTCGTTTGCGCACCTCATTCTCCCGGCCTTTACGGTCGCGCTCACCTACATCTCGACCTACATCCGCCTCATCCGCAACAACATGCTCGAGAACATGCGCGAGGACTACGTGCTCTATGCCCGGGTGCGCGGCCTCAAGGAGCGCGCGATCCTCACCAAGCACGTGATGAAGAACTCTCTGCAGTCCTGCGTGACCGCGATCGGCATGAGCATCCCGCAGCTCATCGCCGGCACGATCGTCGTCGAGAACGTCTTTGCCTGGCCGGGGCTCGGCAAGCTCTGCATCACGTCGATCTTCAACCGCGACTATCCGGTGATCCAGGCGTACGTCCTCATGATGGGCGTGCTCTTCGTCGTCTTCAACCTGATGTTCGACATCATTCAGTGTGCGGTGGATCCGCGTCTTCGCAAGCAGGAGACCGCTTAAATGCTCAAAGTCTTTCTTCGCAATCCGATGACGCAGTTCTGCCTCGTCATCATCATCGGCACCGCGCTCTGCGGCATCTTCGCCCCGGTGCTCGCGCCGCATGATCCCTACGAGAACAACATTCTCATGAAGTTCGCTTCGCCCTCGTGGGAATACCCCCTCGGCACCGATCAGCTCGGGCGCTGCGTCTTCTCGCGAATGCTCTACGGCATCCAGCCGACGCTCTTCCTCTCGCTCCTCACGATGGTCGGCACGATCGGCCTCGGCCTGCTCATGGGCGTGCTCGCGGGCTACTTCCGCGGACCGGTCGACGAAGTGATCATGCGAATCGTCGACGTCATGCTCTCCTTCCCCTCGCAGATCATGATCCTCGCCGTGGTGGCGCTTCTCGGGGTCGACATTCAGAACGTCATCATCGCCAACATCTTCATCAAGTGGGCCTGGTACGCGCGCATGATCCGAACGGCGGTCGTGAAGTACACGGAGACGAACTTCGTCCTCTATTCCCGCTCGATCAATTCCGGGAACTTCTACATCCTCACGCGCCACATGCTGCCCTGCATCGCCGCGGAGCTTGCCGTGCTCTCCACGCTCGATACGGGCTGGGCCATCCTCAACATTTCCACGCTCTCCTTCCTCGGCCTCGGCGTTCAGGCGCCGACGCCCGAATGGGGCGCCATGCTCAATGAAGCCAAGAACGTCATGATCTCCAATCCCGAACAGATGATCGTCCCGGGCATCGCCGTCGTGGTGCTCGTGGGCGCCTTCAATCTCCTCGGCGACAGCCTGCGCGATGCGCTCGACCCCAAGGAGGTGCGACTGTGAGCGACAGCATTCTTCAGAAAGATCCCGTCATTGCGGTGAAGGATCTTTGCGTCACTTTTCATCAAGACAAAAAATCCGCAGAGATTGTCCGAGATGTCTCGTTTGAAGTCCGCCCGGGCGAATGCCTCGGCATCCTCGGCGAATCGGGCAGCGGCAAAAGCATGTCGATCAAGGCTGCGCTCGGCCTTCTCGAAAAGAATTTCGAAATCACGGGCGAGGCGCGCTTTCAGGGCAAAGATCTCCTCGGCATGGACCACGAGCGCCTGCGCCGCTTGCGCGGGCGCGAAGTCACCATGGTGCTTCAGAACCCGATGAACTGCTTCGACCCGCTTTACCGCGTGGGCGAGCAGATGGCGGAAACCTTTGCAGAGCATACGACCTGGTCCGGGCGCGAAATCCGCACCCGCTCGCTCGAGCTCCTGCGCCTCATGAAGATCCGCAATCCCGAAGAAGTGCTTCGCCAATATCCGCACCAGATGTCGGGCGGCATGCTCCAGCGCGTCATGATCGGGCTCGCCGTGGCGCTCAAGCCGTCGCTCATCGTCTGCGACGAGCCGACGACGGCGATCGACTCGATCAGCCAGTGGGCGATCATGCAGGAATTCCTGCGCATCAAAGCAGCGCAATCCGCAGCAATGATCTTCATTTCGCACGATCTCGGCGTGCTCTCCGCGATTGCCGACCGCCTCGTCGTGATGCACCGCGGCCGGATCGTCGAAGCCGGCACGCCCGAAGAAATCTTCGAAGGGGCGTCGGACCCCTACACCCGCGAGCTGATCGCGAGACACCGCGCCGTCATGGCGAGCTTCCTCGCCGCCACGCAGTCCCAACCCGCCACGGAGGCGCATCGTGCTGCTTGATGCCCAGGACATCCGCGTCTCCTTCCGCAAGGAGAATCAGAAAAAGCTTTTCGGCAACGAATACCAGGAGATTCTCCACGGCCTCTCGCTTTCGATCGAAGAAGGCGAATGCGTCGGCATCATCGGCGAATCGGGCAGCGGCAAATCGACCTTCGGACGCGTCGTCGCCGGACTCCTCGAGCCCAACGCCGGGCGCGTGCGCCTCGACGGCAGGCCGCTCTACGGCCGTCGGACGCCAGAAGAGCGCCGAGCGACAATGCGCAAAATCAGCATTGTCTTTCAGGACTACACGACGTCGGCCAATCCGCGCTTTCGCGTCGCCTCCATTCTCGGCGAATCCTTCCGCGCGCTCCGGCTCGGCGGCGAGAACATCTCGAAGGCCGATGAGCGCCGCACCGCGATTGAACTCCTCGAGCGCGTGGGCCTCAACGAAAGCTTCCTCACCCGCTACCCGCACGAGCTCTCGGGCGGACAGCTCCAGCGCGTCTGCATCGCCCGCGCCGTGGCGCTCAAGCCCCGGCTGCTGCTCCTTGACGAAGCGATCAGCTCGCTTGACGCCGCCACGCAGATTCAGGTGATGGACCTTCTCAAGGACATGCGCGCCGAACGGGGGCTAAGCTATCTCTTCATCACGCACGACCTGACGGCCATCACATACTTCTGCGACCGCGTCCGCTTCATGCACAACGGCAATTTTGTTGAAGCGGTCGACGACATGCGCCAGATCGGCGCCATCAAAAACGCCTACGCGCGCGATCTTCTGAACGCGGTGATGGGCATCGGCGTGAAGCGCAAGATCGGCGCCGACCAAGCGGCCGAAGCGCGCATGGCGGCCGATGAGGAAGCGCTGACGCCCCACGGCGCCGGGCCGCATGCCCCTGTGGCGCCCCCCATCTACTGATTCTTCTTATTTACAGCAACGCTTTTTCCGCGAAAACCGCACCTGACGAACCATGAGCACCGAAACCGTACGCATTCCTTACGGCCCTGCGGCCGATGCCCAATCGAAGTCGCTGATCGGCTTTCGAATCCGGGGATCCCTGCCGGGGCCGAAGATACTCATCACCGCCGGCATTCACGGCTGCGAATATCCGGGCATCGAAACGGCGTCGCGCCTGACGCGCTTTCTCACTGAAGAAAGCGTCTGCGGCGAAGTTCTGATCCTGCCCTGCGTCAACCGGTCCGCTTTTGCCGAGCGCATGAAGGCGCTCGTGCCCGAGGACGGCAAGAACCTCAATCGCCAGTTCCCCGGCCGCAGCGACGGCACGGAGAGCGAGCAGATCGCCGCCGCCCTCACGGCGCTCCAGGACGAAGCGGACTTTTACATCGACATGCACGGCGGCGACCTGCACGAAGCGCTCTACCCCTACGTGTACATTCCGGGCGCCTGCGATGCGGAAGTGACCGAAAAGGCCCGACGGGCCGCCGAATCGCTCGACCTTCCCGTGCGGATTCTTTCGAGCGCCGCGACGGGCGCCTACAACAGCGCCGCCCGACGCGGCACGCCGTCGCTTCTCATTGAGCGCGGCAATCTCGGCCTCTGGAACGAAGCGATCGTTGCGGAATACTTCGAGGATCTCCTTCGGCTCCTCTCGCACCTCGGCGCCTATCGCGGCGCCGTCAAGCCGAAGATGAAGCACTCCGAGCAGCGCGAGAGCGCAACGTGCAGCTATCCCGCGCCCGCCTCGAGCGGCTGCTGGCATCCCGTGAAGCAGCCCGGCGACGCCGTGCGCTGCGGCGAATGCCTCGGCGAAATCCGCACGCTCGAGGGCGAAGTCCTCGAGCGGATCTGCGCGCCGCACGCAGGGGTCATCCTCTACCAGACCGCATCGCTATTCGCGCCTGCCGGGCACGAAGTGCTTTGCATCGGGTAACGCGCCCGGCGCGCTGCCCACGATTTCCTCCAACCGGCTTCCGCCACCGCCGCAGCCCCAAAGCTGCGGGCGGATGCCCTTTTCTATACCCTTTAGCCATGAAAGCTCCTCTCTACACGAAAACCGCCGCGGCGCTCTTCGCCGCCTTCGGCCTTGCCGCAGCCGCCAGCGCCGCTGATGTTCAGATCTACGGCGTTGCCGACGTCGGCCTTCGCGCCGAATACAACAAGGCCGGCGGCGCCGAGAGCACGACCAGCCTCATCATGCAGTCGGGCCAGAATTCGGGCTCGCGCTTCGGCCTTCGCGGCAGCGAAGACCTCGGCAACGGCCTCACCGTCGGCTTCCAGCTCGAAAACGGCTACTACCTCGACAACGGCGATATGCGCTACCCGACGGGCGCGGGCGACTCGCGCCTCTTCGGCCGCGAAGCGCGCCTCTGGGTCAAGGGCGGCTTCGGCACGCTCAACTTCGGCCGCATCGGCGGCTTCTCCTCTTCGGCAGGGACCTACGACCTCTTCTGCGCCACGGCAGAATCCTTCGACGGCGGCGACGGCAACTTCGGCACGGCCTTCGCGATGAGCTCGCGCCACGACAATTCCGTCGTCTACGCCTCGCCGAATCTCGCGGGCCTCGAGCTCTTTGCGGCCTATTCCTTCCAGAACGACGGCGCGGAAAACGCGCAGACGACGAAGAACAAGCGCTATGCGGGGCTCGCCGCCCGCTATTCGGCCGAGCGCTTCCAGATCGTCGGCACGGCCGAGCGCATCATGAAGGCGAACGACGGCACCGGCACCAAGAACACCGAAGACGCGACGATCATCGGCATCGGCGGCAATGCAGACATGCAGTGGACGAAGTTCTTCGCCTTTGCGCAATACGCCGCCAACGTCGACTCGCTCGCCATGATCAGCGCCGCCGACGCCTTCCCGGCCTCGTCCGATGAAAACCGCGGCTTCAAGGGTCTGAGCCTCCATTTGGGCGCCGTGACGCCCGCAGGCAACGGCTTCTTCACGACGGGCCTCTACTACGTGGACGGCGAAAGCGAAACGAGCATCAAGGCCGACGTCGACTACTGGGCCGCGCTAGCGCGATACACGTATCGGCTGAGCAAGCGCACGAGCCTCTACGGCGGCATCGGCTACGCAGAAAAGGAACTCTCGATGGCTGCGCACGCCGCGAATGCCAACGCCGTCAAAACCAAGTCGGCCCAGGCCTACTGCGGCATCACGACGAAGTTCTGATCGCGCCAGGACTTCACTGGCGGCGCTTCTCGGGCGGGGCTTTTCGGGCGCCGCCCGCGCCGCTTCGACTTGCTCGCGAATCGACGACAACCCCCATTTGATGGATTGCATGAAAAGCGTCTTTTCCGCCGGCGCCCAGGATCGCGCCACGCTCATCGGGCTCTTCGGACCGCTAGCCTGGGGCAGCACGGTTGCGCTCGTGAGGATCATTTCTGAATCATTCGGCATGGCGCAGGGCCAGGCGCGTTTGTACGCCGTCGCCGCCGCTGCGCTCTTTTTCGTCGTCGGACTGCCGAACAGGGGGCGATTCCGAGGCGCGAGCGCGGCACTCATCATTCTCTGCGCCTGCCTCTCCTCGGTGACATGATGCCTGGCTGTGCACATATCGCCGGGCGGCCTCGCCACCATGGCGGTCGCCATGGCCTATTACGTCCATCCGGCGCTCACGATGCTCTTTGCCGTAATGTTGAACGGCGTGCGCGTGCGGCTTCGAATCATCCCGGGCGTTTTTCTTGCCTTTGCCGGCGTCGTCGTCACGTCGGGCGGGGCCGAATTCTCGGCGCCCGCGCTCCTCGCGCACCTGAGCGAATCGCCCGCCGCCTACGCGCTTGCGCTCTCGAGCGCCGCCCTCTGGGCGCTCTACAGCAATCTCGCCCGTCGCTTTGCGGGCGGCGAAAACCCGAGCACCGTCATCTTTGCGGTGAATGCCGCGGTCTTTGCGCTCCTCTGGGTCTTCGGGTTCGGCGAAAGCGCGCCCTTTTCCATCAAGGGGCTCGCCGCGGTGCTCGCGGGCGGCGCCGTGATGGGCGCCGCCTATGCGGCGTGGACGCACGGCATGCAGCACGGCCGTCCCGTCATTCTCGCCTCGGCGGCTTATGCCATCCCCTTTCTTTCGACGCTTTTCGGCTGGTGGTGGCTCGATGCGGCCCCGGGCGCCGGCTTCTGGACAGGGCTCGCGCTTCTCGCAGCCGGCTCGGTGCTTTGCGGCACGGCGCAAAAGCCTGCAGCCGGCCGCGAAGAAGCGCCTCAAGATTTGGACAATCGTCCCGCGGCGGCTCCCCAAGCCTCCCTCAGGACGCCTTGCGCCCGAGCATCACGTCGATGATCACGCGGTCGGTGTCGACCATCCCGCGGCTTGCGATGCGGCCGACGGCGCGCACCGTTTCGTCGGCGCTCTTCTGCACGATGCCTTCGCCCGCTTCGAACCGGCGGCCGTTTCGCACCATGTCGATCGCAAGAAGCGCCCCTTCAATCGACATCGCGATCTTGGAGGCGCACGACGACTTCGCGCCGTCGCAGATCATGCCGGAGGTGATCGCAAGCGCATTGGAAACCACGGATTCAATCTCCGCGTCCGTCATGCCGGAGAGCATCGCAATGCCTGCGCCGCTCCCAGCCCCGGCGCTCACGGCGCCGCAGTAGGCGGAAAGCTTCCCGATCCCCTGCTTCAAGAGGATCGTGACAAGGTCCGAGAGAAGGAGCGCGCGCAGCATCGCTTCCCGGCCGGCCTTGAGGTGCTCGGCGAAGACGAAGACCGGAAGGCTTGCCGTGATGCCCTGGTTGCCGGAGCCCGAAACAATCACGACGGGGAGCTCGCAGCCGTTCATGCGAGCGTCGGAGGCAGCCGCTGCCATGGCGCGCGCCACCGTTTCCGGATCCTCGGGATTGCGCGCGAGGAGAATGCGGCCGATGGTTGCGCCCCATTTGCCGCGCAGACCCTCTTCGGCGATGGCGCGGTTGCAGTCGAGCTGGCGCGTCAAAAGCGGCTCGACGTTTTCGAGCGGCATCGTCTTTGCGGCCTCAATGAGGCGCGGGAGCGACCAGGCCGCTTCCGCGGGGGGCTCGATGTTCGGCGTGTCGTTCTTTTCAAAAACGGTGACGCCGTCTTCGACGATGCGCGTGACATTTGTATGCGAAGCGCGGATCGTGACGGAAACGGTTTTGCCGTTCTTCTTGCCCGTCACGCGGATGAAGAAGACGTCGGGCTCCTTCGTCGGCACGACGTTCACCCGCTTCGTCTTCACGAGGCGGCCGATTTCGTCGCGCACCTCGGGCGTGATGCGCGCGAGCACCTCGAGCTTCGCGTCGGGCGCGTTGGCGGCAAACCCCGCAATGACGGCCGCTTCAATGCCGGTGAGCCCGCCCGTGTTGGGGACGACGACGCTTTTGACGTTCTTCACGATGTTGGCGGAGACTTCCGCCGTGATCTCGTCGGGGAACCCTCCGAGGCGGGAGGCCGCAATGGAAGCAGCGTAGCTGAGCGCAATCGGCTCGGTGCAGCCCATGGCGGGCAGCAGCTCCGCCGCGAGCGCCGCTTCGTACTGCGCCACTTCTGCGGGTGTGGGCGCCTTGGCGGTCTCTCTCTTCGTCTCCGTACAGGTCATCTCGTGTTACCTCACGCGAAGGAAGGCGCTTGATCTGCTGCGCACCGGCGCGATGCATCGGCGGGTGCAGGGGTCAGGCGCCGGACGCAGGATACGCCTTCCGAATTAGTCAAACCGAGAGAGATTGTAGGATGGGTTTACAGCGCGCATGCAGAATCTTTTCGCCTGAATTTGCGGCAAATCGTATCGCTCGCGCAACTTTGTGCAGCAGGCCTCGGGAAGGCTCAGGGCGCAGAGGGCGAAACTGGCGGCGCGGGTGAAGCGGGCGCTTCCATGGCAGGCTCTCCGCCGGCTGCGCCCGCAGGAAGGGTCGCCACCTTCTCAACCGGCGCAAAGAAGGCAAGCGCTGCGAGCGCGAGGAAGATTGCGCAGGAAACGAGCCGCATGGTTTTGAGCGAAACGCGCTTCATGATCCACTCGCCCACGAAAACCGCAGGCACGTCCGCGATCAGCATGCCGAGCGTCGTGCCGATCACGACCGAAAACGCCTCCTGATAGTGCGCGGCGAGCGCCACGGTTGCGAGCTGCGTCTTGTCGCCCATTTCCGCCAGGAAGAAAAGCACGAGCGTCGTGCCGAAGGCGCCGAAGCGCCCTTCCGTCTTCACCTCGTCGGCCTTGTCCGGAATGAGCATCCACACGGCCATCGCAAGAAAAGAGATCGTAAGCGCCCACTTCAGATAAAGCGGATTGATCCACGCGGCAAGCGCAGCGCCAAAGATGCCCGCGAGCGCATGGTTGAAGATGGTTGCGGCAAGTATGCCGAGAATGATGGGAAGCGGAGCACGAAAGCGGGCGGCAAGGAGCAGTGCGAGGAGCTGCGTCTTGTCGCCCATTTCACTTGCGGCGACGACAAAGGTCGAGAGACCGGCGGCTTCGAGAAACATGAGGGATCTTTCGGACGGCGGCGCGTGCGACAGGCGGTCAAAGACGGCAACGACGGGCGGACTTCGCCTGTCGAGGCCGCCGCCCGTCTCCATTGGATCGGGTGCAGGAAGTCCGCGCAGTCGCTGGTCTTGCCGGCGCCGCCCGAACGGGCGTCGTCCGCCGCCATGAAGCACCGTCGCGCGGGGTCTTGCGCGAATTAAGGCTTCAAGCATGTTGACGGCGGTCTTGACGGATCGGGAAAATCCGCCAAACGGCTACTCCCCAGAGAAGAGAAGGCGGATTATAGCGGTAAACGAGGATTTCATGCGGCCGCATTGTCCTGCGGCCTGCGGCATCAGTCGTACTCGCCCGCGGCCGCGCCGTAGAGAAGGTCCTCCACGTGCTCGGGGCGCTTATAGATGATGCCGTCCCCATCGCCGTAGCGCATCCAGTCGTGCGCGGGCTGCAGCATTTCTGCGCGAAAGCGCACGAATTCGCCCATGCGTTCGTAGCCAAAGCGTGCGGCAGCCTCTGAAAGAATCTTGTCGAGCGTGACCGAGGAGGCGCGGATCACCTGCTCAATGTGCCAGCGGCGGCCCGGCGCCGGCATCGTCACCACGTCGCCCACACCCGGCACATTTTCAATTCGGCCGAAATAAACCGCCCAGGAAAGAAAGAGCGCCTGAAAGCGCGTCATCGCCGGCATGAGCGCGATGAGTGAAAAGCCCATGCGGTCGCTGAGGTTGTTGAGCTCAAACTGCGTGAAAAGCCTGCGGAGCACATCCACCGGCGCGTTCGCAATGAGCGTGTCGAACTGCACATGCGAAATCCCCGCGATCTTCACGTGCGAGAGCGACATGTAGCGGCCGATCGCGGGCCGGTGCGTCGTCCAGTTGAGGTTCCCGCAGGCAAGCCGGTTGGGCGGACTGAGCGCCATGGCGCCTGCGCCCGGCTGCCCGTCGAACGTTGAGGCGATCCGCGCAGTGAGCCCCTCGCGCACGAGCACGAAGTGCGTCACCTGCGTCGTCGGGAAAAATTGCTTCTCGGGCGTGAGGCGCTGCTCCTCGGCAAACCTGTCGAAGTAGGCGCGAAGCACGGGGTGCAGGGGCGGCGTCACCCAGGGGTGCGTGGGCAGCTTCGGTCCCCGTTCGGTGGACCACTCGCCGCAGAAGCGCTCCGTCTTGAGCGCTTCAAACCACTCCTTGGAAAATCGTTTGGCTGAGGTCATGGCCTAAGTATGCAGCGGGTGCGGCAGGCTGTGAAGAGTCGGGCAATCCCGCTGACTGCAGCGCGGCCAGCAAAAAAGAAGGATCCTCATCGGTGGATTTTTCGCCATCCTCGCTGTCTGCACAGCTTTCCGACAAATTCGGCCTATTTTTCCGAACAATCCAGCAAAAGCGCAACCTCGGGAAAGTCTTCAGTTCAACCACCCAACTATTTGGGTTCAAACGGCTTGCTCGGTTTTTTAGAATTTTTAGGTCGCGGATCAGGAAGAAAAGCGTTCGAACGGACGCGCGCCGCAGCTGCGGGCTGCAGACCGCTGCTGCGCCCCTGAGAAGTTCGCGAATATACATACCAATAGGAGAGAAGAACATGACCACTTCGATTTCCCGCCGCAAGCTTTTCGGTACGGCCGGCGCTCTGAGCCTCGGCATTGCCGGCGCTGCCGCCCCGATGATCGTGCATGCGAGCACCGACGTGCCCGCCAAGTGGGACGAAACGACCGGCCTTCTGATCATCGGCACCGGCTTTGCCGGCCTCGCCGCTGCGCTCGAAGCCCACTACCTCGGCATGAAGAACGAGGAAATCATGGTCGTCGACAAGATGCCGACCGCCGGCGGCAACTCGATCATCAACGGCGGCGCCGTTGCTGCTGCGGGCACCGACATGCAGGAAAAGGAAGGCATCAAGGACAGCCCCGACCTGCTCTACGCAGACATTCTGAAGGCCGGCGGCGGTCTTGCTCATCCGTCGCTCGCCCGCCGCATCGCCGACGAATCCGTTGAAAACTTCTACTGGCTGCGCGACAAGATCGGCGTCAAGTTCAAGGCCGTCACGTTCCACGGCGGCCACTCCGTGAAGCGCTCGCACGCCGTCACGAACAACTCGGGCTCCGGCTTCATCAACCCGATGCTCGCCAAGCTCAAGGAATTCGGCATTGAACCGCGCCTTCGCACGATGGTCGACGAAATCATCGTCAACGACAAGAAGTGCGTCCTCGGCGTCAAGGCCCGCATCAACTATCGCTTCGGCCGTGAAAACTCCGGCAAGACGATCTACATCCGCGCCACGAAGGGCGTTCTGATCGCCGCCGGCGGCTTCTCGAACAACGTCAAGATGCGCATGTCGCACGACCCGCGCCTCAACGAAAAGTTCACGTCGACGAACCATCCGGGCGCTACGGGCGAAATGATTCAGGAAGCCCAGGAAATCGGCGCCAACACGATTCAGATGGACTGGATCCAGCTCGGTCCGTGGACCTCGCCCGACGAACAGGGCTTCGGCATTGCGCCGCTCTTCGTTGAATCCGCCATCGGCTACGGCCCGATGATCGACCCGGCCACCGGCAAGCGCTTCATCCAGGAATCCGGCAACCGCAAGGTCCGCGCCGACGCCATCGTCGCCATCGGCCATCCCTGCCTCATCTACACGACCGAAGAAAACGCCAAGAAGGCGATCATCGGCAAGAACATGACGCAGGAACTCTTCGACCGCGCCGTCAAGAACGGCGTGATCAAGAAGTACGCCACGCTCGAAGACATGGCTGCCGACCTCAAGATCCCCGTTGCCGAACTGAAGAAGACCAACGACACCTTCAACGGCTACATGAAGGATCAGAAGGATCCGGACTTCAACTGCATGATGTTCAAGGATGCCACCCCGAACGAAAAGAACTTCCTCGTCGTTCGCCTGTGGCCGCGCGTCCATCACTGCATGGGCGGCCTTGAAATCAACGACAAGGCGCAGGTCCTCTCCGTTCGCGGCGAACCGATCAACGGCCTCTACGCCGCTGGCGAAGTCACGGGCGGCGTGCACGGCATGGTCCGTCTCGGCACGGTTGCCGTCGCCGACTGCATGATCTTCGGCCGCGTTGCCGCTCGCACGGCCAACGCCTTCAAGGGCTGCTGATGACTGAAGTGATGCGCCCGCGCAACTAAAACGCGGCCGCATTGGGGGGAGAAAGGTCTATTAGGTCTTTCTTCCCTTTCGTCATCAACGGCGGACTTTTAAAATTTTGCCCGAGAGGAGCGTAAACAGCAGGATGTATCGGTGGATGCGTTCTTCTTGAAGCTCCGAATTCCCGTATCTCCAGGAGACCCCATCATGAAGCGACTTGCTGCTATCCTTGCTTCTTCGCTTTTCCTCGGCCTCATGGCCGCCAATTCCGTTTCGGCCGCCGACTTCGGCGCCGACCGCCACGTCGCCCGCGGCCTCAAGTGCGAAACCTGCCACGGCCCGGACATGAAGAATCCGAATTATCCGGATGAAAAGACCTGCCTGCAGTGCCACAAGCGCGAAGACGTGGCTGCCAAGACGAAGCAGCTCGAGCCGAATCCGCATACGGCCCCGCACAACAACGACTGCACGCTCTGCCACATGCAGCATGAGCCTGAAGTCAACTACTGCGAACAGTGCCACCAGTTCAACTTCAAGATGAAGCACTGATTCGCTGCACGAATCCTTAACTGAAGCCGCAGCCGGCCGCGCTGCGCGGATGCCGCCGAAGCGCAACAGCGCGGCAGACCCGCAGCACGGCCACTGAAAGCCTCGCGCTCCGCTACAAGCCGGGCCGGCTCGGACTTCGACGCCAATCATTGAGAAAGAAAATGAAAAAGACTCTTCTCGCACTCTCTCTTGCCGGCGCATTCTTTGCTGCCGGCGCCGCTTCCGCCGCTGACGTTCAGGTCTATGGCTTGATCGACCTCGGCCTGGCTTATGTTCATTCCGATGCTGACGTCAACGGCGTTGACGATACCAGCAAGTTCACGATGGAAAATGCCCGCGAGTTCGGCTCCCGTTTCGGCCTGAAGGGCACGGAAGACCTCGGGAACGGCTACAAGGTGGGCTTTGTTCTTGAAAGCGGCTTCAGAGCCGACGACGGCACGCTCGACCAGGGCGGCGACCTCTTCGGCCGCGAAGCGCACGTCGACCTCTACACGCCCTACGGCACCATCACCCTCGGCGTGATGCCCGTCTTCGGCAGCACGCTCGGCGCCAACGGCCTCTTCCGCGCGATCGACCCGCTCTTTGCGAACTACACGGAAGCTTTCGGCTCCGGCATGATCTCCGCCTCGAGCTGGACGCGCGTCGACAATGCCATCAGCTATGTGACGCCGACCTTCGCCGGCTTTACGGGCTATGCGCAATATTCCTTCAAGAACGACAGCAAGCAGGAAAATGCTGTTGAAGGCAAATCCAGCGCCGACCGTTATGCATCCGTGGCTATCCGCTACCAGGGCGGTGCTTTTGAAGGCATTCTTGTTGCCGACAGCACGATGTGGGGCAACGTCCGCAACGATGCAACCCATGATTATGACGACGGCTACACCGTTACTCTCGGCGGCAACTACACGTTTGACAACGGCCTGAAGCTGCTTGCCTTCGGTCAGTGGTTTGACAGCATGTGGCTTGCCCGCTCTGGCGTCTCCTCGCTTGGCCTGAGCAACTATAACGGTGGTTTGGAAAAGAAGGCTTACGGCTTCGTTGACGGCTACGGCCTGAGCATCGGCGCCAACTACCCGCTCGGCGGCGGCGTCATCAAGGGCCAGATCGGCTACCGCGACATGGACAACACGGAAGACTATGACTTCACGCGCTGGATTGCTGCGGTTGGCTACGACTATCCGCTCTCGAAGCGCACGGCCGTCTACGTGATGGGCGGCTACTCGCAGGAAAAGATCGAAAAGAAGGGTGTGGACGACGCTTCGCCCAACGGCTACGAGCTGACGATGGGCATGGTGCACCGCTTCTAATCGGCTACAAGCGCAAGCTTCTGAGTTAAGCCTTTGATCGAGCCGGAGAATCGCTTTCGAGCGGTTCTCCGGCTTTTTTCGTGCTCGAGCACCATATCCATCCGGCGGCTGCTTTTCCAACCCTGTTGCAGGGCCGCAACTCTCTTTCGCCGCTCCTGCCCCCTTTCCAGAGACCGCCGGCCGCCGCGCGTTGAAGACGCCAGCGCCAGATTCGGGGCGCATTGGGAGCGGGTTCTCTCACGTCTTAGGTAAGCAATTTACTTAAGTATTACTTCCTAATTCAAAAGAATCCGTGTATCGTTTGCGCTTTCAATCCCGATTACGCAACGAAATGAAGCACTCTCTTCTTGCGCTGGCTGTCGCCGGCACGCTTTCCGCCGGCTGCGCCGCTGCCGCCGACGTTGAAGTCTACGGCCTCATCGACCTGGGCCTTTCCTACGTGCATGCCAATCCGGACGTGAAGCATCTTTCTTCAAAAAGCAAGTTCTCGATGGAAAACGCGACGGAATTCGGTTCGCGCTTCGGCATCAAGGGAACGGAAGATCTCGGCAACGGCTTCAAGGCGGGCTTTGTTCTTGAGAACGGCTTCAACGCCGACGACGGTTCGCTCGACCAGGGCGGCGACCTTTTCGGCCGCGAAGCGCATCTTGACCTCTACACGCCTTACGGCGCATTTTCCTTCGGCGTCATGCCTGTTTTCGGCAGCACGCTCGGCGCCAACGGCCTTTTCCGCGCCATTGAGCCGCTCTTTGCCAATTACACCGAAGGTCTCGGCTCGGGCCTCACGACCGCTTCGAGCTGGACGCGCGTCGACAATGCCGTGAGCTACGTAACGCCGGCCTTTGCGGGCTTCACGGGCTATGCGCAGTACGCCTTCAAAATCAATGGCCAAACCGCCGGCCGCGAAGGCTCCGCCAACGCCGACCGCTACGCCGCGCTTGCGCTTCGCTATCAGGGCGGCGCCCTCGAGGGGATCATCGTCGCCGACACGACGATGTACGGCAGCCACCGCGCCAATTCGAAGCATCTCGATGACGGCTATACCGTGACGGCAGGCGGCAACTATACGTTTGACAACGGCCTCAAGATCCTCGCCTTCGGCCAGTGGTTTGACAACATGGAAATCAATACCAAGGCGCGCGCCGGCGTTTCCCTTCCCGGCGTTGAAGCCATGGCAGGAAGCTACGGCTTTGTCGACGGCTTCGGCCTGAGCCTTGGCGCCCATTACCCTGTGGCCGGCGGCACCCTGAAGGCGCAGATCGCCATGCGCGACATGGAGAATCAGGACGGCGTCGACTTCACCCGCTGGATCGCCGGCGCGGGCTACGACTACCCGCTCTCGAAGCGCACTTCGGTCTACGCAATGGCGGGCTACTCGGTTGAAAAAATCGAAAAGAAGAACGGTGACGAAGCCAAGCCGAACGGGTGCGAAGCCACGATCGGCATGGTGCACCGCTTCTAAAGGGCTGCCCGCTGGGGCCTGATCTTGCCTGCCCAGGCCGAAGAATGCCGCTGACGCTTCTTCGGCCTCACGGGTGCAGCAGCGATCAAAAACTCTGCTTCAGACGGAAGCGTCCTCATGCATGGGCGAAAGCGACTTCAGATCGGCTTCCTTTCTGAAGATCTGCAGGAACAAGCCGCGCACCCATTTCTGCATGGGATCATGATGCACGCGATCGTGCCAAACGAGCTTGATGTCGGTGATCGGATAAATGCAGTGCTTCGGATCAACACGGATTTGCGTGATCTTGAGTTCATCGAAAGTCTCGTGCAGCACCGCGTTCGGCATCGCAAGCGTCGCATCGGATCCCGCGACCCAAAAACCAGCTGAGGCATACATTGGGACCCAGCACAGCGTCGCTTGCAAAGCTTCAAAATCGAAGAAAAACGACTCGGAAGCTTTTCGGAAAGCACAGACGATTTTAGGAAACTTCACGATTTCCTCGACCGGCACATAGGCCTTGGGCGGAAGCTGCGCCTGCAACCGTGCGAGCGGATGCTCTTGTCGAACGGCCAGATAGCACGCACTGCAGTGAAGCGGCTTGCTGTGGTAATTCGGCCCGAATTGCTCGGTCGGCCACACGGCCATGTCAATTTCGCCGTTCGCTAGCTTTTGATCGAGCTCCTGATCAATCAAGCGGAATTCGAGCTGTGTTTTCGGCGCAAGCTCGTGAAGGCGGTAGACAAACTGCCTCGTGAGATGGCTGAGCATCACATGGTCGAGCATGGCAATCCGCACGATGCCTTGATGCGTCTTGGGATCAAAATAATCAGCAGACGTGAGCTTGTCTGAAAGCGACACGAGTTGCCTGAGCGTTGGAATCATGCGCATCACGCTCGTTGTCGGCATCATCCCCTGCGAGCTTCGAACAAAAAGCGGATCGCCGAAGTCGTGACGCATGTCGGCGAGCATGCGGCTCGCAACCGGCGTGCTTACGCAGATGTGGCGGGCGGCCGCCGTAAGGCTACCGGTTTCAAACAAAGAAAGAAGCAGGCGAAAGTCGCGCAGGCTGAGCTTGGAAAGATTCATTGGCGCAGAGACGGACACAAGCTTTCCGGCTACCCCGCCGGAAAGCTTGGTGAAGAAGAGCGATGTCTAGTCAGAGTAGAGCCAAATGCTATTTCTGGCTGAACGCTTTTTCAAGACTGATCGGGAAGGCCTGGTAGCCCGACGTGTTGTGAAGCTGGATTTCAACCGCGGGTTCCGTTTCGCCCCAGCGGAATTCTTCCATGTACGGGTTGGGCAGACCCTTCATCGCACCCGTGCCGAGGTCGAAGTCCGCACCGGCCGTGGCCGAATAGACAAAGATGGAGTTCTTGTCGGACTGGTATTCGGTAAGCGACGTCACGGGACTATACCAATCGTGGCCGCGCTCCTTGCCGTATGTCCAAACCTGCTCGACTGTCATCTTCTTCTGATCGATCTTGTAGATCACAGCACGCGAATACTTTTCGCCCGGCAGCGCCGGCTGTTCGTTGTTGCGCGCGTCGCCGTTATCAAAAGCGGACACGTAGATCACGTCCTTGTTCGACATCGAATCGATGCGCCAGCCCGTGTGCTGCGTGTACGTGAAGTCGAAGCCGCCTTCGCAGACGCCGTTCTCGTCGCACTTCAAGGGCTTGCCGTCCTTGCCGACGGGCGTCAGAAGCGCCTTGTTCCAAGGGGCGCGCCAGCCGGCATGCGAACCCAAAATCCACTTCACCTTGTGGTCGCGCCCGATCTTGATGATGGCGGACTGATGGCGCGAGGAAATGATGATCGAGTCGTCGGTCGGGTCGTAGTCGACGGAGTTGACGTGCGCCCAGTTGCGGCCCGGGCCGGTGCCGGCAATGTCGCCGAAGTTGTCTGTCTTGTCCTGCGCCGCGAGATCTTCGGCCGAGAGCGTATGTCCGGCCTTCGAAGCGTCAATGTTGAGGCAGACGGCGCCCTGGTCAAGCGCCTTGATGACGACCGAGCGGTACGGGTCGAGAATGTCGAAAAGGCGCCATTCGTCAACCACGGTGCCGTCTTCGTCGACTTCAATGATCACATCGCGAACGGTGCGCACGCGCTTCTGATCGAGGCGGCGAACGTCGGACGATGCCACGCGCAGCAGATAGTGGCCGTTAGGCATCGGATCGAGCGAGTGGCTGAAGTCGTTGTAGCCCGTCGGGAGCCGGCGGTTGAAGACCTTGCGGCCCATCAGATCGTACTTGACATAGCGTTGGCCGAAGCCCCATGTCATGGCGCCGTCGTCGTTCTGGCGGAAGCCCATCATGGTGCCGGCTTCGTAGATCGAATTCGGATCCCAGATGTCGTGCGCATCCAGATACCAGCGGACTTCGCCCGTCGAGTCGATCACGGCGACCTTCGGCTGGAAATTCCAAGTGAGCGCGCCGCCCATCGGGTTGTTCCAAACAACGCGGCTGTTGGCAGACACCGGGCCGCCAATGTTGTTGATGAAGTAGAGGCGATCCTTGAATTCGGGTGACATCTTCTTCACGTCAACCTGGAAAAGAAGGCCTTTTTCGCCCTTGGCGCCTGTTTCAAAGCCGCGAATGCCGCCGCAGTAGATTGAATAAGTGAACTTTCCGTCGTGCTGCTTGCCGTCGAAGTTGTATTTGAAAGTGACTTCGACCTGCGTGGAAAAGTCAGGGTACAAACCGAAAACAGGAATGCCGGCGTGCGTCAGAAGCTGCTTGCGGGAAACATCGTAGCGGATGTCCTGGCCGCCCTTCTTCGGAATCACGTGAACCGTCGCGCTCACGAGATCGTAGCCGCCATTTTTGATGACGGCCGTGAGCGGCGCAATGCCGTAGGGATTTACGGCAACTTCGCCGAGCGGCCCATACTGGCCCGGATAGCCGACAACCGCCGGACCGCTTGCGGTGCCCATGGCGAAAGCGCCTGTGGAGGCCGAAACGGCAAGCGCCACTGCGGCGCGAAGGAAAGTGCGTTTTTGCATTTTTAACTCCCTAATTACATCGCCCGAAGTACGCTTGGCGTCGGACGACATTTCAAGTGCGGTCAGAAGAAATAGTTGAAGCCCACGCCGTAGGTCGTTACATTGACGCGATCGAGTTTCGTGGAGCGTGTGGCGCTGGTGTTGTCGATGCGGTCATAAACACCCGTGCCGTGCGACCAGGAGGCTGCCGTGTAGATCGTGAAGCGCTTGCTCAGCTTGTGGCGCCAGATCAGAGCCGGATTGATTCGCCAGCCTTTCGTGTCGCCGTTCTCAGCTTCGGGCGAGTTGCCCTTGTATTCAGTATGGTTGCCCTGAACGACGAGCCCCACCGTATCGACGCCCGTCGGATAGAGTTCAACGCCGAGCATGAGCGCAGTTGTATCGAAGCCGCGTCCGTTCGTTGGTTTGAGCCCGAAATGCGACCAATTGAGGAACGGCCCTGGCCCGAAGCCGTCATAGACGTATTGCGCCGCCAATTTCAGCGCGTATTTCGGAAAACGGTAGTTGATGGCGAAGAAAGCGTCGTACGTATCGTTGATCTTTGCTCTTTGATTGCCTTCCTGCTGACCGTGCGTCTGCCATGTCAGCATCAAGCCGCCGCGCCAGTTGCCAAACTTGTAGCGCGTCGAGAGTGTGAGGAGCTTGTTGTCATTGCCGTACTCGCCCGTTTCTTCCATCATCCCGTTCGAGTATTGCGCCGTGAAGCGGAACGGTCCGATCTCCGGCGATTGATAAACGAGCGAATTGTTGAGATAGCCGTCCGTGAGGAACGTGTACCCGACGCCTTCATACGGAAAATTGGTATGCATCGGCGAAATGCCGCCGAATTCGTAAAACTGCGAGTAGTCGCCGTTCGGGCTCTTGAGCGCGCCAATGCGGCCCATGGCGATTTCGCCCCAGCTACCGCCGAGCACGACCATGGTCTGACCGAACATGATGCCCTGGTTATAGAAGCTGCCAGTATCGGGCGCAAAAGACGACTGCAACAGAAAACGCAGGTATCGGCCGTCAGTGAGATTTTCGCGACCACGGATGAAGATGCGTGAGGTTTCGTCCTGATTCGACTGCATCTCGAAGGTGTGCTTGAGGCCTTCAACCTTCTGTCCCATGAAGGTCATGTCGATGCAGCCGCCGATCCGGAGAGACGAATCCGAAGAAAGATTGTGGATGGCAGTTGGATCAGCCGCTACTGGTGAGCTCGCGAGCACACTACCGCAAGCAGCGGCATACCCGATCAACTTGAAACGAGAGATTAACGAGGTCATGTTTTTTTCCTTTATCCCCTCGTGAACAACTGAGTTCGGCGGAGGGCTTTTGGAAATCTATAGCCACTTGACCTAGTCCTGAAGATGTATCGTTATCTCGAAACCGAAAAACAACAAAAAAGCATTTTTTGGTTTTTGCAATTGACTTCGGAAAGCCTCCTTTCCTTCTGCATCTGCACGTCCTCGCAAAAGGCCTCGAAGACAGGCGTTTCGAAGCGGTGAGCGTCGAATCGCATGCGCGCGTTCATTTCGCGTGCAATTTTTCCATCGGAAATGCCGTTTTTCTGAATCCGTCTTCACGTGAAGCTTTCAGTTGGCTTCAATCGATGGTCTCTGCACCCTTTCGGACTTAGACTGACTTTTTTCTGCTCACACGATTGATGCGGGTATTCCCGCTCCCTTTCGTTTTTCAACTGCTCCCGGAAACAGCACCGTGACTCTCGAATCTCTCTTCCGGCTCAAAGAAAACAACACAAGCGTTCGCCAGGAACTCCTCGCCGGCCTGACGACCTTCATGGCGATGAGCTACCTCATCTTCGTCGTGCCTTCGATGCTTGCCGACGCCGGCATTCCGAAGGACGCCGCCATCGCCAGCACGATCTTCGTGACGATCGTGATCACGCTGCTGATGGGCCTCTGGGCCAAATTCCCCGTGGGCGTCGCCCCGGGACTCGGCATTACGGCGTACTTCGCCTACTTTGTCTGCGGCCCGATGGGCTTTACCTGGCAGGCGGGCCTTGCCGCCGTCTTCATTTCCGGCGTCGTCTTCTTCCTTCTCACGGTGACGCGCATCCGGCAGCTCATCATCGATTCCGTTCCGCTTGACCTCAAGCTCGCGACGGCCGCCGGCATCGGCGCCTTCATCGCCTTCATCGGCATGAAGAACTGCGGCCTCATCGTGGTGGATTCGAGCACGGGCGTCGCGCTCGGCGACATGACGAAGCCCGAGGTGCTGCTTGCCATTGCGGGCTTTTTCATCACCGCAGTGCTCACGCTCAAGAACGTGCCGGGCGGCATGGTGATCGGCATCATCGTGACGACGGTGATCAGCCTCGTCCTCGGCGTTCAGAAGCTTCCCGAAGGCGATTGGCTTTCGCTTGCCGTGCCGGACCTCTCAACCACATTCCTCGCGCTTGATTTTCCGAGCGCCCTGAGCCACGGCCTCTTCACCATCATCTTCACGCTCACGATGGTGGACCTCTTCGACAACATGGGCACGCTCATCGGCCTCTCGCGAAAGGCGGGCTTCATGGAGCCCGACGGCCACATCCGGCATCTCGACCGCGCCTTCATCACGGATTCGATCGGCACGATGTTCTCCGGCATCGTGGGCGCGACGACCGCGACCTCGTACCTGGAAAGCGCTGCCGGCGTCGCCGCGGGCGGCCGCACGGGCCTCACCGCCGTCACAACCGCTGCGCTTTTCGCCGCTGCCTTCTTCCTCATTCCGCTCGTCGGCATCGTGCCGGGCTACGCCACGGCGCCTGCGCTCATCATGGTGGGCGTCTTCATGATGCAGGAAGTCGTGCACATCCAGTTCGACCGCCTCGAAATTGCGATTCCGTCATTCCTGATGATCATCGGCATGCCGCTCACCTTCAACATTGCGACGGGCTTCGGCTTCGGCTTCATTTCCTATACGCTCATCAAGGTCTTTACGGGCAAGTGGGAAGACGTGACGCCGATCATGTACATCATCAGCGCCGCCTTTGCAGTGAACTTCGTTCTTCGCTAAAGGCTCGCAGCCCGCTGCTGCGGGCTGCCGCACCGATTGGCAAAAAGCCTGCCGAAAGACGCTTCGGCAGGCTTTTTTGTTGCATGTGACTATGAATTCGCGCTACGACTCGTCCCGCTCGTTCTCATCGGGCTCGTCTTCGTCGGGCTCATTCTCGTCGGGTTCGTTTTCATCGCGTTCGTTCTCGTCGTCCTCACGCTCGTCCCACTCGTCTTCCTCATCCTCGCGGGCTTCACGCGACTCGCGTTCCGATTCCGATTCGTCGCGCTCATCTTCATCAGGCTCGTTCTCATCGGGTTCGTTTTCGTCCGGCTCATCTTCGCCGCGCGCCCACGCAGAAGCCGCAGGAAGCGTCAGACCCAGCCCCAGAATCGCGGCGAGCAGTTCTCGTCTCGTCGTCATGCGTTTCTCCTTAGGAAATCAAAGCGCTCGGGCTGTCGCAACAGTCGAGCCGTCCGCGCTTCATCTTTGCATGAAGAAGAGTGTACGGGGCACCAGCCGGGCGGCGGCCCCTGATGCCGCTCGTCCTTTATTTCCAAAGCGGAACTTTTGAAACCGAATTTTTCGGCCAGCGCGTTTTCAAGCTTTTTGATGCATCCGCGCATGCGCGCTTCACCGGCGGATTGCGCGAAGGTTCGAAACGCTGAAAAACGAACAGCGCCCGAAGGCGCTGCTTGAGAAACGAACGCTGACCGCGGCGAGAGCCTCTGCAGCCGCTGTCGTCAGCCGGCAGAGTCAGCCGCGCGAGGCGACGTCAGTCATCATCGTCATCGTCGTCGTCATCTCGATCATCATCGTCGTCATCATCGTCACGATCGTCATCATCATCGTCGTCATCCCGATCATCACGATCGTCGTCATCATCGGCCATGGCGCTCGAGGCCGGCACCAGAAGTCCCGCCGCGATCATCAGCGCGAGCCATTCTCGTCGAGTGAGCATAGGTAGTCCCCCAAGTAGTCAGCCGCAGCCCATCCGTGCGCGTGAAGAACGACGGCTGTAGCGCCGCGTGCCGGTATCCACGCCATGAGCGTAAACAAATGGCGCCTTCCCTTGAGAAAAGACGCCTTTCATTTGTGTCAGCAAATGTTTCTCCGTTTTTTCATCTTGCCTCGCCGTTCTCTTCGGCCTTCAGACCGCGTTGTTTGGCGCGCTTGGCGACGAACGGATAGATGAGATAGCAGAGAAGTATGTACGGGATGCCGCAGTAGAGCGCAATGCGCTGGCTTTCGTCGAAGGCGAGCCCGATGCAGGAACCGACGCATAGAATGAAGCCCAAGAGCGGCACGACCGGATAGGCCGGCGCCTTGTAAGCAAGTCCGTCGACGGAACGCCCCTCGCGGATCAGGCTTCTGCGGAAATTGAAGTGCGCGAGGCAGATGGACGCCCAAACGATCACGACTGCAAGCCCGGAAATGGCCGTGAGCACCACGAAAACGGTGTCGGCCGCATAGACGCTCGTCAAAAGCGCAAAGACGCCGCCCACCATCGAGAAGAGGAGCGCATTGACCGGGAGCCCGCGGTCGTTCTGCTTCGCAAGCGCGGCCGGGAGCAGCCCGCGCGAAGCAAGCGACCAGGCCATGCGCCCGGAAGCGTAGAGGCCGGAATTCGCAGCGGAAATAATGGCCGTCAGAATCACGAAATTCATGATGTCGGCGGTGTACGGAATGCCGATGCGCTCGAAGACGTCGACAAAGGGCGACTTCGTGACGCCCGCCTGATCGATCGGAATGAGCGCCGCGAGCACGAAGACCGTGCCCACAAAGAAAAGCACGAGGCGCAGCACCGTCGTTTTGATGGCCGCCGGAATGACTTTCTGCGGATTCTCCGTTTCGCCGGCCGCCACGCCGATGAGTTCCGTTCCGGAATAGGCAAAGTTCACCGTCACCATCGTGAAGAGGATCGGGAGCACGCCCGTCGGGAAGAAGCCGTTGGCGGTGATGTTGGCAAGCCCCGGCGCCTTGCCGCCGTCGGCAAGCGGCAGCACGCCGAAGACGGCGAGAAGGCCGAGGATCACAAACACTTGAATCGTGACGACCTTGACGATGGAAAAGATGAATTCGCTTTCCGCGAAAAGCCGCGTCGTAAAAATGTTCATCCCGAGAATGAGGAGCGCGAAGAAGACGCACCATGCCCAGACGGGCACCTGCGGCAGCCAGTACTGCATCGCCATGCCTGCGCCCGTGAGCGACGTTCCGAGCGCAAGCGTCCAGGTGAGCCAGTAGGAAATCACGACGAGAAAGCCCGTCGCGGGCGAAATGAAGCGCTCCGCATACACATGGAAGGAGCCGGTCTCGGGCATCGCGCAGGCGAGTTCCCCGAGGCACATCATGACGAGCGAAACGGTGAAGGCGCCGACCAGATAGGCGAGGATCGTGCCGAAGGCGCCCGCCTGCGAAAGCACCCAGCCGGTGTTGAGAAAGAGTCCTGTGCCAATCACGCCGCCCAAGGAAAGCATGATGAGGTGCCGGGCCTTCATGGTGCGCTCGAACGCCTTGGGTGCCGATGGCGCCGAGCCATCTTCTGCTGTCTTTTTGCTTTGTTCTTTATCCGTCATTTTTGAGACCGTTCTTTCCTGCGAGATTGAGGGCCGTCTACAAACATACGCTCGATTTCCGATCGGGGGCACAACTTTTTGCTTGATGCGGCTTCATCTGAATCAAATGCCCGCGTTTTGCGCCCTGACAGCGGCGACTAAAGCCGCTTCGCAGCGTCAAAAAGCCGCGCTTAGGCAAAAAATCCTCAAAAACGCCCGCGAAAAGCAAATTCTTCCATCGGTAAACGATTTGAGAAGCTGTATCATTTCGATTCGAACGATAAGGGTCGGCCTGCAGGCATCGGCCGATTGCCCGAAAATATCGATCCCGGCGAAGAACGCGCAGCTTTCCCCGCGGCGGCGGCCTGACTTTTCAGCCGCATTGCCGTCAGCATGAAGAAGCGTGCGGCAGGCTCGCATCTTGAAAGCGCACTTCGAGCGGAGAAAAAAGGACCCCGACAAATGCATCTGAAGAATATTCCGGTCGGCCGCAGAGGCCGCATAACCGGCTACAAGAAAGGCGAAAAGGAATATCGCCGCAGGCTTCTCATGCTCGGCGCCACGCCGGGCGTCGAATTTGAAGTCGTGCGTATTGCGCCGCTCGGCGACCCCATTGAAATACGCGTTCGCGGCAGCTTCATCAGCGTCCGTCGAAACGAAGCCGACCTCATCGAGATCGAGCCGGTCGAGTGACCGGGCACCGCCCGCCGGCGTCTCTTAAGCGCCGGCAAGCTTTTGCGCCATAGAATTTGCGCTCCGTCTGAAGCGGGGCAGTGCCGCCCGAGCGCCGGACCAGCCTCCGATGCCGCCTGCCGCACGCCCGCCTCTCACGAGCGCACGACTCTCAATTCAGAAATGCAGGAAAGAATCATCTGCGTGGTCGGCAATCCGAACTGCGGCAAAACCACGCTTTTCAACGAACTCACCGGCTCGCACCAGGAGGTCGGGAACTGGCCCGGCGTCACCGTCGACAAGAAGACGGGGCGCTTCACCCACAAGGACGTCTCGATCGAACTTGTCGACCTGCCTGGCATCTACTCCATCACGCCCTCGGCTGCTTCCGGAGACGACGAGCGCATTTCGCGCGACTACATTCTCACAGGCGAAGCTGAAGCCGTTCTCAACATCGTCGACGCGTCGAACCTCGAGCGCAACCTTTATCTCACCGCACAGCTCATTGAAATGCGCGTGCCGATGCTCGTCGTCGTCAACATGCTCGACATCGCCAAGCAGCACAAGATCGACGTCGACCTCGAAAAGCTCTCGAAAGCGCTTGGCTGCCCCGTCGTCGGACTCGTTGCCTCGAAGTCAACGGGCGTTGATGCGTTGAAGGACGCCATTCTCGACTTTCTTGCGCACCCGACGATTCCGCCGATGCAGGTGAAGTTCGACGAACGGATCGAATCAAAGCTCGAAACGATTTCCGCCGAGCTCGCCCGGCAGGGCCTGCCCCGTCCGCGCTGGTTCGCCGGACAGCTTCTCGAAACGGCCTCGGGCCTCGACCGGCTCGCTCCGAACGTGGATCTCGCGCCCTACCGCAAAGAGGTCGAAGCGTTCGACGAAACCGTTTTCGACGGCAACCTCGACATTGCGCTTGCCACCTGCCGCTACGACTTCGTCGACCGCATCGCGCTCGCTGCCGTACGCAGCGAAACGGCGCCCGGCACCACCCTTTCGGAGCGAATCGACCGGATCGTCCTCAACCGCTGGCTCGGACTCCCGATCTTCCTCTTCATCATGTACCTGATGTTCCTCTTCACGCAGAACGCAGGCGCGGCCTTCATCGATTTCTTCGACATTCTCGTGGGCGGCGTGATGGTGACGGGCTTCGGCGAGCTTCTCACTTCGATCGGCGTGCCGGAGTTTCTCAAGGTGCTCCTCGCCGAGGGCGTGGGCGGCGGCCTGCAGACGGTTTCCACCTTTATTCCGGTCGTCTTCTTCCTCTACCTATTCCTCGCCGCGCTCGAGGATTCGGGCTACATGGCGCGCGCGGCCTTTGTGATGGACCGCTTCATGCGCACGCTCGGCCTCCCCGGGAAGGCCTTCGTGCCTCTCATCGTGGGCTTCGGCTGCAACGTGCCCGCCATCATGGCTGCCCGCACGATGGACCGCGTCTCCGACCGCATCATCACGGCGCTCATGACGCCCTTCATGAGCTGCGGCGCGCGCCTGCCGGTCTACGTGCTCTTTGCGACCGCCTTCTTCCCCACGAACGGCCAGAACCTCGTCTTCTGCCTCTACGTGATCGGCATCGCAGCGGCCGTGCTCACGGGCTTTCTCCTCAAGCGGCGCGCGCTCCCGGGCGAAGCCGCAAGCTTCGTGATGGAAATTCCGCCCTATCACATCCCGACCGTGAAGGGCGTCATGAAGCGCACCTGGGAGCGCGTCAAGAGCTTCACGCTTCGCGCGGGCGAAACAATCGTGATCGTCGTGGCGGGCCTCACCTTCCTCAATTCCTTCGGCACGGACGGCACCTTCGGAAACGAAAACACCGAAAAGTCGGCGCTCTCCGCGATCGGCCGCACGATTGTGCCGGCCTTTGAGCCGATGGGCATCGCCGAAGACAACTGGCCGGCCGCCGTCGGCATCTTCACGGGCGTCTTTGCGAAGGAAGCCGTGGTGGGCACCCTCAACAGCCTCTATGCAGCAGAGCCGGCTGAAGCAGCTGAAGATGCGCCCGAAGACGCCGAAGGCTTCTCCTTCACGGCAACGCTTTCCGAAGCGGTCGGCGCAACCTGGGAAAATCTCAAGGGGCTCGGCGCCGCGCTCTCCGATCCGCTCGGCCTCTCGGCTGAAGCCATCGCCGAAAGCGGCATGGAAGAAAATGAGGGCACGCTTGCTGCGCTCCGTTCGCGCTTTGCTTCGCAGTCGAGCGCCTTTGCGTACCTTCTCCTCATTCTTCTCTACATGCCCTGCGTGGCGTCGCTTGCCGTGATCCGCCGCGAAACGAGCACGGCCTGGATGGCGCTCTCGGCGCTCTGGTCGCTCACGCTCGGCTACGCCGCAGCAACGATCTTCTACCGCACGGTGAATTTCGCGGCCGATCCGCTTTATGCGTCGATCGCGATTGCTGCGTCCGCAGCGCTCCTCGTCTTCATGTACTTCTTCATGGGGGCCTGGGCGAAGAAAGATGCTGAAGGCGCACCGCGGGTCATTCCGATCCGGCCGGCAGCGAAGGGCAGCTCTTCCCCAAGCTCGGGCGACTGCTCGAAGAAGGGCGGCTGCGGGTTCTAAGCGCTCTCAGCCCTCTCAAAAAAACGCCGTCCCGCGTGCATTCGGGGCGGCGTTTGCATTGCCGCAGAACGTGCTTTCTTCTGGCGCGCGGCCCGGCGATCTTCTCGTCAGGCGACGAGCGCAACAGCGCTCGCCTCAATCAAGCGACTGCACATCCGCCGACAAAGCAGCAAGCGCAACCGCCACATCGCGCGCCTTCAATAGCGACGCGACGGGCAGGCATTCGTAGATGCCGTGATAGTTGAGGCCGCCCGTGAAGATGTTAGGACAAGGGAGCCCCTCGGCCGAAAGCTTCGCGCCGTCCGTGCCTCCACGGATCGGCGTCTCGACGGGCGTGACGCCCGCACGACGGAAGGCCTCGCGGGCCAGTTCGAGCACCTTCGGCGCGCGGTCGATGTAGGCGCGCATGTTCTCATAGCTGTCGCGGATTTCGACCGTTGCTTCCGCCTGCGGGCATTCGGCGTTGAGCTCCTTGACGAGCGAACGCAGAAAAGCCTTCTTTTCCTCGAAAGCTTCGCGGTCATGGTCGCGCACCAGAAGATGCAGCTTCGCTTCGACAACGGTGCCTTCAAGGTTGTTCGGATGAATGAAGCCTTCCCGCGCTTCGGTGCGCTCCGGACTCATCGCCATCGGGAGGCGCGCAATGAATTTCGCGGCAAGCCGCAGCGCATTCACCATCTTCCCTTTGGCTGACCCTGGATGCACGCCCACGCCCCGAATCGTCACAAGAGCGGAAGCCGCATTGAAGTTTTCGCTCTCGAGCTCCCCGAGCTCGCCGCCGTCGAAGGTGTAGGCATAGGTCGCGCCAAAGCGCGCGTGGTCGAAATTCTCCGTGCCGCGCCCCACTTCTTCGTCGGGCGTGAAGGCGATCGAAAGCTTCGCGTGCGGGATTTCCGGGTGCTCGCGCAGATGATCGAGCATGCCCATGATGGCGGCAATCCCCGCTTTGTCGTCGGCGCCAAGGAGCGTCGTGCCGTCCGTGAAGACGACTGGCTCGCCGCTGTAGCGCTTCAGCTCCGGAAAGCGCTCGACGGAAAGCACAATGCCTTTTTCGGCATTGAGCACCACATCGCCGCCCGCGTAGCGAAGCACCTGCGGCTTCACGTTCGCGCCCGGCGCATCGGGCGAAGTGTCCATGTGCGCGATGAAGCCGATCGCAGGCGCCGACTCGGCGCCCGCCGTTGCGGGAACGTGCGCATAGACGATGCCGCCCCGTCCGATGTCGGCTTCAAGGCCGAGCGCCTGAAGCTCGCCCTTCAGCATTTCTGCGAGGACGAGCTGCCGCGCCGTCGAGGGCGCATCGGCCGAAGCTTCGTCCGACTGCGTGTCAATGCGCGCATAGCGCAGGAATCGTTCAAGAAGAGGATCGGAAACCCAATTGTCACGGGTCGGCACGGCGTCGTTCACTTCAAGCGTCCTTTCAAAACAGGTCTTCAGCTCAGAGAGATGCACAAGGACGCCGCCTGCGAAGACCGGCACGGGCGGCGTCATTCCGGATTATGGCGCATGCCGCTCGCGCGGGCCTCGCCAAACGCTTAATTCGTCTGCCAGCTCGGCCGAATCGTGCCTTTAAATTTTTGAAGCACATAGGCCGCCGTCTCAGGACTGCGATAGCTTTCAACAAAAGTCGTGATTTCCGGATTCTTCACGTTGTCTTCGCGCGCCGCGATGATGATGAGCGCATAGGGCGCGTCCATGCTTTCAAAATAGAACCCGTCCTTCTCGGGCGAGAGTCCGGAAGAGACGACGTAATTCATCGGAATGAGCGCAGCGTCGACGTCCTCGAGCGAAATCGGGAGCTGCGCAGCCTCAAGCTCCACGAAGCGCAGATTCTTCGGATTTGATTCGACATCGTGAATGAGCGGCTCGCCCTTGATGCCCGCGCGCAGCTTGATGAGCCCCGCCTTTTCGCAAAGGATGAGCGCGCGGCCGCCGTTTGACGGATCGTTCGGAATGGCAATGGAAGCGCCCGCCTTGATTTCGTCGATCGAATGGATGCGCTTCGAGTAAAAGCCCATCGGCTGCACGACAGCTGGCGCCGCCACCGCAAGCTTCGTGCCCTTTTCAGCGTTGAAGTTTCTGAGGAACGGCTCGTGCTGATAGACCGCCGCATCAAGCGCGCCGTCGTTGAGCGAAATGTCGGGCGTTACATAGTCGGAGAACTCAACCACTTCGACTTCAAGACCCTTGCCTTTAGCCACTTCGGCAGCCTTTGCCACGATGTCCGCATGGGGGCCCGCTGTGACGCCGACGCGGATTTTCGTCTTGGCGGCTTTGCCTGCGCTTTCGGCGCTCGCCCCGTTTTTGCCGCTCTCGCCGCAGGCGCTCAGGAGAACGGGACTGGAAATGACGGCGGCGGCAAAGAGTACGCCGCGAAGAAATGCGCGCTTCTGCATGGGAATTATCCTTCTTGTGCTGGCGGTTGATCTGATGTCGGCGAACCTTTTTCGCCTCGAATTCATTGTGCCCCAGCGAAAAAAGAAAAATCGGCAATTCCCTTAGACGTTCCGCCCATTCACGCAGGTAATACCGCAGAAGGGCGTCAAAGTCTTTCGCGAGAGCGGAGAACGGCAAAAGCCAAAAGAAGGCAGCAACGGCAAGTCAGGCATAAAAAGCCATGCGCGAGCCGCAGCCGATGATGGCGCTCTCGAGCTGGAAAAAACGCGGGGCCGCTTTGCTTTTGCGGTCCCGCGTCGGATTAGAGCTTCAGAAATCAGTCGATTTCAACGAGCTCGTAGTTGGCCTTGCCCATGCCGAGCTCGCGCATGTATTCGAGCTGGTGGAGGCCATGGCGCGATTCGATGCGCTCGACGAGGTCGTGGTTGTGGCTCTGGTTGTAGACCATGTCGACCGAGGCCTGATCAACGGCGAGGATGTCGGTTGAAGCGAGGATCCCGATGTCCGGAATCGTGGGCTCAGCGGCAGCGAGGCCCGCGCAGTCGCAGTCGACCGACATGCGGCGCAGCACGTTGATGAAGCAGATGCGCTTGCCGAAATGGTCGCACGTGGCCTTGGCGGACTCTGACATCGTTTCCATCAGCATTTCCTTGCCGGGCCACTGATCCCAGGGCAGATTCACGTCGCTCACCGCGTGCACCTGCTGCTTGCCGATCTTGCCGTCGGCGCAGCCGATCGCGATGTTCTTCATCGAGCCGCCGAAGCCGCCCATGGCGTGGCCCTTGAAGTGCGTGAGCACGATCATCGAATCGTAGTTGCGGATGTTCTTCCCCATCGAGACGGCCTTGAAGTGCTTGCCGCCCTTCACCGGGAGCATCGTCGTGCCTTCGGCGTCCATGATGTCGACCGGGCAGAAGGTCCAGCCGTTCACCTTGAGCGTTTCGAGATGCTTTTCGGTCGTGTCGCGGTCGCCGACATAGAGCGTGTTCGTTTCAACGATCGTCGAATCCGGAATGTCCTTCTGGAAAGCTTCGACCATGTCGCGCGGGAGAATGTTCGGGCCGTGGCGCTCGCCCGTGTGAAGCTTGATGGCGACCTTGCCGATGATTTCCCCGTTCACGAGCGAATAGAGCTTCTTGAGATGCTCGGCGTCGATCTTGCGCGTGAAGTAGACGACGGCCTTCTCGCCCGCAAAGTCGTGGCCGACGCGGCGGGAGCCGACCACAGGCGCCTGGGGAAATTCGCCCTTTTCGGCATTGCCTGCGCCTTCGGCGCAGCAGCAGCTCTTCTTTTCTTCATCATGCTGGCAGCAGCAGGACATGACAGGAACCCTCCAAAAACGTAGGATGGAGCCGCCCGCGACGAAGCTGCGCCATCACCAAAGGCGCGCAAACATCCGCGAACGCCCCTTTGGGGCGCGCGGCTCAGAGAAACGTCCGACCGGCAGCATCCGCACCAAGAGGCCGCACTTCTCAAGAAGTGCGCTTTTCTAGCGAAATGCCTCAGTCGCCGTTTATAGAATTATGAGCGCGCGTGCGCCCGCTGGCGCACACGATACGCTTTGAAGATTGCTCTTTTTTCTCAGCTTGCGCGCCTTGCGCTCTCGCAAGACGCCCTGTCCGGGCGCCCGAAGCGCCGCTGCGCTTCAGCCGCCGGCGGCGCGCCCGAAGCGCCCACCATTCATACGGCAGAAAATATGGCGAAGGAAATCGAAAGAAAATTTCTCGTCCGAGGCAGCGCCTGGCGCGCGCTCGACGAGGGCGAGCTTATTCGGCAGGGCTACCTTTCCGACGAAAAGGCCCGCACCGTGCGCGTTCGCCTCGCGGGCAAGCCCGGCAAAGAAAAGGGCTCGATTACGGTGAAAGGCATCACGTCGGGCGTTTCCCGGCTGGAATTCGACTACGAAATACCGGCAGCTGATGCGGCGGCGATGCTCGAACGGCTGGCGCTGCGCCCGCTCGTAGAAAAAATCCGGCGGCGCATTCCTGCAGAAGGGCTTCCGGGCGCGAGCTGGGAGATCGACGAGTTTTTGGGCGAAAACGCCGGCCTCGTCGTTGCTGAAATTGAGCTTCCCGACGAAGGCGCGTCCTTCGTTCGCCCCGGCTGGCTCGGGCGGGAAGTTTCGGACGATCCGCGCTACTTCAACTCAAACCTCCTCGCGCATCCTTTCGGCGCGTGGCCCGAGGCCGAGCGCCAGGCGATTCTCGCGGAAATCCGAGGCGAAGCGGATTGAAGCCGCGCGCGGAACGATCCGGCCGCATTTCTAAAAGCGGCCTATAAAAAATCGGGCCTGCCCGAAAGCAGACCCGAAGCATCGGAATGCTCTGGATGCGCCATTGACCGGATCGGCCCGCCGGCCTTTGCCGGGCCCGCGCTGCGCGCCCTCGAATGCGCGCATGGCGGGCGGGAAAAGGCCGATCGGATCAATTTCGCGCTCAGTGGGCCGAATGGTCCTCCTTGAACATTCTGAGGCCGGTCGTCATCGACGAGAGCGTCGTGGCGCCGCCCATCACGTCTTCGCGGAAGCTCATGTACATGTGCGCAATCGTGAAGATGATGAGCACGTACATGAAGGCGTGATGCACCGTGCGGACAGCCTGCGCATCGCCAAAGAGCGTGAAGACCCAGCCGAACCACGCCATCCAGCCGGTGTCGGCGCCCCAGGCCTGCGCATAAAGCGCGAGGCCCGTGATGATGAGGACGAGCGACCCCAGGAAGAAGAACGCGAACATCGCGAGCTGCGCGAGCGGATTGTGCCCGGCGTACTCAGGGCTGGTCTTGCGCATGAAGAGGTAGTAGGCGACCTGCGCGAGAACGCCCTTCCACCACTTCCACGACCAGAGCGGCGGGATGAAGATCATGCGCGCGTACTTGTTGCCGACCACCGCCCAGTAGAGGCGGTAGATCATCAGCACGGTGAAGATCATCCCTGCAGCAAAGTGCGCGAGACGCACGTAGCCGAAGTCATACGTCTCCCACGTGTTTCCGAGATTGGAAACAAGCGGGGAGCCGATGATGAAGCCCGTGGCGATCATCACGTACATGCAGACCGCCATCGCCCAGTGCCAGACGCGCACGGGCGCTTCCCACACGTAGATGGGCTTCGTGCCGGCCGAGACGTCGACCTCAAAGGTGACAGGATCGATTTTCATAAGACGGGCTCCTTCGTGCCCTCAGCGGACCTGAACGCGGCAGAGCTCTTCGCCTTCGGGCGAGTAGAGGTGCGTTGCGCAGGCGAGGCACGGGTCGAAACTGTGAATCGTGCGGATGATTTCGAGCGGACGCTCGGGATCAGCCACCGGCGTGCCGAGAAGCGACGTTTCAAAGGCGCCCATCTGCCCGTCGGGCGAACGCGGCGACGCATTCCAGGTGGTCGGCACGACGGCCTGCCAGTTGGCGATGCGCGTGTCGCGGATGACGCACCAGTGGCCGAGCGCGCCGCGAGGCGCTTCGCACGGACCCACGCCGCGGCATTCCTTGGGCCACGTCTTCGGATCCCAGAAGGTCATGTCGGCAGCCGTTTCGTCGCCCGCCTTGATGTTGGCCGTGAGATCGTCGACGTACTGGACCATCTTCTTGGCAGCCCAGTGGCATTCGAGCGCGCGCGCCGCATGGCGGCCGAGCGTCGAGAAGACCGCTTCGAGCGGGAGGTTGAGCTCTTCCAAGAGCGCAAGCGCCGGCTCCTTGATGTGCGGCACGTTCTTCGCCACGCCCATGATGAGGCGCGCGAGCGGACCCACTTCCATGAAGTGGCCCTTCCAGCGCGGGCTCTTCACCCAGCTGTACTTGCCGTCGGTCGTGAGCCACGAGAACTTCGTCTTCGTGCCTTCGGCGCCCTTCGGGAGCTCGTAGGCCTGATCCGTGACGCCGTCCCAGGGGTGCAGGCCCTTGTTCTGGTCGGGGTACTTGTACCAGGAGTGGTCGACGAATTCCTGAATTTCATCCGGATTGCGCAGGTCGACGTCGAAGACCTCGTTGAGGTTGCCGTTCAGGATCGCGCCGCGCGGCAGCTGCAGGCTCTTGTCGGACCAGTCGTTGGCGATTTCCGGGAAGTCGCCGTAGCAGAGGATGTTCTTGTTGGAGAGGCCCGCGCCATAGCGGAACCATTCCGGATAGAAGGACGCAATGGCCTTGATGTCCGGCAGATAGACGTTTTCGACCATCTCGACGGACTTCCTGGCGATGTCGCGCATGTAGTTGAGCGTGACTTCGTTCACCATCGTGCCCTGCGCGCCCGTGTCGTGCATGTTGATCGGGCACGCGACGCCCCCCACGAGGTAGTTCGGGTGCGGGTTCTTGCCGCCCAGAATCGTGTGGATGCGGACGATTTCGCGCTGGAAATCGAGCACTTCAAGGTAGTGCGTCACAGCGAGGAGGTTCACTGCGGGCGGCAGCTTCATCTCCGGATGGCCCCAGTAGCCCTTGTTGAAGATGCCGAGCTGGCCGCTCGCGACAAACTTCTTCAGGCGGTTCTGCACGTCGCGGAAGTACCCGACGGAAGCGAGCGGATGGTGCGGCGAGATCTTCTGCTGAAGATCGGCCGTTTCGCGCGGATCCGCTTCGAGCGCGCTCACCACGTCGACCCAGTCGAGGGCCGAGAGCTGATAGAAGTGCACGAGGTGGTCGTGCGTGTAGAGCGTCGCGTTGATGAGGTTGCGGATGATGTTGGCGTTCTTCGGGATCTTGATGCCGATCGCGTCTTCAACGGCGCGCACGGCAGAAAGCGCATGAATGCCCGTGCAGACGCCGCAGATGCGTTCAACGAACGCCCATGCGTCGCGCGGATCGCGCCCCTTCAGAATGACTTCGAGACCGCGCCACATCGTGCCGGTGCTCATCGAGTCGACGATTTTGTTGTCTTCGCCGAGAACGGCCTGAACGCGAAGATGGCCTTCGATTCGGGTGACCGGGTCGACGACAATACGACGTTCGCTCATTATTCCTTACCTCCGATTTCCTTGTTGGTGCGCGCACGCGACTGGGCGACCGCAGAAAGGGCGGCATGCGCCGCAGCGGCAACGCCCACGACGGCGACCGTCGCGAGGCCAACCTTGTCGACCGTGGCTTCGATGCCCATGCCGAAGCCCGGGGGCAGCACGGTCGTTTCGTGTTCGTAGAAGGAGCCCTTGTCGAAGAAGTTCGGTTCGGCGCAGCCGATGCAGCCGTGGCCGGACTTGACAGGCCAGGAGAGGCCCTCGTTCCACTGCACCGTCGAGCAGGGCGCGTAGGTGGTCGGGCCCTTGCAGCCGAGCTTGTAGAGGCAGTAGCCGAGCTTGGCGCCTTCGTCGTCGAAGGCTTCGGCGAACTGGCCGGCGTCGAAGTGGCCGCGGCGATAGCACTTGTCGTGAATGCGCTGGCCGTAGAACATCTTCGGACGGCCGAGGCGGTCAAGCGGCGGCAGACGGTCGTAGGTGAGGATGTAGGTGATGACGGAGGTCATCACTTCCGGAATCGGCGGGCAGCCCGGCACGAGCACGATGGGCTTGTCGGTGATGACTTCGGTGATCGGAACGGCGTGCGTGGGATTGGGCTTCGCGGCCTGCACGCAGCCCCAGGCGGCGCAGGAGCCCCAGCCGATCACGGCCTTGGCGTCCTTGGCGACGTGCTTGATCTTCTCCAAGAAGATTTCGCCGCCCGGAATGCAGTTGATGCCGCCGTCATGAAGCGGCACATTCCCTTCGACGGCGAGGATGTAATTGCCCTTGTACTTCTCAATCGTCTCTTCGAGCGATTCTTCGGCCTGATGGCCGGCCGCAGCCATGATCGTGTCGTCGTAGTCGAGCGACACCATCGAGAGGACCATGTCCTTGGCGACAGGCGTGTAGGAACGAATGAAGGATTCGGTGCAGCAGGTGCATTCAAGGCCGTGGAGCCACACGACGGGCGTGCGCGGCTTCGTCTGCATCGCTTCGGCAATTTCCTGCGCGCCGGCGCTGCCGAGGCCGAGGCTCGCGGCAGTGAGCGAGCAGAACTGCAGGAAGCTTCGACGGCTGATGCCCTGACGGCGAAGTGCTTCGTATTGGGTTTCAAACATGTTGCGGGTCTCCCTCTCTTGAGTGAGGTGTTCTTAAGGCGCTTCCCCGCTTTCAGCCGCCGTCTTCGTCTTTAGGAACGCAGCCGGAGCAGTCGCCGGAAAAGGCCTGCGCATGAGCTCGCGTCCCTTCGGGCCGCTCGGCAGGCTTCAGGAGAAGCTCACCAGCAGCGGGCCGGAAAACCAAAACCGCCCCGCCGCTGCGGCGCACCTCCCGGACTTTTCTCCTTTTGATTTACGCCGCGCGCTGCAGCCCAAGGACAAACGCGTCCTCTGCGCACGAGTAGAGCTTAGGCGTAATGCGCGTTCCCGCCTATAGGGCATGAGGATTGAAAACACCGAAAGGGCATCCGCCGAAAGGCTTAGCTGGGAGTAGAAAAATTGGCCGCCTCGCCGCGAAGCGCCCTCAGGATCAGCCTGATCCGTGCAGCCGGTGCCGATCAAATGAAAACAAGCTCCAAAGAGTTTTCTTCTATCGCGCCTGAAGAATTGCTGCGCCCCGGCTTCAGCCCTCCTCATGCTTTGCCGCATAGACCCAAGCGCGGCATGTTGAAATATTGACGCCCGTCATTTCGCTCACGGCCTTCCAACTTAACCCGCGCGCCCGCAGCGCGTGCACGCGCAACTTTGTTTCCTCCGTGTAGCGAAGCTGATTCGCGCTCAGCTCCACGCGGAATTCACCCTTCTTATAGGCGCGCCCCCAGTCGCGCACCGTATTGGCCGAGAGGCCGAGAATGGTCGCCACCGCCTTGTAGCCAAGCCCTTGCCTGAAGAGCTTGAGCGCAGAGCGGCGCTTGGCCTCGCGCGCGTGATCCGGATGCACGCGTTCGGCGGGCGAGCTTTTGGTGGTTGACCCGAAATCGGAAAGTCGAGGCATGGCGGCACCTCCTCGCTTCGGCGGTCTTTTTCCTTTTTCTTCAACTTTCCTTTGGTGGGCTTCTCGCGAAACCAGCGTTCGGTGCAGGCTGCGCACTGCTGCGTGATCCGGGCCGAGCACGATTCTTGGGGCTCGCGCACAGCTGCGTCCAGCAGACAGGCGAAATGCTTCAACGATCGAAAAAAAAGGGAAAAGAAGAAGCGAACTCGAGCGGCGTATTCGAAACACAAAGTCGACAAAACCCGCTTCCCGCATCAGCGAGAAACGGGTTTCGCGTCTTGAGGGGGAAGCTTGAGGCCCGCCGCACGTGTGAGCACGGTCAGCGGTCCCCGATCCTCAAGCGGAATCGGGGATTCCCTTTGGGCTTCGTTCTTTTGACGTCTCTTCCTCTTCATCCCCCGGGCGCGCCGGCGGAGACAATCTCAGCCGGCGGCTTTCGCACGAAATGCGCCCGAAGGAAGCGCGAGAGAGGCGCGGTTAGAACGTATAGCGGGCGTTGAAATTGAACGCGTTATTCAAGCGTTCATCCGAGCCTGCCGAGAGGCCGTAGTTGACGCCGAGCGTCCAGGCATCGACCGTGGCGTTGACGCCAAGGGTCATCTGGACCGGGTTGGAGTCGACCACGCGGACCGAGTCCTGAATGCCGCCAGCGTAGGAAGCAACCGCGTCCTTGTCGCCGAAGGTCGGCACGACAGAGATGTCGAGCATCGGGGCCACCTTCCAGCCCGTCATGTCGAACGTGCCCGAGAAGGCGACGCCGATCGGCATCTGGAAGAGGTTCATCTTGTCGTAGTCGGCGCCGTACTTGCTGTCGTCCATGTCGAGGCTCGACCAGCGGATGCCGGCGTGCGGCACGACGTTGAGCGAACCCACCGTCGCGAGGTACTCGGCACCGACGCCCACCGTGAAGATGTCGGCGTCAAGCGATTCCTTCACGTGGCCGAAGTAGCCGGCATTCGCGGAGAGATCGTTCGAGGTGCTCACGTAGCCGATGTCGAACTTGCCGTTGACGTTGCCGATGCGGTGGCTGCCGTAGAACGACACGCCCCAGAAGTCGACGTCGTTGTCAACCTTCGTCGAAGCGTCGACGGAGTTGGCGTCGGCCTGACCGATCGAAATGGCCGCACCGAGGATCGCGCCGCAGGAGGCGGTGTAGTCCGCACCGAGCGTTGCGCCGTAGATGTCGGCTTCGTAGCCAGAAGAACCATAGAGGCCGTCGGCGGTGTTCCACGTGCCCATGACATCGACCCACGGCGTGATGCCGGTGGCGTTGCGGGCAACGTTGAGATTGGCGAGCGACGAACGACGATCGATCGTGTTGCGAATCTGGTCGTTGATGTCGAACGACGTCGAGAAGGCGCCGCCGAGGGCAGCCATGTTCGTCGCGGCATGTTCAGCTTCGGAGATGGCGTTGACAACACCGTAGTAGTTGTCATATTCCATCTTCGCGATCTGGGCATACTTCGACGGATCCTTCATCAGGTCGCGAACGCTTTCTTCGTCGAAACCATCTTCATCGAAGTAGGTTGCGAAGAACTGCTGCGCCGTAACGCCGTCCTTCAGCAGGCCGGAAGCAGCAACCTTTTGAGCGAACGAAGCATCGATTTCGTTGTTCCATTCCTCAAAATTGTTGATGATGATCTGGCCGATCTCAGAACCGCCTTCATACGTGCGAATCTTCTGATCAACAGCGCCGAACGAATTGAAGCCGTATTCGCGAAGTTCGTTCATTGCGTCTTCGTTCACACGGATTTCAGCACGGCCGCCTTCGATATCTGCATCCTGGTAGAAAACAGTACCGAAATAGGCATTGTGACCGTCGAGAGATGCGCCGATGTTGATGTAGTCAACGCCGTTGTCATCGGTCGAGACAACAGTCTTGTTGAGGTTATAGAGATCTACATCAATGCCGTCGTGAATGTTTTGGTCGTTGTCGTTGTATGCACTGAAATTGCCTGCATCGACCGTAATGATGGCGTCCTTCGAAGCATCGAAGCCGTTCTTCGCAACACCGGCGAGATCAATGGCGACAACGTTGTAGGTGCCGGCGAAATCATCTTCCGTCGTTTGACCGAAGCTGAGCGCGTTCGTGAAATGCGTCTTTTCTGCGACGTAAATCATGTTGACGGCTTCGAGCTTTTCCTTCCAGCCGGCAGCCACATCGTCAGCTTCAGCCTGTTCGTACATGGCCTTGTACTGCTGAGCAGCGGCAAGCTGATCGTCAGCGGCAAAGAGCGCGCCGTTGCTGAGCGTCGTACCGGAAACGGTGCTGAAGGTGCGAACCGTTTCAGTCACGCCCTCTTCGCCGGGAACGTAGCCGTGCATGGCGAGAACGCCGCCGTCAACCTTGACCGTATTGGCAGCGCTGGCAGCATCGAAGTTCGCGACCGTGGCCGTGCCGTAAACCATGAAGTTGCCGGTGGTCTTGATCGTCTTGAACGAGAAATTGGTGCCGTCGGCGACTTCAACATCGTTCATCGTGACGTCATAGCCGAGAACGCCCTGGTCGCCGGCCTTTTCGCCGAAGGTCGTGTTGGTGATGACGAAATCATCAATCTTCGTCGAAGCATCAACGCCTTCGATCACGTTGTCGCCGGCCGTTTCTGTTCCGCGGATGACGAAGTGAGCCTTATTGGCAGCACCAATGGTGACATCAGTGATCTTTTCGCCCTTGTCGGCCTGTTCAAAGATGATCTTGCCGATCGTCATGGCATTACTCGGCAAGACGGTGACAGAACCATCTGCCTCAGCTGTCTTATAGACAACTGCGTGACCGGCGTAGCCTTCTACCTTGGAAACATCAGCAAAGCTGAGCTTCCCGTCGGGCGTTGCGGCAACCAGCGAGCCGTTGCCCATCTTCAGAAGATCAACACCAGCTGCCGTTTTGATAGAACTCCAGGCATCAACCGTGAAGTCCATTTCATCTGTCGTTTCGAGCGAGCCGTTAGTGTTGAATGCAACAACCGCATTCGTCAACGCAGCAGCCTTGCCCGTCGCGACGTCGTAATTCACGACATTGGCGAGGTCCGTGACGAGAGTGCCGGCCACGGTAACGCCGCCCTTTTCGCCCGTAATGTCTCCGGTTGCGGTCAGCTTGCTGCCAGCAGCAACATCGACTGCTCCAGCCTTGCCCGCTGCCACTTTGCCGGCAACAAATTCACCGCCTTCAACCTTGAAGCCGCCAGCGACCTTCGACGACACATTCGCAGCAGAAGCCTTGGCAGTCGAAGAAGTGAAGGCGCCGGCCTCAACAGCGATGTCGCCGAGAACAGTCATGGAACCCGTACCGTCGGCAGCAAATTTAGCGCCTTCAGCATTGACGGTAATGGAACCGATTTCGGCAGTGCCGTTTGCAGTCAATGTCGCAGCACCAGTCGTCGTCTGAGAAGCGAACGCTCCTTCGGTGCCGACAACGAGATCCTTGTATTCGGCAGACTTGACCACCGAGATAGCGCCCGTCTTCAGCGTGCCGCTTTTAACGTCGATATCAAGTTTGTTGTTGACGGCAAGATCACCAGTCGTCAGGCTGCCTTCGCCGTCAATGGTGATCGTCGTTGCAACCGACTCGTAGGTAAAGTCCTTCGTCGTCTTGTCTGCCTTATTGACCGCTTCCTGCATCGCCATGTCGTATTCGCCGATGCCGGTATTGAGCGTGAGCGAGCCGCCGTTAACATTTAGATTGCCAACAAAGGCGGTCATGTCGCTGTTCACGATCATTTCGCCGTCGCCGGAGACGTTGATCGTGTTGACTTCGCCATCCTTCGATACGGCGGAAATGCCGTCAGCCTTGCTGCCGGCCTGACCGATCACGAGCGTGCCGTCAACGTCAAAGTTTGCTTCAGCGCCATCCTGGAGGTACAGGAAGCCGCCCTGGTCGCCGTCGTAACGCTTGTCGGTATAGCTGTCAGCAACGGTGGTATTTCCGGAAACGACGTTGGTCTTGCCGAGGGAAACATTGAATTTGACCTTGCCGCCATTAGCGCGAATCGCGCCGCCGAAGCCCTGAGCCTGGTTGTTCGTGAAGGTCGTATCGGTGAAGCTCACCGTCTGGCCCTGCAGGTACACCGCGCCGCCCTGACCGGCAAAGTTGCCGTCAAAGGTCGAATCGGTGAAGCTAATCACGCTGTCAGCTGCAGCGCTGCCCAGATTGACCGCACCGCCGTGACCGTTGACCGTAGTCTTGTTGCCAGTGAAGGTAACGTTGTTGCCGGTGACCTCAGCCTTGCCGATGATCTGCAGAGCGCCGCCGTTGCCGGCATTCGTCACTTTGCCCTGATCGTCGACGGAACCGGCTTCGTTCTTATCGAAGACAACAGTGTCAAGCGTCGTCTTTCCCGCTTCAATTCGCACTGCGCCGCCGTCTGTAGCGGCCTTGTTGCCCGTGAAGGAAGAATCGGCAATGACAGTTGTCGAACCGTGGATGTCATAAACGCCGCCGGCACCCGTGCTCGTATTGCTTGAATGCATTGAATCGGACACCTCGAACACTTTCGCATTGCGAACATAGCCGACACCGCCGCGGACGCCCGTGTTGCCAGTGAAGGTCGAACCATCGACCGTGACATACATCTGGTCAGCGGAAGTTTCAGATCCAACATGCTGGAAAACCGAACCGCCGATCGCGTTCTTCTTCACTTCGAAGCCGGTGAAGGTTCCGCCAATAATGCGAAGCTCATTTCCTTGATAAGACAGCGTGGCATCAGCAACACTGGCCTTATCGCCAAATTTCAGCCCGGCAGTTGTAACGAGAGCGCCGGCAAAATCACCGCCAGAACCACCCTCAAAAAGGCCCGACTGAATAAAGGAATGCTCAGCCGCGGGATCAGCTGTTTCGAACGTCGGCGTAGCAATGCTCATCGAGGGCGTTACAAGTTCTGCCTTTTCAGCAGCAAAAGCACCGCTCGAAATCAGGCCCGCAACAGCCAGCGCGAGGACTGTCTTCGAGGCCTTGAAATTTGTCTTCATGAGTTAACTCCAAGAAATAAAATCCTTGTGCGCTCGCGCGAAGCGGGCGCAGTGCAAAGCACGAACTCATGCTATCTGTCAAGTTATTGGGGGGGGGTAATTACCCTAATAACATATACGTCAACAATAATAACAAAGAACTCTTTACATGGCATATGAGGCAAATAAGCTTCCGCTCTGACGTTGCATCGCCCACTCCGAAAGCTACCATCCCCCTCGTTGCGGTAAGCCAACATCCCTCTTGTCTTCAGCTTTTCAAAAACTTTTCTTTGCTTGGCACTATTCGTCATCCTTACAGGCCTGCGCCACCCAGGCCCGGCAAGTCGAAACCTTGACGCCCGTTTGCGCAGCGATCTTTTTCCAAGAAACGCCAGACACTCGAAGCGATCGAACCAACCTTTTTGTTTCCTCAGGATAACGGTATTGATTGATCGCCACTTTAATCTCAAAGTCGCCGCGCCGGTAGGCGCGCGCCCAGTCGCGAACAGTGTTGACGGAGAGATTGAGCGTCGATGCGACGGCCTTGTAGCCGAGGCCTGATTTGAAGAGCTTGAGCGCCGCTCGGCGCTTGGCTTCAGAAATGCATCGGGCGGATCGGATGCGTTCCGGTGCATTGGTTTCGGGCAACGAAGTCGAGCCGAGTTCATAAAGGTCGGACATGACGGCCTCCGAAAAAAGGACAAAAAAAGCCCGCTCCCCGTTGTCGAAACGGAGAACGGGCTTTGTTTGATGGCAGCCTTCAGAGGACGTGCATCGCTTCAGTCTCGAGCGAATCCTCCTCTAGGCCCAGTCAATCGGAGTGAACACTCCCTTCCGTATGCCTGTTTGAAACAGGCACTGGGAAGCAGCAGCGGTTGAAGAAACCGCCGCTGCTTTTCTCAGTTAGAAGGCATAGCTCACGCGGGCGTTGAACGCGTTGTCGAGACGCTCATCACCGCCGACGCCCAGCTTGTAGCTGAGGCCGAAGTTCCAGGCGCCCTTCGTGGCAGAAATGCCGAGCGCGGCCTGGACGGGCGTCGTGTCGATCACGCGAACCGCAAGGTTGTCCGTTGCAGACGCGCCCTGGATGCCGAGCTTCATGTCCGCATCCTTGTCGCCGAAAGCCGGAATGACCGAAAGGTCGAACATCGGCGAGGTCTTCCAGCCGGCCAGATCGAAGTCGCCCGAGAAGGTGACGCCGACCGGCAGCTGGAAGATGTTCATGTCGTCGACGCTCGTCTCGTACGCAGCTTCAAAGTCGTCGGTGGAGAGACGCGTGTAGCGGAGTCCGGCATGCGGAACAACGTTCATCGAACCGAACTTCGTGAGAAGTTCGCCCTTGATGCCGAGCGTGAAGGCATCGGTATCGGCCGAGAAATCGGCAAGGCGATAGCCTGCAACACTGCCCGACACATCGTTCGAGGCATGGACGTAGCCGAGGTCAACCGCGAAGTTCGCGGCTTCCCCAATTCTCTTCGACGTATAGAGAGACACGCCGTAGAAGTCCGTGTCGGTCGACGTATCGGCCAGCGTCTTTTCGCTGTCCGTATCGGCCGTGCCGACTGTGATGGCAGCACCGATCACAGCGCCGCAGGAAACGGTCGTATCGATACCGAGGACGCCGGCATAGATGTCGGACGAATAACCCGCACCATCCATCAGCTTCTTGGCCTGATAGCGGCCGCCGTTGACGTCCGCCCAGACGTTCACGCCTTCGCCGCGCGACGCGAGGATGCTCGTGCGCGTGCCGATCGTGTCGGTGAAGCCTTCAACGGCATCCATCGTCACCGTCTGGAGGCCTGCCGTTGCGCCAATCGCAGCCGCGGCATTTCCGACCGCCACGACATCGCCATTCGTCGCAAGGCCGTTGACGCTTTCAGCGCTCATCAGCCAATTGGCAAACTGCGCAGACTTCGAGCCATTGTTGTTCGCGGCATTGTCGTAGAGGCTGTAGATCGCATTGGCTGCAGCGAGGCCGCCGAAAGCTTCCTGATAGGTGGCGCGGTCAATAAGGTCGATTGCCACCGTCGAGTTGTCGACAGTTGCGTTCAGGATGCGTTCTGCAGCAATTTCGATTTGGCCGTTTGTACCTTCGTAAGAAGTTTCACTCAGCTTGACCGACTGACCCTTCACGCCGTCCAAGAGATAGATCGTGCCGTCGTTCTCGACTTTATTCGCAAAGACCGCCTTATTTCCCGTCGCATCAACCTTGTTCATATCGACGATCATCAGGCCGCCTTCGGCTGTGCCCGTTGAAGCCGTTGTCGTCGGCGTGTCGGCACCCGAAGCAAGCACATTGCCCGCAATCGTCGTGTAGGTCACCTTGCCCGTGACTTCGTCCGTTTCAGGATTGCCCGTCACATACGCGACGCCCTGGACAGCGTTCTTGCCTTCCTTCGCCAGCACACGGCCCGTCTTTGCAAGGGCGGCCTGCGCTTCAGCGATGTTCGTGGTGCCGACAGCAACGATCGAGTTGCGGCCTGCTTCCACAACGCCGCCTTTAAGCGTTTCAACAGCAACCGTGGAGTGCTCGGTGCCGTTTTCCCAAGCCGGGTCCGCAAAGATCTTGCCGGAAGTCACGGTTGTCACAACCAACGAACCAGCGTCATCGTTGTCGCCCACGCGAACCGTACTGTCTGCCATGCCTACGAGCGTCTCAACAACCGCGGAACCGTCGATCTCGAGAGTAGCGGCAACATTGTCGCCAATCGTCAGGTTCTTGATGTTTGCAGTGCCGCTGATGGCGCCTTTTTTCTTCACCGTGACATCGCCAAGCGACGTGAACGTAGCACCGTCTTCAACGTAGAAGTTATTGACGTTAATTGCGGCATAAGTCGCCGGCGTCTCGCCTTCGGCCTTCGTCAGTTCGGTTACGGAGAGGCTGCCGGAATCGACAGAAAGCGTACCCGTACCCGCCAACTCGCCGATCACAGCATCGTTGCCAGTCGTGCGGAGCACATCGCCGTCGTTAAGCGTAAAGCCAGCGGCCGTTTCAGTTGTGCCAGTCGTGACCGCCAAAAGGCCGGAGCCATTCAGAACCAGCATTTTGTCGACGTTGATGGAATCCTGAGCGGTTCGGAGGCTGCCGAAGCTGCCGCGAACGTTTTCATTCTGATCAACGACAAACGTAGCCTGCTTGAAAGTGTCCGTAACAACGCCGCCGAGATTCTTAACTTCAGAGTAGTCGTAATAACCGTCGTCATCCGCCGTCACGCCTTCAATGGCAATATTGCCGAAGTCGATCAAGCCAGTACCGGTAATCTTGGTAGTTTGTCCGGCAGTCAGCCCATTAAAGAAATCCGTCTTGAGCGTCTGACCGTCAAAGCCGGAAATCTTAATCGTGCCGCTGTTGGAAACACCCTTGAACCCAGTAGCAGTTTCACTCGAGCCGTCTGCCTTGGCCTTGAGCCCGATCGATTCAGCTGTCAGATCAAGCGTGCCGTTGACGCCGACAACCAGATTAGAGGTCGCTTTGGTTTCGAGCTTGTTGTTGACCTTCAGCGACCCTTCTTCAATCGTGACCACGCCTGAGGTTTCGGATTCGAACGAAAGCGTGCCGACTTCATAGTCGCCGTACTTCACGTTGAGGCTACCGACATTGACCATGACGGTCTTGTCCGCAAGCGACTCGCCGTTGATGAGCACATTGCCGCCGTCGAGATTAAACGTGCCGCTGTGAATGTTGAGCGCGTTGTTTTCCTTGGCCTCGCCGTACTTATCGTTGTAGCCCAGGACGTTGAGGGTCGCGCCTTCGTTCAAGTACAGGGTGTTGACCACCATGCTCGACTCGCCGTCCTTCTTCGAGAGCGTGCCGTCGGTACTACCACCAAGCGAGATCGCCGTTTCAAGCCAAGCACCTTCATTGAGCTCAATGGTGTTGGCCGCAAACGTGCCGCTGTTGACGAACTTGGCGTTTTCGATCGTGAGCGTGTCAGCCGTCATGCCGACTTGGATCTTATTGAAAACACCTTCTTTAACGTTTTCCCAAGCCGTGTTCGTGAACGTGCCGCCCGTGATGTCGAGCGTCGTTACGTCAATGGCGCCGCTGTTGGCAAAGTCGCCTGCAATTTCCAGCGTGCCGCTGCCAGTACCATCCTGAATCGTACCCGCATTGGTCGAAGCGCCAAGAACGGCAAGCGTGCCTGCCGAAATGTTGATCGTTCCCTCTTCCACAGCGCTTGTGCCTGTAGAAGCAGCTGTACCGGCGGCTGTGCTGAGGCTGCCGACCGTAAGCTTGCCATTGCCGCTCTTATCAAAAATCGTGCCCGCCTCAACGGTGAGCGCTTCTTCAATCTGAGCTTCTGCCTTCTCGTCCACTACAACAGTGCCGTGTCCCTTCGTTTCAAACGTTGCAGGGGTGGCGGCAGGCTCGACACGGTCGGTGTACTTAGACGAGGTAAGCGTGAGGCTCTTCAATGTCAGCGCGCTGCCGTTCTTAACGTCGAACTTCGTGCCGGCTGTATCTGATTCAGAAGCCGCAGCACGATTGACGACCACGTCGCCCATCGTAAGCTTGGCCTTTTTGTTGCCACCGCCAACCGTCACGGTCGTCGTCATGCCGTAGGCAGCCGCTTCACCGATCGTATTTCTGTTCAATGCAGACTGCGTCGCGAGGTCGTACGAACCGATGCCGCCCGCAATCGTCATCTCGCCTTCGGTGACATTGAGTTTGCCGACAAAGCCTTCCATGCTGCCGGTAACGACGAGCGCGCCTTCGCGGGACTTGGTGATTTCAGCAGGAGTTTCAGCCGTTGAGAGAGCGGCAATGCCATCAGCCACCGTGATCGTGCGGTCCTTGGCGGCATCAAACGTAGCCTTTGTACCCTGGAGATACAGCGCGTCGCCCGTGTAGTCGTAGCGCTGCGGCGCCAGTTCCTGAGAATCCGTGCCTGCCTTGTTGCCGGAGAAGGTCACGTCCTTTTTGTCGGCAGCAATCGTCACTTCGCCGCCGTTGCCGACAAAGATCGCGCCGCCCCAGCCGCCGGCCGTATTGTCAATGAAATCAGTATCGGTGAATGTCGCCTTGCCGCCCCAAAGACCGACGGCACCGCCTTCAACAGCGGTGTTGCCGGTGAAGGTGGAATTCTTGATGGTGTTGGTTTCGGAGCCATCAATGGCAATCGCGCCGCCGCGACCAGTCGAAGCCTTGTTTCCGGTGAATGCCGAGTCCGTGATGGAAACTTCGCCGGCATCGCCGAGAATCATCAGCGCGCCGCCCGCTGAAGCCACTGTGCCGTTTTCGCTTTTGGCCTGCTTCGCTTCGTTGCCGCTGAACGTGACGCCGTCAAACGTGGCTTTACCGCCGCCGCTGATGATGGCCGCACCGCCCTTGCCGCCGGCGATGTTGTTCTGGAAAAGACTGCCTTCAACGTTGGCAACGGCATTGCTTCCGTTCACGCGCATCGCGCCGCCATGGTAGTCAGCGGTGTTGCCGATGAAGTCGGTATCAATGACTTCTGCCGTACCGGACGAAACATGAATGGCGGTGCCGAAGCCGCCGGCATTGTCCTTGAAGGCGGAGTCCTTGACAAATAGCTTGCCGCTATCCGAAAGAAGAACCAGACCGCGTGCGCCGGTGCCGTCGAGGGTTTCACCGTTCTTAACGCTCGCGAACTTGTTGCCTTCGAACGTGACGTTCGTGATGGCAGCATTGCCGCCGGCAACAGAAACCAGCGCGCCGCGACCGCCTGACACGTCCTCCATCGGACTGCCAAGATTCGTGAAGGCGCCATTCGAAATGACGAGACGCTTGTCTCCGTCGACGCGCATCAGGACGTCAACCTTGCCGTCTTTGCCGAAGACGTCGGCCGTCTTGTCGGTCACGGTGGCGCCGTCTTTTTTATTTGCCGTCACGAAATATTGATCAAGCTTCTTTCCGTCGGTCGCGTCTTTGCCCGTGTAGACGATCTGCTTATCAGTTTCCGTCAGCGTTGTATTGGTCGGCTCCGCCGCAACCGCTGCGCCGGCAGCCACAGCGGCAACGGCCGCAGCGATCACCGTCTTCGTGCCCTTGGCTTGAACGGAAGATGTGACTTCGTTCACAACCATCAGAGCGTTGCGGGCCTTCGAGAAGACCACCTTGAAATTCTTGTTCATTAACTTGCTCCAAGAAATATTTCTCGGCCATCCGCCGCATCGGGCGGAAGGCATGATGCCGCGGCACGAGATCTCGCCGCGGCACCACGAAGCCATCCTAGGAAGCGACCTTTTCAAGGGGTGGGGTATTTATACCTATATGCAGCTGTAGGCATAAATAATATCACTTGATTTCAATAGAAAATTCAACCATTAGAAAAAGAGCGTACTTATGTCATCTGCACCCCTACGGGAGGGTAAATGACATAAGTTGGCAGCGTGCAACGCCTGACTGGCGACGAAGTTTCTTCAGCCGCGCCGAAGCACTCCACGGAGATCGGTCAGCCTGGGCGATAATCCGGATCCGCTCTTCGACTGATGCCGGCCCCCAAAAGCGCGCCGCAACGGCATCGGAGCTTCAGATTCGCCCGGTTTTCGGCTTGTAAACTTCAAAAAAAACCGCCGCATGACGCCAGCCCGAACGTCTGGCCGCTGCCGCAACAACACCAATCATTGGGAGCCACGCTTGATGCAAGCAGGTACTTCAGCGACGAAATCGTTTTTCTCGCCGCCCGCGGAGAACAGCCGCACCTTTTTGCTTTTCTTTCTTGCGGCGCTGGCCGCTTTCGGCCCGTTCGTCACAGACTTTTATCTCCCGACGCTGCCCGAACAAGTGAAGGCTTTCCAAGCGTCCGCCTCCATGGTGCAGCTTGGGCTCTCGATGACGATGTGGGGGCTCGCGATCGGCCAGCTCTTCGTGGGGCCGCTCTCCGACGCCAAGGGCCGGCGCGGACCGCTGCTCTGGAGCCTGCTTCTCTTCACGGCATCGACCTTCGGCGCGGCCGCTGCGCCCTCGGTCGAACTCTTTCTTGCCATGCGCTTTCTCGAAGGGCTCGGCGCTTCGGGCGCAATCGTGATGTCAAGAGCCGTAGCGGCCGATCGATACACCGGCCGCGCACTCGGGAGCTTCATGGCCGTCATGGGCTCCATTCAAGGCATTGCGCCCATCACGGCGCCGCTTCTCGGCTCCCTAATCGCGGAAACGGTAGGCTGGCGCGGCATCTTCTGGCTCATGTTTGCGGCCGGGATCGGCCTCCTCATCCTCACCTTCATGCGGCTTGCGGAAACGCGCTTCGCCGCCAAGGCGCGCCGCGCAGCCAAGCTTGCCTCCGGCCCGAAACCGCAAAGCGCCGCGTCCGAGCTGCCGGCTTCGCCCGAAACCTTCCGGGAAAGCGTGAAGCGCCTTTTCGGCGATCCGGTGTTCGTTGCGATCGTGCTCCAGCAGATCTTTGCGTCGGCCGTGCTTTTCGCGCACATTGCTTCGTCGCCCTTCATTTTCCAGGATCACTTTGCGCTCTCGGCCACGCACTACGGCATGTTCTTCGGCGCCATGGCGCTCGGGATTACCGTAGGTGCCGCCTTCTCGAGCCGTCTTTCTTCGCCGGCCTTCGCCATGCTCGCGGGCGCGATCGGCATGCTAGCCGCTTCCGCCCTTCTCGCGATCGGCTACGCCTTCGATCTGACGCTCTGGGCGATTGCCCCGATCTACTTCATTCTTCTCATCATGCTCGGCCTCACGCTCCCGGCCGCCATGACGGCTGCGCTCTCGCGGCACCGCCCGCGCTCGGGGCTCGCTGCTGCGATCCTTGGCGCCGTCGGCTTCGGGGGCGGCGGGCTCGTTGCGCCTCTCACGACGATCGGCACGCCCACAACCGCCACCTCGATGGTCTTCGTGGCGTCCTCGGCAATTCTCGTCGTGATCGGCATCGCGCTCATGCGGATGATTCGCCGCGAAGCCAAAGGGAACTGACGCGTTTCCGAGCGGCGGCTCTCCTCCGCGCAGCAGGCGCCAACCTTTTCGAGCACGTCGCGGCAAAACGCACCGGCGTGGCTTTTCTGCCTTTTGATGCTTCCCGAGAAACGCAAAAGACGCCGACCGGAAACCGGACGACGTCCTTTGCGCCTCGAAAATCGGACTGGTCTTCCGTCGCGCAGCGCCGGTCCGAAAGCTTTCAATTGATCATGCGCGGATCTTCCAGCCGCGCGTCATGAGTGTCACGGCCGCCGCTGCTGTCGCGAGCGCCGTCACGCCGACGATCACAAGCGAGAGCGCTGCATTGGTCGTGCCCGTGCCGAAAAATCCCTGGCGGAAGCCGTCGACAAGATAGAAGAAGGGATTGAAGAGGCTCAGATCCCGCCAGACTTCCGGGAGCGAATCCACCGAATAGAAGACGCCCGAGAGGAAGGTGAGCGGCATCACGACGAAGTTCATGACGGCGCCCATCTGGTCGTACTTCTCCGCCCAAAGCGCCGTAATGAGACCGAGCGAAGCCATGATGATGACGCCCGAAAACGCGAACGCGACAAGATAGAAGGGATTCGCGACCGGGGGCGCCGCCCAGACCATGCAGACGATGTAGACCCCGGCGCCCGCCATGGCCGAGCGCACGAAGCTCGCGCAGATGTAGGCCGCTGCGATCGCCGGACCGGGTATGGCCGGGAGAAGAATGAAGACAAGATTTCCCGAAATCTTCGACTGGATGAGCGAAGACGCCGTGTTCGAGAAGGCGTTCTGCAACACCGTCATCATGATGAGGCCCGGCACGATGAAGTTCGTGTAGGAGACGCCGGCATAGACGGGGAGGTGCTTCTCGAGCGCTTCGCCGAAAACGACGAGGTAGAGAAAGCTCGTCAACACCGGCGCAAAAATCGTGTGCTTCCAAACCTTAAGAAAGCGGATCGTCTCTTTCGTGAAGAGCGTCCAAAAAGGAATCAGTGCGTCCTTCACTTCACGTTCCTCCGGCCATCTACGGCGCCCGCAGCCTTGGCTTCCGCCTCGCTCGTGACGGCGATGAAGACGTCTTCGAGGCTCGGCTGCCCAACGGTCAGGTTTTCAATTTCTACGCCAGCTGCGGCAAAAGCCGCGAGCTTTTCGCCCGCGTCGCGCGCGTCCGCAACCCGAAGAACGAGATCTGCGCCGTGCCGGCGCATGAGGTCGCCCGCCAGCGCCTCGGGAAGCTCGCCCTTGAGAAGCCGGCACTTCATCACGCGCCCCTCAAAGCGGGAAAGAAGCGTCTCGGTGCGGTCGAGCGCCGCAATGCGCCCGCGGTTCATGATCGCAATGCGCCCGCAGAGCGCCTGCGCTTCTTCTAGATGATGCGTCGTGAGAATGATGGTGGCGCCTGCGCGATGAAGCGACCCGATGAAGGCCCAGATGCTTTCGCGAAGCTCGACGTCGACGCCCGCCGTGGGTTCGTCAAGCACAATGAGCCGCGGCTTGTGAACGAGCGCCTGCGCGACGAGGACGCGACGCTTCATGCCGCCCGAGAGCGCGCGCATGGAAGCGTCCGCTTTTTCGAGAAGACCAAGGTTCGAGAGAATTTCATCGATCCAGTCGTCGTTGCCGCGCACGCCCCAGTAGCCCGACTGAAAGCGAAGCGTCTCGCGAACCGTCAGAAAGGGATCGAACGTGATTTCCTGCGGCACGATGCCGACATGCCGGGCGGCAAGCCGGCGCTGCTTCGCGCAGTCGATGCCGAAAACGCGGATGGTGCCTTCCGTCGGCTGCACGAGGCCGCCGAGGCAGGAAATGAGGGTCGTCTTCCCGGCGCCGTTGGGTCCGAGAAGCCCGAAAAACTCGCCCTCCGCCACATTGAGCGAGATGCGCTCGAGCGCCACTGTGCCGGAAGCGTATACCTTGCGCAGTCCGCTTATCGAAAGCGCCGGCGCTGCTGCGGCAACGCTTCCCGTATCGATTGGGTCCGTTCGTCGATCGTTCACGCAGATCGTCTCCGTTTTTTTGTTTTTCTGATGAATGGTAAAAGGGAGCTCGGCCGCATCCTGCGGCCGAGGCATTCTAATTCGGCTTGACGGCAGCGGAAGATCGGGCCGAAATCCGCCAATCCGCTCGAGAAGCATGCGGGTGCGCCAGCATTGGCGCGTCTAAGCGCCTCAACGCTTCAATTCAAACTTCACCGGCACTTCAAGCGTCAGCGCCGCCTTGAGCGGGGTCTTCACGCCGATGAGGGGCTCCGCCGCATTTTTTGCCGCCCGGTTCAAAAGCACCGACGGATGCTTCTGAAGCACCTCGACGCTTTCAACGACGCCGGCCGCATTGACATGAACAGCCAGGAGCACCACGCCTTCCTGTCCGGTCTGTCTCGCGCGGCGCGGATAAGACTTGTTCGCCTCAATGATGGCGATGATCTGCGCAATCGCTTCGTTGCGGTCCTTTCCGTCGGAAGAAGCCGTGCTCGTGCCGGCGAGGCCGGCGCCGACGCCGCCCGGCTTCCCGCCCTCAAGCAGCCCGGGCGAGCCCGCACGATTCGCGTCGCCCGGCACCGCATCGGCGCTCGGCGGCACCGGTGCGCCGACTTCATCGGCTGGCAGAGCGGGCGCTTTCTTCTGCGCGGGCGGCGCCTTCTTCTGAACCGGCTTTTCCACGACCTTCTTGGGCGCAGGCGCAGGCTTCGGCTGAGGCTTGGGTTCCGGTTTTGGCTCGGGCTTGGGCTCGGGCTTCGGTTCCGGCGGCTTCGGCGGATCAGGGGGCTGCGCGGGTTCTGGCTCAGGTACTGGTTCCGGCTAAGGTTCTGGAACGGGCGGCGGAGGCGAACGCACGGGCTGCGCTTCGGGATCGGGT
>CAJMKD010000013.1 GCA_905213905.1 uncultured Sutterella sp. | reverse complement strand
CGACCTTGCCAGACGGGCATCTGCGCACGCACATACCGCACAAACGGCAGGTGTCGCCCACGGCGATGCCCTTGCCCTCAATGCGCAGCGCACCGCCGACTACAAGGCAGGCCGCTACGCGCTCGCGGGCGGACTCCCGGATGCGCGGCCGGCGTCGCCGCAGTTCGTCGTCGATTATTGGGACTACTACAAGACGCCGCGCGGCTACCACAAGCGCTCGCTCAATTCGAACGGCGGCTGGAACACGACCTCGTCGCTCTCCTTCATCAACATGCCGATTCTCACCTATGCGGGTGAAATCAAGAGCGCCGTGATGCTCGTGCACGGCGAAAAGGCGCATTCGCGCTACTTCAGCGAAGACACTTTCAAGGCGCTCAAAGGCGACAACAAGTCGCTCGTGATTGTGCCGAGCGCCAATCACACGGACCTCTACGACAAAAAGGTGCCTTTCGACAAGATTGAAGCGTTCTACGCCGAATACCTGAAGTAAGCACTTCTTTCGCGATGATGCCGCTCCAACGGGCGGCATCGCCGTCTCCGGAAAGCCCCCCTAATCTCAGAAAAGGAAGATCAGCATGTCTTTAAACGTTCTCATCGTCAACGCCGGCGTGCGCCGCACAACGGGGGAAGGCGGCGCCCTCAACGCCGAAATGGTCCGCATTGCGCGCGAAGCCTTCACGAAGGCGGGCTTGAGCGTCGTTGAAACAAATCTCAACGAGCCTTGGACGCTTGACGCTGAGGTCGAAAAGGTGGCAAACGCCCGCCTCATCCTCGTTCAGACGCCCGTCTGGGCGATGTCCGCGCCCTGGCAGTACATCAAGTGGCAGGACGAAGTGCTCACGGATCCGCGTGTTTGCGGCACCGACGGCAGAACGCGCACGGATCCGTCGAGCCGCTACGGTTCAGGGGGCTTCCTCACGGACCGCTTCTATTGGCTCTCCACGACGTGGAATGCGCCCATTGAGGCGATCAGCGAGCCCGGGCAGTTTTTCGACGGGCGCGGACTCGAAGGCGTGCTGATGCATCTGCATAAGCAGTTCGCCTACATGGGCATGCGCCCCTTCATGCCGACCTTTGCAGTGAACGACGTGTATAAGAATCCGTCGATTGCAGCAGACCTTGCGCGCTGGTCCGAGACTGCTGCAGCCGCAGCGAAGCGGCTGAGTGAAGGCTGATTTAAGGCTGAGCTGAGGCTGAGCGCGGCTCGAGAGAGGAGCGAGCGGCCGGCCCGCCAGCCCGTAGCCCTGTGGGGATTCAAGCAAAAAGCCCGAGGCATCCCGGAAGATGCGTCGGGCTTTAGCGTTATGAGCGCAGGAGTGCGAGCGGCTTAAAGCATCTGAATCTGCGGGCGGCCGTCCTCAAGGAACGTGATCATGCCGCTTCTGCCGCTTGAGCCTTCAGCGACGTCGTCAAGCTCCCAGTCGGGCACGACCCAGCGCTCGATCGTGGCGCCCACGTGCGCGGCGGGCTTGTGCGTGTGGCCGTGAATGACGAGGTCGACGCCGGCGGCGTGCGCGGCTTCGGCAACCGCAGAGTCGACGACGTCCATCTCGGCTTCGGTCTTCGCGCGCTTGTCGCCTTCGCTCTGCGCGCGCGCCGTCTGCGCCATCGCAAGGCGTTCGGGCACGCTCTTGGCGAGCGCAGCGGCCTGCCAGCGCGGATCGTGTGTCATCGCGCGGAACTTCTGGTATTCCTCATCGCGCAGGCACCACTGGTCGCCGTGCGCGAGAAGCACCTTGCGGCCCTTGATCTCAACGACGATCGGATCGCGCACGAGCTCAGCGCCGGCGGCTTCGGCAAAACCCTTGCCGAGCATGACGTCGCGGTTGCCCGGCATCACGATCACGCGGCGGCCCGTAGAAGCGTGAAGCTTCAAGAGCGCAATGATCGGTTCGGCGGCTTCAGCGGCGTCGTCGCCGATCCAGAAGTCGAAGAGGTCGCCCAGAATGACGAGCTCCGGATAGCGGGGCGCGATCGTTTTCATGAAGCGCACGAACGCCATGATGGTCTTGGGCTTGCGCTCGGTGAGGTGCAGGTCCGAAATGATGATCGGATTCGAGAGCGGCGCAATGCTCGTGAGGCCGGCCGTGGCCGGAACGCTGGTGATGTCCATCGGGATGCCTTCTAGTGCGGTTGAATCGGCCGCGCGCGATGGCGCGCGGCCGCTTGTGGGTTTTGAAGGAGCCGCCAGGGAAGGGCGGCCTTCGCCTTATTCGTTGATGATTTCAGCCTTTTCGATCACGACGTCCTCAACGGGCACGTCGCCGTAGAAGCCGCGCGTGGCGGTGCGAACGCCAGCGATCGCGTCAACGACGTCCTGGCCGGCGACGACGCGGCCGAAGACGGCATAGCCCCAGCCCTGCGGCGTGGGCGCGGTGTGGTTGAGGAAGTCGTTGTCGGCGACGTTGATGAAGAACTGGGCGGTCGCCGAGTGCGGATCCGTCGTGCGGGCCATGGCGATCGTGTAGCGGTCGTTCTTGAGGCCGTTGGCCGCTTCGTTCTCAATCGGGGGCATCGTGGCCTTCTGCTTGAGGCCCGGCTCGAAGCCGCCGCCCTGGATCATGAAGCCAGGGATGACGCGGTGGAAGATCGTGCCGTTGTAGAAGCCCGACTTCACGTAGGCTTCAAAGTTGGCGCTTGTCTTCGGCGCATGTTCGTGGTCGAGTTCGATGTCGATGATGCCCTTGTTGGTAGTAAAGCGGATCATTTGTTTAAAGCGTCCAAATTAATTTTGAATGGGAGGAAAGCTGCGCCTGCTTCGGAGGGCAGGCGCGCTTTCGCCGAATGGATTAGGGGCGATATTTTCGCACAGCCGCGCGCTGTTACTTGAGCACTTTGGCGCTCTTGATCACGACGGGCTCAAGCGGCACGTCGCTCATGCGGTTCTTGACGCCTGTCTTGACGGCGGCGATTTTGTCGACCGTGTCGGTGCCCGAGACGACGCGCCCGAAGACCGCATAGCCCTGGCCGTCCTGCGCCTGATCGGCGTTGAGGAAGTCGTTGTCAGCGACGTTGATGTAGAACTGCGAAGTCGCGGAATGCGGATAAGACGTGCGGGCCATGGCAATCGTGTAGGTGTCGTTGCGCAGGCCGCCGCGCGCTTCAAGCGGAATCGGATCGTGCGTGGGCTTTTCGACCATCGCGGTCGTGAAGCCGCCGCCCTGGATCATGAAGCCCGCGATCACGCGGTGAAAGATCGTGCCGTTGTAGTGGCCTTCTTCGACGTAGCGCAGGAAGTTCTGCACGGTGATCGGCGCGCGTTCGGGCGCAAGCTGAACGACGATTTTGCCCATCGAGGTGTCGAGCTCGACGCGGGGATCGTTCTGCGCGGCTGCGGCGGGCTCTGCGAGGCCGCAGAGAAGCGTCAGGGGAAACGCGGCAAGAAGGAGGCGGTTGCGGATCTGCATGGGTGAAGCTCTTTAAGTCTTATGTTGGCGAAAATGTTGAACGAAAAGCGGCGGCGCTACTTGCGATCGACCAAGCGCTGAAGCGTCTTGAGGCGCGTCTGCAGCGCGTCGTTGCCGGAGAGCACGGGCGCGGCCTTTTCGTAGTTTTCTATGGCGAGCGCGAGGAAGACGTCGCCGAGATTCTTTCGCGCCGTGGCGAAGTCCGGATTGATGGCGAGCGCCTGGTTGAGCAGGCGGACCGCGTCCTCGAGGTTGCCGAAACCAGCCTCGATCACGGCGAGGTTGTTGTAGGGCTCAGGGATTTCCGGATAGGCGGCGATCAGGCTGCGGAGGCTCTTGGCTGCCTCTTCGGTGCGGCCGAGCCGCTCGAGGCCGATGCTGCGCATGAACTGAAGCTGGGCGTTGCGCGGGTTGCGGTTGATGCCGATTTCGGCGAGCTCGACCGCCTGCGCGGGACGGTTCTGCTTCAAAAGACGCTCGACGCGCGCGGAAAACTCGGAATCGTGCAGCGTCGCGGCGAGCGACTGCATTTCGGTGGGCGCGGCCTCAATGGCGGGCGCGCAGAGAAGAAACGCGGCGCAGAGCCCGGCCGCAGCGGCGCGGGCGATGGAAAAGGTGCTTCGCATGGAAAATGTGTTCGTGATGCCGTAGCCGAATCCGCCGGGGCGCACGGTTCAGGATGGGCGCTCTGGCGCTTGCGGTTAGTCCTTACGGCTGAGAGCGTTTCCGTCGTGCGTCGCCCCGAGCCGCGGGACGGCTATACTTTCGAAAATTCAACCTAAGATTTTAGCGGGTTTGCCGGCTGCGGCCGCTTTAGAAAAATTCCCTGACAACCTTTTGCTGGCGTCGGGGCATTGCCAAGGCGTGCGGCAGACGCCCCGGACCCCGCATCGGCTTATTCCAAGCCGCTGGGAAAACTGCAGGACAGTCATGGCGCTTTCCATTTATTCGACCTTTACCCGAGAACAGAAGCCGTTCGTGCCGCTTGAGCCCGGACGCGTGAAGATGTACGTCTGCGGCGTTACGGTCTACGACTACTGCCACATCGGGCACGGCCGCACCTTCGTCGCCTTCGACGTGATCCGCCGCTGGCTCGAGGCTTCGGGCTACGACGTCACGTTTGTGCGCAACATCACCGACGTTGACGACAAGATCATCCGCCGCGCCGCCGAGCGCGGCGTTTCAACCGACGAGCTCACCGACGAATTCGCCCGCGCGATGCAGGAGGACATGCTCGCGCTCGGGTGCCTCGCGCCCACCTACGAGCCGCGCGCCACAGAATACATTCCGGCGATGCTCGACCTCGTCGGCAAGCTCGAGGAAAAGGGCTACGCCTACAAGGCCGAGGACGGCGACGTCGACTACGCCGTTCGCAGCTTCCGTCCGTACGGGCATCTTTCCGGCAAATCGATCGACGACCTGCGCTCTGGCGAGCGCGTCGCCGTAGCGGCCGGCAAGCGCGACCCGCTCGACTTCGTTCTCTGGAAGCACGCCAAGCCCGGCGAGCCGCAGTGGGACTCGAAGTGGGGCAAGGGCCGCCCGGGCTGGCACATCGAGTGCTCGGCCATGTCGATGAAGCTTTTGGGCGAGACGATCGACATTCACGGCGGCGGTCCGGACCTCATCTTCCCGCACCACGAGAATGAGATTGCGCAGAGCGAAGCCGCGACCGGCAAGACCTTCGCGAACGTCTGGATGCATTCGGGGCCGCTGCGCGTGCGCCGCGCCGACGGCGTCGAGGAGAAGATGAGCAAGTCGCTCGGCAATTTCTGGACGATTCGCGACGCCTTGAAGGATACGGAAGCCGCCTACGGGGAAGGCAACGGCGCGGAAGTGCTCCGCTTCTTCCTCCTGCGCAGCCACTACCGCAGCCCCATTTCCTTCTCGAGCGGCCTCATTGAAGAGGCGCACCGAGGCCTCAAGCGCCTCTACACGGCGCTCGACGGGCGCACGGGCGACGGCGCCGAGATCGACTGGAGCGAACCCTTCGCCGCGCGCTTCAAGGCGGCGATGGACGACGACTTCAACACGGCGCAGGCCGTGGCGGTGCTCTTTGAGCTCGCGGGCGAAATCAACCGTACGGGTTCGAGCGCGCTTGTCCGGCAGCTTCTCGCGCTCGGGCGCATCCTCAACATCCTCGGACGCGATCCGGAAGCGTTCCTGCGCGGCGCTGTGAAGAGCGGCGACGAAGCGCGCATCGAGTCGCTCGTCGCCGAGCGCGCCGCCGCCAAGAAGGCGCGCGACTTCGCCAAGGCCGACAAAATCCGCGCGGATCTTCTCGCCGAAGGCATCGAGCTCCTCGACGGCCCGCAGGGCACGACGTGGCGCCGCCTCTGAGCGAAGCGCGCAACAAGAACACAATTCGACCGGAAACAGACTGGAAAAAATGGCCAAGAAGGTATTTCTCGAATTTGAGCGCGACATTGAGGCGCTTGAGAAGAAGATCGACGAGCTGCGCGAGCTCGAAGAGCAGGAAAGCGGCCGCGGCGTGAGCGTTGCGAGCGAAATCGCCTCGCTCGAAGCAAAAGAGGCCGAGCTCGTGAAGAAGACGTTCGCCTCTCTCACGCCCTGGCAGATGTCGCTTGTGGCGCGCCATCCGAATCGTCCTTACACGCTCGACTACATCGATGCGATGTTCACGGACTTCCACGAGCTGCACGGCGCCCGCGCCTTTGCCGAAGACAAGGCGATCGTGGGCGGCCTCGCGCGCATTGCGGACATCAACTGCGTCGTGATCGGCAACCAGAAGGGCCGCACGCTTCGCGAACGCACGGAGCGCAATTTCGGCATGGCCCGTCCCGAGGGCTACCGCAAGGCGCTTCGCCTGATGCAGCTCGCCGAGAAGTTTGACCTTCCCGTCATCACGTTTGTCGACACCCCGGGCGCCTATCCGGGCATTGACGCCGAAGAGCGCGGCCAGTCCGAAGCGATCGGCCGCAACCTCTATGAAATGTCGACCCTCAATGTGCCGATCGTCACCTGCGTGATCGGCGAGGGCGGCTCGGGCGGCGCGCTGGCGATCGCGGTCGCCGACGTCGTGATGATGCTCCAGTACGCTATTTATTCGGTCATTTCGCCCGAAGGCTGCGCCTCGATTCTCTGGAAGGATTCCGCAAAGGCCCCGCAGGCGGCAGAAGCGCTGTCGCTCACGGCCGACAAGCTCTCGGCGCTCGGCCTCGTCGACCGCGTGATCTCCGAGCCTTTGGGCGGCGCGCACCGCGATCCGAAGCTCATGGCAACGACGCTCAAGCAGGCGATCGTCGACGAGCTGCGCGCGCTCCTGCGCCTGCCGCGCGAAGAGCTCCTTGCGCGGCGTGCGCAGCGCCTGCGCGGCTACGGCTTCTTCGACCTCGTTGAAGGCGTGACAGCGGCGGGCGGCACGGCGTCGGCGAAGGAAGCGAAGACGTCGGAAAAAGCAGCGAAGTAAGCGCTTCTTTTTTCCGCCTGAGCCGGAAGCGCTTTTCGCGAGCTTGTCGCGAGCTTTTCGCGACGGGCATGCGCGTCCGGCAAGAGAAGTACGGGATCGTTCGGCAAGTGCCGGCGGTCCCGCTTCTTTTCGGGCAGCAGTCAGGAAGCCTTCCCGTCAATGATCGTCGGCGATCGCTTCACAACGCGGCAGCAATCAAGGTAAAATTCGTTCGAATACGAACGGATAAGCCCCCCAGGCAACGCAGACCCCCAGCGGCGCGCCTGAGCGCAGCATATAAAGCATGAAGCAATACAAAATCCTCCACCTGAGCGCACGTCTTCGCGAAAACGCCAATCACTTTCTGATCGAGGAAATGGAGAAGGCGGGGCTCGACGACATCACCACTGCCTGCGGCGATGTTTTTCATGCGCTTTTTGAAACGCCCGGCATTCCGCTTACGACGCTCGCTGAAAAAATCCGGCGCACCAAGTCGACGACTTCCGTCATGGTGGACCGCCTCGAGCGGCTCGGCTACGTCGAGCGGCACCGCTCGAGCAAGGATGCCCGCGTGCAGGTTTTGGATCTCACCGACAAGTCCCGCGCGCTGAAGCCCGTGCTCGACGTTGTTGCCGAGCGCTTGAACGAAAAGCTCGTGGCGGGTCTCTCGGCCGAAGAAGCCGACACGCTCGAAAGGCTTCTTGCGAAAGCGAACGCTAACTTCACAACGCCCGAATAACTCGGCGTCAGGGCTCGGACGGGGTGCGGGACGCGTCTCAAACGCTCCACTCGAGGAGCCGCCCGAGAAAGCGCTTGAGGCCCGGCGTCTGCGGCGCAGTGAAGAGCGCCTCGCTCGGGCCGAATTCCTCAAGCGACGCATTCGCAAAAAAGGCGGTTTTTTCGCAGGCATGCCGCGCGAAGCCCATCTCGTGCGTGACGATGATGAAGTCGTTCCCGGCATCCTTGAGCTCATTCACGACGTCAAGCACCTCTACCGTGTATTCCGGGTCGAGCGCGCTGGTGGGCTCGTCAAGGAGGAGGAGCTTCGGCCGAGGCGCCGCCGCACGGGCTATCGCCGCGCGCTGCTGCTGGCCCCCTGAGAGCTCAGCTGGGCGCTTGTCGCCGTGCTCGGCAAGGCCGAAGCGCTCGAGGAGCGCATCGGCGCGGCGTTCCGCGTCGCGCTGCGTCCAGCCGTGAACGGCGACAAGGGGCAGAACGATGTTTTCGCGTGCGCTCAGATGCGAAAAGAGGCCTTTCTGCTGAAAGACGAAGCCGATGGCGCGCCGGTATTCGAGGAGTCCCGATACCGTTTTCGGAATCGGGATGCCGTTGAGGCGGATTTCGCCTGAAGTCGGCTGCAGAAGTCCGCCCACGAGCCGCAGAAGCGTCGATTTGCCGCCGCCCGAAGGACCGATCACGGCGAGCGTCTTCATCTCCGCCGAGAAGCAGAGATTCTTGATGACCGGTTCTGCGCCGAAAGACATCGTGAGGCCGTCGAACTCAAGCTTCATAGCGGAATCTCCGTTCAAGGAGCTTGCTCGCGACTGCAACAGGAATCGTGAGCGCAAGGTAGAGAATGCCGAGGAAGAGGTAGCACTCGACGAGCTTGAGATTCACCGCCGAAATTTCTCGCATCGTCTGCGTGAGCTCCACGACCGAAATCATGGAAAGAAGCGATGAATCCTTGATGATCGAGGCGAACTGGCCGGCAAGCGCTGGGAGCGTCCGCGCCGTCATCTGCGGCACGACGACGTAGCGGAGCGTCTGCAGCTTCGAGAAGCCGACTGCTTTTGCCGCCTCGAGCTGCATGCGCTCGAGCGAAGCGTAGCTGCCGCGAATGATTTCGGCGATGTAGGCGCCTTCAAAGACCGAGAGAATGATGACCCCCGCCCAGAATCTGTTCTCGACTCCCCAGGCCGTGCCGACCAGGTAGAAGAAGAGATAGATCTGCATGATGAGGGGCGTGCCGCGGATGAAGACGACGTAGCCGCGCGAAAGATATCGCACGACGAGCGTGCGCGCCGATTCGCCCGCCGCAGCGAGCACGCCGATGGCGAGGCTGAGCGCAAGGCTCGCCGCACTCACGCCGATCGTGAGCAGAAAGCCGTCGACGATTCGGATGTCGAATTGGGCGAGAAAGCTGAAGTCAGGCCGGTAGGCAATGCGCGAGAGAGACGCCCAGAAGAAGGCGACGGCAAGCGCTGCGGCGAGCACGATGCCGATGGCGGCCTGCGCCGCGGTCGGCTCTCGTCCGGGCGCAAGGCGGAAAAGCGCACCGAATCCGCCGCTTCTCTCCTGGCGCGTTGGAGCAGGTTTTTCGGCCGCAGGCCTCTGCGGTCTCTCTTCCATCGTCATGCTTTCGGGCGTCCTTGGTTCACGCTTGGATTATTTCGAAGAGCTGAAGTCGAAGAACCACTTGAAGCCGAGCTTTTCAAACGCAGCCTTTTCCGCAGCAAGGTGCTTCTCCGTGAGGCGGTCGAACCCGCCCGTGGCGCGGTAGTCGGCGATGAACTTGTCGAGCGCTTCGCGAAGCGCATTGTCGCCCTTGTGCACGGCAATGCCCCAAGGCTCCACATCCTGGAAGGGGATGAAAATGGCGTTCGTCGTGTCCGGGTTGCGCTGCTGGTTGCGGTAGATCGTGAGCTGGTCGTAGATGAAGCCGTCGGCTTTGCCGCTCGCGACTTCCATCACGCAGGCGCTTTCGTCGGCGAGCGCCGTGATCTTGGCCTTCGTGAGATGCTTTTGCGCAAAGAGGTGGCCTGTCGAGCCGATCTTCACGGCGAGCGTGCGGCCTTCGGCATTCAGGTCGTCGATCGACTTGATGGTTGCATCCTTCTTGGTGAGGAGCGCAAGGAGCGCGTTGGCGTAGGGCGTCGAAAAGTCCACCGTTTCCCGGCGCGCGTCCGTAATCGTCATCGACGACATGATCATGTCGATTTTGCCGGTGACAAGCGCCGGCACCAGGCCGTCGAAGGCAATGTTTTCGATGCGGATTTCCTTTCCGATCGCTTTGCCGAAGTCCTTCATGAAGTCGACGCTCACGCCCGCGGGCGCGCCCGATGCATCTTTGCCTTCAAAGGGTGGATAGGCGAGCTCCATCCCGACCGTGAGAACGTCTTTCTGCATAGAGTCTGCAGTCGATTTTGCTGTCTTCTCACCCGAAGCCGGTGCATCGTTCGATTCGCCAGAGCAGCCGGCAAGCGCAAGCGCACAAGCAGCCGCGGCGATAAAGGTTCTTCTCAGCATCTGTTTTCTCCGTTGCCGAAGCGAGTTTCGATGGGGACGATTGTAGCGGGTTTCTGTTCGTAGACGAACGAAGTTCAAGGTTAAATAACTGTTGGTATACAGCTTAGGTAGTTATACGCAAAATTATTTGTTCAAATATGAAATTATTAAAAACTTAGACTGATTGTTTAGGGGTAATCACCACATATCATTCGAAATCAGGATAATTCGGGCTAAGCGTCGTTACGTAGGACGAATACTTATATCTACTTTTTTTTCAATTGAAAGGAAAACCGATGAATCAGAAGTTCCGCCTTACCGCGCTTGCCCTGTCGTTGGGCATGGTGGTCGCTGCGCCTGCATCATTTGCTGACGCTCCCGCACACACCTATACGGTTGAATTTTTTGGTAAAGGGACATCGGATGCGCCCCATGACGGAACTGCAGAAGTCAAAGCTGCTTATGACGAAGGCTATCTGATGAATGTGTACATCACGACGGCCACCACGAGAAATGCGTATGCGTCTGAAAGCAATGGTGTAACGAATCTTCTTTTCAAGGGACTGGATCTCCGGAATCCTGCAGGAAAGAAAAGAACGATCATTCTTGCAGCAGGCACCTATGATTTGGCCCCGGTTCGCAAAGAACAAGTAACGTTTGAGGGCAGCACCCTTTCCGGCTGGAACATCGAAGTCGAAACCTTGCTGATGCAGAAGAAGGACCAGGCTCAATTGGCCGAAAGCGGTCATCTGCAGTCGATTTCATTTTTGAACTCGACCTTTGAAGGCGATGTTGTTCATACGAAAAATACGGCACTGATCAACAATACGGACTATTCGCATCTCGATAAGAACGATCTCAAGCTTTCGCTCGAGAATTCCACTTGGAAGGGCGCTGTGCGTAGCGCCTCGGCCAATGACGTCCACGATACTTCTGTGAGCTTGAAGAATTCGTCGTCATGGATGGTGACGGGAAAGAGCGAAGTGACAACGCTTAAGCTCGAAGGTGGTTCGACAGTCGAAGTTATGCCGCCGATTGAATCGGCTTCTGACGGCAACGCTGCTGCAAAAGCTGCCTTTGACGAAATCGACGGCCTGAGAGCAGCCGCTTATGCCCGCGCCGAAGCCGCGCCTGAAGCAACGCCTTTCCTTCACATCGCAAAGCTCGGATCGATGGACGCGAAGTCGAAGTTCCTTCTCAACGAAGGCTCGACGCTTGCCATTGATGAATCCGATTCTGACAAGCACACGTTCGAATTCAAGAGCCTCGCTGACGTTTCCGTGAAGGTCGGGGAAATGAAGGAGGGTGCGTCGACGACGGTTGTTGCCGACGGCAAGCTCAATGACGGCACGCAGTCTGTGACCGAGATCGTCAACAAGATGGCGTCGAGCGTTACGGTCGATGGCGAGAAGCTCGATAAGGTCGACTACGCCGTAGGCGAAGGCGTCTGGACGAACGGCCTCACGGGCACGGCCAATCGTACCGAGTCGGGCGAGCTTGTCGTGACGCCGGGCGCCGAAACCGTGAACGCCAATGCAGCGATCGTCACGGAAACGACAGGCATTTCGCTCATGCAGTGGCGCACGGAAATGAACGACATGAACAAGCGCATGGGCGATCTGCGCGGCCAGAAGGGCACCGCCGGCGCTTGGGCGCGCACGTACTTCGGACGCAGCGAATACGGCGCGCAGCAGACCGAAACCGAATTCCAGGCCATTCAGGTCGGTGCGGACCATCTGATCAGCGCTGGCGACGCACAGGTCTGGGCGGGCGCTGCCTTCTCGTACACGAAGGGCGACAGCGACTTCTCGCGCGGCACGGGCGAAACGAACACCTATGCGCTCACCGCCTACGCGAGCACGCTCTTTGACTGCGGCAGCTTCCTTGACGCTTCGCTCAAGTACGGGCGCCTGGAAAACGAATTCAACATTTCGTTCTGGGAAAACCAGCGCCTCAAGGGCGACTTCAAGACGAACGCCTGGTCCGCAACGCTCGAGGCCGGCCATCGCTTCGAAGCGGCGCAGGGCTTCTTCGTTGAGCCGCAGCTCGAGATGATGTATTCGCGCATTGAGGGCGACAGCTACGGCGCCGGCCTCGGCACGAAGATCGATCAGAAGGACGTCGACATGCTCGTCGGCCGCGCCGGCCTCATGGCGGGCCTGAAGCTGCCGGCCGAGAAGGGCAACCTCTATGTGCACGCCTCGCTTCTGCATGACTTTGACGGCGAAGCGCAGACGGTCTTCTACCGCAACGGCAAGCGTGAAAACGACTTCCGTCAGGACTTCGGCGGCACGTGGTATGCCTACGGCTTCGGCGCCAATGTCTTCATGACGGAATCGCTGCGCCTCTATGGCGAGTTCGAGCGAACCGCGAGCGGCATTGTGAAGACGCCTTACCGCTGGAATGTCGGCGCCCGCTACGTCTGGTAATGCCTGAAAAGGCGGGGGAAAGCGGGGGGCTTTAGAAGAAGCCTGTCCGCCTTCTTCCGATCGGGGCAAAGGGCCGCTTTTTCCGATGAAGCCGCGCAGTTTTTCTTCTGAGCGACTTTAGGGAAGAGCGGCCTCTCTTTTTTGCCTTTTGAAAGCGCTCGGCAATCGTTTCCTTTGGCAGCGCGGCAAGAAGCGGCGCCGGCAGAGCGCGGGCTTGGTTCGTTTGAACCAAGAGGCGCTTCAGCGCCTCGTCTTTATCTGCGGTCAGCTTGAATCTTGGCGAGCATGGCGCCCGATTCCTTCATGAAGATCGGCGCGAGTTCGCCGAAATAGGCGCGCGCTTCCAGGAAGCGCTTCACGAAAGCTTCGCGGTCCCCGCGCCGCACGATGTCGAGCTGCGGTCCGAGGCTTTCGACGTATGCGCCGATCAGCTCGCTCTTTTCCTTCGAGCTCATGATGATGTCGCAGTAAAGATGCGGATCCTGCGCGAAGAGGCGTCCGACCATCATGAGTTCGAGCCGGTAGATGGGCGAAGAGAGCGAAAGAATCCGGTGCAGGTCCGGACGGATGTCTGCGAGGAAGACGCCGTAGGCAAAAGTTGTGAAGTGTCGAAGCGCCTGAATGATGCTCATGGCGCGGTCGTGCTCTTCGGCCGTGCAGCGCACGATCTTGCCGCCCCAGAGGCGGATCTGCTCAAGAAGCGGCGCAGCCGCGCTGTCGCATCGGCCGGGCGAGTGCACGAAGACTTGCGCGTGGAAGTCCGTGACGTCGGGGCCGAACATCGGATGGAGCCCTGCGACGGGGCCAGGATGCGCTTCGAGCATGGCTTTCACCGGACCTGTCTTCACGGAAGTGACGTCGCAAAGGAGCGCATCGGCGGGCATTTTCGCCGCAGCTTCACGGATGACGGCTTCGGTGACTTCGATGGGAACGCTCACGATCACGGTGCCTGCGCCCGCAAAGATGCGCTCGGCATCGGCCCAGTCCTCGCGCTCGAGGATGCGGACCTCCCAGCCGGAACGGCGGAAATGGTCGTCGAGAAGCCGGCCCATGCCGCCGCGCCCGCCGATGATGACGACGGGCTTGGGATTCTGTACGGCGCAGGGGAATCGTTCGACGCGGACCTTTTCGAATGCGACGCTGTCGACGCGCTTCAGAATCTCTTCGAGGAGCGCTTCCGGAATGGCGGCGGTTTGCGCTGCGGCCTTGCGGCGGGCGGTCCGGCGCCGAGTGTCGTCCTCGGTCTCGACAGGCTTGGCGCGAAGCACGCGCCGATTGGCAAGCGAGTGCATGAGGCCGATGCGCTCTGCGAGAAGCTTCGCAATCTGTTCGTCCGCAGCTGCAATGCGTGCTTCAAGCGCCGCATCCATCAGTTCCGCAGCATGCTCTTCAATGCTCTCAGCAGCCGCGCGCCGGCTGAAAGCGGGATCTTCTTCGCGCTCCGTCATTTCGCGTCAATCCTATCCGTTGGTTTTTAATGTCGGCGAAGGCCTGAGAACCGCTGAATTCTCAGGCCATGCTGAAAGAAGAGATTACGCGAGGTTTGCGAAGAAGCCGCCGCGCTCTTTGGGCCGAGGCGCCGAGGCGCGTTGCGCCTCGTCAAGGAAGCGCGGCATTTTCATGGAACTCACTTGGCAAAGTCGCCCATCGCAGCGGCGATGTGCGCGCGCACGCCTGCCGGCAGCGCCGCGTCGTCGATCGTGAACTTGTCGGAGTGGTTGTTGGGCGCATTTTCAACGCCGGGCTTGTCCACGCCGAGGAACATGAAGACCGAAGGCGCCTTCTGCGCGTAGAAGGAGAAGTCTTCGCTCGCGCCCGGATTCCAGTCGGAGATCGACGCATCAACGCCGAAGTCCTTGAGGCGGGCAACGGTCGTGACGGCGAGCGCCGGGTCGTTCCAGGTCACGGGGTAGATCGTGATGAGCTTCACGTCCGCCTTGGCGCCGTAGGCAGTCGCCGTGCCTTCAGCCACCTGCGGAATGCGCTCCAAGAGCTTTGCGCGGATGTCGGGGTGGTTCGAGCGGATGGTGCCGAGCATCGAGGCCGAGCCCGACATGACGTTGCCTGTTTCGCCCGCCTGGAGCTTGCCGACCGTGATGACGCCCATGCCTTTCGTGAGGTCGATGTTGCGCGAAACAATCTGCTGGAGCGACACGACGGTCTGGGCGGCAGCGAGCGTTGCGTCGGCGCCCGTCCACGGCATCGCGCCGTGGGCCTGCTTGCCTTCGATGCGAATGTCGAAGGCGTCGGCGCTGTTGAGCGCCGCGCCCTGCGCGACGCGCATCTTGCCGCCCTCGAGGCGCGCCATCACATGAATGCCGAAGTAGTGCTTCACGTCGTACTTTTCCGTGAGGCCGTCGAGCACCAGCGCTTCAGCGCCGGACTTTCTAGGCGTTTCGGCTTCAAAGGGGTTTTCGATGGAATCGCCTTCCTCAGCAGGCTGGAAAACGAAAAGGACGCGGCGGTCAATTTCGCTGCGGTGTTCGGCAAGAATCTGCGCGGCAGTGAGGAGCATCGCCATGTGCGCGTCGTGGCCGCACATGTGGGAGACGTCAACCGTCTTGTTCCAATAGACGCCCTTGGCTTTGCTCGCATAGGGCAGGCCCGTGTTCTCGCGGATCGGAAGCGCATCGATGTCGGCGCGAAGGGCAACCGTGTCGCCCTTTTCCGGGTTGAGAACGCCCACGACGGCCGTAGGCGCATTCTTCCAGCCCGTGACGACTTCGATGCCCGCCTTCTTCAGGATTTCAATGATGCGGGCCTGGGTTTTCGTTTCCTGGTTGCCGAGCTCGGGCATCTGATGCAGTTCATGGCGAAGCGCTGTGAGATCAGCTGCGCTTGCCTTCACCGCTTCGTCGAGCCAGGCGGGCGGCGTCTGCGCAAGCGCTGCGCCGGCCGCAAAAAGGCCGGAGGCAAGAAGAAGGCCCGCGCGAAGAGCGAAACGACGGGGAAGGAATGGGATCATCAGATACACCTCGCTTATCAATTTGAACGTTTGTAGACAATTCATTCTAGGTCGCCAGGGCGGCGATCTCGGGAAGCAGGGGATTGTTTTCTTTGGAAAGCGATTCTTCGCGAATCGAAAAGGTGCCGCCCGTCGGAGAGCCTTCGTGTGCCTTTGCGCTGTTTCGCGAGAGGACCGCTGCTTCCCCGAGGCGTTCGTCAGTTGGTTGTCCGCTGCCGCTCCTCGAGGTCCGCGGTTGCGGCCACCATCGGGAGAAAGGCTGTAGACAAAGGAGAAAGCCGTGATTGGGAGCGCGGCTGCAAGGGATTTTCAAGCAGTGGTTTTCAGGATGCCAAGGCGACCGGAAAGGCCTATGATTGCATCCGAAAAAAAGAACGGCCCGGCATGCCGGACGCACGCCGGGCCGCAAAAGGAGAAGGGAGCAGTTCGCGTCGAAACTCGTAGGAAACACGGCTGCTCTTTCCCTTCTCAGAGTAGAGATCGGGGTTTCGCCGAAATCGGCGGGGTTCCGGCCGGGGCGGCGCCTTTCTCGGCGGCATTTCCCTTGCGGTTTTTGCGCCGGGCGAAGGCCCGCCTTTTTATTTTTCCGGCCAGGAAGCGGCTTGAAGGCGTCCGATGCGTTTTAGACAAAGAAGCGCATCACGATCATGCCGATGCAGCCCATGAGGACGCTGTTGAGCATGAGGACCGGCCAGTAGCGCTTCGGCACGTTCGCGACGCCAAGCAGACGCCCCATGTACTGAATCTGCGACGCCATCAGAATGAGCGCGGGCGAAAGAATCGTGAGCTCGGCCGGACCGAGGATGTTGCTCGAAGCAAGGCTCGCGGCAACGCCGACGCCGGCGCCGCAGGAGAGCCACGTGGCAAGCAGCACCGTGATGGCTTCGCCCGGGAGGCCGAAGAGGCCCATCACGCCGCCGCAGGTGTGTCCGAGAAAGTCGAGCACGCCGAAGAGCTGAAGGATGTAGGTGAGCACAAACGCCATCAGCACGTTGGGCAGCAGGCTGTAGAGGCCGATGTTGAGGCCCTTCTTGAGGCCAACGATGAAGATGTCAAAGGGATTGCTGGACTGGGTTGCGGCGGCTTCAGGCATTTTCAAAGTCCTTCTTGTAGAGCGTGTTGAGGACAAGGCGGATCAGTGCGCCGCCGACAAACTTGAGAACGAGGATCACGATGACGGGGAGCCACACCGGGCAGAGGAAGAACGCAAAGAGCGCCGAGACCGTCGAGTAGTAGTTGCTCACGCACCCTGCGCCCGCATACTGCCGGCTGCGATCGTGATCAGATTCTTCGTCGTGATGCGGCCTTCGTCGTGAAGGGCGCGCGTGAGGGCTGCGCCGCCGTCCGTGCTCTGCAGGTCGGTGATGAGCGCAAGGCCGCAGTAGCCCGGCACGCCGAGCAGCGGCTTCAGGAGCGGCGTGAGGAGGACCTGTGCGGCGCGCAGAGCGCCGTAGTGCGCGAGGACTTCAATCAGGCCCATCGCGAGCATGACGCCCGGGATCAGGTTGAGAGAGAAGAGAAAGCCCGCACGCGCGCTGACGCCGCCCGCGCCCGTGAAGTTGTTCTTCGAATCGGCGATGGTGCCGAAGGCGCCGATGAGCGTCGTGAAGTCAAGGGCGCCGAGCCATTTCTGGCCTTCGGGCATCTTGTAGAAGACGCCCGAGAAAAGAATGATCGCAAAAGTAAGTGCGATGTATGCGCCGACGCCGACTTTCTCGGTCTTTTCCGGCGCAGGAGAGGTTGCCTGAGGGTCTGCCATGAGGTTCTCCGGGGGTTGATGAAAAAATGCCTTTTCAAGGTAGCCCCGCGTTGCAAAGTCGACGCATGGCGCATAGTTCGAATTGAGCAGTTCTTGCGAATGACGGGCAAACACTAAGTGATTTCCACTGCTTGCCTCCACTGCAATCACCTTAGGGACGAATAGGCAAAAGTGCCGAATTGTCGAACAAATGGCGGCAAATAAACGACGCAAGCCCAATGCCGGCGCGGGTTTGAGGCGTGCCGGCCGCGATGCCCGCAGCTCGGAAAAGCACGGTCTCGATGGGCGGCTGAAAGCCTGATTATTAATTATTAGGGTACGTAATTATGCTGAAGGAGACATTATCAATTCGTCCGTTTCGGAACAACGCGGAAGCGAGCGGCTGAAAAGCACGGAAGCTGCGCTCAGACGTTTCGAAGGCGGACGGCGATTCAAAAAGAAGACTGCTGAAGCAAAGCGCAGAACGGCGTGCGCCATTCGGAAAAGCAATGCTTTGAGGCTTTATTCAAGTGCCTTGCTGTCGAGGCGAAAAACGGATGGAAGGCACGCACGATCCTAAAAAAGGAGCGATTGAAAACAACGAATCTTCAGCCAAGCGGCGGTTTTTCAGGTATCCTCTCGGCGGATCTCCGCAACGGCATTGCCATGCCTCAGTGATTGCGGGTGACAAAATCAAAGATTCAGGCAATGAACGGCGGAAAGGAGTCGAGAGGGATGGCTGCAGCGGAAGAGCAGAAGACGACAGAGGCGGCAAAGACGGCGGGCAGTGCATCCGCAAAAGGGTCGGCGAAAGCGTCCGGGAAAAAAGGCGGCGCTCGTCCCGGCTCCGGCCGGAAGCTCGTGGGCGCTGCGCCGCTTGACGCGAAAGTGCATATCCGCCTCGAGGAATCCCAGCGCAGTCTCTTCACAGGCCTTGGCGGCGTGAAGTGGCTTCGCAGCGTGCTTGACCGCATTGAAGCGATGATCGACAAAGCGGGCGCCGCGCCCGCTGATCTGGAATCGCCGGCGGTGATCGGCGTTCTGCCGCAGACAATCGAGCCGCTCCTGGTTGAGCGTGCGAAGGAGCGGGGCGATCTCTCCCAAGAGGACGAAGCGCAGACGCTTCGCGCATCCGGCCTTCGTCAGTACGACGCGGCGGAAGTGATTTACGGCCGCAAGACTGCCGCCGGCGAGCGAAGAAGCGAGCGGCGCATCTACGTTCTTCGGGCCGCGGGCGATGCGATGATCGATGCAGGCATCGGCGCAGGGGACCTCGTTGTCGTAGACGCTGCCCGGGTTCCGAAGAGCGGCGACATTGCCTGCGCGCGCATCAACGGCGAATTGTCGATACGGCGCATCTTCTTCTCGGGCGACGATCCGTCTTCGGCGGCGGACCTCCGGCTTGAGGCTGAAAACGCAGCGGCGCCGCATGAAACCATTCGGCCGACGGCGTGGCTGCGCGTGAATGTTGAAGGGACGGTAGTTTCGGCCGTGAAGTCGCTAGCGCGGAACGTCAAAGTCTGATGGCGGCCAGACGGTCGATGGGCTCGCTCATTTCACGCTCGAACTTCGTCTTGCGCCAGTGTCTTTTCAAACCTCGCGCAACGTTTCTCGCAAAGGTTTTGTATGGCTTCGTAAGCGCTTTCCCGATCAGATGTTCTGCCGAACAGATTTGGCAAGCGAGAAGCTTCTGCTGAAAAGTCGGCAAAAAAAACGCCGGATGGGCCTTGGCCGGCGTTGCGCGCTTGGGCGCCTTCCGAGAGACTTGTTGAAAAGGGACGCGGTTTTTCACGCCCCGTCAACTCAAGCACTCTTTCGGGAGAAATACACATGACCACAGCTGCCCGCAAGCTCCTTGCCGCTCTGGCGCTCGGCGCCGTTGCCTGCACGATGACCGCGCAGGCTGGAGAACGTCTCGACAAAATCAACGAAACGAAGGTGATTCGTGTCGGCACCCCAGCCGACTACCGTCCGTTTGCGATGAAGGAAGGCGAGAAGCTCGTCGGTCACGATGTTGATCTCATCGAATCGATGGCGAAGACGGCCGGCTGGAAGGTCGAATATGTCGTGACGCCCTGGAAGGACCTGGAAGCCGGCATCAAGGGCAACAAGTTTGATGTTGCCGTCGGCGGCATCACCCAGACGCTCGCCCGTGCGGGCTACGCGGACTTCCTGCCGGGGTATGCGCCCTTCGGCAAGGTTGCGCTCGTCAACAAGAAGAACAAGGACCGCTTCACGACGCCCGAAAGCCTCAACGATCCGAGCGTGCGCGTCATCAAGAATCCGGGCGGCACGAATGAGCAGTACGTGCTCGAGCACCTCAAGAAGGCGCAGGTGAAGACGCACGACAAGAACTATGAAATTCCGGGGATGATCGCCAAGGACGAAGGCGACGTGATGATTACCGAGACGGCTGAAGCGAAGCTTTACGTGAAGAAGTATCCCGAACTGCATGCCGCCTTCCTCGATCATCCGCTCACGCCGGTGAGCGAAATGGGCTTCATGATGCCGACGGACGACGCCGACTTCACGCGCTCGATGCGCTTCCTTTGGCGCTTGATGGATATTCGCGGCGAACTCGACCGCCTCGAGGACAAGTGGCTTGATTAACCAGGCTTGACCGGCTCAGCCGGACGATCCTCACTCGAAATGCCCGCGCCGGCACAAAAGCCGGGCGGGCTTTCTACTTTTTGGATTCGCGCGGCAGCGGATGCGCCGTGCGCTCAGCCCTTTTTGAGGCGCGCCTCAATCTCGCTGCGCAGGCACTCGAGGAAGGCTTCCGTGAGCGTGCGCTTCGGCGCGGCAATCGGCCACGCGAATACGACATCTGTGCGGAAGGCGGGCGAGAAGGGCAGAAACACGATGTCGTCGTCCGGCCGAACAATGCCGTCGAGGCAGAGGGCGTGCCCGCCCGAGCGCACGATGAGCGACGCGTTGTAGAGCAGGTTGTAGGTGCCGACGATGCGCAGCCGCTCAAAGGGCTCGCCGAGCCAGCCGGCAATGCGGTTGCGGATCAGCGTCTGCTTCGAGGCGTAGAGCGGCAGGTTGTGAAGATCCGACGGGACGACGCTCACTTTGCCCGCGAGCGGGCCGTCGCGGCGCGTCAGAATGCCCCAGCGGTTCTGCTGCGGGAGCTTGATGTAGTCGAACCCGTCGATCTCGGCAGGCATGTTGAAGACGCCGAAATTAGAGATGCCCATGCGGACATTCATCGCTGCGTCCTGCGCATTGGCCGAGAGCAGGTGGCAGCGCACGTTGGGGTGCGTGGCCTGAAAGCGCTCGAGCGTCTGCGCCACGATGTCCATCGCAGGGGTTTCCCCCGCTGAAATCGTGATGTCGCCCGAGAGGTCCTGCGTCGACATGGCTTCAAGCTTGGTCTTTTCAACGAGCGAAAGGATCGACTGCGCCTGCCGAAATAGATAGATTCCCTTTTCCGTGAGCTCAATGCGCCGCGTCGTGCGGTCAAAGAGCTTGTGCCCGAGCTCTTCCTCGAGATCCGCAATCTGCCGCGAAAGCGTCGGCTGCGTCACAAAGAGCTTTTCCGCAGCGGCGGTGAAGCTTTTTTCACGGGCGATTTCCACAAAGTAGCGGAGGGATTTGAGATCCATGGCATTTATGCGGGAAATATATGGAATAGGATGAATATAAAGTATTTGAATTGAATTGGCGCGCCGCTGATAATTTTTCTCAGATTCGGCGCGCATGCCGGGCATTGAGCGCCGAAGGTGGTTTCCTCAACAATTAACTTGTCGTTTAGGAGAAGGGCTTTGAATCACAATAAAACAGCGCTCGTTGTCCTGGCGGCGCTGATTCTCGGGAGTGCATCGATGGCTGAAACGGTGGAAATGGTGATCGCCGACAAGGCATATCCGGTCGAGCTTGACGAGCACGACGCATCGAGGGCGCTCATTGCGCGGCTGCCGATGACGCTGGAATTTGAAGATTTCGGCGCCACCGAACGCATTGCGTACCTCAATCCGAAGCTCGACGTCGGGCGTGCGCCGACGAGAACGACGCCCAAGGCGGGCGACATCACGTATTACGTGCCGTGGGGGAATCTGGCGGTGTTCGTGCGCGGCTTCCGGCCTTCCGAATCGCTTGTTCCGCTCGGGCGGATGAGCGATGAGGCCATGAAGGCGCTCCGCGACTGCGGGTCGACGAGCGTCACGATCCGGCGGCTTTCCAAATAGCAGCCATGTCTGGGCTGCGCACTGCGGCCCGGGCGAGAGAAGAAGCGGCGCCGCTTCTGAAGCGGCTGCCGCTCGCCTCGAATTTGAAGCATTGAGCCTCGCAAAAAGGGCGAGGATTGCTGCCGGAAGCGCCCGCCGCCGGCGATGCCTGAGGCCGTCTCAGCTATCGGCGTACACTTTGACAGAACGCGCCAAGCCGCAAAAGCCGCAAAAGGCGCGTCTCGGAACGTCAAAGTGAGAAGCATGATGATAGGAAGCAGGCACGAGAGCTTGATGCAGCGCGAGTCACCGACCTTTTGGGGTCTGGCGGGCGCGATTGCCGCCTATGTGTTTTGGGGCGTCATGCCGCTCTATTGGCACTTGATGGCGGCGGTCGATGCCGTTGACATTCTGGCGCATCGAATCGTCTGGTCCTTTGTCTTCATTGTGATGCTGCTCCTGCTTCAGGGGCGCCTCTCTCAGACGATTTCGCGCACGCGCGCCGTCTTTTCGAAGCCGCAGCGAAGAACGGCTGCGCTTGTGACGGCCGCTTCCGTCTTTGCGAGCGCCAACTGGCTCATCAATATTCTGGGCGTCAACACGGGACGCGTGGTCGAGCTCGGGCTCGGCACGTTTCTGACGCCGCTCGCGACGGTTGCGATCGGCATCCTCATCTTCGGCGAGCGCGTTTCGAAGATCCGTGCGGCTGCGCTCGCTGTGGCGGCGGTCGGCGTAGCAGCGCTTGTGACCGGCTTGGACCGGTTTCCGACCATTGCGCTTTCCGTTTCGGCCACCTGGGCCATCTACGGCGCGCTCAAGAAGAAAGTGACGCTCGCGCCGATGGAAAGCGTGGCGCTTGAGCATGCGCTGATGCTGCCCTTTGCGCTCGCATGGCTTTGTCTCTCGAGGGCGGGCGCGGCGCTCGATTTGTTTGCTGCCGGCTTCGCCGACGGCATTTCGTATGTGCTGATCGGCACGGGGCTGGTCACCGCCATACCGATGATCCTCTTTTCGCTCGCGGCGCAGCGCCTGCCGCTCTCGATACTCGGCATCATCCAGTTTCTGAGTCCGGTGCTCACGCTGCTTCTCGGGGTTTTCGTTTTCGGCGAGCCGCTTTCGAGCGCGGAAACGGCGGCGCTCTTCTGCGTCGCTACAGCAGCCGTCCTTTATGCCGCCAGCGCAGGCACGCATGCGCCCCAGCGGCACTGAAAGACGGGTTGCCGCCGCGTCTCGCGCCAGGGTGCGAAGCGCGCGGCCGCTGGCAAATGCCGGCAAAAGAAGCGCCGCCTGCCCTGCGCTAAGGAGGAAACGCAGCTGCAGACGGCGCAAAGGAGAAGCGCTTTTGTCCGAAACGCCGGACTTGCTTACTTCGCAGGCGCGGCTTCGTTCACCATGGCAAGCGCATTGAGCGTCTTCGGGAAGCCGATGAAGGGGATCATGACGACGATGGCGTCAATGAGCATCTTGCGGGTGTTGCCGACGAGAATGTTGCCGCCCGCATGCGCCTTCACCTGCGGCTCGCACCCGCCCATGGAGGCGATCACGACGAAGGTGAGAAGCTCGCGCTCCTTGAGGGTGAGCCCCGTGCGGGTGTAGGTGTCGCCGAAGCAGAAGCCCGTGAGGAGGTCGACCGTAATGGGACGTTCATCCGGCTTGGCGTTCTTGTGCATGGTCGTGATGGCGTCGCCGAAGATCCCCGTCTGAACAGCGAGCCCCTTTTCAAAGCGATTCTCGTCCGTCACCGTTGCAGCGGATTCGGTCGGGAAAGCTTTGCCTGCGACTGCGCAGGCGGCTGCAATTGCTCGGACCGCGCGGATCGTGGTCGGGAGCCCCGAATAGGCCATCGCCTGCATGGCCGCTTCGCGCATGGCGAGCGGATCGATGCCGCGCTTGAGCGCTGCTGCGGCAACTTCTTCGAGCACGTCGCTCTCGTCCTGAGCGGTGAGCGAAGCCACAGCAATCAGCGTGCGCATGCGGTCGTCGTACGCAACAGCCGCCGGCACGTCCTTTGTCATCAACCGCTCGAGAATTGCATCGGCGTCCGTGCGGATTGCGCCTGCGGCTTGATTTTCCTGAGCCATCGTTGTTCCTTCCATTAAAAGATTGATTACGGCGGCACCGGCCGCCGTCTGCAGTACGGTTCTTCGCTTCATGTTTCTGTATGGCGTGTTTGGTGTGGTAGCAGAGGCCGGGCGCGTCGATTAAAAGCCAAGTCGACCGAGCCAGGCCTCAACGTCAGCTTTGGCGCCTGCGGCGCGGCTGCCCGGCACGTAGAAGTGCTCGACGAACTTCGCCTGCGGGCAGAGCGCGCGCATGCGCGCAAGGGCGCCGTCGGGCGAGGAGCTCCCCGAAGTGATGAAGGGCGCCACCGTCTTCCCTGCCAGGTTGTGGTCGAGGAGGAAGGTGTTCATGGGAACAGAAATGCTGCCCCACCAGTAGGGCGTGCCGAGAAAGACAGTGTCGTAGGCGGAAAGATCCGGAACGGCGGTCGAAAGCTCGCGGCGCGCGCCGGCGCGGACTTCATCGCGGGCGATGTAGGTCATGTCGTCGTAGTCGGGTGCGTAGGGCTCCTTCACATCGAGACGGAGCGTCTCGGCGCCCGTTTTTTCGGCGATCATCTTTGCGAGCGCTTCGGTGTTGCCCGAGCGCGAGTAGTAGATCACGATCGCCTTCTTCGGTGCGGCTGCATGGGCGGCGCGGGCAAAGGCGCCCGAACCGAGGCCGAGCACGGCTGCGCCCGCAGCGAGCTGCAGGCAGCGGCGGCGGTTCATCTTTGTCATTTGATGTCTCCGGATGTTGCTTGTATTGGATGGCGGGTCTCTCCCGTCTTTTCTTAAAACGACTATAGGAGCGAAGGGAGACTAATTCAAATGATTTATTTGAATGCAGTTTGATGCAGCAAACGAATGAGAAAAACGAGCAAGAAGCGCCTCGGCGCAAGTTGGCGCGCAAGGCGCAGCGCCGCTTTTCAATGAAGGTCTCGGCACAATGACGCCCCGTGGCGGAACGAGCCGCCGCGGGGCGTCAAGCCTTAGGACTCAAGCCTTCAGTTTTTGAGAAGCGTCCGTTCAAGGAAGTCGTCGAGGAGCTGATAGTGCTCGGCTGTCTCAGGCGCCTTCGTGTTGAGGTAGTACTGCGCATGCGAAAGCGCTTCGTGAACGATCAGCTCGGCGTGCACGTCATTCATCAGCAGGCGCTTATGCATGCGAACCGTGTTGCTGAGGAAGAGATCCCGCGTGCCTGAAACGAGGAGCGTGGGCGGGAAGGCGGCGAGCGCCTCATCGGCAGCAAGCACGGGCGAAATCAGCGGATCGGCCGGGTCGGCGCTCCCGACATAGGCTTTCGCTGCGGTGCGAAGCATCTTGTCGTAGGTGCCGAGCACATTGTCGACGCCGTCGTTCGTGAAGTACGTGTCGCCCACCTTCCGGATGTCGGCCCAGGGCGTGCCCGAAATGAGGGCGCCCGGCTGCGGCACGCCCGCTGCATGCGCCTGGAGCGACAGGATGAGCGTCATGGCGCCGCCCGTCGAGGTGCCGAAGACGGCGATGTCTTGAGGACGGTGATCCTTGAGAAGTTCCTTATAAACGGCGAACGCATCATCGATCGCGGCCGGATAGCGGTGTTCCGGCGCCATGCGGTAGTCGACCGCAGCGACCGTCCAGCCTTCGAGGCCGGTGAGAAGCGCGCCTTCGGTGATGCCGGCGATGCCGTGGCCGAAGACATAGCCGCCGCCGTGAATGTAGAGGATGACTTTGCCTTTTTTCGCGGGGTCGGCGGCTTTGGGCGAAAGGATGCGCACCGGCACGCCCGCAAGCGTCGTTTCCTCAACGGAAATGCCGTACTGCTGCACGATGGCTTCGGCTGTCGCTGCGCCTGCCTTTGCAAAGTTTGCAGCCATCTTTGAGAGTGCGGCATCGCTCTCAGGCGCCGTGAGCCAGAGCGCAGGCGGGGGCGCAGCAACCGTTTTCGCCATTTCGGCGCTCACTGTTTCAGGTGCCGCAAAGCTGCGCGCGCCGGCGGCGTCTGCGGCTGCAGGATGGGAGAGGAGGACGCCCGAGGCGAAGAGGGCGGTGCAGAAAAAGCTGAAGAAATGCTTTGTCGAAAGTCGTGTTTTCATGGGATAACTTTAGGTATTTGTTGGGCAGGGAAGCATTGTCATGCGCGGGATGCGCATGATGCAAACCGATAATATATAAAATTTTCAAATGAACTTGAAATCAGCGCTGATGTTGAGAATAAATGTCGATGCCCCAACGACGTCCCATCGACGCGCCGGAGGCCCCGCATCGATGGTTGACCGCACTTTTCCGCCATGCCGGCAAAGCCTGCCGCCGGTGCCGGCGATGGTATGAAGCGCGGGACCGGAGGGCGGGCTTTGGGCCTGTTTCTCAGCGCCGCTTTTCCTCTTTTTGCGCCCGGACTGACTGCGGCGCGCCGCGCTGCAGCGAAAGCGACGAAAGCAGAACGCTCGCTCGGAGCGCCTTGGCTACAATCTTTGCGCGCCTTCTGCAGAAGCCGCCAGCCTCTCGGGCGGCCGTCTGAAAGAAGAGCCGAATCAACGAACCAAACCGAGCGGAACAATTGCGTCATGAAGAACGAGCAGAAAACAGAACCTCAGCAGCTTGACGGACAACCGGCGCCCGCTGCGAGAAAGCCGATTGATCTCGTCTGCTTTCTCATCTGCATGGCGCTCTGCTTCATTTGGGGCCTGCAGCAGGTTGCGATCAAGGCCGCCGCAGAGGACGTCTCGCCTATGCTGCAGGTGGGCGTGCGCTCCGGCATTGCCGCGCTTCTGCTTTATGGCTGGAACCGGTTCGTGGCGAAGGAGGCGTGGTCGCGCGCTGTGAAGCTGCGCGATGCGATTCTCGTGGGGCTTGGCTTCACGGGCGAATTTCTCTTCGTTGCCGAGGGGCTGCGCTTCACAACCGCCTCGCACATGTCGGTGCTTCTCTACACGGCGCCGCTCTTTGCGGCGGTCGGGCTTTCGATTCGGCTCCCGGAAGAGCGGCTTTCCGTCCTGCAGTGGCTGGGGCTTTGCCTCGCCTTCTTCGGCATCGCGCTCGCCTTTCTCGTGCCGGCGCTCCTCGAGAGCACGCCGGCTGGGTCCGATCTCTGGCTTTTCGGCGATTTTCTCGGACTCTGCGCCGGTCTTTCGTGGGGGCTCACGATCATCTTCCTGAGAACCACGACGATGAACGACGCAAAGCCCACGCAGATGCTTTTTGCGCAGCTCGCGACAGGCTTCGTCGTGCTCTTTCCGTTCGCGCTACTTTCCGGCCAGAACGTTTTCCACTCGAGCGTCATCGGCTGGTCGAGCCTTCTATTCCAAACGCTGATCGTTTCCTTTGCGAGCTATCTCGTCTGGTGCGGCCTCTTGAAGCGCTATCTGGCGGCGCGCCTTGGCGTGCTTATTTTCGTGACGCCCATCTTCGGCGTCGTGCTTTCGATCCTGCTTCTCGGCGAAACGGTCGGGCCGACCTTTGTTGCGGGCTCCCTCTGCGTGCTCGCCGGCCTGCTGCTCGTGCAGGGGACGGACGTCTTGAAGCGCCTTTTCGGCCGCAGGCGCCGCTCTGGGCTGCGGTAAGGCGCGCCTCGCATCAATGTTCGCCGAGAATCCGGCGGACGGTTTCGCTCACTGAAGACACTTCGATTTCCCGATCAGCGAGCGCCGCATAAATCGGCGCCCGCTCTTCGTAAAGCGCCGCAACGCCGCGCTCGATCGCGATCGGGCGGTCGCGCGTCGCGAGCTTCGCGAGCGGGCGCTTGAGCCAGATGAAGCGCCCGTTCATGCCGAGGAGCATTCGGTTGACAGGACGCAGGCAGGAGCCGCCCCCTGTTGAAATAACGAGCCCCGTGTCGAGGGACAGCGCACGAATCGCCTGCGTTTCCTTTTCGCGAAAGAATGCTTCGCCTTCTTCGCGGTAGATGCGCGCCTTGAGCTTGCCGACCTGCTGCGCAACGAGCTCGTCGACGTCGACGAAGCGCCGCATCAGGCGCTGCGCGAGGATCTTGCCGATGGTGGTCTTGCCGCAGCCCGGCATGCCGATGAGGACGATGTTTTCAGCTTCGAGCCGAATGTCGCGCTCGATGCAGGCGCAGACGCCCGGGCGCGCGGGGCGTCCGAGAAAGGCTTCGATCACGGCTTTGGCCCGCTCGATTTCAAGGTCGAACCCAGAAAGAACGGCCGCGCCGAGGCTTCGCGCCTGAAGGAGGAGCTGCGTGCGGATGGGCCGAGGGGCCGTTTCGACGACGAGATGCGGCCGCCCTTGCTGCGGATTGAGGCATGCAGACGCGGGTTCAAGGGCGCGGGAGACGCCAAAGTCGCTCGCGTTGACGAGAATGTCGACGCCGGGCGGGAGGCAAAGTCCGCCCGCGCCTTTCCGGCCGCAGTCGGCCGGCACCTCGAGGAGCGCCGTGCGCACGGCGAGCGCTCGGATCGACTGCGCAAGCGCGCGGGCGCGTTCGCGGCGAATGGCTTCTGCCCGGCCAAGCGGCGGGTCGAGAAGAATCGCGGCATGCGCTTCGCAGGGCGATGCGTTCGGGCGGCTTTTCGCGAAAGCGGCTTCAAAGAGCCCGGCCTCCAGGTCGTCCGCGAGAAGCGTGCCGTCGCCTTCGCGAATGAAGAGATCCGCGGCGCCCGAGCGGCGCGCTCTCGGCGTGAGATGCCCGAGCGAGGGCGAGAGCGTGATGCGCTTTGCAGCAGCGCGGGCAAAGAATCGGTCAATCAGAAAGCCAGACAGCCGGCGGTCTGCAAAAAGGGAATCGAGCGCCTGCGGCGCATCCGGCGCAAGCGCGATCGTTTCAAGGCCGGAAAAGCCGAAGGCTTCAATGTGCGAGCGCAGCAACGCCCCTTCGGGCGCTGCGCCAGGGGTGCCCGGCTGCTCGGAAGCGTCGGACGAGAGCGTCGCAAGGGCAAATACCGGATCGTCGTTCTCTGGGTGCTCGGCCATAAGTTTTTTTGCTTGGGACTGCTGCGGTTTCGTTGATTGCGAAAGATTCGCTTTCAAATAGGAAGAGCACTCAAATATACAGCAGCGGCGCTAAGGCAGATCCCCTGGTTTGCGCGGAATACGGGCGGCGAGGGCGCGGATGGCGGGCCGGTCGTATTTGCCCGTCGCCGTGCGCGGAATAACGTCGACGCGCCCGACGGCTCTCGGCTTTTCGTAGCGGCCGAGCGCAGCGCGAATGGCCGAACGGTCGAGCAGAGCGGGATCGCCCTCGACGAGCAGCACGACTTCTTCGCCGAAGGTGTGGCTCGGCCGGGCGCTCACGGCAAAGGGAAACGGGATGATGCGCGCGAGCTTGGCTTCGACGACTTCCGTCTGAACCTTGATGCCGCCCGTGTTGATGACGTTGTCAAGCCGCCCGAGGATGCGGAAGCCCCCGTCGGGAAGCAGTGCTGCGACATCGTTTGTGATGAGCGGATGGGCGGCAACGTCGGGCGCGTCAATCACGAGCGTTCCCTGGGGTGAAAGCGAAACCGAAACGCCCGGAAGCGGCCGGTAGCTGCCGCTCTCGCTGACGTGCCCGGCTCTGTCTCCAGCGCAGCCGCCCGCGATGCGGCAAAGCGCGATATGCGAAAGCGTTTCCGTCATGCCGTAGCTTGAATACACCTCGCCTTCGGCCGCCTGCAGGGCCGAGAGGAGCGCGTCGTCGACGGCGCCGCCCCCGATGATGATGCGGCGGCTTTTGAGAAAGTGCTTGGCGCTCGCAGGGTCGTCGAGAATGGCGATCGCCTGCATCGGGGTCACCGCGCAGAGGCCGATTGGCTCGTCATCGCGGATCGAGAGGAACGGATTGCGCGAGGGCGTGCGCACGACGAGGTCGAGGCCGCCCAGGATGCTTCGCACGACGACCATTTTGCCGGCAATGAAGCCGAGCGGCATGGCGAGGAGATTGCGCTCGCCGGGCGCAACGCCGAGAAATGCGAGCGTTTTCCGGGCGCTCGCCGCCATGCGGCGCTTCTCGGCGGAAAAGGGCTTGGGCTTCCCGGTGGAGCCCGACGTATGAACGAGCACCGTCGGTGAATCGTTGAAAAGCGCTTCGAGAAAGCGCGCGAGCTCGGCGCGAAACCCGTCCGGGCCATCCGCGGCTTCTTGGGCAGCCAGATAAGCGGATTGCCGGTCCGGTCCGGGCGGCAGAAATTCGGCCCACGGGTGCAGGCGGCCTTCAATGAGAAGGCCGGGATGAAGCGCAGCCGCGGCTTCAAGAAAAGCAGAAGTCATGCTGATGTCACCGACGCCGGGGCGGCTGCGAGCTGCCGCCCCGCAAGGTTGCTCGGAACGAATGGCGCCTAGGGGTTCGACGGCGCCTTGTTGTAGCGGAAGTCCGGATCCCGCTTCTCGAGGAAGGCGCGGCCGCCTTCCTGGGCTTCTTCCGTCATGTAGTAGAGCATCGTCGCGTCGCCCGCGAGCTCCTGAATGCCCGCCTGGCCGTCGAGCTCGGCGTTGAGCCCCGCCTTGATCATCCGGATGGCGAGCGCAGAGAGGCGCATGATCTCCTGGGCCCAGGCAACGCCTTCGTTTTCGAGTTCGGCAAAGGGCACTACTTTGTTGACGAGCCCCATGTCAAGCGCTTCCTGCGCCGTGTATTGCCGGCAGAGGAACCAAATTTCGCGCGCCTTCTTCTGGCCGACGCAGCGCGCGAGGTAGCTCGCGCCGAAGCCGGCATCGAAGGAGCCCACGCGCGGCCCCGTCTGGCCGAAGCGGGCGTTTTCGGCGGCGATCGAAAGATCGCAGACGACCTGGAGCACGTGTCCGCCCCCGATGGCGTAGCCGTTGACGAGCGCGATCACGGGCTTCGGGATCGAGCGGATCTGCTTTTGCACGTCGAGAATGTTGAGGCGCGGCACGCCGCCTTCGTCGATGTAGCCGCCGAGCCCCTTCACATGCATGTCGCCCCCTGCGCAGAAGGCCATGTTGCCGGCGCCCGTCAGAAGCACGACGCGGATTTCGGGGCGCTCGCGCGCAATCGCGAAAGCTTCGGTGAGCTCCTTCACTGTAGTGGGCGTAAAGGCGTTGCGCCAGCGCGGACGGTCGATCGTGATTTTGGCGATGCCCGCCCAGAATTCGAAGCGGATTTCGCTGTAGTTGCGAATCGGCGTCCAGCTGCGGCCGGCTGTGTCGGGCGAGGGCTGGCGGCGGGCAGCTTCTTCCTTCGCTGCTTCAATCGCTTCGGGCGTGCTTGCGTCGTGAGTCGTCATCGTGATTCTTCAAGAAAAAGAGTTGACCTGAAGGGGCGATGATAACCGATCGGGATGGCCGCTCAAGGCGGCGTCTGCAGTGAACGATCGTTCACTTTGTCTGCGGCACAGGGCGAAGCGTAAACCAAGGGAATGGCGGCTGAGGCTGAAGAATAACCGGGACGCCGCGCAGGAGAGTGCCTGCAGGACGCCCCGATGCGGCGCGCTTCGCCGGGATCCGGCGCGCCCCAAGCGGGGCGCATCGGGATGCGGCACAGGCGTTGAAGGCCTGTTGGGGCGGCTTAGGCGCGCCACTCGAAGTGTTCGCGGCGGATGCTCGACTTGGCGCCGCCCGCTTCGAGGAATGCTTTTTCCACGGCCTGCGAGAGGCCGGCGCCGGCGCAGAGCGCGAGCGAATCCGGGACGCGCTCGGCGAAGAGCCGGCCGGCATCGAGGCGCTTCTTCTTCGATTCGACGACTTCAAGGCGAATCCCGGCGCGCTCGGCAAGGCGCTTCACCTGGGGGAGGAGCGGTTCGGCAGCGGCATCGCGAATGCACCAGAGGAGCGATGCGTTCGGCTTCGGCAAAGCGCTTTTTGCGTTCTCAGCCTTGTGCGCCGCTGCCTGAAGCCACGCGCAGAAGGGCGCTATGCCGACGCCGCCCGCAACCCAGAGTTCGCTGCTGCTGCCGGAAAGGTCGGGCGTGAAGGCGCCCCACGGGCCTTCAATGCGGACGGCGTCGCCCGCTGCGAGCTTCGGCACGGCGCTCGTCGTGAAGTCGCCGAGCGACTTGACGGCAAAGCGGAGTTCACCGGTGGGAAGCGCTTGCGCGACGGAGAACGGATGCTTTTCTTCGCCCGGCACCGAGAGGAAGGCAAACTGGCCGGCCTTGATCGCAACGGGCTTCTCCGGCATGACGGAGAGCAGCGTGAGGTCGCCCGCCGTTTCAGCGGCCGTGATGCGGCCCGCGACGGTTTTTTCGCTGCCTGCGCCGCGAACGAGCAGAACGATCGAGTACCAGAGTCCGATGAGCGTTGCGGCAATGTTGATGATGCCGAGCGGCATCAGCGCATCGGCCGGATCCATCAGGCGGATGGCGTGCACGGAGAGCACGATGAAGAGAACCGAGAAAAGCTTGTGGAGCGTGAGCCACTTCGAGTAGCGCAGCGGCTTCACGAAGACGAGGACGCCGAGGACGAAGGCGATCGCCGTGGCCCAGATGGATGACGTCGTCGAAAAGGCGCGCAGCTGCGACCAGAAAAGATCAAAGCCCGAAAGGTCGGCCGCCGGAACGATCTTGTTGACAGGTTCGAGCGTGAGGAATGAAAGGAACGGGCGGACGGCAGTTTTCGTGAGCCAGTGGAAGGCCGAAAGGCCGAGCGCCCAGAAGCCGAGCGTGCGGTGCCAGCGGTAGAGCGCGTCGAGCGGCGTCCAGGTCACGCGCTCGAGCCACGTCGGCCGGGCGGCGATCACGATCGCCATCGCCATCAGCCCCCAGGCAAGCACGCCGTTCCAGTAGAAGACTTCGTGAACGACTTCGCGTCCGTTCATGGCAGGCGGATCAGCCCAGAGGCCAAAAAGCCAGGCGGCGGTGGTGAGGACTGCAAAGCCCCAGACGATGCGGTTCATGGCTGATTTTTGATGCATGGTGATCCTCCTCTCCAGGAAAGCTGTTGGCGAACGTGAACTTTCGAAAAAAATTAGCAGTCGAGATTTAGGATCCCCTAAGTTCTGTAAAGAACTGTTTGGAAGAATGCCGGACGCGGAAACACTTTGGAACGATTGGCGGACAAATGTTTACCTTTCGCAGTCCCAAACGTGAGGGCCGGCCTCGAGCGCAGCCGCCGATGGCGTAGGCGAGCCTCAAAAGCGACGGCGGATCGGAAGCTCTCGAAGAATTGAAAATAAGAAGCATTATTGATTTTTGCCGCTGCCTTTCCGCGCGGATCGAAAAGCGTCCTGCGGGGGAAAAAGCGGCGCTCCCGGCGCATTTCTTCAAGGCAACATGTAAAAAATTGTTGCGGCGCGCAACGCCTTATTTCACAAGAAATGGCGTTTAAATTTCGGGCTTCATCAATGCGGGCGTAGTAACCCTCGATGTGGATAAATGAGATAAATGCTTGAGATAGGTGCTACCCTAAAAAGACTCCGCCGAATCGAAACCTTTGGAGCGCAGGAATTTCAGACAAGCGCCACATAGTCATTCGATCGCGCGGCTTTTCTTTTGGTTCCCGATGCGGATTTCAGCAAAGCCTGCGAAAGCGCTTTGCCGACATTCTCGACGGGAGCCCCGCAATAGGAGTCTGTTTTGTCTGAGAGAAGTGTTTCCGTTTCCGGCATTTCGCCGTCCGCTGTCGGCCGCGCTGCAAAAGGCGGCCTTGTCATCCGCAGGACCGTTTTCTGGCCTTCGGTTTTCCTGATCCTCCTCACCGTCGGCCTCGCCGCGCTTTTCCCCAGAGCGATGGCGGGCGTCTTCGAGCGGGTGCAGAACTTCATTTCCGAGGATCTTTCCTGGTTTTACATTCTGGCCGTTGCGGTCATTCTTTGCGCCATGGCGCTCATTGCCGTTTCCCGCTTCGGCTCGATCCGCCTGGGCCCGGATCATTCACGGCCGAGCTTCCGGCTTCCCGTCTGGTTCGCCATGCTTTTTTCGACGGGCATGGGGATCGGCATCATGTTTTTCGGCATCGCTGAGCCGGTGATGCATTTTCTCGCGCCGCCCGCGGGCGATCCGAAGACGATCGCCGCTGCACGTTCGGCGCTTGAGACGACCTTTTTCCACTGGGGCCTTCATGCCTGGGCGATTTATGCATCGGTGGGCCTGATGCTCGCGTACTTCGGCTACCGGCACGGGCTGCCGCTCACGTTTCGAAGCGCGCTATATCCTTTGATCGGCGAGCGGATTTACGGGCCGATCGGCGACGCGGCTGATGTGTTTGCGGTGACGGGCACGGTTTTCGGCATGGCGACGTCGCTCGGCTTCGGCGTGCTGCAGATCGATTCCGGCCTCAACTATCTCTTCGGCTTTGAGGCGACGACGGCGTCCCAGATGGCGATGATCATCGGGATCAGCTCGATTGCGGCGATGTCGGCCGCCTCCGGCATCAACCGGGGGATCAAGCTCCTCTCGGAAGCGAACCTCATCCTCGCCGTGCTGCTCCTTTTCCTCGTTTTCGCTTTTGGGCCCACCGCGGCGCTTCTGAAGCACTTTGTCGAAAACACGGGCCTCTATCTTTCCGGCATCGTCTCGAAGACCTTCACGCTCTATGCGTACGAGCCGCAGAACACGGACTGGCTCGGCGGCTGGACGCTTCAGTACTGGGGCTGGTGGATTTCCTGGTCGCCCTTTGTCGGCATGTTCATCGCGCAGATTTCGCGCGGCCGAACGATTCGGGAGTTTCTGGCGGGCGTTCTCCTGATTCCGGCGGGCTTCACGCTCTTCTGGATGACGGCGTTCGGCAATTCCGCGATCGACCTCATCCTGAGCGGCAAAGGCGACGCGCTTGCGGCGGCCGTCTCGAGCGACGTCTCCACGGCGCTCTTCAAGTTCTTCGAATATCTTCCCTTCACGCCGGTCTTATGCGCCGTCGGCATGACGATGGTGGTGATCTTTTTCGTCACTTCGGCGGACTCCGGCGCCTTCGTCTCGGACGCCATCGCGAGCGGCGGGGCGCGAAAGACGCCTGCCGCGCAGCGCGTCTTCTGGGCGATGCTCCCGGCTGCGGCCGCAGCGGTGCTTCTCGAGGCGGGCGGACTGCAGGCGCTGCAGACCATGACGCTCGTTTCGGCGCTTCCTTTTGCTGTGGTGCTTTTGGCCTCGCTTTTCGGGCTCCTGCGCTGGCTTCGCTACGACGACATGCGCCGGCAAAGCAGGCGCCTCACGGTGACGCCCACCGTGGCGCTCGGCACGGCGGGCGACTGGCGCGAGCGGCTTCATACGATCGTTTCCTATCCGGCGGAGGCGGAAGTGAAGCGCTGGTTCGATGAGACGATTGTGCCCGCGCTCGAGTCGGTGGCGGATGAATTCAAGAAGGCTTCGCTCAAGACGACGCTCTTGAAGCAGCCGGACCGCATTTCGATGACGGTCTCCTACCCGGAAGTGCCAGACTTCAAGTATGAGGTGCAGCTTCGCCGCTACGAAAGTCCGGAAACGACCCCCGAGAGCGACCGCAGCGAATTCACCCGCGCCGAAGTCTTCCTTCGCGACGGCGGCCGCGACTACGACCTCATGGGCTGGGGGCGCGAGCAGATCATCAACGATGTGCTGGATCAGTACGAGAAGCATCTCACGTTCCTGCGCGCCTTCAATGCGCCGAGCGTGGCAGCGGCCTAGCCGCGCGCGCCTCATGACGTTCGCTGCATTTTTGATGCACAGCCCGCCGGATACGACTTTCTGCGCACGAAGCCTCGCCGCAGCGGGCGGTATTGTTGTGGGAGCTGCGTTCGACGAGCGGCGGCCTAGTGCGGCAAAAGTCGAACGCTGGGGCGCCAATGATGCGAAAGGCGCAACGCTAGGAACAACGCAAAGGAGCTTTTTCAATGACGGACATTGTTCTCAAGGACAAGTGCTTCCCGGAAATCGTCGGCTGGCAGTCGGAACTCGAAGCCTTTCGGCACGATCTGCATGCGCACCCGGAGCTCGGCTTCGAAACGGCGCGCACCTGCGGAAAGATCGCCGAGACGCTGCGCGGCTGGGGCATCGAAAATGTTGACGAGACGACCGTCAAGGGCGGCGTGCTCGTTCTGATTGAAGGAAGCCGCCCCGGCGCCACAGTGGCGCTGCGCGCGGACTGCGATGCCCTCCCGATGCCCGACAAGAGCGAAAACCCCTGGAAGAGCACGGTCGAAGGCCGCTGCCACGCCTGCGGGCACGACGGTCATTCGACGTGGCTCATGGGGGCGCTGCGCTACCTCAACGCGCACCGCGACTTCCCCGGACGCGTGCTCGGCATCTTCCAGCCGGCCGAAGAAATCGGCCGAGGCGCGCTTGCGGTGATCGCCGCGGGCGTCTTGAAGAAGTACGACGTGGCGGAAATCTACGCCGCGCACGACGAAGTCACGCTCGACAAGGGCGTCTGCGGCTTCTGCGTCGGGCCGGCGCAGGCTTCCACCGACTTCTTCTACGTGACGGTGAAGGGCGTCGGCACCCACGGCGCACGCCCGCACCTCGGCGTCGACCCGGTCCCAGTGGCCTCTGAAATGGTGGGCGCCTTCCAGACGATCATCTCGCGAAAGGTCAATCCGGTCGAAAAGGCGGTGCTTTCCGTCTGCTCGATCAATGCCGGCAGCTTCGGCACGCCCAACGTCGTGCCGGCGGAAGCAACGCTTTCCGGCACGGTGCGCACCTTCAATCAGGAAGTGCGCGAGCTGATTGAGCGTGAAATGGCCCGCATGGCCAAGGGCGTCGCAGAAGCGAGCGGCTGCACGGTCGACTTCCGCTACGATCGCCTCGTATCTTCCGTCTACAACGACCCGAAGACGACGGCGGCCATGTGCGAATTCGTGAAGACGCACCTGGGCGAAGCGTATGCCAAGGAAGGCTTCCCGATGTCGATGGGCGGCGAGGACTTCGCCGAATACCAGCGCGAAATTCCGGGTTCCGTGATCCGCATCGGCGTTCGCGACGAAAAGCATCAGGTTTCCATCCACAATCCGATCTTCGACTTCAACGATGAAGTGATCGCTGTAGGCGCCACGGTGCTCGCCGGCACGGCGCTTGATCGCCTCGAGGCGCTCGCCCGCTGAGCGCTCGCGCCTCAAGCGCGGCGCAAAGCGCTGAGGAAGTAGAAAAAGACGGCCGCCTTCAGCTTGAGGCATGAAGGCGGCCGAATTGTTGCTGAAGAAAACTCGTTTTGCCGCAGCCATGCGCAATCGCGCGCCCGCGGCGCTGCAGCCTTATGCTTCAAGCGGGCCGCGCGTGAATTCGAGGGTTTCGTCGGGCGAGGGCACGTGAAGCTTCGAGAGGCCGTGCGCCTTCCGGAAGGCCCGCAGGTCATCGCTCGAGACCGTTGCATGCGAGACGCCGTCCATGTGCGTGGCGACAACGTCGATGGCCGGGAAGCGGCTCATCAGGTCGAGCACGTCGTACTCGTTCATGATGAGCGTGTGCCCCCGGGGGAACTGAGCGCCGGCCGCATTCACGGCGACGATGCCCGGGCGCAAGCGCTCGATCGTCGTTTCGACCGCCTTGCAGTAGACCGTGTCGCCGGCAAGATAAAACCGCGAAGCCTCCAGAGCCGGATCGACGGATTCAAAGACGACGCCGCAGGCTTCGGCCGACATCCCGACTTTCTGATAAGCATCGGCCATCACCAGGTCGCTGCGGCCATGCTCGCATTCGGTGCGGCAGCGCCTGACGCCCTTGAATTCGACGCCCTCGGCCGAAAGAACCCGCACGTCTTCAAAGCTCCACGAGCGGATGATGGCGGCTTCGGCTTCAGACTGCGCAAAGATCGGAAGCGACTTCGGCAGGCGCGCCTTCGCCGCTTCGTCGAAATGGTCGAAGTGCAAGTGCGTTGCGATGACGGCGTCGACGTCGAAAAGCGATTCGACCGGCACGGGCAGGTCGCTCGTCGGCGTGCCGGGCGCGCAGTTGAACGTCATCGGGATCGGCGGATATTCGTATTTGTCGCCGAGCATCGGATCGATGAGAAAGCGCACGCCGGCAAATTCGACGATGCTGAGCGCGCTGCGGATCTGGCGGAATTTCATGACTGGTCTCCGGAAAAAAGAATGGGACGCTGGCGTCACTTTTCTCAAAGACGTGCGCCGGCATCCACGCTTAAACATCGAAGCAACGCTAATATCTGAAGCTGCTATAGGTTCAAGGGCCTTCGGCCTTTTTTTTGCAGCTTTGTGAGGCGCACGAATGAAAATCGGCGAACTCGCGGCGCGCACAGGCGCGGCCGTCGGCACCATCCGCTTTTACGAAAAGCGCGGCATTCTGCGCGCGCCAGCGAGAAGCCTCGGCGGGCAGCGCGCCTACGGCAATGCGGATCTCGAGCGGCTTGCCTTCGTGATGCAGTGCCGCCATGCCGGCATGAAGCTCGAATGCATCGAGCGGTTTCTCGCATTCGAAGATGATCCGTCGCTCGGCACGCCCTGGCTGATTGAGAGGATCGATGAATATCTCGAAGGCATCGAGCGCATGCGAAGCGACCTCGAGCGCACGGAGGCTTACCTGAAGCTTGCGCGCCGGCGCGCGGCCGAGTGCTGCGGGCAAAGGCTTTCGGCGGCGCTCGCGGCTGGCGGGGCGGGCGGATCCTCAGGCAGCGCGGACCCGAAGGGCGAGCCGGAGCTCTCGGACGTCGCGCACGATCGAAAGGACTAGCTGCGCTAATTCTTTCGGGCGCAAAGGCCTTCCTTTATGCCTTGCGAATACCTCCCAACGGCTGATTGCGGATGAGGCGCGGCGGGCTATAGTTGTGTCAGAGGCGGCTTGGGGAAAACGCATGGACGTCCGTCGCCCCGAAAATCGACCGACACATCAAAGATTCCGCAGCAGCGCGAGCAAAGGAGAGAGGCATGGAAACCGTCGAACAAAATGCGAAGCCGAGGACGTTCGTACGTGACGTGCTTGTCCTCGGCATCGGCAATATTTTGTGGGCTGACGAAGGCTTCGGGCCCCGGGCGGCCGAAGCCTTTCATCAGACGTACCGGCCCCTCAAGGGCGTCGACGTGATGGACGGCGGCACGCTCGGCAACTACCTCATCAACGAAATCACCACGTCGCGCCGCATTCTCGTCTTCGACTGCTGCGACTTCCACGAAGCGCCGGGCTACATGCGCGTGCTGCGCGGCGACGAAGTGGGCGTCTGGTCCGCGACGAAGATTTCGCCCCATCAGACGGGCTTCAACGATCTGCTCGCCGCGGCGATGATGCTCGGCGAAAGCCCCGAGGAAGTGGCCGTTGTCGGCGTTCAGCCGCTCGAGCTCAATGACTACGGCGGAAGCCTCTCCGAAAAGCTCAAGGCGCTGCTGCCGCAGGCAGTTCAACTCGCGCGCGGCGTCCTCGCGGACTGGGGCTGGACGCTCGAGCCGCGCCCCGAAGGCGAAGCGGCCGAGCCCTTGGGCGACGCCGTTCTCGAGATGGACGTCTACGAAGCGGAGCGCCCGAGCGAAGCGGCAGCGTGCCGCGAGGGCGACGAACGCTTCATGCGGCGTGCGCGGGGCGTCGCTGTTGATCCGGATGCAGAACAAGGAGAAGCGTGATGTGCGTTGCGATTCCGATGCGGGTTGAAGCCCTGCAGGGGGGCGCGGCGAGGTGCGCTCGCGCGGCCGAGGCCGGCACGGGCGCCGGGGTGCTTGTCGACATTTCGCTCCTCGAAGCGCCCGAAGCGCTTCAGCCCGGCGACTGGGTGCTCGTCTTTCGCGACGAGGCGCTCCGCGTCGTCAGCCGCGAGGAGGCGATGGAAGTGGAAAACGCGCTTCGCGCCACGGCGGCCGTGATGGCGGGCGACGCTTCGGAAGAAACCATTCGGGCCGGCTTCGCCGACCTCATCGACCGCGAGCCGCCGCTGCCGCCGCACTTGCAGCGGCTTGCAGCAGAGAACAGTCAAAAGGAGTGAGCGCTATGTCCAGATTCACGCGCGTGGCGAAGATTGATCCGGCCACGCATCCGCTTTTTGATCGCATTCGCAACGAAATGGGGTTTCTCGACCTCGACGAAGACGGCATCGACGACTTTCTCGAGATTCCGGGACTCAAGTTCGTGATTTTCGCCGACGACCCGAACGTGCAGAAGGAAACGCTCGACATCGTGGTGATCGGTCCGGAAATCAGGAAGTGCTTTGCGAGCGCGCTTGCAGGGGCCTGGCTCATCGACGTCATGAAGGGCAGGGCGCTCGCAGCGCGCTGGGGCGTGAGAAAGCTCCCGGCGCTCGCGCTCTTCCGGGACGAGAACTTCCTGGGCGCCGCCGAAGGGCTCGACACGTGGGAGGGCTATCTCACGAAGCTCGCCGCCATTGCCCGCCGGGCGGAGCCCCCTCGGCGCACGATCTCGATTCTTTCGCCGAGAACCGAAGAAGCCTGACTTCATCTGAATCACAAAGACAGCATCAAACTCAAAAGACCGCAAGGAGACGCCGATGTCTGAGAACCTGACGCTCGATCATGCCCGCCGATGGGCAGCCATGCCCAAGATGGCGCCCGAAGTTGAGAAGCGCGCCGCGCTCGAAGCGATCGTCTTCCTTCGGGACGTTGCCGAAAGGCTCGAGCAAGAAACAGCCGCCATTCGCGAAGGGCGTGCGCCCGCCGACGGCTCGGGGCTCCATGCCGTCTGGGACTTTTCGGCTTTTGCGCCCGAAACGATTGATTTTCTGATTGCGCTCTTGGGGGAAGGCGAAGTGCGCATCACGCTCTGCGGGGGCGAATCGAAAACAGGCGATACGCTTGTGCCGGGGCTCTGGCGCGTGCAGACGGGCCGCTCGGGCGAGAACAATTCGTTCGTGCTTGCGCGCATACCGCGCGCCGTCGAGCATTTCGCCGACCGCGGCCTTGACCGGGTGCCCAAGCTCGTCAATCCGGACCGCGACGTTTTCGCTGCGACGGCGATTCTCGCCGAAATCAACGAACTCCTCGAGAAGTCGGATCTGCGCACGCTGCCGGAATCCACGGCGCCGATGGTGGAGCTCTCGCGCCAGCCGCTCACGCCGGGCGACCTCACGGCGCTTTATTCCACGCTCGGCACAGGCGACGTTGATGCGGCGCTCCTCGGGTTTGCACGCTCGACGATGACGAGCACGACGGTGCGCGGCGTCTGGCACAGCCGCATCATCAACAACGTCGGGAAGAATTTGCTCGAAGCCTATGTCGTGGCGAAAATTCCGCCGGAGCTCCCGATTTCGGTCGAGGAATTCGCCGACGGCGCTGCCAAGTGCCGCGAATTCATTGAGTGGCTCGAGGCGGACATCGAGCGCGGCGCCATCGGCGGCGAGCCGCTTGCCGCAAAGAAGGAAGCGCAATGACGGAAAACCTCGAAAACCTAGAAACGCCGGCAGCTGCAGCGGCGCTGTCGCCAGATCAGCCCGAGGAATCGCAGCAGCGGGAGGCGATCCCGAAGACCGCCGACGGGCGCGACATTCTTCGCCTCCTCGACGAGGCGGCGCGGCAGCGCTCGCTTGAAGCCTCGCGCATGCAGTGCCGCGTTTGCTGGCATGTCTACGATCCCGCCGAAGGCTGTCCCGAATGGAATGTGCCGCCCGGCACCCCCTTTGCAGAGTTGCCCGAAGACTTCACCTGCCCGGACTGCGGGCAGCCGAAGTCGTCCTTTCTGCCGATGCTCGACGAAGACTGAATCGGGCGGGGACGATCCGCAGCGTCCGGGCGCATCACGCCCGGACGGCGGGCTGCCGCTTCAGACTATTTCTTTTCGCCGAAAAGCTTTTCGCGAAGCGCGTCGGCGCCCTTTTCAAGTGCGCCGCGGGCGTTGTCGTAGCCCTTGGCAAGGCAGTCGTTCGTGAGCGCCTTGGCCTTGTCGAGGCCTTCCTTGTCGGCGACTTCCTTGATGTACGAAGCCTTGCAGTGGTCGTCCGACGGCGAAAACCGGTCGGAGCAGCCGGAGAGGGAAGCGGCGCAGGCGCCCATCAAAATAAAAGCGGCGATCGGCTTGAGGTTCATGAATTTCAGTCCTTGTGACGAGGATGGAAGTGAGTTTGACGGCTATCGGATCGATTCGATTGTAAGCGTATAGCCTTCAAGATCATTGACGAGCGTCGTGCGGGAGCGACCGTCGATTTCAGTCGTGACGGCGCGAAGCGCGGGCTTCTCGTCGAGCGTGAGGGTGCGGCGGCAGGAAGCTGCCGAGCGCGCCGAGGAAAAGCGCGCGTAGCTCGGCAGCACGCGCCGGATGCTCTCTTCGGGCCAGAGCACGAACATGAAGTCGCGAAGCATCCGCGAAGCCTCGACCTTCTCGCTCAGCTTCGGGTGCCGCGTTTCCCGAAGGCCTTCTTCTGTGTAGTCGATGCGCCAGACGACAAGGCCGAGCGCCGTAAAGACGGCGCTGATGCGGCGCGGGTCGACAAGCACCATCGCGCGCAGAGGCGGCACGCTCTCGGGCGCCCCTGCCGCAAGCGCCTTCTCGTGAAAGCGAACGCGTATCGATTGCTCGAGCGTGAGCGTCGGCGCGTCGGCAAGGCTCGGGAGCGCAAGCGGGGCGCGAAGCCGCACTGGTTCATCAGTGGCTGACGGCGCCTGCGCCGCCTTGGCGCCGCGTGCAGGCGCCGCTTTTTCGGCTGCGCTCGCCGGGGCGCCTTTTCGGCGCTCGGCTCGCGACGGGCGCGTGCTGCCGGCGTCTTCCGTCTTCTCGCGCGGCGCGCCAAGCGTGCCGGAATTGCCGAAGAGGGCGCAGCCCGAAAGCGGCGCGACGAGAGCGAGCGCAAAAGCGGCGCCCAATGCGCCCATGAGCGGCAGCCGAACCCGCGCGGGGCGCAGAAGCCTGGCTTGATCGGCCGCTTGATCGGGCGTCGGGGAATTGTTGTCCATGAAAAAACGATGTCTGATTTCTCGCATCCTGAATCGGCATCTGCGGGGCGCCTGGGGCAAACGCGCCATTCGGTTCCGTTCGCGGGACCGGCTCGTTCTTTGGGCGGCAGCGGGGCCCGCAAAACGCCTTGGCTTGATGCTGCTTCATTCTGCCACAGGCGCGCGCACCGTCCGTGAAGCAGGCGCCTTGAGGCTGCTTGAAGCGCCCGCCTGGCTTCCCTTTGGAACGAGTGATGCCGCTTCGCTATTCCTTATTGGAATAGCGAATTTTCATCAACGCGTTGATTTTTCATAAAAAACCTTTCAGCGCTTTGCCAAAACGCGGCTCGTGCGGCGCAAAGCCGCCTTTTTCTTGGGGTTTTTCGTTCCTTCTCAAAGCCCGACCAGAGTCGGAAAATAAGTCTCAGGCCGCTTGCCGCCTCTTTCCGAACGTTCCTCCGCGGTTGCCCTCTGCGAAACGTTCCGCCCCTTCGAGATCCGAGTTTCGGCACAAGCTGCGCAGGCCGTGCGTCCATGCGGACGGGCGGGTCAGACCCTTTGCGCGCGCTTTTTGACGATGCGGCCTCCAGGAGACCATGAAATGGAAAGAAAGACAAGCTTTGCTTTTTCCCGACGTTCGCTTCTGAAGGGCTCGGGCGCCGCATTCGCGGCCTCGCTCTTCACGCCGATCGCTGAGGCTGCGCAGACGGCTGCGGGCGAAGAGAAGACGTGGGTCGGCCACACGATCTGCGACAGCTGCAACCACATGCCGTGGTGCGGCATTGAATTCGAGGCTCGCGGCAATACCGTGATCCGCATCCGCAACTGGAAGGAGCATCCGAATCACTTCCTCTGCTCGAAGGGCATCTCGACGCTGCAGCGCCTCTACAACCCGAATCGCCTGCTCTATCCGATGAAGCGCACGAACCCGAAGGGCTCGGCCGATCCGGCCTGGGTGCGCATCAGCTGGGACGAAGCGATCAAGACGATCTGCGAGAACCTTGCGCGCATCAAGGAAAAATACGGCGCCGACAAGGTGATGTTCTACTGCGGCGACCCGAAGGAGCCGCGTCCGCCTGTCATGCGCCTTGCGCGCTGGTTCGGCTCCCCCAACTACTGCTGCGAAAGCTCGGCGGCCTGCAACCTCGCCTATGTTCACGCGGTGGAGCTCTCCTACGGGCAGGAAATCACGGGCGGCCCCGGTCCGAAGACCAAGGTTCAGATGATCGTCGGCAAGAACGGCGCCTGGTCGCAGCCGCACGGCTTCTTCAAGGGGCTCCTTGCGGCGAAGGCCCGCGGCCTCAAGCTCATCGTCGTCGATCCGCGCCGCACGAAGGTTTCCGAACTCGCCGACATTCACCTGCAGGTGAAGCCTGGCACGGACGGCGCGCTCGCCTGGGGCATGATCCGCGTCCTCGTGAAGGAAGACCTCGTTGACCACGCATTCATCGACAAGTGGTGCACGGGCTACGAAGAGCTCGTGAAGTACTGCGAGGACTTCACGCCGGAATTCGTTGAGAAGGAAACGGGCGTGCCCGCCGAAAAGATGGTCGCCGCTGCGCGCCTCTTTGCGCAGGGCCCCTCGTCGATGCAGCTCGCCGGCCAGTCGATTCCTCATCAGGGCAACGGCTGCAACAACGTTCGCGCGATGTCGCTTCTGATGGCGCTCACGGGCAACGTCGAAAAGCCGGGCGCCTCCATGATCGCCAACTGGCCGAAGGACTACGTCCGCTGGGACGAAGGCTACACGCGCACCTTCATCGATCAGCCGTGGTTCGAAGACGAAGCGCAGCGCAAGATCCGCATCGACCGCGAATTCGCGCCCGTCTGGAACGACATGCAGATTCTCTGCTCGCCGAACCTCCTCCCTGAAATGGTGAAGAAGGGCCGCATCCGCGCCTTCTGCGGCTGGGGCGCCAATCTCCTCATCTGGCCCTCGCCCGCCGAATATCAGGCTGCCGTGCGCGACATGGACTTCTCGTTCTCGTGCGACTACTTCTATCGCGACGACCCGCACCACGACATGGACCTCGTGCTGCCTGCGGCCGTCAACTTCGAGCGCTACGCGCCCTTCGGCGTTCACGGCAGAAAGCTCTCCGTGCGCCAGCCCGTCAAGCCCCTCGGCGAAGCCTGGGAAGACTGGAAGATTTCGCTCACGATCGGCGCTGCGCTCATCGACCGCGAAAAGTTCTTCGACGGCGATCCGGTGAAGGCCTGCGACTCGATGCTCAACGCCTGGGGCACGAGCTATGCCGAGCGCCAGAAGATGCTCCCCAATTTGAACGTCTGCGAGTGGTTCCCCGCACAGGAGCCCGCCAAGCACGAAAAGGGCCTCTTGCGCTTCGACGGCAAGCCCGGCTTCCGCACCCCGTCGGGCAAGATCGAATTTGTTTCGAGCGTTCAGGCCCGCAACGGCTTCCCGGGGCTCCCGGTCTACGTTGCGCCGCCCAAGCCCGACGACAAGTGGCCGCTCAAGCTCATCAACGGCACGCGCCGCCCGTACATCACGCACTCGAAGACGCGCAGCGACCAGCCGTACCTGCTCGAGCTCGAGCCTGAATCGGTCGTGAACATCCATCCGGCCGACGCAGAAGCCCGCGGCATTCGTGAAGGCGACCGCATTTGGATCACCTCCCCCTACTACAAGGGCAAGGTCCGCGCCCGCGCCCGCGTCACGATTCTGGCCGGCCGCGGCATGATCGACGCCCAGTACGGCTGGCGCGGCGATCAGGAAACGCAGGTGCTCATTCCGAGAAAAGGCTGGGATCCGATCTCGGGCTATCCCTGCTTCAACGACGTCTGCGTCCAGGTCGAGAAGGCGGCCGACGCAGCTGAAGCGAACACGAAGGCTTGAGGAGAGGACACATGTCGAAATTCGGAATCATCGTCAACGTCGACAAATGCGTCGGCTGCCATGCCTGCGCGATTGCCTGCAAGGAAGAAAACCGCGTAGCGCCCGGCATCTTCTACGAGCGCATCCATCGCGAGGAAAACATCGAGAAGAATGTCATCAGCTACTTCCGCATGTCCTGCATGCACTGCGAAAATCCCGCTTGCATGAAGGTCTGCCCCGCGAAGGCGATCCATCGCGGTCCGGGCGGCGAAGTGCTCGTCGACCACAAGAAGTGCATCGGCTGCAAGATGTGCCTCGCGGCCTGCCCCTACGGCGTCCCGATGTTCAATACGGAAGGGCGCAGCGATAAGGACTACTTCGGCGGCAAGGCGCCGCTCGCTCCCGCGCCCGAGCGCGAGTGGGTGATGCGCTCCCCGGGCAAGGCCGAGCACTGCACGCTCTGCACGCACCGCACGAGCAAGGGCATGAAGCCCGCCTGCGTGGAAGCCTGCGGCATCGGCGCGCTCGTCTTCGTCGACTGGGAAAAGCCCGAAGGCGAAGCCAAAGAGCTTGCCGCGAAGGCCAAGGCCCTCAACGCCAAGGCCGGCACTGAGCCCAAGATCCGCTATGTGTCTTCAGTGCTCAATGTTGAAGGCATGACGACGAAGCTCTGATGGTGAGCTGCCGGTCCGCCGCCAGTGCGGACCGGACATTAGAAACGGCCTGCGCAAACGGGAGCCCCGCAGCGCAGGCCTTTTTTTCATGCCGCGGCGCGAAGCTCCGAGCGCGCCCGGCGGCCTGGCTTACGGGAGGCCCTCACGCAAAAGAGGTAGGTTGCCAGTGAGCGGCGCTATTCATAAAGCGCCTTTTCGCACTCTATGATTGTCGGAAGGACGACAGATCGGCGCGTCATTTCTCGAAAAGGAGCCACAGAAATGCAGTTTTCGTTTGAGGCGGGCGTGGCGGCGCTCAAGCGCTTCATCGGCCGCGAGGGCGACGAGGCCTACCATGCCAACGTGCGCGATCCGCTCCACGCGGCCTTCCGCGCCAAGGCGACGGTGCATGCCGGTCCGATCGGACTCCCGATGATGTGGGGCGCCGCGCGCGCCAAGCTTGAGACGCTTTCGAACGAGACGCGCACGGCGCAGGCGGTCGCCTATGTCCAGGTGCCTTTCTGCAGCACCCGGTGCCTTTACTGCATGTTCTATCAGAACCCTTTTTCCGAGGCGGCCTCGGCCCGCTATGCGGAGCGCCTTGCCGGTGAATTTGCGCTCTGGGCGGATCGGCGGATTCAAGCGAAGGGTGAGGGCGGGGATATCTCTGCGCTCTATTTCGGGGGCGGAACGCCTTCGGCGCTTGCGCCCTCTGACATTGCAAAGGTGGTGGGCGCGGCGCGCCGCCATCTGCCGCTCTCGCCCGACTGCGAAATCACGCTCGAAGGGCGCGTGCACGACATGACGCCCGAGCGGCTTGACGCAGCGGCCCGTGCCGGCGTCAACCGGCTTTCGATCGGCGTGCAGACCTTCAACGGCGACATTCGCCGCGCCATGATGCGGCTTGACGGCCGTCCGGAGATTCTCGCTGCGCTCGAGCGCGCGGCGCGCTACCCGGAATTTGCCGTCGTCATCGATCTGATCTACGGGTTCCCATGGCAGACGGCGGAGGTTTGGGAGGACGACCTTGAGACGGCGCGCTCGCTTCCGATCGACGGCATCGACTGCTATCAGCTCAATGTCTTTGCGAAGTCGCCGCTCGCCAAGCGCATCAATGCGGGCGCCATTCCGCCGGCGGCAACCCTTGCCGAGGCGGCAGACCGCTTTGCGCGCGCAGACGCGGTGCTGGGCTCCGATTCGAGGTGGACGCGGATTTCAAACACGCACTGGCAGCGCACGCCCAAGGAGCGCAACCGCTACAACTCGCTCGCGAAGACCGCGTTCGACTGCCTCGCTTTCGGCTCAGGCGCGGGCGGCAGAATCGCCGGACACACCTTCATGACGGAGCGGCGCCTTGCGGCTTGGGAAAAGCGCCTCGCCGAAGGCGAAAAGCCCGTCTTTGCGCTTCTGAAGCCCACAGCCAACTGGCATCTCATGCGCACGGTCGCTTCCGCGGTCGAGCAGGGGCCCTTCAGTCTCAAGGCGATCGGCGAAGCGTTCGACGTTTCTCTCGATGCGCTGGCCGAGCCACTCCTCTCGCAGTGGATTTCGGCCGGGCTTCTCACAAAGTCGGGCGATCTTTATTCCCCGACCACGGCCGGCCGCTTCTGGCACGTGACGATGGCGCAGTTTTTGGTGTCGAGCCTCACGAAAAAGCTCTCCAAGGATGCGTCGGGCCTGCCCGCGCAGGCTTTTGAGAGCGTCTACCGTCCTGTGGAGGAAGCGGATCGAAGCCGGTCCGAATGAAATGCCTCATGCCGGCTGCGGCCTTCATGCTGGTGATGGGGGCCGCAGCCGCTGAGATGCTGCTGCGTTTTTCGGACGGAAGCTGCTTTTATTGCCGCAGGACGAGCCTGCGAAGCGTCACGCGGCTTCGTGAAAGAGATAGTCAGAATTTGTGCATGATGCCTACGGTTGCGGCGTAGACGTCTTCCTTGGCCTGGGGATGCTGCGCTTCGTAGGCTGTCGAATAATCAGAACGAATCCAGTTGACCGCGGAATAAATCGAGGTCAAGCGGCTCATCGGATAAAGATAGCCGAGCGCAGCCTGCGTTGTCTTCATGGAGAAATCCTTCGAGGCACTCGCCTCGAAGTCGCCGTAGCCGAAGCTCGCCTTGACAGTGCCGCCGAAGGCGGGGGCATCGAAGCCGATGTTGATGCCGTAGCCGTCTACGCCGCTCGGGTCGGAGAAGGTCGTTGTTCTGGCTGCCGCGGTGTAGTTGTCAAAAAGCTGCGCATAAAAGTAAAGCTTTGCCCATCCGGCGTCATAGTTGGCGCCGAGGTTGTACGAAATGGCATCGTCAAGCTTCGCGAGATCGGCAGCGGGCTGCGCGTAGTTGATGGTTTCGATGCCGGCGGCCACCATCAGCGCCTCATTCTGGAAGCGAACCGCACCGCTCAGCATGCGCTCGACGCTTGACTTGCCTTCTGAACCGTCGTTGAATTTCGTCGTGTCGGTTCCGAATGAATACTGCACGGTAGCGTCAACGCCGGCGAACTTCGGCGTGGTATAGGCAACGGCATTGTCGATGAATTCGTAGCCGAGGGAGACCACCTGAAGGTGGCCGCCGAGGTCGCCCCAGCCGCAGGAGAAGGGGCTAACAACGTGGCCGAACCGAGCGTACGGGCCGTTGCCGCCCACCATGGAGCCCATGCGGCCGAAGGATAGATAGCCGAAGCTGCCGTCGATGAAAAGACGCGCATCGCGGCCGAAGAGACGTCCGCCCTGGCTCATGGCGCCCGTGTCGGAGCCGAAGCCGTTTTCGAGGACAACACCGACTTTGATGCTGTCGGCGAGCTCTTCCGTCGCCTTGATGCCGAAGCGAGAACCGATGTACTGGCCGGAAACCATCTGAACCGTCGATTCGTCCATGCCGTTCACGGCACTGCTTTTCTGCCAGGTGATGCCGTAGTCAAGGACGCCGTAAAGTTCAACGTTCGAAGCGCCGGCGCAGGCGCTGTGCAGCGAGAGAGCGCTCAAGAGCGCGGCGGAAAAAAGAGAGCATTTCATTTTGGCGATGTTCCTTTTTGTGATTCGGAAACTGAACGGACAAAGCGACAGTTCTGGAATCCGAGTGGCTTCGGAAATGAAGAGGGGGCGGTCGCCCGATCGCAAAGCTCGAAAGCGTCGCGACCGGGCTCAGGAGAGAACGGTTAAGCGGCTGTTGCCGTCAGGCCTTGGCGAGGCGCAGACCGACGAGGCGGCCGAAAGTCACTGTGCGGCCGCAGGCCATGCCGGTGGCGAGATTCGGGTATTCGTTGGCGAAGTAGCCGCCCGAGTCATTGCCGATCACATAGAGGCCGGGGATCGGATTGCCGTCGGTGTCGATGGCGTTCAGATTCGTGTTGATTTGAATGCCGTCCATCGTGCAGAGCATCCAGCCTGTGTTTTTGGCGCCGTAGAAGGGGGCGCGGTCCAGAGGAGAGAGCCGATGCTTTTCCTTGCCGAAGTCGACGTCGACGCCCTCGCGCGCGAGCTGGTTGTTGCGTTCGACGGTGGCTTTGAGCTGATGCGGCGGAATGCCCAGTTTTTCAGCAAGCGCTTCAATCGTGTCGGCCTTCTGAACGAAGCCCTTTTCGATCAGGTCGGGCAGCATCTTTTCTGCAACGACCTTCCAGGAAATGTTGGGATCGGCGCCGTTTTCAAACTGGAAGAGCCGCGAGCAGCCGTGCATCTTGAACTGTTCTGCGTATTTCACCCAGTTGCTGTCAAAGAGCGTGTAGTGGCAGTGCCCTTTCTGGTATTCGTCAGCATGCAGGATGTTTTCGTAAGTGCCGGATTCATTCATGAAGCGGCGGCCGTCCTTATTGACTTTGAGCCACGGCTGCGAGCCCATCCAGAAGAAGCCGCTGTCGCCTGAGCGGATGGTGTCGGCGCCGGGCGTCTGATCGGGCCGGAGGGCGCAGCGGTCGAACATCATCATTGAATGGGTTTCATCCATCTTGGCGCCGACCCAAAGACAGGCTCGGATGCCGTCGCCGCGAGCGCCAGGCATGGCGCCGCTTCGGCCGACGATGCGCAGGTTCCAGGGCTGAAGCGCTTCCATCATCTTAAAGTTCTGCGCATAGCCGCCCGTGGCAACCACGACGCCTTTCTTGGCGTTGTAGCGGACAAACTTGCCGTCGGCATTTTCAGCGATGCAGCCTGTCACACGGCCCTTGTTCTTCTCGAGCTTGACCATCTTCATGCTGTAGTCAAACCGAGCGCCGTGCTTCACGGCATAGTCGAAAAGGACCGTGTTGAGATTGATGAGCTCCTTGCCGTCCTTGCCGAGCGGCAGGCGAGGCGAGTGGCCGATGGGAAAATGCTTGTAGCGCGTTTGATCGTCGCTGTCGCCTGATTCGTGCCAGAGTTCAATGCCGCGTTCGGCGAGACGGTCGCCGAACCAGTCGATCACAGCGCCGGATTCGTCGCACCACAGCTTGACGAGCTCCTGCTGGATATGGCCGCCCGCATACTGCGTCGCCATGGCGATGAATTCGAATTTATCGATCTTCGTGCCCCACTTCTTCTGATAGCGGGAGTCGATCGCGCCGAGGTCCTCACGGACGCCGGTGCCGACAGGAAAACGATCGATGCCGATCACCTTGGCGCCGGCTTCGGCAGCGGAAGCAACGGCGAACATGCCGCCCGTGCCGCAGCCGACGACGAGGATGTCGGTGTTGACGGTGTTGATGATGTCTTTTTCTGCGATTTCCGGCGGCTTGCCGAGCCAATCGCCGTCGTCTTCGGCTTCTTTGGCTTCGGTGAGCACTTCAACAGGGATTTCGCCCTTCGCTTGGGCGATGCACTTGGCTGCCGCCTGCTGAACGGCGCGGGAAGTGATGGATGCGCCAGAAACAGCATCGATGCTGGCGCTCTGCGCCGTCATGAGGGACTTTTTCAGCGTTTCTGCGGCTGCCTGGCCGATCGACGGCGTTTCGTGAGAAACATCGAGGACCACATCGGTGATTCGATCGTGCTCGAACGTCATCGTGACGATGACGTCGCCGCCGATGCCGGCTGCCTTGGCCGAGTATGTGCCGGGCTTGTAAATGCCGGCGGGGGTTGCATGCGCGGCTGCGGCAGCCATGGAGGCGCCGGTCGCGAGCGTCGTGCGCAGAAATGCGCGGCGAGAAAACTGCTTGGACATTTTCCTATCTCTTTCGAATGAGTGCGCAAAGCGGAGCGTTGCTGCGGGGAAAAAGTCTATGAGTGCGGGTTTGATGCAGGTCAAGTATCTCGATTGGGATATCACTTATCGTTCGATAAAAGTCTATGCGTAATTACTAACCCTAATTTTTATTCAAAAAGAACGAAGGAAAGCGCCGAAGCTGACTGGTGTAGCCCGCAAGAAAGATACCTATTAATGGTTAATTTGACTGAAAATTCCAAGGGTTATTCCTAGTTGGTGCAACCGTGAATGATCCGCTGAAGCACGCGTTGTACGGACAGCGATCGTTCAATGGCGCGGCACGCTTTGTCGTGCTGACTTGCGGTGTTCGGCTGAAGAAAGGCAGGAGAGAATGCAAGAAATCCGACCAGAAAAGCTTTATCGAATCGGCGACTTCGCCGGATTTCTCGGCGTGACTTCGGAATTTTTGAAGCATTACGAAAGCGCCGGACTTGTCAACGTGCAGCAGCGCGAAAGCGGGTACCGATTTTTTCCATTCAATCAATCGGCTCGAATCATCGAATGCCTGCGACTGCGAAACTATGGCTTTGCAGTCAAAGAAATGAGCGGGCTGCTTTCGTCAAATGCCAAGGCTGCGATGATGGACCTCGAAGAAAAAACGCAGACGCTTCGTCGGAAGGTTGAGCGGATGCAGGGCATCATTGCGGAACAGGAACGGATTCAGGATTGGTATGCCAAGCGGCAGATCAAGCCGATCGACTGGGAAATTCGAGCCATTGAGCCGTATTGTTTTCTGCCGCACACCTGCAGGCATGAATTTCTCACCGATGAGCGCATCTATGATCTTCTGAAGGAATGGGCTGCCTGGCTGCCCGTCACCAAGTCTGCGCTGATGATTGAGCCCTCGAACGAACGGAACGGCACGATTCGCTGGGGGCTGACGATTCCGGAAAGTCTTTTGAAGGCGCATCGGCTGCCTGTCAACGGATCAGTCATCCGACTCACGTTTGAAAAAGCGTTGGTTTTTCATTTTTGCGAACTGGTCGATGCCTTCAAAATGGAGGATATTGCGGCAGGCCGTCATCCGGCGTTTCACTTGATGCGCGAGCTCGGCTTCCGCACTGCGGGAACGGGACTGCTAATCAACGAAATGAAGTTCTGCGAAGCAGACGGCACGGACAAAGTGGGCGTCGGCCGATTCATTATTCCGATTTGCTAGGCGAGCGATGCCGATGACATCGACCGAATTCAATCAAATTCAGGCGAAGCTTCCTCGTCAGAAGAAAATCATTTTGGCGCGCTGGAAAAAGCCGGCTGGTCTTCTCAACCAGCCGGCTTTGAGAAAAGGGCGGGGCGATCAGGCAACAGGCGTCCTGCGCCCCGCGCGCAGCTTCGGAGCGCTTCGTCAGCCGAAGACGTGCGCCTCGTCGAGCATGCCGTAGAGCGACGCAACCGCTCGGTAGAAAGGCGCATCGGTGCGCTCGAGGATTCGCGCGAGAATCCCGCGAAGCGAAGGCGCAACGACCGTGCGGTAGAAAACGGTCGGATCCACCGTTTCTGCATCCTGATCGGCCTCTTCGGGCTCCTCGCCTTCCGCAGCGGCTTCCCGGGCGGCTTCGGCGCGCATTTCGAGAAGCGAGAGGAAAGCGAAGGCCGTGCCGACATGATCGGGATCGTAGGGGGCATCGTCGTCGAGCGCAATCCCCGCATCGGCATATGCCTTGCGGCAGGTTTCGCTCGCTTCCTGGCGAAGCAGCCCCTTTTCGCTCGTCCAGACGGAGATGGAGAGCGGAATCGTCGATTCGCCGACGCCTAAGAAGAGCTTGGCGTGTTCGCGGCGAACCGTGAGCGCATCGGCTTCAAGCGCCGTGCAGTCGAAAGCGGCGAGCTTCGCGCGAAGCGCGCTGGCGCCTTCGCTTTCGTCGGCGCTGAAGCATTCCAAAAGGTGCGGCACAAGGGCGCGCACCTTGGTCTCTAATTCGGGGAGCTCCGGCGCAAGAAACACCTGTGCGGCGAAGTCTGCAGCCGCAAGCGCCGCTTCACGGCAGGGAATGCTGCGCCGATCGGCGACGGATTGTTCGTTCATCATGGGCGTTCAATACAAAAACGGTTGAAAGGCTATCCGGCGGATTGTCAGATGCCGCCCGGCACTTCGGTAAGCGTCACGATTTCCGCCCCCGCTTCATTCCAAAGGGTGAGGCCCTTTTCGGATTCGGTCGCAAAGCGCACCTGGGCAAGCATGCCCGTAAAGGCGGCTTCGGCCTTCATCGATTCGGGCGAGCACATCATGCGCGTCATGCCGAGCTTCGAGAGGTCGAGGCGCTTGCCTTCGAGCGTGAAGGTGCCGAGAAGACGGTTGCAGCCGCTCGTGCCGGAGACGCGCCCATCGGCGGAAAAAGCGATGCGGGGCACCGCATCGGCCTTGGGGGCGTTCTGCCAGGCGAAGGTGCGCCCGGCGAGGACGGGCGTGTTTCCGGCCGGGGCGCCTTCATCGGGGGCGGGCGCAACGGCGCAGGCGGAAAGCATGGATGCGGAAATCATGGCAGCGGCAATGGTCTTCTTCACTTTTGGAATCCTTCTATGTTTGAATTCGGCGCGTTCGCGCGCAGGGCGCGCGTCGGCTGCAGAGCATCTTAGCGGCATGCGAAGGAAGCCGCACGAGCGGTTTGCAAGCCGATGTTTCCGCGCCAGGCAACGGGAGGGCTGCGGGCAAAAGCAGGCGCCGCTCCGCGTTTTGTTAGGTAACGGCGGAGCGGCGCACGCAGCTTCGCTATCCTTTCTCTGCACCGAACCGCCGGTCCTCGGGCGGTTCGGGCGGATTCTGGATCAGAGCGTTGCGGCGTTCTTGCCGGCGATGCGCCCGAAGATCAGGCAGTCGACGATCGAAACCGTGCCGAGGCGGACCATGCCGTGGATGCCGCCGCAGATTTCGCCCGCGGCGTAGAGCCCGCGGATGGGCTTCTGGTCGGTGCCGATCACCTGCGCCTTGTTGTTGATGTTGAGGCCGCCCATCGTGTAGTGCACGCGCGGCCAGAGGCGCACCGAGTAGAACTCGCCCTCGTTGGGGATCGTGTCGTCGAAGATCTTGGCGTTGTAGGACGGGTCCTTCTTGTTGCCGATGCACTTATTCCACGCGTCGACGCTCTCGAGGAAGGCGTCGACCGGGATCTTGTGGAATTCGGCGAGCGCCTTGGCGTTCGGGAACTTCTTCACGACGCCGTTTTCAAGGCCCTTCTGCAGCGCTTCAGGCGGCACGTGCTTCACGTTGGCGGTGCTCACCGCGAGCACGGCCGGGTGGCCCGTGGCGACGATCGCGTCGGAGCGAACCTTGCGGTTGCCGGTTTCGTTCACGAAGCGCTTGCCGGTCTGCGGATCGACCATGAGGCCGTAGCCCACGACCGCTTCAACGATCTTGGGCGCGACGCCGAAGCCCGGCTCGTCGGGCGAGGTCCAGGGGCCGAGCTGAATCCAGTCCATCTGGATTTCAACGGCGCCGGCGCGGTGCGCTGCGAGAAGCGCGTCGCCCGTGGCGCCCGGCTGGTTCGTGCTTTCGAGCTGCGGGCCGAGGCGCGGATCGTTGATCGAGCGAAGCCACACGTTCTGGCTGAAGCCGCCGCCCGCAAGGACGATGCCCTTCTTGGCGCGGTAGAAAGCCTTCTTGCCGCTGCCTTCCTTCGGGAAGCGGTAGCCTTCTTCGACTTCAGCGCCGAGCACGGCGCCGTCCTTCGTGACGAGCTCCGCGAGGCGCGTTCTCGAAAGGATGGGAATGCCGAGAGCCTTGCATTTTTCGACGAGCGGCTTCACGAGCTTCGCGCCGTTGCCCTTCATGTAGGCGGCGCTGCGCGGCACCGAGTGGCCGCCGTGGAAGGCGAGGCGGTCAAACTTGACGCCGATGTAGTCGCGCACCCATTCATAGGCGGGAAGCGCATTGTCGGCCACCACGCGCGCGAGGTCCGCATGCGTGAGGCCGCCGCCCGACTTCAGCATGTCGGCGTAGAGGCGGTCGGGGGAGTCGTCCGTGATGCCCGCGGCCTTCTGCAGGTCGGAGCCCGGCGCGGCAATGCCGCCGCCGCAAAGAAGCGAGTTGCCCCCAAGAATCGTCATCTTTTCAATGAGGATCACATCCGCGCCCGCGTTCTTCGCTTCAATGGCGGCGCAGAGCCCCGCATAACCCGAGCCCACGACGAGCACGTCGCAGGTCTTCGTCCACGCGATGTCGCCGTAGAGCTTTTCTTCCTTCGCGCTTGCGGCGCCCGCGCCTAAAAGGAGCGCGCCTGCGCCGGCGGCGCCGAGCGCCTTTCTTCTCGAAATCATGTTCATGGCTTTTGCCTCCGGAATGTTGGCTGATTTATGGGGAAACGGCCGCTCTGGAATCCTGAGGTCAGAGGGATTCAGGCGGCCGTTCGGTCGGAGGAGCGCGCCTGCCAAAGTCGGCAGGCGCGTTTTGGGTCCGCGCTTAGAAGCGGTGAACGAGGCCCAAAACGGCTTCGTAGGCGCTCGGGTCGGAATTTTCGGCGTTGTTGCTCGAATCCATCACGTAGCCGAGGCCGCCGTAGACAGAGGTGCGCTTGCTGAGCGGATAAAGGTAGCCGACCGCGGCGGAGAAGCGATCGATATCTTCACCATGGGCATCGTTATAACTGTCTTCTTTCTGATCGGTCTGGCCGTCCATCCAGCCGAAGTTGACCTTGGCCGTGCCGCCGAAGGCAGGCACGTCCGCGCCAACCTGCAGCGAATAGCCCTTGTAGCTGGCGTTACCCGCAATGTCCTTCAAAGCAGTATGTCCCTGGAAGTCGGCGCCCTTCATGCCCTTGAAGTACATGCCGCTCGCGTAGAGCTTCATGAAGCCGAAGTTGTAGGTGCCGGCGAGGCTCGCTGCAAGCGAGTCGTCGTAGAAGTCATAGTTGGTGTTGGCTCTGTTGCCATAGAGAACCGAGTCGAGCACGAAGACGACGTGCACGGGGCCGCCCGTGTAGGTGGCGCCGACCGCCCACATACGATCGCTCGAGCTCTTGCCTTCAACGCCATTTTTTTCTTCAACGTTGTTGGTCTTGAACGAGTACTGCGCGTGAAGCTGGACGCCGGAGAAGACGGGCGACTGATACGTGACCGCGTTGTCAATCGCCTTGAAGCCGCCCGGCATGATGAACTTCGAGCCGGCGATGTAGTCGCCCCAGCTGTTGCTGAAGGGCGCGACCTTCCCGCCCCAGAGGCCCGTCGTGCCGAAGCCGCTGCGAAGCGAGCCGGAGCGGCCGACGACAACCGTGCCGTAGCTCGACGTGAGGGAGATCTGCGCCGTGCGCTGGAAGAGGCGGTTGCCCGTCATCGAGCCGTCGTCGGAGCCAAACTGGCTTTCGAGCATGAAGCCCACTTTGAGGCCGTTGCCGAGGTCTTCGCTGCCGCGCATGCCCCAGCGGTTAGGGATGCTCTGGCTGCTCTTCATCTGGAGCTGGTCAGTCGCGTCTTCGTTTGCAACGTCTTTGTCAACGTGCTGATAGCTGAGGCCCGTGTCGATAAGGCCGTAGAGTTCGACTTCGGCCGCCTGGGCCGTGCCCATCGCAAAAGCGGCTGCCAGAACAGCAGCGCTGATATGAGATGCGCGCATGGTTTCTCTCCTTCTTGATCTGATCTTTTTGGGGTTGTTCTCCGGAGACGGGCGCGGTCCGGCACGCTTTGAGCGCAGATCGCCGGCCGCCGCTTCGGTCGGCGTCCCCGAGGCACGCGGAAATTCTCCGCGCAAGCTTTACGCGCGTAATTTGATTCCGCGCATAAAGCCGCCGAGGCGCGGGCTACTCGCTTTCCCGCGCTATCACAGCCGATTCGGGGCGCGCTAGCCTTGGGGAATGACGAAAATATCCCTTTCGACGCGCCGCCTTCGGCGCCTTCTTTTTGTTTTTGCCTTCTTTGAAGCGTGCGCTGCCGGCGCCGCGACGGTTGAAGGGCCGGCGGCGTATGCGCTCGGGCCGGCCGTTGTCGCTTCCTCGGAGGGCTTGGGAACGGTCGTGAGCGAAGCAGAAGACCGGGCGGCCTTCGACGAAGCGGCTGCGCGCGGCGCTCAGGCGCGCCCCGAAAGGCGGCTCCGTGAGACGAACGGCGGCACCGTCGTGCGGGTCGGGATGCTCGACTTCGAGTCGGAAGCTTCCTATCTGAGCCGCGTCGAAGACATTCAGGAGACGGTTCTCACGCATCTCGAAAGGACGACCCCCGGCATTGTGATCGAGCGGCATCGCTACAAGACGAGCGAGCTCGCTGAGGCCGTTCGGAAGGGGGAGGTGGAGTTCTTTCTCGGGAGCTCCGGCTTTTTTGTTGAAATGCGCCCCTACGGCGTGCGCGACATCGGCACGATTGTCTCGCGGAGCTTTCCGGACCCGAATCAGTGCGTTGCGGGCGTCATTTTTGTCCGACGGGACCGGACGGACTTGAAGGCCATCGAGGACCTCGAAGGGCAGAGGGCGATCTCCACCGATCCGCGCAACTTCATGACGTTCCAGATCGGCATGGGCGAAATCAAAAAGGCGGGCTTCAATCCGGACAAGTTCTTCCGGCGCATCAACTTCACGAACAGCGTTCCCACGGAAGTCGTCCGAAGCGTTGCTGACGGACGGGCAGACGTGGGGCTCCTGCGCGCCTGCATGCTCGAAGCCATCGAGGCGAGAAATCCGCACTGGCAGAACCTTTTCCGCGTGATCGGCGAAAAGAAGGGGCCGCGCGCCGATCGGCTCGGCTGCCGGTATTCGACCGACATGTATCCGGGCTGGACCTTCGCCGTGATGCCGCATACCCCGCCGATCCTCACGCGGCATGTGGCGATTTCGCTTCTTTCGATGCGCCCTGAAGACACGCCGTCGGGATTCGCAGTCTCCTTTGCCACGAACTACGCGAGCGTCAACGCGCTCTTCCGCGACCTTCGGATCGGCCCCTACGCATACCTTCGGGAATGGACGCTTGCGCGCATGCTGCGGGTGTCGTGGCCCTTCCTTCTTCTCGCAGCAGGGCTCGCGGCTGCCTGGGTGCTCCACTGGTGGCGGCTCGAGAAGCTCGTTCGCCGCCGCACGGCGGCGCTTGAGCTGGCGCTGGCGAAGGAAAAGGCTGCTGAAGCCGAGGCGCACCGCGCCGCCGAGAAGCTCGACCGGCTGCAGCGCGTGAGCCTTGTGGGCGAGCTCTCTTCGATCTTCGCGCACGAACTCGGCCAGCCGCTCTCGGCGATGCGTTACTTTGCGCGCAGCCTTCTCACGCTTTCGAAGAAGCCCAATCCCGATTCCAGCCTTGTCCGCGCCTGCATCGACGGGCTGCAGGCGCAGATCACGAACGCTGGGAGAATTCTCGAGCGCGTGCGCAGCTACGCCAAGCACGGCGCGGTGCGAGACAATACTGTCGATCTCTCGGCGCTCGCCCGCAGCGCCATCGAGGAGCTCGTGCAGTCGAAGCGCCTGCGCGCGCCGGTGGACTTCCACGCAGAGGGCGCCGTCTATATGCGCGGCGACGAGGTTGAGCTTCGCATACTCGTTCACAACATCGTGAAGAATGCGGCCGAAGCCGCAGCAACGCACGCGGCTGAGCCCGCTGCGGATGGCTCCGAAGCTCAAGCGAACGTTCCGCAAGCGCTTGCGCCCGTTCGCGCCATCGTTCGGACGGCGCCGAGCGAAACAGACCGCGGAAAGCGCCGCGCCGAATTCTGCGTCGAGAACGACGGACCGGTGATTTCGCCAGCCGACCTTGCGCGGCTGGGCGAGCCCCTTCATTCAAGCAAAAAGGAAGGGCTCGGCCTCGGGCTTCTCATCTGCAAGTCGATTGCCGAAGCGCACCGCGCGAAGCTTCTATTCGAGGCGCGCACGCCCGAAGAGGGCGGCGGCCTGCGGGTGCGGTTCCGTGCGGCGCTCGCCGCGCCCGAGCCAGCCAAGGCAGAACGGACCAATGCGCAGGACGCATAGGGCGTGCTGCCAGCACGAAATTTTCAGAAAAGAAAGCGCGCCCCCCGGCGATCAGCTTTCGGCCGCCGAGGATGCTTCAGAAGCCCCCGGAAGCCTCGGAAGCCTCGGAAGCCCCGGAAGCCTCGAAAGTCTCGGAAGCCGCCGATTGCGCCAGCTGGCGCGGCGCGCGCAAAAGAACCCCAAACCTAATCAGGATGAAACGCCAATGAATGCTGCTCTTTACGACGCGGTCGAGAAAATTGCCGCGGAAGAAAAATCCGGCGCGCTCATTCGAATCGTCGACGACGAGGACGATGTGCGCGAAGCGCTCGCAATGATGCTTCGCATCGAAGGCTGGGACGCGAAGACGTATCCGAGCGCGCGGGCCTTTCTGGTCGAAGACGACCCGTCGCGCCCGGGCTGCCTCGTTCTCGACGTCCGGATGCCGGCCATGACGGGGCTAGAGCTTCAGCGGGAAATGGCCGAGCGCGGGATTGCGCTCCCGATTATTTTCCTCACGGGCTACGCGGACATTGACGTTGCGGTCTCAAGCCTCAAGGAGGGCGCCGTCGATTTTCTCATCAAGCCCGTCGACGACGAGAAGCTCCTCGAGAGCATTGCCTCGGCGGTGCACCGCGACCGGCAGCGGCGCGTAGGCATCGAGGGCGGCGCTCGCGTTCGCGAGGCGCTGCGCTCGCTCTCGGCGCGCGAGCGCGACATCCTTGAAATGTTCATGGCGGGCGCCACCGACGCGCAGGTGGCCGCGCGCCTCGCGCTCTCGGAGCGCACGGTGCAGGGGCATCGCGCCAAGATTTACAGGAAGTTCTCCATTCATACCGCCAAGGAGCTTCAGGCGCTCATGCCGGACATTGAAGCGCTGCTTCTGCATTGAGGGCGTGAAGCGCAGACCTGCGCTGAGGCTGATGAAAGTCATCTTACGCGCGTAAGGGTGCGTCGCAGAATTCGGGACATGGACGGAGCGCTGTTCGGCATTTCGCAGAGGGCACGCGTAAAGGAAGAACTTCACTCCGTTCAGCAGAACAACAACCTTTCGACATTTTTCGAGTTGGAGAGACGAAATGAGCGAAAAGAGCTTTTCCCGCCGCAGCCTCCTGAAGTTCGCCGGTGCCGGCGCAGCCGCCGGCGCCGCGGGCCTCGCCTGCGCTGCGCAGGCGACGGACGTCCAGAAGTGGGACGAAACCTATGAAGTCGTCGTGGTCGGCTCCGGCGGCGCCGGCATGGCCGCCGCCGTCAAGGCTGCGCAGACGGGCGCCAAGAAGGTGCTCGTGCTCGAGAAGCTCAGCTTCACGGGCGGCAACACCCTCATTTCCCAGGGCTTCATCAATGCGGCCGACCCGGTGCGCCAGCCGCGCCAGGGCATCAAGGACTCCTGGCAGCATCACGCCGAGCAGTCGCTCGCCGCCGGCGACTTCCGCGGCCAGAAGGACCGCGTCGAAGTGCTGTGCAAGAACGCCTATCCGACGATTGAATGGCTTGAAAGCCTCGGCATGAAGTTCAAGGACAACGTCATCCAGATCTTCGGCGCGCTCTATCCGCGCTCCCACGTGCCGGCGCTCCCGAAGGGCCAGGGCTACGGCACGGTTCTCTCGAAGGCAGCGAAGGATCTCGGCGTTGAAGTCCGCACGGGGATCGGCGTTGAAGAAATCGTTCGCGAAACGCAGACGACGGGCGACGTGCTCGGCGTCATCGCGAAGACCAGCAAGGGCGAAGTCCGCCGCATCCGCGCCACGCGCGGCGTGGTGCTCGCCGCCGGCGGCTTCGGCGCGAACAAGTACCTTCGCGAACTTCATGACCCGCGCGTTGCCGGCCTCGGCACGGACAACCTGCCGGGCTCGACGGGCGAAGTCGCCATGGCGGCCGTGCGCGTCGGCGGCTATCTGGTTGGCATGGACTTCATTCAGTCCACCCCGGGTGCGCCTGCCGGCAAGAAGATGAAGCTCCTCCTCAACTTCAACGTGAACGGCTCCATCTACGTCGACAAGCGCGGCAACCGCATCGTGAACGAAGGCGAACGCCGCGACGTGATCCGCGACGCCGTGCTCGGCACGCCGGAACGCTATGCCTACACGGTCTGCGACAACGAAAACTTCGAGTCCTATGACGAAGTGAACCGCGCCGCGATCATGAAGGGCATCGAAATCAATGAAGCCTGGACCGCGCCCACGATCCGCGAGCTCGCCGAAAAGATGGGCGTCGATCCCGACGGCCTCGAAAAGACGATCGACCGCTACAACAATGTGTTCGTGAAGAACGGCAAGGACGACGACTTCGGCAAGACCGCCGTCAACCTCACGAAGCGCATCGACAAGGGTCCGTTCTGGGCCTGCTACACGGGCATGACGGTCCACCACACGATGGGCGGCCTCAACACCAACACGAAGGCGCAGCTCCTCGACTGGCAGGGCAAGGTCATTCCGCGCCTCTACGCTGCGGGCGAAATCACGGGCGGCATCCACGGGACGAACCGCGTGGGCGGCAACGCCGTTCTCGACTGCTTCGTCTTCGGCCAGATCGCCGGTGAAAACGCAGCGAAGGAAGCCGTCAAGGCCTGAAGCTGAATAATTTCAGAAGAGTCTTCATTTTTTTCCGTACCGGCTCGAAGCGCCGCCCGCCCGCTTGGTCCATTTCCTTGTGATTGAGGGGAAAGCGGGCGGTGAAAAGCTACGAACCGTACGGAAGATTGCAGTCCGATCTCGGCAGTACGCCGCGACGGACTTTTTTTTTGATGCGCTTTGCCGCGCGACGACAGCCTGAGGCTGTCCGTGTGCTTTGAGCGTGCCGTGCGTTTTGCGCGCTTCCTGCGCTTCGCGTGCATTTTGCAGCCTCATGCGCGCCAGCGGGCCGCTTGCGCGCGGCAGATGCGCTCGGAGGCGGCAGCCTCGGGCAGTGCTGGGAAGCAGATGAGAAGCGCGGCGGATGCATAGCGTCGAAACGGCGTTGGAGCCGCGAGCCGCCGCTGGGCCAAGAGGCGCGTGAATGCAGAAAAAAATGCCCGCGAAGGCCGCCAGGGCCCGCGGGCGAAATAGACGGAAGTGTCGAGAGAAAAAATAGGGAATGGCTTATTTCTGCGGCGGCTGCCACTTCATGAGGCGCACTTCGGCGGCCGTCACCAGGCGGTCGATGATGAGCGCGCAGGCCGTGAGGACGAGAATGCCGGCCATCACCGTATTCATGTCGAAGGTGGTTTCCGCCTGCAGGATGAGATAGCCCACGCCTTCGGCCGAGCCGAGGTATTCGCCGATCACCGCGGCAACGAAGGCCATGCCGACGGAGGTGTGCAGGCTCGAAAAGACCCAGCTCATCGCGGAAGGCATGTAGACGGTGCGCAGCAGGTCGCGGCGGCTCGCGCCGAGCATCCGGGCGTTGGCGAGCACGGTCGGGTTCACTTCGCGCACGCCCTGATAGACATTGAAGAAGACGATGAAGAAGACGAGCGTGACGCCGAGCGCGACCTTCGAGGCTGGCCCGAGGCCGAACCAGACGGCGAAGATCGGCGCGAGAATGACGCGCGGCATGGAATTGAAGCCCTTGATGAAGGGGTCGGCCACGGCAGCGGCAAAGGGCGAAAGCGCGAGCCAGAGGCCGACGGCGAGGCCCGCGACCGTGCCGATCACGAAGGCGAGCACCGTTTCGTAGAGCGTGACGCCGAGGTGGCGGTAGATTTCGCCGCCCACGAACCAGTCGCGGATGCGCGCGAAGATTTCAAGCGGTTCGCCGAAGAAGAAGGCCGCCTGCGCGTCGTTGTCGAAAAAGAAGTTCGGCAGCAGCCCCGGCTTCGTCATCGCCCACCAGAAGACGAATACGAAGAGAAGGAGCGCCCACTGCCAGAGGGCGATGCGGATGCGCCTTGCTCTGGCGCGGGCTTCGAATTTGTCGTGTGCGGCGCGCTCGGTTTCGCTTTGCGCCGCTTTCTCTTTGCGTGCTTCCGTCATGATCAAATTTCCTCTCGCTGACATCGCTGCGGTTTTTCTTTTTTATGAGCGGATCTCTTTTTCTGCGCCTCAGGCGGCAAGCGCCGTGCGGTGATCCTGATAGGACTTCATCACCTCGTCGCGCAGCACCGACCAGATCGCGGCGCGCCGTTCGAGGAAGGCGGGGTCCATGCGGATTTCCGCCACGTTGCGCGGACGCGGCAGCTCAATCGGGAAGTTGCCGATCGGATGCGAGGCGGGGCCAGCGGACATGACGACGACGCGGTCCGACATCGAGACGGCTTCGTCGAGGTCGTGGGTGATGAAGAGGACAGCCTTTTTGGACGACTGCCAGATGGCAAGAAGCTCGTCCTCCATGAGCTCGCGCGTCTGAACGTCAAGCGCGGAAAACGACTCGTCCATCAGAATGATGTCCGGATCGGTCACGAGGGTCTGCGCCATCGCGACGCGCTTTCGCATGCCGCCCGAAAGCTCATGCGGGTAGCGGTCCGGGAACTTTTCGAGCCCCACGCGGGCGAGCCAGGCCATGGCGCGCTCGTCGGCTTCGTGCCGGGTGACGCCGCGGTAGCGCAGGCCGAGCGCAACGTTCTCAAGCGCCGTGGCCCGCGGCATCAGGCTTTCAGCTTGGAACATGTTGCCGGCGCGCCGGTTGAGGCCTTTGAGCGGCTCGCCGAAAATGCGCACATCGCCCGCGGCGGGCTTGAGGAGCCCCGCTGCTGCGTTGAGAAGCGTCGACTTCCCGCAGCCCGTGGGGCCCACGACGCTCACGAATTCGCCGTCGCCCACCGAAAAGGAGGCGTTCTCCGTCGCGGTGTAGAAGCCCGTCGGCGTTTCGAAGCGGCAGGAAACCCCGCGGAATTCAATGGCTGGGGTCGGGGATGTGGAATTGTTCTTCTGGTTCATTGCGCTTCTCTCGTTTTTTCGCGCGGTCCGCTTGGGGTTGCTGCTGATGATGGGGGTTGTCGGGTTCTGCGGCTCGCAGGTGCGGACCGGCATCGGCCGGTCCGCAGTTAAGGGGCTTAGCTCACGAATTCGTTCGTGAAGGTGGCTGCATAGTCGAACTTGAAGCTTTCAAGATCCGGGTTCACGCTGGCGAGCGCCTTCGCAGAAACCTGGGCGCAGCCTTCGGGGAATCGGCCGTCCTTCGAGAGGGCGGGGCGGTTCTTGATGAAGCCCGTCTTGTAGAGCTCGGGGGTGCCCATGAAGGCGGACTTCGGCACGCGCTTCATGAGTTCGTCCGGGTCGCAGTCGGCGATGTACTTGAGGGAGCGAACCACGGCCTTGGCAAGGCGGCGGCAGGTTTCCGGGTTCTCGTCGAGGAAGCGCTGCGGCGCGTAGAGGCAGCCCGCGACCATGGGGCCGCCGAAGAGGGCGTTGGATTCTTCGACGTTGCGCGTGTCGGTGACAATGCGGATCGTGCCGTCGCCTTCGAGCTGCGAAATGACGGGGTCAAGGCCCACGAAGGCGTCGACCTGGCCCGCGCGGACCGCCGCCACGGCGCCGGCGCCCGAGCCGATGCCGATCACGGCGAATTCATTGGGCTTGACGCCAGCCTTCGCGAAGACGAAGTTCGCAATCACATGCGAGGAAGAGCCCGGGGCCGTCACGCCGATGCGCTTGCCGCGCAGGTCTGCGACCGACTTGAAGTCCTTCATCGTCTTGTTGTTGACGGCGAAGACGCACTGCGGCGCGCAGCCCTGCAGCACGAAGGCGCGCATCGCCTGGCGCTTCGTCTGCATCGAGAGCGTGTGCTCGAAGGCGCCGGAGACCACGTCGGCCGAGCCGCCTACGACGGCCTGCAGCGACTTTGAGCCGCCCTGAAAGTCGACCACCTTGACGTCAAGCCCTTCTTCCTTGAAGTAGCCGTTCCAGTCGGCAAAAGCCATCGGCAGGTAGTAGTAGAGGTTCTTGCCGCCCACGGCGATCGTGACCGACTTCTTTTCGGGCTCGGACGCGAAAGTAAAGCCCGGCGCGGCGAAGGCGCCTGCGGCAAGCGCGCCGGCACGCAGAAAGTCGCGGCGGGAGAAGGCGTCCTTCAGGATGGAAAAGTCTTTCATGATTCAAGCTCCTCGTTGCATGGGGCGGCAGGCTCGCACTGCGGGGACCGGTCGCTCTCGGTTCGGTGTCTCTTTCTTTTTCGGGCTTTGGCGGCCGGCCTTACGCAAGCACGCCTCCCAGAGCGAGTTCTTCGGGAGGCGTGCGGGATTCGGTTGGGGATCGGGGGCTTCTTGCCTGAAGTGCCTGTCTTGGGCGGGTTGTCCGGCAGCCCGGTCTTCCTTCGGAACCGATTGCGCGTCGGCCGTCCGGCCGAGGTCGCTCGCGAAGAACCGTTTCTTCGGAGGACGGCCCGGTGAAGCCCGGTCTGCGGCTTGCCTCAGCCGCCCTCCGACGGAAGTCGAAGCGGGCGGTGAAGTCGCTCTTTCGATCGGGCTGGTGCGTCGCCAGGGAAAACGCACGCGTGCGCGCCCGCGTTCGGGCCTGCGTGAATTCGTGCGGTCTGAGTCATGGCGATGCGCTCCTGGTCAATCGAAAGGGCTGATGCTGCCGCTTCTGCGTAAACGTTTTGGCGGCGACAGGGCAAATATTCCTGCAAAAATCGAAATTCCGCAATAGGGCGAATTATCTATATCAGATATTCTGAAATTAAAATCCTAAAAAAAACATATAGAAGACATTTCAAAAAATTTATTTCTGCAATCTAATAGCTCTGCAGGAAAGCGATTTTTGCAGAATCTTCATCCGGGGGCGCAACCGGAAATGACGCTTCGTGCTTTCGCCTTTGCGCGGATTCAGACGAACATTAGCCGGACATTGAACGAGGCCGCTGCGGTCAAATTCTTCTAATCTTTTATTTCTGGAATCGGAAAAGAAACTTGCGAGGGGTCCAGATTGACGGCGAACGAAGAATGCCCTTGGGGCAGACGCGCGACGCAACGGCTTGAGTTCGCGCCAGCCTGGTCGGACGCGGCGCAAAGGGCGATGGTGGCTTTTGCCAATACGTACGGCGGGACCGTTTATTTCGGCCTCAATGAAGCAGGCGTGCCGCTCGGCGTCGATGATTTCGACGAAATTGAACGGTCGATCTTTTCGTTTGCACGCAATGGCGTCAATCCGGACATGAGCAGTTTGATCCGCGTGAAGCCAATCCACTTGCCGGACGGCAAGACGGCCGCAGCCGCTCAGATACTGCCTGGCGACGATCGGCCGTACGCTTTCAAGAACAAAGGCTGGACCAATGGCGGCGTCTTTATTCGCATTGGCGCATCTTCATTGCAAGCCAGGCGCTCAGACATCATGAGCATGGCAAAGGATCTGATGCCGTGGGAAGCGCGCATTTCGAGGCGTCAAGACCTCACATTCAATGAAGCGCGATCGATTTGCGAGAAGGCATCTCTTCCATGGACGGAAGCCAATTTCGTTCAATACGGCATTGCCGACGCGAACGGGCTTTTCACCAACTTTGGTTTTCTGATTTCGGATCAGAACGATCAGAATCTGAAGATCAGCAAGTTTCTGGGCGAAGGGGGCCGCTACGCAGGCGGCATAACGCTCGCAGGCTCCATCCTCAAGCAGCGCGAGGATGCGCTGCAGCATTTGTCGAAGCTCAATGCACCGCTAATGGGGAAGACTGCCGGCCCTGAAGAACGTGCATATCCATGGCCGCCGAGCGCAGTTCGCGAGGCGCTCACCAACAGCATCGCCCACCGAGACTACAGCATTTCGCTGGCTTCGCCGATCACCGTGATTGTTTTTTCCGACCGCATGGTTTTTCAGACGGTTGCCACGCTGCCTGAAGGGCTGACAATGGCGGATCTCTTCCTCGACGGCTTCTCGGCCTGCATGAACCGCCGCATCACTCAGCTTTTCATTCGTCTGCACTGGATGGAGGAAGCAGGCAGCAATTTTGCGGGCATCTTTGCGGGCTATGCCAGTTCGCGGGCAAAGCCTTCCTGCACCTGTTCGACTCGGATTTTCAGAATTTCGCTGCCGAAGCGTTTTGATGCGGCGAATCTGAATGAAAGAACAGCCGAGCTGATTCGCGTGCATGGCTCTCTGAGCGCCCGTGAGCTCGTCGAAAAGATTGACGCAGCGCGCTCGACTTTGAACAAAACACTCAAGGCGCTCGTTGACGCCCGGCAGATCATCAAGACCGGCGCCGGCAGAAGCACTCGCTATAGGCTGCGTGATTGACGGCGCGGTCTGCCTGCGGATGAGGCCGAGGCAAGCTCTGGATGCCATTTCGTTGGAGACAGCTTTCGTTCTTACGACGCATGGCAGAGCGTCAAGCGAGCGAAAGCCCCTCGAAAACCTGGAGCGACAGCTCGAGGCTCTACTGAAAAGAAAATCCTAGGAAAAACAGATAGAAAACAATTCAAAAAGTTAATTTTTGATCCAGAGCCGCTGCCGCAGAAACATTGGTTTTGCAAATTCATGACGCCCGTGAGCTTGACGGCAGGTGTAGGTTATCACCTTCGTAATAAAGGAAATTCACTACAGACTATTTCTGCGGCAGCGGCAGAAAATTTGAACTGTTCGCCCGGCTGATTACCTAGCAGCCGCATTGATTCGATTCATCGAATGCCAGGAGAGCCTCGAATGCGGCCAGCGCCAACCGACTAAGACGAACGACCATCTGGTGATACAGATGACCTATCAAATGAAAACGGTTGCCGCTCTTTTCTGCGCGGCCTCTCTTTTTGCGTCCTCGAATTTTGCTGTTGCTGCGGACGCGATTTCCTCTGCTTCCAAAACGCCGGCCCCTGCAGCAGATGCTGCTCCCGTGCTCGAAGGCGTTCGAACCATGGCTGCCAAAGGCGGCGACAAGCTTCCTGAGAACGTGGATGCGGTGACGTCGGCTTCTGTCGTGCCTGAAAAATTCCGGCAGACGGATTATTCGCCCAAAGGCTTTTCAGCGGCGCCCGACAAAAAGCGCGTGCTTTTCGTGCTCGACGATCCGAGACACGAATCCGTGACATACGATCTTTGCGTCACTGCCATGAAGTTCTTCGAGTCGAAGGGCTTTGAAGTGGCGCTTCGCGACCTCATTGCGATGGGCTTCAATCCGCTCATCACGACGCGCGAAGCCTTCTACAACGCCAAGGACGGCTTCGGGCCGACGCCGCCCGACGTCAAGGTCGAGCAGGACTTCGTGAAGAAGGCCGATCACATCATCTTCGTGCAGCCGAACTGGCAGGACAGCGATCCGATGTTCACGAAAGGCTACAAGCTGCGCGTCTTTACGAAGGGCTTCAGCTACGACGACGGTCCCAAGGGACGCGTCGGCCTCTTGCCCGGAAAGACCTTCTACACCATCATGAACGCAGGCTGGCTCGGCCAAGGCCAGGGGCAGAGCGGCGACTCGCTCGCGAAGAATCCGCAGGAATGGGAAAGCTGGATGTTTGCCTTCCGAGTGGTTGACGACGATGCAGCCGTCGGCAAGGACATGCGCAATCTCGGCCGCTTCTGCAACGACCGCACGCCTGCGAACCTCGATCCGGCCTATGGCGAAAAGATCGAGGCGCTTCGTTCGGTGCTTCGCAGCCGCCTTGCACGTGATTTCGCTGACTACCTGAAGTAGTCGCAAGATTCTGCGCAGACACGCTGCCGGCGGCCGCGTGCAGAAAAGGACGCCTCTTTAAAATCAGAAGAGCGCGTCCTTTTGATTGACGGCAATTCGAAAACTTCGTTCATTCGGCCGAAGACCGTCCAAAAAGCCCTGCCGGCCGCGCCCAGCTGTGGCAATATTTGCGCGTCAGGAGGACTTCAACTTTGAAAACACAAGATTCAAACGACATCGCCGTCTTGATCGATGCCGACAACACCCAGCCGGGAAAGCTCGAATTCGTGCTGCGCGAAATATCCACGCGCGGGCGCATCGTCGTCAAGCGCGCCTACGGCAACTGGATGAAGCCCGCGCTCGGCCCCTGGGGCAGCATCATGAAGGAGCTCGCCGTCAAGGCCGTGCAGCAGTTCGATTACGTTGCCGGCAAGAACGCGACAGACATCGCGCTCACGATCGACGCGATGGATCTCCTCTCGCGTCGCATTTACGACAGCTTTGTCATCGTTTCGAGCGACAGCGACTTCACGCCGCTCGCGATCAAGCTTCATGAGTCGGGCGTTGAGGTGATCGGCGTGGGCACGCGGCAGACGTCGCCGTCCTTCCGCAACGCCTGCGACGAGTTCATTTATCTCGAGAATTTGAACGGCGAATCCGCGAGCCATCGGCAGCACGCACGCTACGACGAGGACGACGGCTACGACGATGATGCGAGCGACGACATGCCGCTCGTTCATGAGCTCCTTGTGCGCGCCTGGGAGCGCCTCTCGGGCGAATCGGGCTGGAGCAACATGGCGACCGCCGGGAACTATCTGAAGCGCGCGAAGCCCGACTTCGACTGCCGCTCCTACGGCTACGCCAAGCTCTCGAACCTCATTGAGGACTTCCCCGAGCGCTACGACGTGCGGCGCGTGCAGATGCCCAACGGCCCGGACGTGGTCTACTACCGCGTTCGCTGAGCGCAGGGACGAAAGCGCTGAA
>CAJMKD010000012.1 GCA_905213905.1 uncultured Sutterella sp. | reverse complement strand
CCAAATAGGGCAGCGATTAGGATAAGGATTACGGTCCTTAGAATCCCCTCCCAACGTAGTTGGGAGGGGAGCATCAAAGATCACGTCGGTGCAGCGCTGATCTGCGAAAATGCAGACTGCTTTCATTTTTTAGCTGCGGAAGGTTCAACGATGCCCGGAAAGAGACTCTTCATGACGCTTGCCGCTGCGGCGATCGCTGCAGCAAGCGCCGTGCCGCTCTCGGGCTGCTCCGTCGTGCACATCAACGGCAGCCTTCGCACGACGGACGACGGCATCTGCGTCGTGCGGCCCGAGAAGGTGACGGACCGCGTGCACGATACGCTTCTGAAGCTGCTCGACAGAAAGGGGTTCGCCGTCGTCGAACTGCCGACCGGGACAGACCCGGGCGTTTGCCCGCAGACGATTGTCTACAACTGGGCGGGCGAGCAGTACTATCTGCCGGCGCTGGTGAAGCAGTATGCGATCAACATCGATCTCTACGTGAATGGCGAGAAGTACGCGAACGCAAGCTTCGATCCTTCGCGCAATCTGATTTCCACCCACTCGCGCTACATCCGCTTTTCACGGTACCTGGCGCGGATTCTCGACAGGCTCTTCCCCGGACGTCCGGAAATCGGCCGCTAGGCCGCAGGCGCAGCGCTTTACTTATCTGGCGGCGGCAAAAGCGCCTTGCAAATGAAAAAGAAAAGCCGTCCGCGGCGGCATGCGCGCGGACGGCGTTTGGGTCAGCGTGTCAACGCAGACGGAAGCGTTCTCAGCTCAGGCCGACAATGCGCCCGTCGACGACGTCGATCTGCATGGCCGCAGGCTGCTTCGGCAGGCCAGGCATGCGCATGATGGCGCCCGTCGTGACGACGATGAAGCCTGCGCCGGCATTGAGGATGAGGCGCTGCACCGGAACGCGGAATCCCTTCGGCGCGCCGAGCGCCTTGGCGTCTGCGGTGAGCGAGAAGGGCGTCTTCGCAATGCAGACGGGGAGCTTGTCAAAGCCGAGGTCGGTGATGCGCTTGAGATCCTTTTTCGCCGCATCGGAAAGATCGGCGCCCGAGCCGCCGTAAACCTGCGTCACGATCGCGTTGATTTTGTCGAGTACTGGAGCCTGCGGATCGTACGTGAACTGCAGAGGCTTTTCTTCCTCGGCAGCTTCAATCACGGCGTTGGCAAGCGCCACGGCGCCTTCGCCGCCCTTGGCGAAGCCGTCGCAGACGGCAAAGCGGACGCCGAGCTCGAGCGCGCGGCTGCGGATGACGTCGATTTCGGCGTCGTCGTCCGTATGGAAGTGATTGAGCGAAACGACGATGTTGGGGCCGAAGTGCTTGAGATTGGCAATGTGCGCTTCGAGGTTGCAAAGGCCCTTCTTCAGGGCTTCCATGTCAGGCTTGCCGATTTCAGGGAGCGGCACGCCGCCGTGCCACTTGAGCGCCTTCGTGGAAGTGACGAGCACAACCGCGGCCGGTTTGAGGCCGGCGGCGCGGCACTTGATGTTGAAGAACTTTTCGGCGCCGAGATCCGAGCCGAAGCCCGCTTCCGTAATGGCGTAGTCGCCGAGCTTCATGGCCGCATAGGTGGCGCCCACGGAGTTGCAGCCGTGCGCGATGTTGGCGAAGGGGCCGCCGTGCACAAAGGCGAGGTTGCCTTCGATCGACTGCACGAGGTTGGGCTTCATGGCGTCGAGAAGCAGCGCGAGAAGCGCGCCCGTGGCGCCGAGTTCGCCGCAGGTGTAGGCCGTGCCGTCTGTCTTGATGCCGAGCACAATGCGGTCGAGGCGGCGGCGCAGGTCTTCCATGTCGGTGGCGAGGCAAAGAATCGCCATCAGTTCGGAAGCGGCTGTGATGTCGAAGCCCGCTTCGGTCGGAATGCCGTTCGCTGGACCGCCGAGGCCCGTGATGATGTTGCGAAGCATGCGGTCGTTGACGTCCATCACGCGGCGCCAGTAGATTTCGCGCAGCTGGACCTGGCCCTGATGGCGCGCGTTGTCAAGGAGCGCGGCAAGGAGGTTGTTGGCAGCGGTGATCGCATGGAGGTCGCCGGTGAAGTGCAGATTGATCGCTTCCATCGGCAGCACCTGGCTGTAGCCGCCGCCGGCGGCGCCGCCCTTCATGCCGAAGACCGGGCCGAGCGAAGGTTCGCGCAGCGCAAGAACGGCGTTGCGGCCGATTTTCTTCATGCCCTGCGCGAGCGCGATGCTCGTCGTTGTCTTGCCGGAGCCGGCGGGCATGCCTGATGTCGCCGTGACGAGGATGAGCTTCGCATGCATTTTGCGCGAGGGGTCGAGCGCCACTTTGGCCTTGTCGCGGCCATAGGGCTCAAATTCGGCGTCCGAGAGGCCGGCGCCGTGCGCGAGGTCGTTGATGGGAATGAGATGAGCCTGCTGGGCGATTTCGATGTCGCTGAGCATCGTGTTCTCCGTTGAAAAGAAAAATGGGAATTCGGGTCGGAGAGCGGAAGTGCGGCCGCCGCGCAGGCAATGCAGACCATCTGGCCGGAAAGACGCCGCTCGATTTAAGCGGGTCACATCGGCGGGCTGCCTGCCTGAATTAAGCGCTGGCCGTGTTTTGGGCGTTGCCGCTCAATTAAGTTGGCGGGAGTATGCACCAAAAACAGAAAAGACGCCGCTGTTTACAGCAACGGCGTCGTATTAATCAAAATGGCGGAACGTCGGGGAAAATGTCTTCAAATGAAGACATTTTCCGTGAAAAACGATTTATCAGCCGATGGCGTGAAGGCCGGGCTTAGAGCGGGTCGCCCGAACGAAGAAGGAGACGGGCGATTTCGGCTGCGTTGTGAAGATCGAGCTTTCTGTAGGCGCTGCCGCGATGAACCTGCACGGTCTTTTCCGAGATGCCGAATTCAGCGGCCACTTCCTTGTTGGAGTAGCCCTGCGCGACCATTCGGATCACTTCGCGTTCGCGCTGGGTGAGCTGCTCGAGACGCGCCTTGAAGCCGGCGACTTCCGCCTGATCCCGACGGGCTGCCTTGTTTCGCGCGACGGCCGCGTCGATCACTTCAAGCAGCCGGTCGTCCTTCACGGGCTTCTGCAGGAAGTCGACGGCGCCGTTCTTGAGCGTGTTGACGGCCATGTCGATGTCGCCGTGGCCGGAAATGAAGATGATCGGCAGATCGCAGCCGAGTTCGTTGAGCTTGTTCTGCAGTTCAAGCCCCGACATGTTGGGCATGCGGACGTCGAGCAGAATGGCGCCGTAGCGGCGGAAATCCGCGGAAGCGAGAAAGCTGCCGGCGTCGGCGTAGGTGACGACGTCGTAGGATTCGCCTGAAAGCAGGAACGCCCAGGAGCGCCGCACGGCATCATCGTCATCGATGACGCGGATGAGGGGCTTGTAGTTCGTGTTGTCCAACTCGTTGTGCATGGTGCTTGCTTTAGCGGGATCGGTGAGTTCGGCTCGAGCCTGGCCGCACGTTCGTCAGCAGGCGGTCCGGCTTGGGCATGGGTATTGTCTGAGGGAAAAATCATTGTATCCAAATTGAAAGGCTGCGCGCGGCTATGAAAACAGATATTTCGAGTTTTTGAACCAATTGGGCGCGTTGTGAGCTTTTGTCGGTCGATGCCCGCAAATGCTGCTGCGAGACGATTTTTGACGTGCTGGCCGCCGGTGCCAGCACGCGGCAGAAGGCAGCCCAAGAAAACGCAGAACGGATGCGTGCGAGGCTGTATATTGAAAGGTGCGCCTCAGTGCCCCCGCCCGTTCAGTGAGCCAGAAACCGTACGGGAGCGGGCGCCGCGCCATTTCAATATTCAGGCGGCCGGATCTTCGGCCGCAACGGGCCTAATCTGGGCCGAACGGAACCGAAAATGAAGAAGAATCACAGCGCCGCACTTCTTGCCTTATCTTTTTCCGCCCTGTTGGCCGGGTGCTCCAGCATCGGGATCGGCGGCAGCGCCGGTGCCGGAGATGCGCCTGGCGCGTCGGCCGATGATGCAGCGGCGGTTCGTCCTGCGGACGAATCGAAGGATTTTTCGCCCGTCTCCTACAATCAGGTGTGCCTCCTTGAGAATGCTGCCGTCAAGAGTCCGAAGCTTGTCGACGCGATTGAAGCGGGACTCAAGCGCTCGGGCGCCGAAGTGAAGCGCCTTGAGCCGGGAACGAGCCCCAAGGCCTGTCCCTTTGTCATTACGTATGAGGTGGCGGCTGAAAAGGGCGTCATTACGACGGTTGTCTTTCAAACCTTCGAGCACGGCATTCCCCGTCTTCAGGCGAGCGGCGCCGCGCCCAAAGGCCGCGGCCTCACGGTGGCGATGGCTGCGGGCTACGCGCACGAGCTTCTCGGCCGGCTGAAAGGCACAATCGGCGCCAAGGCGCAGCCGCAGCAGACGAAGCCGGCTGCGCCGGCCGCCCAATAAAGAGTTCAAAAACCGCAGAGAAGAAGCCGCCTGAAATGGCGGCTTCATGCTGCAGAAGCAGCTGAAAAACACCGGATTCATCTATAGAATGCGTCCTGAAACCCCAAGCGTTGGCGGTACTGAGCGCGCATTCGGCCTCTGCGAGGCGCGCTTCGGTTGAGAGAGTCGCTTTGTATCGGATCCGGGCAATGCCGGCGGCGAGAAACGCAGCGTGGTTGAGGCCTCGTCGCAGCGCGCCTGTCTGAACCTGACGACCCAGTTCACCCGATTTGCGTTGCGCGGTTCTTTTGGGGCCTTTCACCCGTCGCATGCCGCCCTTGCAAGCTTTCCCTGCTTTTCGCGGATCTTGCGCAATCTCGATTCTCATTCATTCGCCGCCATTGCCTGTCGGTTTTGTCAACCATGGCGGCGGCGCTCTTTTGCGGAAATTCTTGGAAAACGCTTTTTGGCTGTACCTTGAATTCACGGCGCCGCAAGGATTGAGAACGATGGAAAAGATGATCAGCGCGTTGCGCACGAAAGATGAGGCGGCAGCGGCCGGCACCACTGCGATGCGCCTGCCCGGCGAAAGAACGATGGTGTCAGCCGAAACGGGCGAGCCGGTGGCGCTTCGGCGCATTCCGATGTCGGCTTCGCCCGAGGCGTTCGGCGGCGAGCGGCGCCCCGACGTCTATGTTGTGGATCGAACGGGGCCATACGGGCTTGCGGCGGCCGAAGGGCTGCCTGCCGACGAGGCGCCGCTTCCAGTTCGCAGGCCTCGGCCCGCGCCCGGAACGCCGGAAGCGCTCACGCAGCTCGAAAGCGCCCGGCGCGGCATTGTGACGCCGGAGATGGCATATGCGGCAGCGCGAGAAAATGCGGCGCGCGACCGCGTGCGGGCGCAAGTCGATGAAATCGGCAGCGAAAAGCTCGCCCGTATTCTTGGCCCGGTTCTGAATGCGCCGCTCTGGCGCGCAGAGGACGTGCGCCGTCTCGTGGAAGAGCGCAGTGCGGTCATTCCGGCGAATTTTCTCCATCCCGAAGCAGAGCCGATGGTGATCGGCGGTCGTTTTTCGACGAAGGTGAACGCCAATATCGGGACATCTGCGAGCTCCAGGCAGCCTGGCGAGGAGCTTGAAAAGCTGCGTACGGCGCTTTTTGCCGGAGCTGACACCGTCATGGATCTTTCAACGGGAAGCGACATCCGGCAAACCCGCGAAACGCTGCTGCGCCGCTCGCCAGTGCCGCTCGGCACCGTGCCGATATACGAAGCGCTTGAGCGCTGCGGCCGGCCCGAAGCGCTTTCCTGGCCCCTCTTTCGCGATGTCATGCTCGAGCAGGCTGAGCAGGGCGTCGACTACATGACGATCCATGCGGGCGTTCTCGCCGAGCATGCGGCGCTCACGAAGCGGCGTCTGACGGGCATTGTTTCCCGCGGCGGCGGCATTCTCGCCGTCTGGATGCACCAGACGGGGCAGCAGAACTTTCTCTACGAACATTTCGGCGAGATTCTCGACATTGCCCGGCGTTTTGACGTCACGCTTTCGCTCGGCGACGGGCTGCGGTCCGGCAGCGTCTACGACGGCAACGACGCTGCGCAGTTCGCCGAACTCCGCACGCTCGGCGAACTCAATCGAAGCGCCGGCGAGGCAGGCGTGCAGGTGATGATTGAAGGGCCCGGGCACGTGCCGCTCGCCGGCATTGCCGAAAATCAGCGGCTTGAGGAAGATTGGTGCAGCGGGGCGCCCTTTTACACGCTGGGGCCGCTGCCGACAGACATCGGCGCGGGCTACGACCATGTGACGGCCGCCATCGGCGGCGCGCTCATCGCTGCCAAAGGAACAGCAATGCTCTGCTACGTGACGCCCAAGGAACATCTGGGCCTTCCGGATGCCAATGACGTCCGGGAAGGACTCGGCGTCTTCCGGATTGCCGCTCATGCGGCCGATATTGCCAAGGGCGTGCCGGGCGCACTGCTGCTCGACCACTTGATGAGCCTCGCTCGCTTTGAATTCCGCTGGAACGATCAGTTTGCGCTTTCTGTTGATCCGGAGCGCGCCGCGCGGTTTCACGACGCGACGCTCGGCGGCGCCGGCGGACGCGAAGCCCACTTTTGCTCGATGTGCGGTCCGGGGTTCTGTCCGATGAAGCTCGCGCACGATCTCTTTGAATAGCGTCCGCTTTTTTGCGCGGAACAAGCGGCGGCGCGTATGGGGTGCTAGGCGGCGCGCCGCCGCGAGCGATTGGCCGCATGCTTGCGCGGCAAAGCTTCGCTGTTTTCAAAGGCGAGATCAAAGGGCGTCTTCACGATCGGCGGCATTGTTTCGTCAGGCCATGCGGCTTGAATGGCCTTGTCGACTCTCGCGCGGATGGCTTTGAGCGTGATCGCGGAGACCTTGTTATCTCGGTAGAAGGCTTTGAGTTTGGCTTCATCCGGATAGTGAAGCTCGCGTATGCCGAAGAGCCGCTCCGTCAACACAAGGATGCCCAGCGTCGTCGACCGGTCGAAGCTTTGCACTGCTTCGAAAACAGCGTCGATCGTTTCCGCGGGAATGCCGAGCTGGAGAAGGCCTGAGCGTCCGGTCGGCAGCGCTCGACGGTCCCGGCAGTAGAGCGCAGAAAGAACCGAATAATAGGATGGCGCAGGGAAAAGCGTTTTAACAGCGCTCGCGAAAGGATTTCGGCGCACTGGCGCGGCGACTGCCGTGTTGATGTCCGACATGATTTATCTTCCTGAAGATTTAAAATTTCCGGCTTGGGTATCTGCTGATCCGTTAGGAAGTATCCAAGGTATTTGAACTTTGAATTGTGTTATTGGATCTTTTATTGATCTCTACCAATTTGTCGTCATCTCTTGTGAATTTTGATCTTTTTCCGCTTTGTTCCTAGTGCTTCAGTGAAAGCTATTTTTCTCCGCTCTTTTCGAAGAAATGCGGCATGGGGATGAAGGTAGGGGCTCAAAGCTTGATGCGTCGCCGCTTGAGAGCGCATTGCCAGGCATGATGCAGCCCGCGAAGCTGCGGGCATTTTTTGATCCAGACCAAGCAAGTCGGAACGCAGCTCTTCCACTCGTCTTCAGCCGATTGGGCTCCTTGCGAAGGCTTTATCGTCTTGAGCCGAAGCGGAAGTAATACCTTGATCCATCTTCAGGCGCATGCTTGAAAGCCTTTCGTCAGACCTGCACATGTCCGCGAATCGCGTAGACTTCATAAGGACGTCGGTCCCGCGGGGAGCGGCGAGCGGTTTTCGATGCGACGGTCCGAAGCGCGCGGCCCCTATCCGTGTTCCTTTGTCTTCGTGATCGTCCAGAACTGCGCCGGGCCAAGTGCCAAGTGTTTCAGCGATCCGCATTCCGGCGGACCGGCAGCTTGGCGAGCCTCATGAGAACGACCTCACGTTTCCAAGGCTTTGCCCGAACAATCACAAAGCATTCGTTTTCCGGCACGGCGGCTTGCGGAGCGCGCCTGCGGCCGAAGCGGCGAATGCATCCTCAAGCGCAAGAGAGACAATCAAAAATGAAATTCACCAAACTGTTTGCTTCCGTTTGTGTTGCCGCCGGCCTTGCTGTGGGCCTTGCCGGCTGCGGGGACAAGACCGCTGATGCACCGAAGGCCGATGCCGAAAAAACCGCCGTGCTCTCCGTCGGCGTGTCGCCCGTGCCGCATGCAGACATCATTCGATTCGTTGAACCGCAGCTCAAGAAGGAAGGCGTCAGCCTCAAGATCGTGGAGTTCAGCGACTATGTTCAGCCGAATCTCGCGCTCGCTGAAAAGGAGCTCGATGCGAACTTCTTCCAGCACAAGCCCTATCTCGACGAATTTGCCAAGGAACACAAGCTTGATCTCGAGAGCCTCGTTGCCGTGCATCTCGAGCCGATGGGCGTTTATTCGAAGACTGTGAAGAATGTTGCCGACACGCCCGAGGGCGCAAAAGTGGCGATTCCGAACGACCCGACCAACGGCGGCCGCGCGCTCAAGGTGCTCGAATCCGTCGGCCTCATCAAGGTGCGTCCGGAGGCTGGCATTCTGGCAACGAAGCAGGACATCGTCGAGAACCCCAAGAAGCTGGAAGTGATCGAGATCGAGGCGGCTCAGCTGCCGCGCTCGCTCGACGATGTGGCGCTTGCCGTCATCAACTCGAACTTTGCGCTCGGCGCCAATCTCAATCCCAAGAAGGATGCCATTGCTGTCGAATCGAAGGATTCGCCCTACGCCAACGTCGTGGCAATCCGCAAGGGGGATGGAAGCCGGCCTGAAATTCAGAAGCTCAAGGCGGCGCTTACGTCGCCCGATGTGAAGAAGTTCATCGACGAAAAGTTCCAGGGCGCGATTCTCGCGGCTTTCTGAGCGTTTTCGCAGGGCGGCGCCGACGCCGCCCTGGGACTTCGATCGGAAAGGTCCAGAAAAAAAAGGCCGGCAGTCCGGATCAATCCGCTGCCGGCTTTCTTATGGCTTGTGGGCCAAACTAGAAAGTAACGGTGTCGGGGTGAAGCCCCGAAAATGCTGCCTGCGGCATGTTCGTGAGCTCGTCCATTTCTTCGGGCGTCAGTTCAAAGTCGAAGACTTCAAGGTTTTCGCGCTGATGGTGCAGCTCGGTGGCTTTCGGTATCGGCATGAGGCCGCGCTGAATCGACCAGCGCAGCGCGACCTGCGCCGGAGAAATGCCGTGAGCTTCAGCAATGCTGATAAGCGTGGGATGGCGAATCAGAGCGCCGCGCCCGAGCGGACTCCAAGCCTGCACGAGCATGCCGCGCTCAAAGGAAAAGCGGACGGCCGCCTTTTGCGTGTAGCCGGGGTGGCATTCGAGCTGATTGACCATGGGCCGAACCTTCGCGCGCGCAAGGAGTGGCACGAGATGGTGCGGCAGAAAATTCGCGACGCCGATCGCGCGAACGTGACCGTCTTTATAAAGCTCTTCAAACGCGCGCCACGTCCCTGCATTTTGCGCCTGCCAGACCATCGGCCCGCCCTGAGAGGCCGGCCAGTGAATCAGCAGGAGATCCAGATATTCAAGCTGAAGCTGCGAGCGGATTTGGTCAAAGGCTTCCTTGGCGCTTTCATAAGAGCGGTGCGAGGCCCAGATTTTGCTGGTGATGAAGAATTCCGACCGGGGGATGCCGGACTCGCGGATCGCCTCGCCCATCAGGACGGAGTTGTTGTAGATCTGCGCCGTATCGAAATGGCGATAGCCGAGCTGGATTGCCGTCTGAATCGTGCTCTTGAAGTTTTCATTGAGCGGAATCTGCCATGTACCGAAGCCGATTGTCGGCATTTCAACGCCGTTGGGGAGCTTTGTGAACTTCGTAAGAGGCTGATTCATGGGGATAGCGGAACTTTTGGACATCATGCGTCAACAATCGGCCGACTTCGGTCGGGGGCCGTAGAAATATTTATTCGATCAATACTAGTTGAAAAATGGTTTAGAAAATTTGATCTGGATCGTAGTTTCATGGGGCGCCGTACGATCAAACCCGTATGGCGGCAGTGCTTCAGATAGGTTTGGCGTGAATCGACATGCCCTCGCAGCTCTGCATGACGCAGAAGCTGTCTAAAATACGGCCTTCGAGCGCATTCGAATCGCTCTTTTTCCGCCAACCCTTAAGCAAAATCCCGTTGTCGCCGCTCGGTGCGGAATGCGTGTTCCGACGCATCGCGCTTGCCGCGGCCGCGACGACAAAGGAAGCAAAGTCATGGACAGCGAACTTCTCACCGGGCTTCTGCTCGGCGCCTGCGCCCTCGGCTTCGGCCTTGGCGCGCTGTGGCAGATCGTCAGAAGAAAGCCGAAAACGGCTCGACGCGTCGAGCGCATCGGCACGAGAAGAAGCGCAGCAGCGCCTGCAGCCGCTCAGCCGCCCGCGCAGCCCGAGCCGCCGCGCAGGCCCGAGGTCGGCGTGCACCGGCCGGCCATGCTGGCCATCACGGGCGTGGCGGGCGATCTCACTGCAGCAGAGGTATTCATTCAGCGCGCGCATGTTCTCGACGTGCCCCATTTCAGGGAAATGACGGTGGACCCGAGCGATCTGCGCGCCGTGCAGTGCCTTTTTGAACACGTGAACGCGCTTGCCTGGCAGCCCGACGAAGACCTTTCGCGGCACGTCTATGAAGTCACATTCTCGCCTGTCATCGAGCGCGCGCTCGAAGCGGGCTTTCATCCTCGCGTGAACGCAACGGCCAATGACCTCGAGATCATGGGGGTTGACGAGCATGGGCTTGAGCTCGGCGAGCCGATGTCCACCCCTGACTACAGCTGGGGTTCGCCCGCGCGCGTTCACTATCTCTGGTCAATATTGAATCCGGCCGAGCACGAGCACCCGCTTGCGCCCGAATTGCGCGCTGAAATGGAGACGGTCAAGGGGCTTCTCGCCAAGGTAAAGCTTTTCGTTACTGCGCTTGAAGCGCGTGACTGGCAGCTTGAGGTTGACGAGCTCTTCGACCTTTCACGCGACGTGCGCCGCCTAGGCTTGGAAGAAGGCCGCGCGCAGCAGCGCACCGAGCGCGCCGATCGGCTCGCTGCTGTCATGCGCGCGCACAATGCGCGCATCGACGAATCGCTCGAGTCGCTTCGCGAGGGCATCCGCACGCTGCAGGATGCCGACGACGCGCTCAACAAAGCTGTTCCCCTCATGCAGGAGCGCGAGCTTGCAATTCTTTGCCTGCGCGCAATCGCGCTCATTCGCGTCATTTCGAGCGACGACTACATGCATGGGATGCGTTGCTCCTCGCGCATTGCTGAAAATGTTCGCGCCTTCCCGGACGTGCATCCGCTTCTCGACCGTGCGCGCGCCGCTGCCTATGAGGCGGCCGAAACAAAGAGCCGCGCCATGAATGAAGCGGAATTGAAGCTGCTCGGCGACGTGAAAAAGGATGCGGACCATCTCGCAGAAGTTCACGACGCGGTTGTGGCCGAACTCCGCCAGAAGATGCTCTCGCTTCAGGAAACGATTGACCGGCACCTCATTATTCAGGGCCGCCCGCGCCGGCACGCTGTTCGTGTGGGTGCGGACAACAAGATTGAAGCCTTCCTCGTTCTCGAACACTAAGGCTGGCTTCGTTCGCCGGCTGTGAAGACGCACAAGGCCCATAAGAAAAGGACGGTGCGATGCAAGCAAAGAGGCATCGCTTCGTCCTTTTTTTTTCTTGTGCGTCCAGCTGGCTTCGTGGTTTTGTCTGGTTGAAGCACTGTGCTGTTTACTGAGTCGGCTAAAAAAATCGTCAGTCCATTGAAGATTTTTATATCAATTTTCTTCAATGGGCTGACGTCTTTTTAGTTGAGGTCGGTGTTTGGGCACCAATAAGAAAGGACGAAGCGATATGCGCAAAACAGCATCGCTTCATCCTTTTTTTCGCCGACGCGCGGTCGAGCTCAGCTGTTTGAGCCAGCCGACGCGCGACCCCAGACATCCGACCAGTCGCCCGTCATTGCGCCCTTGGCGTAGTCGACGACGCGGTTCTCAAAAAAGTTTGTAAGCGTTGCGCCGAGCATGCCGTCAACCCATGGGAGAGGATTCTTTTCTTCGTGGAAGATGGCCTTGAGGCCGAGTCCCATGAGACGCCGATCGGCAATGTAGCGGATGTAGCTGCGCACTTCCGCCTGCGTGAGGCGGCGCATGGCGCTCACGCCGAAGGCGAGCTCGATGAACCGGTCTTCAAGTTCAACCATTGTTTCCGCAATGCCGTAAATCCTTGCCTTGAGCGCATCCGTCCAGAGTTCCGGATTTTCGCGGATGTATTCTCGGAAAATCTTCGTCATCGATTCCGTGTGGAGCGTTTCGTCGGCGATCGACCAGGCGATGATCTGTCCCATGCCTTTCATCGTGCCGTTGCGCGTGAAGTTGAGCAGCATCACGAAGCTTGAAAAGAGCTGCATGCCTTCGGTGAAGGCCGAAAAGGCAGCGATTTGCGCAGCGAGGTCGCGCTTTTCGGCCGTCATTTGTTCGACGAAGTCGTGCTTGGCGGCCATCGCTTCATATTCGAGAAACTCGTTGTAGATCGATTCCGGAAGTCCAAGCGTTTCGATGAGGTGAGAGTAGGCAGCGATGTGAACGGCTTCACGCGCGGCGAAGGAGGAGAGCATCATCCGCACTTCCGGCTGTCGGAACTGCGGCAGGTAGCAGTTGACGTATGCGCCGGAAACGTCGATGTCGCCCTGCGTGAAAAAGCGCAGGATCTTCGTGAGGAAGTCGCGCTCCTCGTCGGTGAGCTTCGTGCGGTAGTCCTTCACGTCTTCCATCATTGGCACTTCCGTCCAAAGCCAATGCATCTGCTCGGACTGCATGAAGGCGTCGTAAGCCCAAGGATAGGCAAAGGGCTTGAAGGTGCTGCGGGCGGCCAGAAGGCCCGTTGTTCGGTTCTCTGCTGCGGATTCGGTCATTTTGGTTTTTCCTCTTGAAGCGCGGAATCAGCCTTCGCAGGCAAGGCACGTCGAATCGTCTGCGACGGCGCGCATGTCGAGCGCGGGCTCGGCCGCGTCCGGAACGTCAAGGCGGTTGCGTTCGGCGACAACGCCCACCTTGTCGGCCTTTCTGAGCTTGTCCGAGCGGTTGTAGTAGAGCGACTTGAGACCGCGCTTCCAGGCCATGAAATGGCAGGCGTGCAGATAAGCGATCGAAACGTCGGGCCGGAAAAAGAGGTTGAGGCTCTGCCCTTGGTCAATATAGGCCTGGCGGTCTGCTGCAAGCTCAACGAGCCAGCGCTGATCGATTTCGAAAGCCGTTTTGAAGACTGACTTCACGTTTTCGGGGATGTCGTCGCGGTGCTGCACGGAGCCGTCGTGCGCGATGAGATCTGCCCAGACGTCGTCGTTGTCAAGGCCGAGCTCGGCGAGCTTGGCTTTGAGGAAGCGGTTTTTCAGGATGTAGGCGCCCGAAATCGTGTCTTGCCGGTAGATGTTCGCGCGGTAGGGCTCGATGGAAGGACTCGTGCCGCCCATGATGAGTGAGCTGCTGGCGTTGGGCGCAACCGCGTTCCAGTGCGAAAAGCGGCGGGCGACGCCAGCTTCGGCTGCGTCGGGGCATGGGCCGCGCGATTCGCACAGAAGCGCGTCCGCGCGGGCGCATTCTTCACGGATGTGGCGGAAGATGCGCATGTTGACTGATTTTGCAAGCGCCGATTCGAGCGGAATGCCCTTCTTCTGCAGATAGGCGTGAAAGCCCATGGCGCCGAGGCCGACGGAGCGCTCGCGTTCTGCTGATCGCTTCGCTCGCGCAATCGTATCGGGCGCATGATCGATGAAGTACTGCAGCACGTTGTCTAGGAACGCCATGGCGTCGGGAATGAAGCGCGGCTCCTGCGACCATTCGTCGTAATGCTCAAGGTTCACCGATGAAAGGCAGCAGACGGCTGTGCGATCCTTGGAGGTTGGCAGGAAAATTTCGGTGCAGAGGTTCGAGCCGTGGATGGCGAGCCCCTTTTCGCGAAGCCACGAGGGAAGGGCGCGGTTGGCGGCGTCGGTGAAGATGAGATACGGCTCGCCCGTCTGCATGCGCATTTCGAGAATGCGCTGCCAGAGGTCGCGCGCGCGAATCGTTTCAACCGTTTCGCCGTTCGCAGGGTTGATGAGCGGCCAGCTGTCATCTGCATCCGCGTCGCGCATCACCGCTTCGATTTTCTGCATGAATGCGTCGGAGAGGTTGACGCCGTGATGCAGGTTGAGCGCTTTGAGATTCTGGTCGCCCGTGGGCTTTCGCATCTCAACGAACGGGATGATGTCGGGATGATCCGCATCCAGAAAGGCCGCATAGGAGCCGCGGCGCGTGGAGCCCTGACGGTAGGCGAGGCAAGCGGCATCGTAGACCTTGAGGTGCGGCATGACGCCGACGCTCTTTTCATCGGCGCTGCGGATTCGCACGTGAATGCCGACGCCGCCCCCGAGCATCGAGAGCCAGTTGACTTCCGAAAGCGTGTCGACAAGGCCTTCTGCGCTGTCGTCCATGTAGGCGAGAAAGCACGAAATCGGCAGCCCCCTTTTCGAGCGCCCGAAGGAAAGAATCGGCGTAGAGAAGGAGAGCCAATGACGGCTCGCATAATCGTAAATTCGCTGCGCATGCGCTTCGTCCGTGGCGAACTGCTCTGCGACGAACGCAAAGCGCTCCTGCGGACTATCTTCATCCTCGCGCATGTAGCTTTCTCGAAGCCGCATGAGGCCGAGCTCGTCAAAAAGCGCGTCCCGGCTCAAATCCATCTTGACGGTCATTGGCATTCCTGCAAAGAAGCGGTGGCTCCCAAACAAACGACATATAGTACGTTCGATTGAAAACAACTACTACATGTTGTTGATCGAAAGTGCAAGACTACCGTGTTGCCCGTTTTGCCGCCAATATGAAAACTCTATTGATCCTTTTGAGAAGTCACAAAAAAAGAGGATGACGGCGCAAAGCATCCGTCATCCGAAAGAAAACGCCTGCGCGTTGAACTGCAGGTTCAAATGCGCAGGCCTGCGGCACGAGTTCGTCGGCTTCGAGCCGCAGTAGGAGCCGGCAGCCTCCCAGTGCGCGGACCTCGAATTTCCGCGCAGGGAGGCGCTTTCCGAATGACGCTCCCGGCGCCTGCCGGACAATCGGAGCAGGCTTGAGGAGCGCCGGCCGGTTCTTGGAATTACTTCGCCGCCTTGAGGAAGGCGTCGGCCGTCTGGCCGGCGATGCGGCCGAAGGTCACGATGTCGGCCTGAGCGTTGCCGCCGAGGCGGTTGCCGCCGTGCACACCGCCCGTCACTTCGCCAGCAGCGAAGAAGCCCGGAATCGGCTTGCCGTTCTTGCCGATCACTTCAGCCTTCGTGTTGATTTTGACGCCGCCCATGGTGTGGTGAATGGCCGGCTGAACCTTCACGGCCCAGTACGGGGCATTCGTCATCGGCTGCGGCATGTCGGGACGGCCAAACTGGCTGTCCTTGCCGGCCTTCTGATCCTTCGAGTACGTGTCGATCGTGGCCTTCAGGGCATCGGCCGGCACGTTCATCGCCTTGGCGAGCTCGTCGAGGTTCTTGCCCGTCACCGTGAGGCCGAGCTTGATGTAGCCGTCCATGAGCTTCGCGGTCTTGCGGGTGGCGTCATCCCAGACGATCCAGGCGAACTTGCCCGGCTGCTGGAGTTCGGCGTTCGAAACGACGTCGCGGGTGAGCAGTTCGTTCGTGAAGCGCTTGCCTTCGGCATTGATCAGGATGCCGCCGTCGCCGCGGACGCTTTCGCTGATGAGTTCGCCAGAGGGCGCAGCCGTCGGGTGGGCCTGGATCTGGTCCATGTCGACAAAAGCGGCGCCGACCTTTTCAGCAAGGATGATGCCGTCGCCCGTGGCGCCCGGCTGGTTCGTCGTGGCGTAGCCCTTGAGCTTCGGCTGGTACTTCGCGCACATTTCATTGTTGGCGCCGACGCCGCCGGCTGCCAGCACGACCGCCTTCGTGTCGATTGTGTAGGTCTTGCCGTCCTTCGATTCAACCTTGACGCCAGCGACCGAGCCGTCCTTGCCCGTCAGGATGTCGACAGCCTTCGAATTCGTGCGGATGTCGATCTTGCGCTCCTTTGCGGCGTTGTAGAGCGTCTTCACGATGACGGGGCCGATGGCGCCGCCGTCATGCGGACGGTGGGCGCGCGGATACTTCGCGCCGCCGGCGCGGCCGACGACGGAGAGGTCGGCGCCGAGGGAGTCAAGCCAGGCAACGGCGTCCTTCGCGTGCGTCGTGAGCGTGCGGACGAGCTCGGGGGTGTTGATGTTGTGGCCGCCCTTCATCGTGTCTTCGTAGAACTGCTCGATCGTGTCGGGAATGCCGGCCTACTTCTGCTGTTCGGTTTCAGCAGCGTTGATGCCGCCTTCGGCGCGCACCGTGTTGCCGCCGATCATCGGCATCTTTTCAAGAACGACGACCTTGTGGCCGAGGTCGGCCATCGTAACGGCAGCCGAAAGGCCGGCGCCGCCCGAGCCGATGATGACGGCGTCGACGGTTTCGGCACAGGCGCCGCCCATGGCTGTGGCAACGGCAGCGGCAACGAGAATCGGGGTGATCTTCATTTGAGTACTCCTCTTTGTAAGCGGTCCGCGCTCGGAGAGGGTGGGGCGCAGCGTTCGGAAAGCATCGCGGCGCCCGCAGCGGGCCTTTTGTTTGAGCGCGCAAAGTATGCGACGAAATGCTCGCGGGAGAAACGAGCATTTTTTCAATGAGCTTTGAGGAAAACTCAAAGGTGAGAGGGCGAATGGTGCAAAAGCCTTTCGCTGCAGGCTTCCTCGCAATAGTGAATAAAAGCAGAAATATCCGAGTATTCGGGTTTGTCTCTAAGGTATGCAAAAGCAAGCGGGCGATCTGCCCAGTCATCAAGAAGATTGACGACAGCTAAATTTAAAGCCTGCTCAGGGGCGCTCCAGAGCGAGGATTTGGGCACGATGGCGATGCCTGCGCCCTGGGCGACGAAGCCTAGAAGCAGCTGAAAGGTCGGCACTTCGGCGATCGGGTCGTAAACGCTGCCGATCTGCGCGGCGCGTTCGACCATCGCGCGCGTGATGGGCGTGTGCTTCGAGCAGGCGGCGTACGGATAGGCCAGCGTGTCGGCAAAGCGGACGGCTTCGCGCTGGGCGAGCGGATGGCTTTTCGGGACGATCACGACATGCCGGTCGGTAAAGAGCGGCGAAACTTCGATCGGCAGATCGCTTTGGCGAAAGATGTGCTCAACCCCGAAGGCAAGATCCGCGCGGCCGTCGCTGAGCGCTTCCGCAGCCTCGTGCGAGCGGAGCTCCAGAAAAACGAGCCGCACGCGGCGCCCGGCGAGGAAGCCGCCGGCAACGGGCGCGATGACGTTTTGCAGGCCGGTGCTGTTGGAGGCGATTCGGAGCGTCCGGCGCTCCTTCGTGTCAAAGCCCGACATGGCTGTTTCAAGCTGTGCGGCGGCTTTGAGAACGTTCTGGGCATGACGGACGAGCACATCGCCCGCAGGCGTGAGCGCCAGGCCCCGAGCCTCCCGCATGAAGAGCTTCGCGCCGAGCGCATCCTCAAGCTTGCGAAGCCGCAGGCTCAAGGCCGAGGGCGTGAAGGGCAAGGTCTCGGTTGCCTTCGTGAGGCTTCCGGTGCGCGCGAGCGTGAGAAAGATGCTGAGATCGGTGAAGTCGTAGCGGATCATGATGACAAAGCATGACAGGTCCTGATCCGCGAAACAAGTCGATGAAGCAGCTTGTTTACCCGCTCGCTAAAGAAAAAGCGCAGACCGACCGTCCGAATCTCACGATGGCTGTTTATCCGATGGGTCAGGTAGAAGGCGATCTGGAACTATTCCACCAACTCGGCCACAGTGAAGTTTTTGAGTTTCAAGGATCTCAATCGAACAAATAATCGACGGTCAGATTGCTGCGCTTTCTTTGCGAGGCCGGCTTCCCGGGCGCAACGCCCCGTTAATCGGAGATCGGCCTCTGCAGCTTCTGCGCTGATGCCGCCGATTCACTTAGGCGGCGCATTTTTGAGAGCCGCTTCGTCGGCGAGTGGATTTCAATTGCGCAAGCGAAACGGGCACTAATTCAAGTCCTCGCTCTGCCAGGCTGCATCCCAAAGCATCCATTCCATTCGGCACGCTTTGAGGAAAACGGCAGTCATCTCTTCACGCTCGCGTTCGGAAGCTTCTGCCGCAAGACGGTCGGCTATCGCAGCGGCTTTCGACGCTTCGTCGTCAAAGCTGGGGGTCCCGTACCATTCAATCCATTCTTTGTAAGGATTGCCGTCGAGCGTCATTCGCGAGGCAATGAAGCGGCCTGCCTCGGCATAAACCCAGAAGCAGGGCAGGAGCGCCGCCATGCCGGCGGCTAGAGACGGCCCGGCTGCATGCTTGTGCTCGAATTCCGAATAGAGCGCTGCGGCTGGCGAAGGATTGAGCACAGGCGAAGCACCGTAGCGCTTTTCGAAAAGCGCGCGCACGCGGTTGTATTCCGCGCGGGTGTCCAGTGCCCATTGCGCGAGCTGCGCCGCATCGCGCGCATCTTCTTCGCTTCGGCGTTCGTCTCCCCGAGCGCGGAGCCGCTTGCCCAAAAGCGCCAGGCTTTCTTCGTAGCGCACCAGGTAGCAGAGGTCTTCTTCCAGATAGAAACGGAATTTCGGTGGCGGGAGCGTGCCGTCGGCGAGGCCCAGAATGAATGGATGGCGCTTGACGGCGTCAATGATGGGCTCGGCTTTTCGGAAGGCGGATTCGGTCCAGGCTGCGCCAGACTGCGCTGCGCGGATCGTTGACGGCACAAAAGGGAGGCCGCTGGCGGCAAAAAGAGCGGCAATGAAGCTTCGCCGGGATAATTCGGCCGTGTGATGAGCGCGCATGAGGCATCCTCGATCGGGAGTTCAAAAGTGCTCAGTGTAATCAAGGCCGTCGAAGCAGGCATGCGCTTCGCAGCACGGATGTTGCGCATTTCTTCGGAAAAGCGGAACAATGTGGGCGCGCTGATTTATTTCGGAATCTAGCAGAAGGATTTTGAATCATGACGAGGCTCTCGCCGGAAACGCTTGACATTTCGCTTGATGCGTCGCTCGACGTGCCGCTCAATGAGCAGGTCTACCGCTCGCTGCGCATGATGATCGGACGCCGTCTTGCCGCCGGCGACCGGCTCCCTGCTTCTCGGGATCTAGCCCGCGCGCTCAAAGTCGGCCGCGTTACGGTCACAACGGCCTACGCGAGGCTCAAGGCGGAAGGCTTCCTAGAATCAAAGCCGGGCGCAGGCACCGTCGTCGCCGGCAGGATCATCGACAACAAAGCGGAGGATTGGGCGCAGCGGACGGAAGCCGAAAAACCGGCTTCAGTGGCTCGCGAGCAGGAGAAGGCGCCGCTTCTTGCCCAGCGCGCCGCCGCAGCGGCCGGCGCGACCGACTTTCATGTGCAGGCGCTCGAGCCGCTTGCCGTCATTAATCCGGATTTCGACAGTCTTCCCGGACGCAAGTGGACGCAGATTGTTGCGCGGACTTTCAAAAAGTCCATGGCTCCATAATGGCTATTCGTTGCCGGGCGGCTATCCGGCGTTTCGAAAGGTGATTGCCGACTATGTGCGTCAGACGCGCGGAATTGCGTGCGAGCCTGAGGAAGTCATCATTACGACGGGCATTCAGCAGGGCGTGTCGCTTTGCGCGGAAGTGCTCTTCAATGACGGCGACCGTGTGGCGGTGGAAGATCCGGGATTTGAGCCGCATCGGCGCGCGCTGGAGTTTTTCGGCGCGAGGACGGTGTCGGCGCCCGTGGATGAAGGGGGCGTGAGCGTGGCGGCGCTCGAGCAGATGCGGGAGAGCGAAGCCGATTGGCGCGGCATTCTCGTAACGCCAAGCCATCAGTATCCGCTCGGCGTGCTGATGACGCTCGAACGTCGGAAGGCGCTCCTCGCCTGGGCGTCGCGAAGCGGCGCCTGGGTTATCGAGGACGATTACGACAGCGAGCTCCGCTACGGCGGCTCGCCCTATCCGGCGCTTGCCGCGCTTGACCGCGCAGGTTCGGGCGCCGGGCGCGTCGTCTACCTCGGCAGCTTCACCAAAATGATCTATCCGGGCTTCAATATTGGCTACTTGGTTGCGCCCTCGCGCGAAATTGCCCAGGCGTTCGAAGGCGCGAAGCTCCTTTTCGATCGGCACACGTCTGAAGTGCACCAGGCAATCCTCACGGAATTCATCGCGGGCGGCCACTACGATGCGCACATCCGGCGGCTGAAGCGCCTTTACGAAAAGCGGCGCAGCGCGGCCGTGCGCGCGATCGGCCGATTCTGCTCGGGCTTCGGCCGACTGCTGCCGAGCAATCAGGGCACGCATTTGACATTTGTTTTTCATGATCCCGCGTTGTCGGATGTGGCGGTAAGCGATCGGCTTCGACGCGAGTGCCGCATCGAGACGCGGCCGCTCTCGCTCTGCTATCGAGATCTGCCGCCCAGAAACGGCTTGCTGCTGGGATTTGCCGGCTTTTCCGAAACAGCTATTGAAACTGCAGTCCGGCAAATGGCGATGGCTGTTGAGCGCATGCGCGGCGTGCTTTAGGGATCAAAAAAACCGCTTCGCAGCACGTCGCGCGAAGCGGTTCCAAAAGAAAGGATCAGCCGAGCGGCCATCGGCCGCCCGGCGTTCAAAATATGTCTATCAGGCGTTCTGGCGCTGGAAGACGAAGCGGCCGTCCACCATCGTGGCGTCCACCTTGGCGCGGCGCAGCTCCGTCGGCGGCAGCTCGAAGATGTTTTCCGAGAGCACGACGAGGTCGGCGTAGTAGCCAGGCAGCAGGCGCCCCTTGATGTCTTCTTCGAAGGTCGCGTAGGCGCTTTCCGTCGTGTAGGCATCAACAGCGTCGTAGATGTCGACGCACTCTTCCGGATGGAAGCTCGGCGAACCCTTGAGCGTCGAGCGGGTGACCGCGCAGTAGAGATTGTCGATCGGGTTCATGTCTTCGATCGGGGAGTCGGTGCCGAAGCTCATGTGAATGCCGAGCTTCTTCATGGTGCCGAACGCATAGGACGTGGCGGCAAGCTCCTTGCCGACGCGGTCTTCGACGATCGTCGTGTCGTAGTGCAGGAAGATCGGCTGCACGAGCGCAAGAATGTGATTCTTCGTGAAGCGCTCGACGAGCGGGCGATCCGTGATCTGAACGTGAATGATGCCGAGGCGGTTCGGGTTCTTGCCGTCCTTGCAGACGCGGTCGTAGGCGTCGAGCACTTCTTCGACGGCCGCGTCGCCGATCGCGTGAATGGCGACGCCGCAGTGGTGTTCAACGGCGGTGCCGACAAGCGCGTCGAGCTGTGTGGGCGTCAGCGTAGAAATGCCGCGCGTTTCAGGCGCGTCGTGATAGGGGGCGCGCATGTAGGCGGTGCGGGCGCCAAGGCTGCCGTCAACGAAGAGCTTGAGCGGGCCGAAGCGGTGGAAGGGCGTGCCGGTGCCGGTGACATGGCCTTCGGCGAGGAATTCGCGGTATTCCTCGGGCTTGCTGAAGTAGGACTGATGGCTTACGCGCGTGAGCGGATGGTCGGCCATCACAAGGTTGTAGGCTTCGAGCACTGTGCGCCAGGAGCCTTCGCGGAGGTCGCAGGTCTGCACCGAAGTGACGCCCGTCTCAGCGGCGTGGCGCATGCCGGCGCGAATGAGCTCAGCTGTCTGCTCGACCGTGCGGTTGCGGAAGAGCGCGGTGAGCGGGCCGCGAGCGTTTTCGGCGAAGACGCCGTTCAATTCGCCGTTTTCATCGCGGCCGATCGAGCCGCCTTCGGGCGCGACCGAGTCGCGCGTGAAGCCGGCAAGCTGCATGGCAGGCGTGTTCGCCGTGAGCATGTGGCCGCAGGCGCGCTCAAAGATGAGCGGATATTCAGTTGTAATGTCGTCGAGGTCGGCGCGCGTGAGAAGACGCGGTTCGTCCGTGAAGTAGTCCTGATTCCAGCCCATGCCGTGGAGCACGGTGCCCGGCGCCGGGCGGCGCTCCTCGATGTAGCGGCGTGCGATTTCCTTCACTTCGCGGATGCTCGTCGCATTGTGCAGGCGAATGTCCGTGAGCGCGATGCCCGTGTTGAACAGGTGCTGATGCGAGTCGTTGAAGCCCGGAACGATCGTGCGGCCCTCAGCGTCGAAGACTTCGGCGTCGGCGGGCGCGCGTGCGGCGATTTCCTCGTTTGAGCCGACGGCCTTGACGAAGCCGTCTTCAATGAGGAGCGCCTCTTCGAAGCGTCCGCGGTTGATGTAGATGTTGGCGTTGCGGATAAGCATTGCGGTCATGATGAATCTCTGTTTCGGATGTTTTTCTTCGCGCCGACGCTCTTTCTAAAGCGTGCGGCGCATCAATGGGATCTTTGTGCCTCAGGCTTCGAGGTCGGTCTTGCCTTCGCTGCGGCGCTGCGCTTCGAGCGCTTCATGCTGGCGGCGGAAGAAGATTTCGTAGATCGCGAGGCCGACGAGCGGGACAATGAGGCCGAGGGCGGCGGTGACCGGGTCCTGATAGATCGTGTTGATCACAAGGCAGATCATGAAGGCGAGGACGAGGTAGATCGCGTACGGATAGCACCAGACCTTGTAGGGGCGCTCCATCGTCGGATACTTCTTGCGAAGAACGATCACGGAGAGGAACGTGAGGCCGTGGAAGATGATGCCGCAGATTGCCACGAGGCTCGTGAGTTCGGAGAGCGTGCGCGAGCAGACGAGGATCATTGCCATCACGGCCGATGCGATCTGCGCGTTGATCGGCGTGCGGTAGACCGGATGGAGCTTCGCGAGCGCCGGGAAGAGCGCGCCGTCGCGGGCCATGGCGAAGTACATGCGCGGGAAGACCATGATGCAGCCGTTGAGCGAATTGAAGATCGCAAGCACCATCGCGGAACCCACGATGATCATGCCCGCGGCGCCGAAGAGCGACTCGGCGGCGGCCGTGCCGAGGTAGAAGTTGCCGTCGTTCACCATCGCGATGATCGTGTCGTACGGAAGCACGCGGTAGACGGCGTAGTTGAAGAGCACGTAGAGGACAGCAACGCCCAGGATCGAGCCGATCAGCGCGAGCGGAATGTTGCGCTTCGGGTCCTTGATTTCTTCGGCGATGTTGTTGAGGTTCGTCCAGCCTTCATACGCCCAGAGCGTTGCCAGGACGGCAAAGGCGATCATCGATAGCAGCGTGCTGATGGAAGGCGCTTCAGCCGGCATCGCGAGAAGGTCGGGGCTTTCATTGCCCATGACGAGGCCGCAGACGAGGATGAGGACGATCGGGAGCATCTTGAGCACCATGAAGGTGTTCTGGAAGAAGCTGCCGAAGCGGATGCCGCGGATGTTGATCGCCGAAAGCAGCAGGATCGAGCCGAGCGAAATGGCCTTCTGCTCCCACTCGGAGAGCGGCGTCATCGAGCTGATGGCTGCGGCGAACGCAACGGCGAGCGCGGCGATCGAGCCCGACGAGGAGAGGAAGAAGTTCGTGAAGCCGCACATGAAGGCGACGCGCTGGCCGTAGGCTTCGCGCAGGTACACGTAGTAGCCGCCTGCTTTAGGCATCATGGCGCCGAGCTCGGCGAAGCAGATGCCGGAGAGAAGCGTGATCAGACCGCCGATCGCCCAGACGAGCAGGGCGAGGCCGAGGCTCATGCCGGCGCGCTGCAGAACAATGGCGCCGATGTAGAAGATCCCCGAGCCGATCATGATGCCGGCAAGAACCGAGATGCCGCCGAAGAGGCCGACGTCTCGCTTGAGGGTGACGTGCTGGTTGGAGGAAGGGGTGCTCATAAAGTCGCTCCCGGAATTGTCGTTTTTGTGTTCGAAATAATGGGTCCGGAAATAAAAAAAAGTTGCATCTATCGATGCAACTTTCTGAAACGACAACCCCGGCAGTCCGTCCCCGCCGAACGCGTCGGCGAAAGTGTCGGACGCGTGGAGGGTCTTCATGCGAGTTACCACCGATAGCGCCTCTGGAAGCAGCGAATGAACGCTGAACCAGGAGTCACCGATGTATTCCACCGGTGCCCAACGCTCGTCCGTACCCGGGCGGTCGTTTCGGCGGCTTGGCCTTTCGTCGTCATCTTCGGGTGTCCCCTCCGACGAGTACTCTTCCGCGCCGCGCCTCTATCAACAACTTGTTTTCCGAAGTTGAATGTCTCATAAAAAACGGCGCCTGTCCAATCGACAGGCGCCTTGAAAACAAAAACTTTGCCTCAAATAAACTTGATTGAATGTTTGCTCTAGGCAATAACCCTAAGATTTTGGAAATCAGTCTTCCGGCGGCGTCAGCGCTGCATCCGGCAGGCGCACGCCGCGGGCTTCGAAGACGGCTTGGGCTTCAAAGAGCGCATTGAGCACGCGTGGGAAGCCTGCATAAGGCAGCATTTGGATGAAGGTGTCAACGATGCGCTCGGGCGGCACGCCGACGTTGAGCGCCGTATTGAGGTGCGTGCGAAGCTCCTTCTCGCAGCCGCCGATCGCTGCGAGCGTCGTGATGACGGCGATGGTCTTCTCCTGATCCGTGAGGCCGCGCCTCGCGTAGATTTCGCCGAATACAAAAGACTTGATGTACCGGGCGACGTCCGGCGCGAAGCCGGAGAGCGCATCGGTGAGGCGCGCTTGGGTGCCGCTCGTGAAGCGTTCAAAAACGTCTGCGCCGCAGCGATTCTCGGCATTGGTTGACATTTCTTCAAACCCTCCTATTGCCGTACAAAAGAAAAGAGAAAGTCGGCTGCCGCGTTTTTCACGAGCCGCGCCCTCGCGCGGAGGCGCCGGCGCAGCACCAGGATCCAAACGCAGGCAGAGGCGCTTCAGCCGCGCTTTTCGAGAATGCCCGAATGGATGAAAAGCAAAATGGCAATCGCGATCAGAATGTCGGCTGCAGCGACAGGCGTGCCGGGGAGTGTGAGCCCAAGCTCGCTCATGAAGACCGCACCGAGAATGGCTGCAATGGCGGCAAAGCGCTCAATGAAGACGATTTTCGGAAGTGCGCCGCTTTTGCGAGCAGATGCTTTTTGAGAGCGCTTCGTCTGCAAGCTTCCCGGCGCTGCCGGTTGAGACGCGTGTTTTCGGGCAGCATTGGCTGCACGGGCCGCTTTGGCTGTTTTCCCCGCAAGTGCGCCGACCAAGTCTTTGAGCGAGACGCCGTCGCCGTCCCTGTCGGTCGCTTCCATTGCATCAAAGGCGTCGCGAAGCGACGCGCGCATGGCAGCCGCCTCATCGCCGCGCGTGCGAAGCATCTCCGCCTGCTGCCGGCGGATGAGGTCGTCGACGTAGCGCACGAAGTCGCCGTTTTTGGGTTCAAGTCGCGAGAGATCGGTCATGGCTGTGCGTTCCAGTAAGCGCGGGCGCCGGCAAAACCGTCAAGCGGCATGCATGGCGTCCGTCCGCATATGTCTGAGCTTAGACCAATGCGAAGCGGGCGGCATCCGTTTCGAGATGCCGCCCGCTCTTTATGGGTTGCTGCCTGCGCGCTCTCAGGCTGGTTTCAAATGCCGCTCGAGCATCGGCGCTCGGCTAAGCGGCTTCAGGCGCGCCGATCGCCGCAGCCCCTTCCGAGGTTGCAGCGCGGCGCACCGCTTCGGCCTCGCGGTCAAGCGCCGGCTTGGCGCGCAGCATGCGAAGCGCATTGGCGACAACGATGAGGCACGTGCCCGTGTCGGCGAAGACGGCCATCCACATGGTTGCCATCCCTGCTATGGCGAGAATCGCGAATGCAATTTTGATGCCGAGCGCAAAAACGATGTTTTCAACAAGAACCCGGTGCGTCATGCGGGAAAGCCGCACGAGCGAGGCGATCGAAGAGATCTTGTCGTCCATCACGGCGATGTCGGCCGCTTCGATAGCGCTGTCGGTGCCTCTGACGCCCATCGCGATGCCGATGTCGGCCTGCGCAAGCGCGGGCGCATCGTTGATGCCGTCGCCCGCCATGGCGGTGAGGCCCGTGCGCTGCATTTCACGAATCGCGTCGAGCTTCTGTTCGGGCAGAAGGTTCGCGCGGACTTCCTTGAGATGGAGCGTATGAGCGAGCGCATTGGCGGCGCGCTCGTTGTCGCCCGTGAGGAGGACCGGCTCGACGCCCACCGCCCGAAGCTGACGGATGCCGTCCATGGCATCGGCCTTGACGCGGTCGGCAAGCGAGAACATCGCAAGCATGCCGAAGGCGTCGACAAGCGCCACCGAGGACATGCCGAGCGAGGCGGCGCGGGCAGCCTCCTTTTCGCCCTCGGGCGTGAGAATGCCGCGCGCACGCACTTCAGCGGGGCTCAGCAGCAGGAGCTTGCCGCCCTCAACGCGGCCGCTGACGCCTTTGCCAGGGAGCGCCGTGAATTCCGAAACCTCGAAAAGCGGCAGCTTCTTTTCGCGGGCAGCCCGCTCGAGCGCCGCGGAGAGCGGGTGCTTGTTCATGGCGCCCAAGCTCGCCGCGAGGGAAAGCGCTCGATTCTCTTCAATGCCCCAGGCAAGGGTGTTCGCCACTTCGGGCTCGCCCTTCGTGAGCGTGCCGGTCTTGTCGAGGCCGATGTGCTTGAGGTTGCGGGCTTCTTCAATGAAGAGCCCCCCTTTGACGAGCAGGCCGCAGCGCGTCGCGGTGGCGAGCGCCGAGATGATCGTGACGGGGGTTGAGATCACAAGCGCGCACGGGCAGGCGATGACGAGAAGGCAAAGCGCCTTGTAAAGCCAGCCGAGCCAGTCGCCAAGGAATAAGGGCGGCACGATGGCGACCGCAAGCGCCACGACGAAGACGATCGGCGTATAGACCTCGGCAAACCGGTCGACGAAGCGCTGCGTCTGCGACTTGGCGGCCTGTGCGTTTTCGACCGCTTCGATGATTCGCGCCGTGAGGCTTTCGCCGGCGGCGGCCGTGACGATGACCTCGATCGTGCTCTGCAGATTGACGGTGCCTGCCCACACGTTTTCGCCCGGTCCCTTTTCGGCCGGCATGGATTCGCCCGTCACCATGGACTGGTCGAGTGCCGTGATGCCCGTGCGGATGCGTCCGTCAAGCGGGATGCGCTCGCCGGGCGCCACGCGCATGAGCGCACCAGGCATCACATCGTCGACAGACATTTTTTCGAAGCCCGCGGGCGTCTTGACGAGCGCCGTTTCTGGGGCAACCTTCATCAGGTCGTGGATTGAATTGCGCGCCTTCGTCATCGAAAGGCGCTCGATTGCTTCGGAGATTTCGAAAAGCACCATCACCATGGCGGCTTCCGGCCAGGCGCCGATCAGAATGCCGCCCGTCACGGCGACCGCCATGAGCGCATTCATGTTGAGCGAGCCGCGAAGCGTCGACTGCAGCCCCTTGCGGAAGGTGCCGAGCCCAACCATCAGCACCGCGACGACGGCGCAGATGAGGCTCAGCCCGTTGGCGAGGGTGTCCGAAATTGCAAGGACGCCGTATTCATGGGTGAGCTCGACGGCTTCCGAGACAAGCGCGATGAAAAGGGCAAGGAAGTAGCGCCCCCAGGGCGTCTTGTCTTCGTAGAGCGCCTTCTCGTCTGCGCGTGCGCGCCGGCGGATCGGCTTGGCTTCATAGCCCGCCTTGGCGACAAGCTCAACAGCGCGCTCAACAGACGCATCCGCCACTTCAATGGTGCGGTTGATCGTGCTGATGACGTAGTCTTCGAACCCTTCGGCCTTGAAGACGCGCTCGATTTCGCCGGCTTCAACGGGGCAGTCCATTTCAGGGACCGAAAGCCGAGTGCGGCCCGCAGCGGGTGCGGGCGCCTCTGCTGCGGCGGCTGCGGGGCGACTGGAATGAACATGCGACTCATAGCCCGCCTTGCGAATGGCGGCGGCAACAGCGCGGATGCCTTCTTCCGAAAGGGCTTCGAAGGCGATCTTCCGGTTCATCGTGTCGAAGACGGCGCCGGTGATGCCCGCGCGCTTGAATTCACGTTCGATTTCGCCTGCTTCGACGGGGCAGTCCATCTGCGGAACGTGAAAATGAACGGGCCCTCGCGCAGCTGCCGCTGCGGGCGCCGCCGCTTTTTGAGCCGTCTCGAGCGAGCATTCAAAGCCCGCGCTGCGGACCGCTTCAAGAAACTCGGCCGCTTCAATCGTCGCGGCGTCTTTCGTTCGGACTTCGAGCGTTCTCGCAGCATAGTCGGGAACGAGCGTCACGTCGCCCGAACGGTTTTCGCGCGAAAGGGCGAGGCGCTTTTCAACGGCTTTTTCTATCGGCCGAAACTCCGCTGGACAGCAGAGATCGGGGATGCGGATTCTGATGGTCGGCATGGTTGTCTCTCGGGTTCCCGGCAAACCGGATCTGATTTCGTGAACGCAGCCGGGGTCTGCAAGGCTTGGTGCAGTCGCAATCAATTCGCGTTCTCGAATCCTTCTTCACGATTGACATTGCACACCCTGAAGCTGTTACAAGGTCAAGCGAAATCTGCCAAAATGCCGATCGTCATCAGAAATAATGATGAGAGTCCGTCATGCGCATCAGCGAGCTAGCCCGAATCACCGGGAATACGCCCGAAACCATTCGATACTACGAACGCATCGGCCTGCTGCCGCCCGCCGTTCGCGAACTCAAGAACAACTACCGCCAGTACGGCGAGGCGCATGAAGCGCGCCTTGACTTCATCCGGCGCTGCCGCAGCCTCGACATCGGGCTTGAAGAGATCCGCACGCTCCTTGGCGCGCTCGATGCGCCCGATCCTGAGAGCGCCGCCTGCGCGCATGCGCTCGTTGACAAGCACCTCAAGGAAGTCAACTGCCGCATCCGCGAGCTCAAGGCGCTGCGCAGCCACCTGCGGGAGCTCAAAGCGCACTGCTGCGGCGAGCATCGAGAGGGCGAAATGTGCGGCATCATCGCTGAGCTCGCCGTTCGGCGGCCGGCTCCGGCCGCCGATCCCTCGAAAGCGGCCGAGGCGCCTGAGGACGAGCGAGACGCAGAAGCGGCCGAGGGCGAAGCCTGCTGCTGCGAAGATTGCTCGTGCGGCGCCTCCCGCGAGCGCAATCTCCAATAAGATTGAGCGTTCGCTTTCATCCAAATCGGAAAAAACGAAACATGTTCGAACAGTTTTCCATTGCCTTTACCGGGACGGGCCTCCTGCTGGCGCTCGTGGTGCCGCTCCTTCTCACCTTCTTTCTGCGGATCATCGCCCGCGGCGTGCCGCCCGCGTGCAGCGTGCCCGGGATGCCTGCGGGGGTGGGCGGACTGCTACTTGCGCTTCTCTTTTTTCTCTGCGTGGATGCGATGCTTCAGCTCTTCGAGCTCGGCCGCGGCGCAGGCGAGGTCGCGCGCGTGATTTCGATGGACGCCGACTTTGCCTGGCCGGCCATCAAGACGATCATTCCGGGGGCCATCACGGTTTTTGCGCTTCTCGCTGCGATCATGACGCTCACGATCGGCCGCTCGCGCGCTGCGCTCTGGTTTGCCGTGCTGCTTCTCTGGGTGGCCGGCCCCGGCGGCGATTTTCTGAAGGCTGTCATTCTCGGCATCCCGGTCGACGTAAGTTCGGGCTTTGCGGGGATTTCCACCTTCACGATTCTCGCGACGCTTTATCTGCTTTTCTCCAATCGCTCGGCCTTTACCTACGGGCTTTCTTCCGCGCGGAAGATCGAAAACGCCTACAAGGCGAAGCAGCGTTCGATGGCGGGCTGAGCCGATGCCTTCAAATTCGACGGAATTGTTCGGGCTTATCGCCTTCTTCGCTTTTGCCGCGCTTGTGATTCACAGCCTCTGGCAGGCGAGCAAGCGCGTGCCGCCCGCCACCGATCGCCTGCCCGCAGGCGTTGACGGCGCGCTCCTCGCGGTGGCCGGACTCGCCTTTCTCGCCGGAATCTACGACGCTGCGGCTGCGGCGCTCGCCTATCAGCAGATCGGCGAAGGCGGCGCCTGGGCGGCCGATCATGCGCTCGAGGTGGATCTTGCTGCGCAGTTTGCCCTCAATGCATTCGGCGCGGCCGCCTTCTTCTGGGCTTCGCTGCGGCTCTTTTTCGGGCGGCGAGGGCGCGTGCGCGCAGAAGCAGCGGCGGCCGTTCTTCTGGGCGGCCCAGTTGCGGAGGCGCTTTCCGTGCTTTTTCTGCCGGGGCCGCTCGGCGCGGATTGGTTCGGCTGGTACGCGCTCCTTTGTTCTGGATCTCTCCTTGCCCTTTGGGTGATCCTCCGAAGCAGGCAAAGCCTCAATACCTACGGCGGCAACTAAAATACATATCAGAAGCCGAAATCGATATCGGTCTTTTTTGCGGCCGCGTGCTTTCGTTCCCGCGGCCGCGCTTTGCATATAAAAGGAAGAGTAGGGACCATGCAGAATCCGATTCTCATCAAGAATGCAGACCTTTACGCGCCCGAGCACGTCGGCGCGCGCGACATTCTGATGGCGGGCGGCAAGATCATTGCCGTTGCGCCTTCGCTCGAACCGAACATTCCCGGCCTTGAAACGATTGACGTCAAGGGCCGCAAGGTGATTCCGGGCCTCATCGACCAGCACATCCATGTGACGGGCGGCGGCGGTGAAGGCGGCTGGAACAGCCGCTGCCCCGAGCTCAACTTCTCCGAGCTCGTCGCTGCCGGCGTCACGACCTTCCTCGGCGTTTCCGGGACGGACTCCATGTCCCGTTCGATCGAAAATCTCCTTGCCAAGGTCCGCGGCCTCACGGTCGAAGGCGCCACGGGCTGGATGTGGACGAGCAACTACGCTTATCCGCCTGTCACGATCATGGATTCGCCCAAGATGGACATGTTTGCGATTCCGGAAGTGCTCGGCGTCAAGATCGCCATGGGCGACCACCGCTCGTCGCATCCGAGCTATCCGGAAATTCTGCGCCTGCTTTCCGAAATCCGCGTCGCCGGCATGCTGACGGGCAAGACCGGGTTCCTGCACGTGCACTGCGGCGACTGGGCCGACGACATCTTCCCGATCTTCTTCGAGTGCCGCAAGCACGGCATTCCCTTCAAGCACATGCGTCCGACCCACGTCGGCCGCGAAAAGAAGGTCTTTGAATCCGCCTGTGCATTCGCCAAGGAAGGCGGCTACATGGACATCACGACGGGCGGCGGCAACTGCATGGGCGACGCCAAGGACGCGCTTCTCGCCGCACTCGCCGCCGGCGTGCCGCTCGAGCAGATCACGCTCTCTTCGGACGGCCAGGGCTCGATGCCGCGCTTTGACGAAAAGGGCGAAATGGTGGGCTTCGGCGTCGGCTCCATCCGCGCCGACATTGAAACGCTGCAGGCGCTCGTGCCCGAGCTCGGCGTTGAAAAGGCCATTCTCCCGATGACGAAGACGATTGCCACCGCGCTCGGCCTGCCCGGCAAGGGCGCCGTTGCAACGGGCTTTGATGCGGATCTTCTCGTCATGAATGAGGGCTTCGATTTCGACTGGGTCTTCATGAAGGGCGTGCCCGTCATGCGCGAAGGCGAAGTCGTGAAGAAGGGCGCCTTTGAGCTCTGATCTCTTGGCGGGCCTTCTGCCTGAGCGCGGCTTTGGGCGCTAGGCAGGGAAAACCGGTTCCGGCTGCGGCCGGCGCCGGTTTTTTCATGGGCGGGCGCGAGTTTCGCAATCGAGCTCGCCGGCTGAAATATTTTGAAAAGGTCGCTTGCGAATCGAAATCAGTTCAGGCATTATTCGCGGTCTCTAGGACTTATCCCTTAGACGAAAACGCGCATAGGGATCAACCTCGTTTCTTGTCGGCCAAGCGCCGACGCTTTCATTCCTGACCGGAGTAATGCAATGGAATTCGTTGAATTTACGCTCCTTTGCGTCGCGGTTCTTCTCATGATCTTCAAGCCCGAGAAGGAACGCCTCGCTTGGTGGCTGACGATCGGCGGCTGGGCCGTCGTCGTTTTCATGTACATCGGCCACGTTTCCACCGCCATTCTCGGCACGCTCAATCTCTAACCGGAGAACGTTGAAATGACTGATATGACGCAGCCGCTCTCCGAGCGAGATCTTGCCAAGGCGAAAACCTACTACGACATCATCTGCTGGGGCGGTCTTCTGATCGTTCTGCTTCCCGTCGGCATCGCCAACATCATCCTCGGCTACATGATGGGCGACAGCCCCTGCACGCTCTGCTGGGGCCAGCGCCAGCAGATGGCCTACATCGGCGTTGTGGCGCTCTTCATGGTCCGCTACGGCTTCAAGCCGAAGTACCTCGCCACCATGCTCATCATGGCGGCCGTGGGCCTCTATTCGTCCTTCCGCCACTACGGCAACCACGCGATGCGCGACGTCGGCCAGGGCTTCGGCCTCGACATCTTCGGCATCCACACCCAGTTCTGGGCTGAAATCGTCTTCTGGTGCGTGGTCTTCCTCTTCGGCCTCGCGACGCTCCTGGCGCCGCGCTTCGATGCGCTCGTTGCGGAACTTCGCGGCAAGTCCTGGCGTCCGATGACGGGCTTCATGAAGATCGCCTTCGGCATCGTCGCCTTCATCATCGGCTCGAACGCCTTCCAGGCGCTTTGGTCGACGGGCGTTCCGCCCAACTGGGGCCAGGGCGATCCCGTGCGCTTCTCCTGGGACCGCAAGTACGTCATCTGGTCCGACGAATCCTGGCACGGCATGTGGGGCGGCATCGACTTCCTCGGCCGCCGCAACGTGAAGGATCCGGACTTTGCCTACAAGCCCAACACCGAGAAGCTCGGCATCACGTTCGAGCACGACGCGGCCAAGGCGCCGATGGCGACGACGGGCGAACTCAAGATCGCCGGCACCCGCGCCATCGAAGGCATTGACGCCAAGCTCAACACGCTGCAGAAGATCCGCGGCGAATATGTCGTGGCTTCGAAGTACGACTTCTGGTTCCTCGGCGAAGACCTCAAGCCCGCCGTGCACGCTGCGATGGACCCGTGGTTCTCCGCGAACGTGCTCGACATCGTCGGCGTGACGCCCTACGGCGAAGACGCCTACGTGCTGATGGGCATGAACAAGTCGCTCTTGCGCGTGCGCAAGAATCCGGAAGCCGACGACGTCAAGGGCTGGGCCAACTTCACGGCCGGCCGCGATCAGGTGGAAGCTGTGGGCGGCCTCGGCCGCGCCCGCATCGACACGGAGCGCGCCAAGTACTCCTACATTCACTCGAGCGCCACGGACGGCCGCTATGTCTTCACGGCCACCGTGCCCGACAACAAGAACAAGAAGCAGTTCGTGATCTCGAAGGCCCTCATGAAGGACTGGATGCTTTCGGGTGAATTCGAACCGGCGGCCAATCTCAAGGAAGGCCGCACGCTCGGCGAACTCTACGTGACCGGCCTTGTGTGGGAAGACGGCATTCTTTGGGCCGCTTCGAAGAACTTCAACGTGATCTTCGCGATCGACGTCGCGAAGGAAGAAGTGACCGAAGTGCTCGCGCTGCCGGCAGAACTGAAGGACATCCGCGGCCTCGTGAAGGAAGGCGATGTCTTTGAAGTGCTCGATTCGAACCGCATCGTGACGCTGAAGCGCTAAGCCGCTAGGGCGCCATCCTCAAACGCCCGCGAGCCTGCATCTGCGGCCCCGCATCCGAAAGGGTGCGGGCTCCCGAAGAGCCGGCGCTCGCGGGCGTTTCGCTTTATGAAGCGCGAAAAAAGCGCAAGGCGGAACTGCCGAGACCTCAGCAAGAGCGGCTCGCTCCCTGGACTACAATCTTTAGAGAGTCCCGTCGCCGCGCTCTTTTCCGGGCGCGGCAGGCTTCTACCGGAATTGATTGATGCCGTTCACCGACTACATTCGCCCCAAGACGCTTGCCGACGTCATGCGGCGCCATCACCTGATCGATCTCTGCCGCACGCTCTTGCGGTTTGCGGGCGCGCGCATGAAGGATGCGCAGCTCCAGGAAGTGGCTTCGTCGATGACGCTCACGACGCTTCTTTCGCTCGTGCCGCTGCTCGCTGTGTCGCTCGCTGTCTTCGCGGCGTTTCCGACCTTCGAATCGACGCGTCAGTCGCTCGAGGATGCGATCTTCAACAGCTTTCTGCCGCCGCAGTACAGCGAAACGATTCTTGAATACCTGAGAAGCTTCACGTCGCATGCGTCCGGGCTCGGCGTCTTCGGCATCGCGGGCCTCTCGCTCACGGGGCTCCTTCTGATCGACAAATTCTTTGTGACGGTGAACCGCATCTTCAAGGTGCGGGAGCTGCGTCCTTGGCCGCAGCGCGCGCTCATCTACTGGGCGATGCTCACGCTCGGCCCCGTCGTCATTGCGCTTTCCATGACGATCTCCACCAAGGCGCTCCGCATGGCCGCCGGCGTCGTGGAAACGGATCCGGGATCGATGCCGATGTGGGTGCTTACTCTCATACAAATTGCCGTTCAATCGATCGGCTACGGCGCGCTGTTCAAATTTGTTCCGAATTGCCGCGTGCCGACCTCTCATGCGCTTACGGGCGGGCTCGTCGTGGCGCTCGCGGGCCTCGGCGTTCGCGAGTGCTTCGAGATCTACGTGACGAAGGGAACGCTCTCTTCAATCTACGGCGCCTTTGTTGCCTTTCCCGTGTTCCTTCTCTGGCTCTACGTCACGTGGTTCCTTGTCTTCTCCGGCGCAGCAATCACGGCGACGATACCGCTCCTCACCTCAGGCCGCTTTGCCGACAGCTACCGGCTCGGCAACGAATTCCTGACGGGCGTCGCGCTTCTTCGCGTGCTGGTTGCAGCGCGGGCTTCGGGCAACCCGACCGTGCCCGCCGATGTGCTCGCAAGCGAAGTGGACGCTTACCCGCAGCTCGTGGAGCGGATTCTCACGCATCTTTCAGCTGCGGGCTACTGCGGCGAAATACGACCGAGCGGCCGGCGGAAGGTTTCTTCCTGGGCGCTCCTTTGCGATCCGAAGGAAAAAAGCCTGCGCGACGCCTTCCGCACGCTGCTTGTCGACCCGGAAAACACGCTTGTCGTTCCGCGGCGGCTTGGTCAGCGGCGCGAAGAGGGCATGCTCTTTGACTGGTACCGCAGCCTCATGAATGATTCGCTTGTGAATGCGCCGCTCACGGCGCTTCTCGATTCGCAGGATGATCTCCCGCGGCTTGCCGCTGAGGGCGATGGCGGATCGCTCGATCGCGATAAGACGCAGCCGAAGGGGCGCTGAGGCCGTTCGCAAGCGCTTTGCCGCGCATTCTCCGCAGTCGGCTTCAGTTAAGAATCTTTTGATAGTGTGACTGGAAAATCCGGCTTCATGCGCCGCTCTATGCGGGCGAGCCTGAGCCGACATTTTCCGGGAGAAATGACGAATGGCTAGAGTGATGACTAAGTTCGGTCTTCTTTGGGCGGGCATCGGCGCAGCTGCGCTCCTTGCTGCGCAGCCTGCGCTTGCCGGTACCGAAGAGGGCTTCCGCTATCTCAAGGCGGGCGAAGAATCCAAGGCGCTCGAGGAATTCAAGGCCGCTGCTCAGAAGGACGACACAACCGCGATGCTTTGGATCGGCCGGATTCTTGAAAAAGGGTTCACCGGACAGAAGCGCCAGCCGCTCGAAGCCACTTACTGGTGGGAAAAGGCCGCCTATCTCGGCGATCCCGAAGCCATGCTGGAGCTCTCGCATGCGTACCGCAACGGCTTCGGCGTGAAGCTCGACTGGCCGCAGGCTTATGTCTGGGACAAGGAAGCGGTTGAACTTGGCGACGCGCGCGCCATGCGCAACATGGGCGACTACTACGTGCTCGGCCAGGTGGTCGAAAAGGATCCGACCGAAGGCGCCCGCTGGTACTACCGCGCAGCCGTGCGCGGCAACATCAGCGCCTATACGGCGCTCGCGAAGCTCCTCGCTGACGGCAACGGCGTGAAGCAGGACCGCGCAGCGGCGCTGACGCTCCTTGTCGCGGCCACGAAGCCTGTCGAAGGACAGGCGGCCGACCGCAATGCCGCCGCGGATTCGCGCAATCTTCGCAACTCGCTCTCGGCCGATGAAAAGGCGCGGGCCGAAAAGCTCACGCTCGAAGACGTGCTCAAGGGACTGAGCGACCTCGATCCGGAAGCGATGAAGCAGGCGGCGGCGAAGTAAACGCAACAGCGCTTTTTGCCAAGAAGGAAGAAAGGCCTCGCAGCGTTGCGGGGCCTTTGTTTATCGGGCGCAAAATGCATTTGGGATGCTTGCTGCTCATTGGCAGACTTCTTGTTTAGTTGCGGCGCTCTTTATTAGAGACGTCTGCTCGCGTGACTTGCGATGTGGAAAAACAAAGAAAAGCGCCGAGACGAAGTTCAGGAAAAGGAGAAAAACATGACTTTCAAATCATCGCGCCGTCGTTTCATCGGCGTCGCTGCCGGCTTTGCCGCTGCCGGCGCTGCAAGTGCGGTTCAGGCAGCCTGCCGCGATCCGATGCCGGCAAAATTCGACGAGATGCACGACGTAGTCGTCGTTGGATCCGGTTTTGCTGGACTTGCTGCTGCACTGAGCGCAAAGCTCGCTGGTGCAGACGTCCTCGTGATCGAAAAGATGGCTTTTATTGGCGGAAATTCCTCGCTTTCGGGCGGCATGATCGCCGTGCCGGGCTCATCCGTGCAAAAAGCGCAAGGCATCAAGGACGCGCCGGAAAATCTGGCCGCTGACATGACGCGCATTGGAAAAGGGCTTGGCGACCCTGCGCACATTGATTTTCTCTGCAAAGACGCTTCGGATACGTTCGAGTGGACGAAAAAGGAAATGGGCGTCAAATGGCAGACCAATCTCACGGGGAAAGGCGGCCATTCTGCGCTTCGCTGCATGATTACCGAAGAGGGCACGGGGCAGGGCATCATCAAGCCGGCTGTTTCCCGTCTCAAGGCGCTGGGCGTCGAAATTAGAACGAAAGCCTTCATGCAAACGATCATTCGCGATGAAGATGGCCGAGTCAAAGGCCTTCGCGTTCGCGAAGGCTATGTTTTCGGCAAGCCGGATTCGGGAACCGCCAGAACGATCGGTGCCAGGCGCGCAGTGGTGCTCGCCTTTGGCGGCTTCTGTGCAGACGTTGCCTATCGGAAGCGTCTCGATCCAAAACTCGGCGAGGCCTTCAAAACCACGAATCAGCCTGGTGCAACGGCGGAAGGCTGGCGGGAGGCAAGCCGCATAGGCGCCAATATCATTCAGGCGGATTGGATTCAATGTCTGCCGGATTGCTCTCCCGTCGAGGAAGGCATGGGCATCGCTTCGCATTTCGCATCCATTTCAGGCGCGCTTTTCGGCTTCTATTTCTCAAGCCTTGACGGCAAGCGATTCGTCAATGAGTTCGGCGACAGAAAAGTTCTCACCGATGCTTTTCTTGCCATCATCAACAAGGGCGGCAAGGCACTTGCTATTGCTGATTCGGATGGTGTGGCGCATCTTGAGAAGCTTCGTCCGGGGTCGCTTCCAAAGATGCTTGAAGCCGGCAGCGTCAAGCGCTATGACGACGCAGCCGCTGTTGCCAAAGCGTACGCAGTGCCAGCGGACGCATTTGAATCACAGATTCGACGCTACAACGAACTGTTGTCGTCGGGCCGCGATCTTGATTTTGGCCGGCCGTTTGACAAGTCTGCCAAGCCGATCGGGAGCGGACCGTTCTATGTCTCTGAAATGTGCCCGAAGCTGCACCACGCAATGGGCGGCATGGCAACGACTGTAACCACAGCTGTGGAAGACGTCATGACGGATCAGCCGATCCCTGGACTTTTTGCAGCGGGCGAATGCGTCGGCGGCATTCACGGCGCGGTTCGAATCGGTGCATGCGCCGTACTTGATTGCTTGGTAAACGGTCGCAAAGCAGGCGCTATGGCGGCGGCCGCCAAAGCATGGTGCTGACAAACTGCGAGGAGTCGGCCGTCTGAATGCTTCTGACGGCCAAGCTTCTCGCTTCTCAAGCCTGACGTTCAATATTGACGAAAAAAGCGGAGCATCGATGGAACCGATGTCTCCGCTTTTCTTTCGAAAGAAAGCTGCAGGCTTACTGGACCTTGGCCTTCTTGATGATTTCCTGGAAGTGCTTCTGAACCTGCTGGTTCGCGAGCGCATTCTGGATCACGGGCTTCTGCGTTTCGAAGGTCGGGTAGAGCTTTGCGGCGCGCTTGGCTTCAAGCTTCACGACATGAAAGCCGAACTGCGTGCGGACAGGCGACTGACCGACTTCGCCGGCCTTGAGGGCGGTGAAGGCAGTGCCGAAGGTCGGCACGAAGGAGCGCGGAACCACCCAGCCGAGGAGGCCGCCCTGGGCCTTGTTGCTCGTGTCTTCGGAGAATTCCTGCGCAAGCTTGCCGAAGTCGGCGCCCTTGTTGATGCGCTGAATCAGGTTCTTCGCCTGGTCTTCCGTCTTCACGAGAATGTGACGGACCTGGTATTCCGTGTCGCCGTAGGACTTCTTGTCGGCGTCGTAGGCCTTCTTGAGGTCGGCTTCGGAAACCGGGTGCTTCTTGGCCCAGTCCTGAGCGAGCGCGCGGATGAGAATCTGATTGCGGGCTTCCTCGATGGCGTTCTTGACGTTGGCCTGGGCGGCGAGCTTGGCCTTCTTGGCTTCCTGAAGGAGGACGGTCTGCTGAATGAGAAGGTTCTTGACCTGACGTTCGAGCTGTTCGCCGGCGGGCTGGCCCTGAGCAACGGCGCGGTCGTAAATGGCCTTCTGCTCGGCGACGGAAACGGTTTCCCCATTCACCTTGAAGGCCTTGAGTTCAGCGCTGGCGGTGCCGGCGGCAAGAGCGGCGGCAAGGCCGAGAACAATGATCTTCTTATCCATGGTTGTTGTTTGCAAATTGCTGAAGGTTGCCGATCGTCGGGCCGCAGAGGTCGGACAGTCGGTGAAACAGAATCAATTGTGGCCCTCAGGAGTTTGTTTTGTCATCCAGACGGCAACGCCAATTGTAAATATCATTGTCAAGGCCAAGAGCCCGAAGAGCTTGAAGTTGACCCAGACGTCGGTTGAAAACGAGTAGGCGACAGCCAGGTTGACGAGGCCGGCGAAGATGAAGAAGCCGATCCACATGTTCTGCAGCTTCCGCCAGGCAGCCTCGGGCATTTCAATCTGGCCCTTCATCAGAAGGCGGATGAAGTTCTTTTTCGCCATGTTCCCGTAGAGAAGAATGGCGGCGAAGACCCAGTAGAGAATTGAGGGCTTCCACTTGATGAACCATTCGTTCTTGAGGTAGAGCGTGAGGCCGCCGAAAACGACGATGACGGCAAGGCTGATCCAGAGCGTCGGCTCAATTTTCTGGCCTTTCGCCTTCAGATAGGCAATCTGCAGGAAGGTCGCCGCAATGGTGACGATCGTCGCAAGGAAGACGGGCGCCGTTAGCGCTGTGACGCCGTCGCCCAGAATCGACTGCGCGAGTTCGAGCGATCCCGCCGAGAAATGCTCAGCGCCCTTGAAGGTCGCAAAGAAAAGAATGATGGGCAGAAAGTCGAAAAGAAGCTTCATGGTCGGTGAAACGTCGGAAAACCGTTGCGTGCGCTTTGAGAAGGAGCGGCTTCATCGGGCCGCCCACAGCAGGTCGGCAAAGGATACCATCGAAGCGCGACGCCGGCCTCAAGTCGCAGCGGAATTGTCCCGCGCCTTCGGTAACATTGAGAAACGCATTGTGTCGCTTGTCTTCAGCCTCGGCCTGCCCGCGGCGCGCTACTGTTTGACGCATCATTGCGCGAAAAGTAAGCGCGTTGCCTTCAGAGAGGCTTTTCAAGAAGGAACGAATGCCGATGCAGTCAAAAATTGAACAAATCATGGCGGCCGCCGCTTCGGCCGCCCTCATTGCGGGCGCTTCAGGCGCCTGTGCAGAGGAGAACGCAACAATGAAAAGCGAGCTGCCCTCGCCCTATGTCACCGTTGAAGGCATCACGGAGTACCGCCTGCCGAACGGTCTGCGCGTGGTGCTTTATCCGGATGCCTCGAAGCCCACGGCGACCGTGAACATGACCTACCTCGTGGGATCGCGCCAGGAAAACTACGGCGAGACCGGAATGGCGCACCTGCTCGAGCACCTGATGTTCAAGGGCTCGAAGAACTATCCGAATCCGACGGCCGAATTCACGAAGCGCGGCTTCCGCATGAACGGCTCGACGTGGCTGGACCGGACGAACTATTTCGTCTCCTTCACGGCAACGGACGACAACATGAAGTGGGCCCTCGGCTGGCAGGCCGACGCGATGACGAATTCCTTCATCGCGCGCAAGGACCTCGACACGGAAATGACCGTTGTGCGCAACGAGTACGAAATGGGCGAAAACAAGCCGATTTCCGTGATGCTCAAGCGCATGCAGAGCGTGCTCTTCGACTGGCAGAGCTACGGGCGCTCGACGATCGGCGCGAGAAGCGACATTGAAAACGTCGAGATTGAAAATCTGCAGGCTTTCTACCACCGCTACTACCAGCCCGACAATGCCGTGCTTACCGTCTCCGGCAAGTTCGACGAAGAAAAGGTCCTCGGCTGGATTGCCAAGGATTTCGGCGCCATTCCGAAGCCCGAGCGCACGCTGCCGAAGGAATGGACGGTCGAGCCCACGGCTGACGGTGAGCGCGAGTTCTACATCCGCCGCAAGGGCGAGTCGCAGCTCGTCGCTGTGGGCTACCGTATTCCGTCGGCGCTCTCGGATGACTACGAGCCCGTTGCGATGGCTGCGGAAATCCTTGCCTCTGCGCCGACAGGGCGCCTCTACAAGTCGCTCGTTGAAACGGGCCTTGCCACGCAGGTCTTCGGCTGGCCCATGGCTGCGCAGAAGCCTGGCTTCGTCATGTTCGGCGCCATGGTGAAGAAGGGCGACGACATTCAGGCCGTGAAGACGAAGCTCGTCGAAGAGATTGAAAACGCTTTCGCCAAGAAGCCCGTCACGGATGAAGAGCTCAACCGCCAGAAGGCCGAGCAGGCGACGATGTTCGAGCGCCTGCTCTCCGATCCTGAGCAGTTTGCGGTGAATCTCTCCGACTACATCGGTCTTGGCGACTGGCGGCTCTTCTTTGCGGACCGCGACACGGTGAAGGCCGTGACGAAGGACGCCATTGACAAGGCAGCCGCCCGCTACTTCGTGCGCGACAACCGCGTCGTCGGCCTCTATGTGCCGACCGATGAGCCCAAGCGCGCCGAAATCGAGCCCGCGCCCGACGTTGAAACGCTGCTCTCGCGCTTCACCTTCAGCGAGGAAGGCGCGAAGGCCGAAGCCTTCGATGTGTCGCAGGACAACATCAATGCGCGCACGACGCTCGCCGAAATGGGCGGCGTGAAGCTCGCGCTCCTGCCGAAGAAGACGCTCGGCGAGACCGTTGTCGTCAACATGCGCTTCAATAACGGCAACAACAAGACGGCCGCGAACGCCGCCGTGCCGATGCTCGCCATTGCGATGCTCACGCGCGGCACGGCCGACATGACGCGCGACCAGATCGACGACGCCTTCACGAAGCTCAAGATGGACGGCTCGCCCTTCAGCTTCACGACCGACCGCGAGCATCTCGTCGACGCCGTGAAGCTCGCCGGGCACCTCCTGACGGGGTCGACCTTCCCGCAGAAGGAGTTCGACACGCTCAAGCGCCAGACGATCGTCGGCCTCAAGTCCCGCTCGGATGAGCCGCAGACGAAGGGCCGCGACGCCATCACGCAGCACTTCAACACGTATCCGAAGGGCGACGCCCGCTACACCGAAACAAGCGCCGAGCTCATCGCCGAGCTAGAAGCCGTGACGCTCGATGACGTCAAGGCCTACTACCGCGACGTCTTCGGCCTCACGAAGGGCTATGTCGCCGTTGTGGGCGACTTCGATCCTGAAGCGCTCGCCGAAGCGCTTGAAGCGAACGTCGTCGAGAAGAAAACGGCTGCGGTGCCCTTTGAGCGCATCATCTCCGAGTACAAGCCCGTGGCTGCGGCGCGATTCACGATCGATACGCCTGACAAGGAAAACGCGATGCTCTTCGCGCGCGTTGACCTGGAAGGGAACCTTGCCGATGAAGACATGCCTGCCCTCATTGTCGCCGACTGGATTCTCGGGGGCTCCGAAGGCCTTTCGAACCGCATCGTGACGCGTCTGCGCCAGAAGGAAGGCCTCTCCTACGGCGCCGGCTCGAGCATGACGCTGCCCTCCTTCGGCAACCGCGCCAAATGGTCCGTCGGTGCGATCGTGGCGCCGCAGAACCTGAAGCAGGCCGAAGAAAGCCTTCGCGACGAGCTCAAAAAGGCTTATGAAAACGGCATCACCGAGCAGGAGCTCGCTGAAGCCAAGCGCGGTCTCATCGAATCGCGCGCCGTCAGCCGCGCGCAGGATCCGGTGCTAGCCGCCAACTGGGTGAACTACCTCGAGCTCGGTCGCGACTGGCGCTTCTCGAAGGCCACGGAAGAAGCCATCGCGAAGCTCACGGTCGAAGACGTGAACAAAGCGATCCGCCGCATTGCGGACCCCGAGAAGATTACCTTTGCGCTCGCGGGCGACCGCGCCAAGGCGAAGGAAGCCGGTAAAGACTTCTTCTGATCAGCGGTTCTTCTGAAGAAGCAAGCGCGCTTCTCCTGATGGCGGCAAGCGCCGCCTCTGAGAGAAGCCGCCCGGCTCAAGCGGTGCGCGTTCTCAGCATTCTGGGGCGCGCACCCTTTTTTTTCGTCCGATCGTAGAATCTGTCGGTCTCGCTGGCGAAAAAAGCCCGGACATCGCTCCATTTGAGGAAGGTGAAGGTTTATGGCAATGGCAATGCATATCGAGGAAGGCGACTGGAAAACGCTTCAGCACGACTGCGAGCGCGTTCGGCTCATGGTGTTCGTGGCCGAGCAGCATGTGCCTAAGGAAGAGGAACTTGATGAGTGGGACGCAAAGTCGCGCCACTTCATCGCGCGCGATGCGCAGCATATGGTGATGGGCTGCGCGCGGCTTCTGCCGACCGGGCAGATCGGGCGGCTCGCCGTCCTCAAGCCCTTCCGCAAGCGCGGCGTGGGCGGCGCGCTTCTTGAAGCCGTCCTTCGTTCGGCCAAAGCTGCCGGCATGCGCGAGGTTTGGATGCATGCGCAAACGCATGCGGAGGGCTTTTACGCTGCGCACGGCTTTGCGCCCGAAGGCGAGCGCTTCATGGAAGCCGGGATCGAGCACATCATGATGAGAAAGGCCCTTTGAGCCGCCTTCTTCAAGACTGCTTCGAGTCAGAAGGGCCGGCATAAGCGCCGGCCGCACAATGCGGAGCCCGCAGGCTCCGTTTATTTTCAGTGCAAAGCAAAGGAGGCGGTTTTTGATCAGATAAAAGCGCGAATAACGGTATTACGATTTTGCATTTAGTGCGAAGGATGCTCAATTCCTTGGGTAAACAGACATGTCACAGGAATGTCATGCAAGAGACATCCAAATTTAAAGGTCACTGCCTAAGATCGCACCAAACTTCATTTCATAGGAATGAGCATCATGCAACGCCGTGAATTCGCACGCAATCTTTTGGGTACTGCACTTCTTCTGAACGGCTTCGGCGCCGCAAGCGCCTTCGCCGCGCCCGCCGGCGGCCGCGCCATCGTCTACAACTGCCCGGCCGAATGGGGCGGCTGGGGCGACATGCTGAAGATGATCAAGGCCGAAACGGGCATCGACGTGCCTGTCGACAACAAGAATTCCGGCCAGTCGATCTCCCAGATTCTCGCCGAAGCGAAGAATCCGGGCGCCGATGCTGTCTACCTCGGCATTTCGTTTGCCATCAATGCGCAGAAGCAGGGCCTCGTCGAAAACTATCAGGGCGAAGGCTGGAAGCGCGTTCCCGACGGCCTTAAGGATCCGAACGGCGCCTGGGTGTCGATTCATGCCGGCACGGTTGGCCTGATGGTCAACAAGGAAGCGCTCGAAGATCTGCCGGTGCCGCAGGGCTGGGGCGATCTGCTCGATCCGAAGTACGAAGGCATGGTGGGCTTCCTTGATCCGTCCTCGGCTTTCGTGGGCTATGCCTGCGCGCTCGCCGTCAACAAGGGCATGGGCGGCACGCTCGACAACTTCCAGCCGGCGATCGACTACTTCAAGAAGCTCAATGAACTGAGCCCGATCGTGCCGAAGCAGACGGCCTATGCGCGCTGCCTTTCGGGCGAAATTCCCATTCTTTTCGACTACGACTTCGACGCTTACCGCGCCCGCTACGTCGACAAGGCGCCGATTGAATTCGTGATTCCGAAGGAAGGCACGATTCAGGTCCCCTATGTGATGTCGCTCGTGAAGAACGCGCCGCACAAGGAAAACGGCCAGAAAGTCATTGATTTCGTTCTTTCCGAAAAGGGCCAGAAGCTCTGGGCCGACAACTTCCTTCGCCCGGTGGTGGGCGAACTCTCGAAGATCTCGCCCGAAGCTGCGAAGAAGTTCCTGCCCGACAGTGAATACGCCCGCGCCGGCAGCATCGACTACGCCCGCATGGCTGACGTTCAGGCGGCCTTCAGCGAAGCCTACCTGCAGGCGATGAAGTCCTGACGGAGGAAGAACGCCGTCGATTTCCGACGGCGCAACGAACCCGCAGATCGAAGAATCTGCGGGTTTTTCCACTGAGGAACTCATATGAAGAGAAGCCATTTCATCTTCATCGTGCCGGCGCTCGTCGTGCTCATCGCCTTTTTCGTGCTGCCCGTTGTGCGCCTGCTGCCTGCTTCCGTTTCTTCGGAGGAAGGCATTGCGCTTTATGCGCAGATCGTCACGAATCCCCGCTACGCAACGAGCATCGTGTCTACGGTGCTGCTTTCCGTCGTGGTGACGCTCGCGAGCGTTGCGCTTGGCGCCTTCACGGGGCTCTTTCTGGAGCGCACCAAATTTCCGGGCCGCAGCGCCGTCGTTTCGCTCATCACCCTGCCGCTTTCCTTCCCGGGCGTCGTTGTTGGCTTCATGATCATCATGCTCGGCGGCCGCAACGGCATGGCCGCCATGATTTCTTCGGCGCTGGGCGCAGGAAAGTTCGTTTTCGCCTACGGCATGGCGGGCCTCTTTGCGGGCTACGTTTACTTTTCGATTCCGCGCGTCGTCACGACCGTGATGGCGGCCGCGAAGAAAATCGATCCGGTTTATGAGGAAGCCGCGAGAACGCTCGGGGCGCCCTCCTGGCGCATCATGCGCGACGTGACGCTCCCGGCGCTCACGCCCGCGCTCATTTCGACGGGCGCCCTCTGCTTTGCGACCTCCATGGGCGCATTCGGCACGGCCTTCACGCTCGCGACGGACATCAATGTGCTGCCGATCACGATCTACACGGCATTCACGCTCTCGGCCAACATCGCCTCGGCCGCCATGCGCTCGGTGGTCCGCGGCATCATCACCTGGGTGATGCTGCTCGCGGCACGCCGCCTCGGCACTGGCGCCGCTTGAGAGAGGGAGTAGAACATGTCGAAGAAATCTCCGAAAAGCTGGAACGCCACGCAGATCGCTCAGGCGGTCGTCACGAGCCTCACGCTTCTCTTTCTCTTCATTCCCGTCATTCAGATGGCGGTCACGGCCTTCATGAAGAACGCCTTCCGCGGCTTCAAGGCGGGGTTCACGACGCAGTGGATCGAACGCGTTCTCAATTCCTATGGCGACACCATTCTGCGCAGCTTGGGACTCGCGGTGGGCGCGCTTGTCATCTGCGTCATCATCGGCGTGCCTGCAGCGTGGGTGCTCGTGCGCGAGCAGAAAAAGCGCTGGGCCGCGCTCATTGAAGAGGCGCTCCTCCTGCCCCTTTCGATTCCGGGGCTTGCAATCGGCCTCGGCATCCTGCTCGTCTGGGGCGGCTTCGGGGGCTTTCGTCAGAGCAACCTCTTCATTCTCTGCGGTCACGTGATGTTCTGCCTGCCCTTCATGGTGCGAAGCGTCATGGCCGTGATGCGCATCGAGCCGCTCGACGCCTACGAAGAAGCTTCGGCAACGCTCGGCGCCTCGCCCTGGACCACCTTCCGCAAGGTGGTGGTTCCCGTGGCGATGCCCGGCATCATTGCGGGCGGCCTTATGGTGATGACGGTGTCGCTCGGCGAATTCAATATTTCCTGGATGCTGCAGACGCCCGACACGAAGACCCTTCCGGTGGGGCTCGCAGACAGCTACGCATCGCTGCGACTAGAGATCGCGAGCGCCAAAACGTTCCTCATCAAAGTGATTCTGGAGCCGCTCCTCTCGCTCATGCAGAGCCTGCCGGAGTGGCTCGCGAAGCGTCGCGCTGAAAAGCGGCTCAAGGCTGCGCAGGCGGCAGAAGACGAAGCATTGCAGTAAGGCCGCAAGCCCCGAGGCTGCGACCGACGAAACGAACGCCCATGACGGACGGCCGAAGCGGCGCAGATGCGCTGCTCGCGGCAGGTCTGCAGAGGAAAAACCCAAATGACTGAAGAAAATCTCAATCAATCGGTTTCGATCAGGCTCGAAAACATGTCGAAGCACTACGGGAAGACGCTCGTGCTTCAGCCCTTTTCGCTCACGCTTGAGGCGGGCTGCCGCACAGTGCTTCTCGGGCCTTCGGGCTGCGGCAAGACGACGCTCCTGCGCATCATCGCCGGGCTTGAAACGCCTGACGAAGGGAGCCGCGTGCTGATCGGCGGCGCCGATGTGACGAATACGCCCGTGGAGAAGCGCCGCATCGGCTTCATGTTCCAGCAGTACGCGCTTTTCCCGCACATGACGGTGGAAGAAAACGTTGCTTACGGCCTCAAGGTCCGGCACGAATCGCCCGACGAAATTGAACGCGCCGTGAAGCGCATGCTTTCGCTCGTCAATCTTGAAAAGTACAGAAAGCGCAATGTGCTCGCGCTTTCGGGCGGCCAGCGCCAGCGCGTGGCGCTCGCCCGAGCGCTTGCCATCCGGCCGAAGATTCTGCTCCTGGACGAGCCGCTTTCCGCCCTCGATGCGCAGATTCGCCACAAGGTGCGCGAAGAGCTCGCCGTCATTCTGAAGGAGCTCGGCATCACGGCCGTGATCGTTACGCACGATCAGGACGAAGCCATGGTGCTCGGCGACAACATCGTTGTGATGGAAGGCGGCCGCATTCATCAGACCGCCTCGCCCCAGGAGGTCTGGGAGCATCCCGCAACGCCCTTTGTCGCCGGCTTTGTGGGCGGCAGCAACCGCACGAGCGCAGCCTTCGATGGCGATTGCCTTGAATGGTACGGCGCCAGGACGCCGCTATCGGCCTTGTCGGAAGAGTCCAAGGCGCGTCTTGCGGGCCTTGGCGCGGGCGAAAAAACGCTCGTCTTCTTCCGTGCCGACGACGCATCGCTTTCTGCGGACGACGGCACGGGCGCGCCCGTCGTCGTGAAGGATCTTCACTTTATGGGGAACTTTGTCCGCGTATCGGTCATTCCTGGCGACGGCAGCGAGAACGAGCTCGTGAAGGTGAATCTGCAGACGCTCCCCGCCGGCATCGGGCCGGGCGCTCGGATGCGCCTCCATGTTGCGCCGGAGCGGCTGATGGCATTTCGCGCCTAGTCCGCGGTAAGCTTGCGCCGTTGCCAGCACGTTTTCCGCGAGGTCTTGTATGCCCGTCATTCTTCAGCTCACCGATCTTCATGTGATGCCCAAGGGCGAGCTTGCCTTCGGCCGCTGCGACACGGCCGGGCTTTTGACGTCGATTCAGCCCTGGCTCGCCGCTGCATCGCAGAAGGTTGACGCCGTCGTGGTGACGGGCGACATCGGCTGCGACGGCAACGAGGATGCGTATCGGATTGTCCGCGACGTTTTCTCGGGGCTCGCTGCGCCGGTGCGGATGGTGCCCGGCAATCACGATCGCCGCGCCGGCATGGCGAAAGTGCTCGGCGACTTTCTCGGTTCGCCCGAAGAGCGCTTTGATTCGGCGACAGAGCGCTTCGATCAGTGTTTTGAAGCGGCGGGCGCCCGCGTGATTCTGCTTGACACGCTTCAGCCCGGCAAGCACTGGGGCGGCCTGACGCCGGCGGTGCTCGACGCGCTGTCGGAAAAGCTGGACGAAGCCCGCAGCAAGAAAGAGCCGGCTTTGGTCTGCATGCATCACACGCCGCTTCACTGCGGCATGGGCGTGATGGACGAGGATTTTGCCGGGCGCTCGCGACTCTTCTCGATTCTTGCGCAGCATCCGGAAGTGCGGCTCGCGACAGGCCACATGCACCGCGCCATCGTTCAGGCGGTCGGCCCGACTGTCGTGGCGACGGCGCCCTCGGTCGCCTGCCCGATCATGATTGATCTGCGGCCGGAGGGCGGCGACGAATACCGCTTTGAAACGCCGGGCTTTGCGATTCACAACTGGAAGAGCGAGCCCGAGGGGATTGCTGCCGGCTGGACAACCTTTTTCGGCCTCATTCCCGTGCAGACGTCTTTTGCGGGTCCGTATCGGTTCAAAAACGTCGTCAATCCGGTCGACGACTGAGCGCGTCGCGCCTGCGGACGCGGGATTCGCTGGCGGATGGCCGCTCAGAAGGCTGCACGGCCGAAGCAAAAAAGGCGCCTTTGGCGCCTTTTTTTCCCTGGGAAATTACCGCTTTAGCCTGCTTCAGGCGACGCGCACGGCATCGACCCAGCATTCCTTGAAGAGATGCGCGAGAACGTCGAGGCCGCCGAAGCGGATGACGGCTTTGGCGTGCGAGGCCAGAACGGGCTTCGGATGGAAGGCAACGCCGAGGCCCGCCGCCGAGACCATCTCAACGTCGTTCGCGCCGTCGCCCGAGCAAATCACCTGCGACATGTCGGCGCCGGCAATCTGCGCGAGCACTTCCACGGCGCGGCGCTTGCCGTCCGCGTCGAGAATGCGCCCGCCCGCGGGGCCGCGGACTTCGCCGGTAAGCATGCCGTTCGCGTCAATCACGAGCTCGTTGCAGACCGCGCCCGTCATCCCGAGCTCCTTGGCAGTGTCGCGCGCAATCTGCACGAAGCCGCCCGAAACAATGTAGGTGGCGATGCCGTGGCGGCGGCATAGCTTGATCAGGGCTTCCGCGCCGTAGGTGAGCCTTTCGCGGCGGATGGCGTGATCGATGACGACCGAAGCCTGCGTGCCCTTCAAAAGCGAAACGCGCTTCTCGAGGCTTTCGGTGAAGGACCAGGCGCCGTGCATGGCTTCCTTCGTGACGCGCGCGACCTCGTCGCCGCAGCCCGCTGCAAAGGCCATGTCGTCGATGCATTCGTTCTGGGTGAGCGTGCTGTCCATGTCGGTCGCCCACACCTTGAAGGCCTTGATCGAAAAATCAGCGGGCACCGCAATGCAGTCGACCTGATGCGCGAGCGCAAGCGCCTCAAGCGCAGAAAGATCGGCATCGTCGGCCACGCCGCAGACGCGCAGCGACGGGTCAGAGCGGCGGAAAAGCACTTTCGCGGGCTTAAGCGCGTCAACGGCATCCTTGAACATTTCGGTTTCGAGTTCGATGCCCTGCAGAACAATGTCCTTCACTTGATTCTCTCCGGTAGAGAAGCCCGCTGCGGGCGGATGCGCTCGCAGACGGACGATGAGCAATCTGAAAATTGTAGCGGTCGAATGTGACGATTTTGTGTCGGCGTCCAGGTGCGCTTGAGGCTGTCGCGTGCCTCTCATGTCGGCTATTGGCGCGAGTGGCTCGAGGCATAGGCCCGGCGCTCATGCAAGGAAGAGCAGGAGCAGCGCCAGAAGAAGCGGAAGCGCAAATTCTGCAAAGAAAATGAAGGCGACGCCGGCGATGATGAGGCCGGAGAGCCACGCAGCGGCTGCAGAGATGCAAAGCCCCAAAAGCGCAGCAAGTCCAAGACCGACCAGAATGCGGAAAATGCGCACGTCTCTCGTGCGGCAGCTCGAGACGATGTCGGCGCAGGAGAGGAGCGAGAGCAGGCCGATTCCGCCCGTGAGTCCGAAGAAGTAGAGCGTGGGCGCAGCATCGATGCGGCCGAGGAACCAGAGCATGAAGGCGAGCGCGAAGAGCGCGGCGCACTTCAAAAGGAGCGCCGCGAGACCGAGCCATTCGGCCGGCGCCCGGAGGAAGCGGCAGAGCGCAAAGAGTGCGCCGATGAGCGCCAGCGCGGCGAAATCGATGCCGGCCGTGAACGAAAGCGTTTGAATGATTTCCATGAATTTCTTTGAGAATGCGAGCCGAGCAGAGGCGCGGTTGCGATCTGCAAGACTAAGGCATCCGTCGGCACCGGCGCATGTCGTCAACGCTTTTTTTTCTGCGCTCCAAAATAAAAAGCCGTTCCGAAAGAAAGGATTCTTCGGAACGGCCTTTGAGCAGATCAGCCGCTTGGCAAAGCGGCTGCGCGCACATCAGAAATTACTTCTTGGCGGCGTCGAGCTGCTTGGCGAAGATGTAGGCCTGCTGGCCGGCGATGCGGCCGAAGGTCACGATGTCGGCCTGCGCGTTGCCGCCGAGGCGGTTGCCGCCGTGCACGCCGCCCGTCACTTCACCCGCGGCGAAGAAGCCCGGGATCACCTGGCCCTTCACGTTGTAGACCTGGGTCTTCGGGTCGATCTTGATGCCGCCCATCGTGTGGTGCACGGCGGGGGTCACAGCGATCGCATAGAAGGGGCCCTTGTCGAGGTTGCGCGGCATGTCGGCGCGGCCGAACTGATCCTTGCCAGCGGCCTTGCCGGCCTTCCAGGCATCCATCGTCGACTTGAGCGCGGCGGCGTCGACGCCCATCTTCTGGGCGATTTCGTCAAGCGTGGCGCCCGTGAGGCAGTAGGTCTGCTTGATGTAGCCTTCGGTGGCCTTGAGCGACTTCTGCATGTCGCTGTCGAAGAAGAGGTAGGCAATGCCGTCCTTCTGCTTCAGGATGGCGGCAGACACGGCGTCGCGCGTGTCGAGCTCGTTGAAGAAGCGCTTGCCTTCCTTGTTGATGAGGATGGCGCCGTTGCCGCGAACAGCTTCGGTGATCATTTCGCCGACATTGGGCACAACGGTCGGGTGCGTTTGAATCTGTTCCATCTGGATCAGATTGGCGCCGATGTCTTCAGCCATCACGAGGCCGTCGCCCGTGGCGCCCGGCTGGTTCGTCGTGGCGAAGCCCTTGAGCTTGGGCACATACTTCGCGACGAGGTCGTTGTTGGCGCCGAAGCCGCCAGCGGCGTCGACGACCGCCTTGGCGTTCACCGTGTAGGCGCCGTCCTTGCCGGTCACCTTGATGCCCGTTACGCGGCCGGACTTGTCGGTGATGATCTTGTCGGCCTTCGTGTTCGTGCGGATGTCGATGTTGCGGGTCTTGGCGGCCGTGTAGAGCGTGCGGATCACTTCAGGGCCGACGAGCGCGCCGCCGGTCGGGCGGTGCGTGCGCGGGAAGGTGGCGCCGGCCATGAGACCCACGTCGCGCAGGTCGCCGCCGAGCGCGAGCAGCCATTCAACGGAAGAAGCGGACTTTTCAGCGAGCGTGCGAACGAGCGCCGGATCGTTGAGCCAGTGGCCGCCCTTCATCGTGTCGAAGTACATGACTTCGACGGAATCCTGCGCAGCCTTGCCGCCCTTGGCGGTCTGGAGCGCCGTGCCGGCGGCATTGAGGCCGCCCGCGGCGCGGATCGTGTTGCCGCCGACCATCGGCATCTTTTCAAGCACGACGACCTTTGCGCCGAGGTCCGTGGCTTCGACGGCGGCCGAGAGGCCGGCGCCGCCCGCACCGATGACGGCGACGTCGACGTTGATGTCTTCAGCGGCATAGGCGCCCGACATGCAGGCGGCGACGGCGGCCGCAACAAGAATCTTCTTCATTTGAGTCTTCACCTTTTTTGTGGAAAATCAAACAGTTGGCGCTTCGCTGCCAGCGGGCGCCATCAAGGAAGCACGAACGAGCTTCTACGCAAGCTATATTAGACGGGCTTTGTGTAAAGACAAGCCTGAAAATTCGCTTTACGATAAATAATCATTCAAAAAAGATATCCCCATAGGGGTATTGCCTGCGCCTTTTCAGCAGAATCGCGGCGGACATTACCTTTTAGGAGGTATGTCCAGCGAGGAGCCGAAGCATCGAAACTGCAGAGGCATCGCAGAAAGGAAAGGAATCCGTCATGAAGAAAAACGACTCGATGCCGCAGGCAAGCGCTTCGGCCGTGGAAGCGCTGATCCGCCTTGAGCGGGCGCGAGGCGGGAACGCCTCAGCCTCGGCTGTGCTTGCTGCGATTCCGGTGCCGGGCGGCGCACTCGCCATTGACGACGACGATTACCCCTGGCAGCTTCGCGCACTCGTGGATCCGCCTGCTGTTGTTGCCTGGACAGGCGACCTAGCCATTCTCGAGCGGCAGTCGCGCGTTGCGATCGTGGGCTCGCGCGACGCATCGCCTGAGCGCCGGGCAGCCGCAAAAGCGCTTGCGAAGGATCTGGCGGCAAGGGGAACCGTCATTGTTTCGGGGCTCGCCGCAGGGACCGACCGCGCTGCGCATGAAGGCGCGCTTGCCGCCCAGACGGCTTCGGGCGAGCCGGGGCGGACGGCAGCTGTGCTCGGCACGCCGCTCAGCCGAATTTACCCCCCTGAAAATGCAGCGCTCGGCGCAGCCATCGCGCAGAGCGGCCTCATTCTTTCGGAGACGGCGCAGATTGCCGCTTTGGCCGATGACGCCGAGACGCGCGCCGCGTCGCTCAGGCGGCGCAACCGCATCGTTGCAGCGCTTGCGCTCGGCACTGTGGTGATGGCTGCCCGCCCTGGCTCGAGCACGCTGATTGAGGCGCGCGCCTCGCTCGAAATCGGCCACCCCGTTCTCATCTGGCACGAAGCGGCCGAGGACGACTGGGCGAAAGCCTGGCGTGAAGCGGATCCACGCGACAAGACCGGGGCGCAGCTCATTCGCGTCGTTTCGACGGCCGCTGAAGTCGATGAGGCGCTTTCGCCCTGGCGCCGCGTCTGGTGGCTTTGAGCTCGGCGCGGAAGCGAAAAAAGGCGAAAGCGCATGATGGCGCTTTCGCCGTGAAAGTCCCGTAAGGAAAAAAGAGACGAAAGGAGAGAATTTGTCCGCCGATTCTGCCGCAGAACGCATGCCGGACGAGCTTTGAGAATTACGGCATCTTGAAGTCGAACTGATGGCACTGATTGCAGAAGTTTTCCGATTCCATGTGCATCAGGTGGCAGTTCGTGCAGTCGAGTTCCTTGCCGTAGTGCGGTGAGGTGTGCGGGTTCGTGGGCTTGACGTTCTTCGTCTTTTCAACCAGCTGGTCGACGTTGTGGCAGCCCGTGCAGGTGGCCGTCGTCGGTTCCTGCGGATTCTTCATGTCGTTGCCGTGGCAGGTTTCGCACTTCATGCCGCCTTTGACGTGCAGGTCGGCAAGGTGTTCGCCCGCCTGCGCGGGCGCTGCGAAGGCGATGGCGAGCGCGGCAAGCGCCGCGGCGAGCATCGGGGTCTTGAACATTTCGGGGTCTCCTGCGGAAACGTCTGCAGTGCATTTCGTTGAAGGGAAAGGAGCCGTCCGAACGGATCCGGACGGCTCCTTTCGGTGCTTCGGGCTCGAAGCATCTGGATTCGGCCGCAGCAGATTCCGAATCGCAGCGGGCGCACCGCATGTCTGCCGAGGTACGGCGCGCGCTGCGGTTGTCGATGGAGGCTTCTGCCCGTATCAGACGGCGCTCAATCAGGCCTTGGCCATCTTGGCGAACTGTTCGCCGGCCACCATGCCGAACGTGAGGGCGTCGATCACAGCCACCGTGCCGAGGCGCGAAGCGCCGTGCACGCCGCCCGTGATTTCGCCGCCGGCGTAGAGGCCCTTGATCGGCTGATGGGTCTTCGTGGAGATGACCTGCGCCTGTTCATTGATCATCACGCCGCCCATCGTGTGGTGGATCTTCGGCGAGACTTCAATGCCGTAGAACGGGGCCTTCGAAACGTCGAGGCCGTTCGAGAACTTGAGGTTGCGGTGGAATTCCGGATCTTCGCCGGCCTTCACGTAGCTGTTGAACTTCTTCACCTGTTCGAGGAACGCTTCCTTCGGAATCTTGTAGAAGTCGGCGAGTTCTTCAAGGGTGTTGAACTTCTTGACGGTGCCCATTTCGAGCGGCAGCTTCACGAAGGAGGGGTTGATGGCCTTCACGATTGCATCGTCTGCGACGGCGATCGGGTAGTTTTCATCATTGCCGATGACGGCGAAGAGGGCGTCGGCCTTGATCTTGCGGCCGGCGTGTTCGTCCATGAAGCGCTTGCCGGTCTTGCGGTCGACGACGATGCCGTAGTCCATGCAGGCATGGTTCGTGAAGTTCACGGAAACGCCGAAGCCCTTTTCACGCGGATTGCAGTAGGGAAGGAACTGCAGCCAGCAGAGCTGAACCGGCGTCGCGCCGATGCCGAGAGCCTTGACGAGCACGCCCGCCGTGGCGCCGGGCTGGTTCGTGGAGTCCGTCGTCGGAACAACGCGCGGATCCTGAACCTGGCGGAACCAAATGTCGCGCGAGAAGCCGCCGGCGGCGAGCATCACGCCGAGCTTGGCGCGGATGTACTTCGTCTTGCCCGTCTTGTTTTCGAGGTCGTCGGACTGGAGCTTGGCGTTGAAGCGATAGCCTTCGCGGCAGACGATGCCGACGACGTCGTCGCCGTCCATCACGAAGTCATCGAACTTGCAGCGGGTGCGCACCGTCACCTTGCCTTCCTTCTTCATCGTGGCGTACATCGGGTTGATGTAGCCCGAGCCGGAGCCGGCCTTGATTTCGTAGGAGCGCGGCACGGAGTGGCCGGCTTCGAAGAGCATCTTGTTGGGCACGAATTCAGCGCCGCATTCTTCGACGAACTTGATCGTGTCGTTGCAGCGGTCGGCAATGACGCCGAGGAGGTTCGTGTAGTTGATGCCGAGGCCGTCCTTCAGGCAGTCCTTGATGAAGAGTTCCTTGCTGTCCTGGATGTTCTGGGCCTTCTGAACGGGGTTGACCGGGCAGGCGACGTTGCCGCCGCAGATGGCGGAGTTGCCGCCGACGACGGACATCTTTTCGATCATGAGAACCTTGAGGCCGGCGCGCGAAGCCTTGAGGGCGCACGCCATGCCGGCGAAGCCGGAGCCGACCACGACGACGTCGTACTCTTCGTCGAACTTCTTAACGCTCGCGGCGGGGATGCCGGCGCTCGCGGCGGCGCTCGCCATGATTGCGGCGGCGGCAGCTGCGCCGGTCTTGAGGAAATTGCGGCGGGCAAGACTAACTTCAGACATTTGAAACCTCGTTTTTGAGTGGTTGACGGGTCAATCGCAGCAAGGCGCGCGGTTGAATCGGCGGATTCATGTGCGGCTGTCCTTGCGCGGACAGTGAGTATTCTGCAGAGATCTCGCTCCGATGGTCCTAGACCTTGGTATAGGGTCCGAATTACATCGTGAAAATCAAGTAGTTAAGCGTTTTGTGCGCTTTAGCGCCGCGACGCCGGCGGTCTTCGTCGCAGGCGGAGGATGGTTTGGGACTGCATCGAATGCTGATGACGCGGGCCTCGGCAGATGCGGCAGGCAGGTCTGCGGTCTGGCGATGCGCCGCTCGAATAAAGCGCACGCAAGCAGCCATTACGAAAAAAGCCGTAACGACTTATGACGAGCAAATCATGACGGCAAAAGTCGTAATGAGGCGCGCTTGACGAAATCGGCTTCCTTGTCCGGATCGAACCTGGGGGCTGTTGCTGCGCGGCGCTCTGATTGGACTTGCATGCCGCCCGAAAAATCGGGGATCATGTTCGCGCACGGGCTTCGGGGCCGGCGTGCATTCCTTATTTCAAGCGGACGTCAGGATGAAGGCGCATGCGGCGGCAGGCGGAAAAAGAAACTGATCGGATACGCTCGGATTCTCAGGCGGATTTGTTCGTAAATGGTTGGTTTATTGAATAGGGCCTATTCAGCGATTGCGTGCGCAAAGCGCTTTGGCGCGCTCTTTCTGGCCGCAGCTGCGGCTGCGCTTCTCTTCGCTGCTAATGCGTCAGCCGGAGAGCCGGCTGCGGCGGGCGACCCAAGCGCTGTGTCCGGTGCGCCGCCCGCGGCCGACGCCCTTTCTTCGGCAACCTTTGACATTTCCGACGTTCGTTCGCTTCGCTTTGACGAAGCTTCCGGCTTCGGCTTTGATCGCTTCCGCTCGGGCAGCCCCTCGGCAGAGGCACTGGAGAAGGGCGACTTTTGGGTCGCCTACGAGGAAACCGGCACTGACGTCACGTTCCAGCAGAGCGTCGGACCGCTTCTCGAGGCGCTGCAGCGCGCTTTTCCGGACCGGCGGGTGGTGCTGAGCTCCATACCGTCGAGGGACTTCGTCCACGAGGTGAAGGCGCAGCGCATTCCCTTTGTCGTTGCGACGGCGGGAACAATGGTGAGCCTCATGATGTCCGAGGGCGCGGTGCCGCTTGCCGTGCGTGAAAACGAGCGCGATGCCCCCAAAGGGGAGGCGAACGAGCCCGTGGCGGGCGGCCTCCTCGTGGCGCGCGCAGACCGCAGCGACATCGCGGACATTGCGAGCCTTGCCGGCAAGCGCGTCGCCATTCAGAGCGTCGTTTCGTTCGGTCCCTGGCAGCGGCTTCAGGGACGGCTTCTCGCTGAAGGGCACGATCCGAATAATTTTTTCAGCGGCATATTCTGGCGGCCGCACGACATGCCCGAAGTCGTCAACGCCGTCATGCACGGACACGCCGATGCGGGTCTCTTGTCGACCTGCGTCTACGAAGATCTGCTCGAAGACGGCCTCATCGATCCGACGGCGCTCAAGACTGTCGGCGAATATCCTGTGGCGCCCGGCAGCTGCCGCACAAGCACGCTCAAATATCCGGACTGGACAATCGGCTACATGCCGACCGTCGGCAACAATGAGCTGCGACGCTTTGCCGCGGTGGTCTTCAGCCTCCCGGGAAATGCAGGCTACCGCTGGGGGCTGCGCGTTGACCTGAGCGGCGTGCAGAACCTCATGCGCGCGCTTCACTTCGGCCCCTACGCCTACCTCGACGAGCAGACCCTGCGCGGCTTTGCCAAGCGCTACTCCAACGTCATTTTCGCCGCGGCCGCCTTGATTCTCGTGCTGCTTCTCCATTCGCTGCGCGCCAATCACCTCGTTCGCGTCAAGACGCAGGCGCTTCGCGAGGCGCTCGAAGAGCGCGACCGCATGGAGGCGGAGGCAAAGGTGACGCGCGAGCGTCTTTCGGCGGTTGAACGCGTCGGACTGCTCTCGCAGATGAGCTCGATGTTCGCGCATGAGCTCAAGCAGCCCCTTGCGTCAATCACGAACTACATCGGCGGCCTCAAGCTCTGGAACAAAATGCGGCAGACCTCGGACGCGGACCGCGCCATGGCCGATGAGGCCCTTTCGGCGGCGGGCGAAGAAGCCAAGCGTGCGGCGCTCATCGTCGAGCGCGTGCGCGGGTACGCGAAGTCGAAGTTTTCGCCGCTCGCGCCCGTCGACTGGACGAAAGCGCTGCGGCGCGCCGCTTCCATCGTCGAGCACCACGATACGAAGCGCGTGCCGATCTTTTTTGCCGCCGGCGAATTCTTCGCGATCGATCCAGAAGATGACCGGCCGGCGATGGTGATGGGCGACGAGGTCGAGCTCGAGCTGCTGGCGCTCAACCTCATCCGCAACGCCGGACACGCCGCCTATTCGCAGCGATCGGGCTTCGTCAATATTTCGCTCACGCGCGAAGAAAACCGGATTTCGCTTCGCGTGACCGACAACGGTCCGCGGCTCACGGAGGCGCAGTTCGAGCGCCTCACTGGCTACGGCGAATCCGTGAAGCAGGACGGCCTCGGGATCGGACTCTCGATCTGCCGCGGCATCGCCGACAGGCACGGCGGCACGCTTCGCTTTCTGCAGCTGCCCACCGAAGGCATCTGCGCCGAGGTGACGATCGAAGCGCTCGAGAGCTTTGAGGCCGATGATGCGGCCAATAGCGGCGCAGCGCCGTCGGACCGGCTTGCGCAGGCCGCGCGGGAAGCCGAGCACTCCGAAAGGAAGGAAAAGAGAAAGCCATGACAACGAAGACCGACCCCATTGCGCTCGTGCGCATCGTCGACGACGATCCCGAGCTTCTCAAGAGCGCGGCATTCCTGATTCGGATGGCGGGCTACGACGTGCTCACCTATGAATCCGCGGCGAGCTTTCTTGCGCTCGATGACGGGCTGCGCCCGGGCTGCATCATCCTTGATCAGCGCATGCCCGGGATGACGGGGCTTGAGCTGCAGGAGGCGCTTCTCGAGAAAGGCTCGACCACGCCCATTATTTTTCTCTCCGCGCACGGCGACATACCGATGGCCATGCAGGCCGTTCACCGCGGGGCGATGGACTTTCTCGTGAAGCCAGCGGATCCGGAGGTGCTCGTCGCGGCCGTCAAGAAGGCCGTTGAGAAGAGCATTGCGGAGGCGCAGGCGGCCGACGAGACCGAGAAGGTGCAGAACTTCGTTGAGAGCCTCACGGAGCGCGAGCTCGAAGTCGCGCGTCTTGTGGCCGAGGGGCTTCTCAACAAGCAGATTGCCGACCGGCTCTCGATTTCGCTTGCGACGGTGAAGATGCATCGCGGCAACGTCACGCGCAAGCTCGGCGTGCGAAGCGCCGTCGCCATCGCCCGCGCGCTCGAGCGGGCGGGCGAAAAAACAGAGGGAGCCGCCCGATGACGCGCCCCTTCGACAAGCATCCCGACGAGGCGAGACGGCATCTGATAGCCGCCGCTGGCGCGCTTGCGCTTGGCGCGATCCCCGCTGCGCCGCTCCTCGCGCAGGCGGCTGCGCCTGCAGAAGAATCAAAGGCTGCGGCCGGGAAGCCGCCGCGCGCGTACGACCGCTACGGAAGGCTTCGCAGCCAGGTCTTCGACGTCGTCGTGATCGGCGCGGGCGGCGCGGGTCTCGCGGCAGCGGTGGCTGCGAGGGAAGCGGGCGCAGCGAGCGTCGTCGTGCTGGAAAAGGCGGCCGTGGCGGGCGGGCATGCGATGGTTTCCTCCGGGTCCGTCAACGCCTACGATCCTGAAGGGCAGGCGCGGATGGGGAGCAGCGACTCGCTCGAAGCCTACTGGCGCGACACCTACGAGGGCGGCGGCCGCGCGGCCGATCCGGCGCTCGTGCGCACGCTTGTCGAAGGAAGCGAGTCGATGCTCAAGTGGCTCGAAGGCATGGGCGTTCGCTTTGACCCGGTGCTCTTTGAGGCCTACAACGCGCTTTATCCGCGATCGCACAGAACGCTCTTCAGCCGCAGCGGCTACGTCTACGTGCGTGCCCTCATGCGGCGCGCCCGCTCGCTCGGCGTGAGCGTCGCCTATCGCGAGCGCGCCACGCGCTTTGAGATGCGCGACGGGGCGGTCGCAGGCGTCTGGACGGAAAACGCCGACGGCCTCACGACGCTCTGGCGCGCACGCGCTGTCGTGCTGGCGACAGGGGGGTTCTCTTCGAGCATGACGCTTCGCCAGAATTGGGCGCCCAAGCTCGGGAGCCGCTTCGGAACAACGTACAGCGTGGGCTTCCCCGACGAGGATCCAGCGACGGGCGACGGCATTCGAATGGCTGCCGCCGAAGGCGCAGCGCTTCGCGACATGGATGCCGTCATGGCGATTCCCTTCTGGGGCGGACGTGTTTTGGACTACTCGGGCGCGGAAGTCTTTCTTTCGGTCCTCGGCAAGCGCTTCACCGACGAGACGCGGTCCTGGGAGAGCGTTCTGAACGGGCTGCTCGAGACAGGGTTCCCTGACTTCTGGGTGGTGACCGACTCCGCAAGCCGCAAGGGCGCAACCTTCGCGACGAAAGTGCAGCAGGGAACGGTTCGCAGCGCCGAGAGCCTCGACGCGCTCGCTGAAGCGATGGGGATTGCGCCCGCGCAGCTGAAAGCGGAGATGGATCGCTACAACGAGGCCGCCAGAACGGGCGTCGACCCGGACTTCGGCCGCACGCGCTTCACGCAGACGATCGAGAAGCCGCCCTTTTATTTCGGGCGGGAGCGCTTCGATGTGCACTACACCTGCGGCGGCGTCGCCATTACGACCGCAGCGGCCGTGAAGCGGGAGAACGGCGAAACGATTCCGGGGCTTTTTGCGGCCGGCGAAGTGACGGGCGGCGTACACGGCCGCTTTCGCCTCGGCGGCAACGGCCTCACAGACGCATTCGTTTTCGGCCGCATTGCCGGCGCGAGCGCTGCGGCCCATGCAAAGACGATGGAGGCTGCGGACGAGTGAGCGACGCCTCGTTCGCGCAGCACTCGGCAGAACAAAGCCCAAGAAGCCGCACAAAGCGGAACAAAGCGGAAAGCCGCAGCGCTACTGCGGCTATCATGAGCGTCTTTCGATCGTTTCCGGAGCCACTCTGAATGTTTCTCGACCGCAAGTGCATCATTTTCGACCTCGACGGCACCCTCATTGATTCGCTCGGCATCTGGAGTGAGGTGGATCAGGCGCTCATCGAGGAGCTCTCGAGCGGCCACGTTCGCGTCTCGGAGGAAAAGGCCTACGAGCTGCGCGCCGGGGCCATGCAGCGCTATGGGGAAGGGTCGGACGCCTATTTCAAGTATTGCGCGGATCTGAAGGCAAGCTACGGCATGCCGGGGACGCCCGAAGAAATCCATGCGCGCCGCTACGACATCGCGCAGGAATTTCTGCGCACGCGCGTCGACTATCGGCCGGATGCGGCAGCGGTGCTGCTGCGCCTGAAGCGCGCGGGCATGAAGCTCGCGCTCGCAACGACGACGCGCCGCCGCAACATCGACACCTACTCGATGCGCAACGAACGGATTCGCGCGAAGGCGCCGCTCTCTGAAGTCTTTGATCTCATTGTTTCTCGAGACGACGTTTCAGCCGTGAAGCCGGATCCGGAGGCGCACCTCAAGATCATGAAAGCTTTCGGGCTCAAGCCCGAGGAATGCCTCGTCGTCGAGGATGCAGCTGCTGGGATGATTGCCGCACGCGAGGCTGGGATCGATGCCGTCGTCATCACCGAGCGCCATTCTGAGAGCGAACGCGATCGGCTTGATGCGCTTGCCGTCGCGCGCTACGAAAATCATGCAGCCATACTGGCGGAAATTGAGAAGGAAGCGGCGAGCAGCCGAAGCTGAAGCAGCGTTGCTTCGAGCGGCATTTGGGAACGGTCACGCGCACTCTCCCATTTTAGGTAGTGTTCCTTGTCGGGGACAAGCAAAAAAACGGCTCGGTTTGTCTGCGGGCAAGAATACGAAAATGAAGATTTCAGAATTTTCATTCTGAGGCAACAAAGCCGCAGACAAAACCCACGTGCCGCCGCCGAGCGCTTACGATGAACATAAGCGGCCTGGCAAGACTTGCGCTAGCGTCGCGGGCGACGTCGAAATCCCGCCCTGACGCTCGGCTTTTGCAGCAGGCGCTGCGAAGCCGGAGCTCGGCGTGCTGTCGATACCTCCTGGCACAGTGCGCCTCATGGATAGTTCGCGCGAGTCCGCCGCTTGTTTCCCCGCGTCGGACTCCTTCCTCCGCCTTAAACCCCGAGCCGGCGCGGGATTTTTTTGCCGCCGGACGCCGTGCGCTCGGCAGAGGCGTCGATTCTGAGGGCGTTTCTTCGCCCGCAGAGCGCCTTCTGGGGCATTTTCCGCTGTGCGCGTGCCGCACGGCGGCATGATCTACGGTTTTCCGCTGAGCGATCGTCGCTTTCTTCGGGAAAGCATTAGGCATAATGATGCTTATTTACTGAGACGGGCGAGGCGAGCGCCAGCGCAAGCCGCGCCAAAGGCCATCAATGCATTCTTCCGACGACATCCGACCCGACGCCCACACTTCGATTGCGGTTCGCCCGAACATTGCCGACGACGGCGTTCTTTCCTCGCTTCTCGCGTATGCGGCGAGCGACTTTCTCCATGCCTTTGCCGGCACTGAGGAGCCCCCTGCCGAAGAGATCGGCCGAATCATCTTCGGCGTGGCAGGGATCCTGCGCGGCGAAAGCGAAATCGTCGACCTGCCCGAAGACTGGGACCTTGAGGCCGTCGGAGCGCGGCTGCGCCCCGGGCTGCTTCAGGTGCTCGAAGAAATGCCGCCCGAAGATCAGGCGATCTTCTCGGCGGACGAAGAAGTGGTCGTGCTTGCGATTCATGTCTTCTTTGAAGCGCTTTATGAAGCCGCCGACGAATTCGGCGTCTTTGCTTCGGGCGCTTCCGAGAGCGCCGTAAGCGGCTTTCTCGGCCGAGCCGATACGCTCGACGAATTCGATTTCTGGGCCGATTGGCTCCTCGGCAAAACCAAGAAAGGACCTTTCGATGACAACGAATGAATCTGAGGCCGGCCAGGCGCCGGCGCGCGTTGTTCTTGACGAACCCGCCTTTGAAGCGTTTCTCTGCGGCAGCGCCAATGAAGTGTTTGCCAACATGCTCGCCGTCCGAGCAGGAAAGCTCAAGGCCGAAGAGGCCGCAGAGCGCGACGACGCGAACGTGCGCAACCTCGCGCGCGTGCTGATGGGCGAGCATGACCGCATCACGGCGGCGCTCCCTTTGATCGGTCCGAAGCTTGCCGTCGAGATGCGCACGAACATTCCCGCGCTCTTTCGCGGCATGCCGAAGGACGTCGATCCCGACAATCCCCGGGCGCTTCTTGTGCACGCATCAAGGATGTTTCTCTCGGAGATCTACACCATGATGCGCGCCTTCCTTGCCGAAGGCGACAAGCTTTCGCCCGAAGGCGTGCGCGAGCGCATTGAGGGCTTCGGCGCTCTCTGGGCCGTGCGCTTCATGGGGGACGCCCCCGGTCGCTTCAACTGAAAGGACGGATGAGCATGCGTTGCAATACATGCGCCCCCAAGCGCGGCTGCCGCGGCTGCGGCGACTTCAGCTCCCGCGCCGAACGGCGTCCCAATCTTCTTGAAATCGAAGTGGTGACGCAGATTTTTCACCAGGCGATCCGCAATCTCCTGCGCCGCGACGAGGCGTTTCTCCAGGGGGCGCTTTCCGCAGAGGACATCGAGGCGGCCGACGAGAAGCTCATCGTCTGGATCGGCGAAACCTTCAGCGGCCGCAACAAGCACTTTGAAGCAAGCGACGAGTGGCACCCGGAAGGGCTCGCCCGCCACATTCTGCATGCGCTGGCGTCTTCCCTCAGCAGCGCAATGCCGGTGGACGACGCCGAAGTGCTCGAGCGCGCGGGCGAACTTTTCATCCGAGACGTGCGCGCGCTTGCGCAGTCGCTGCGCGGCTCGAGCTTGAGCAGCGCTGACGTGGCCGAAAGCGAGCCGATGGTTGAGCTTGCCGAACGCTGGGCTCATCTGTACGTAGGCGCGCCCGCGGGCGACCACCTTGGCTGAGCGAGATGACGCTGCGGAAGCGCTCAGCTCGGCTTCGCGAGCTGCGCCGCCTGCGCGGCGCTTCCCTCGGCTGCCTGTTGCGCCTCGCGCACGTCTGAAGCGGCGTAGAGCTGGGGCAAAGCGCCGGCGCAACTCAGGATCATTGCGAATGTGGAACGGCCGTTCTTCGCGCTATGATCGACATTAAGCGCTGGACGAGAAGTCCGCGCTTTTTCATTCACTTTTTCTTTCCGGATGCCTCCATGCTTTTTGAGGATCTCCAGTCATTTCTTCAGGTTCGTCCGGGTTCGGGCCTCATTGAAGCGGGCGACGACCGCGTCACGACGCCTTTTGTAATTCCCGGGGCCGAGACGCCGATTTCCGTCCTGGTTCGCCGGATGCCGGGCGGGCTTTTCTTCGTGCACGACGGCGCGGCCGTCGTCAAGAGCGTGCGCGCTGCAGCCGAGGTGCTCGATTCGCAGGTCTTCCGCCCGATTCGCGCTGCCTGGATCGATGCCGGCACGCAGGTCGACGAGGAAGGCCGGATCTTTACGATTGCGCACGACGAAAAGGCGCTCTCAAGCGCTGTGGCGCGCATCATCGAAGCGCAGATCGTGCTCGGCGCGCTGGGCACGGCGATGCTCGCCCATTCGTCAGGCGCGGAGAAGCAGTGATGGCGGGACTTCCACAAAACCTCGACGATGAAGCGATGGCGCGCGTGATGCGCGGGCTCTCGCCCGATGCGCTTCGTGCGCTTCATGCGGTGGCGCAGATGCGAAACCGGCCGCCCGAAGACGTGCTGCGCGATGAAATCCGCAGCTACATCGCCGACAAGCTTCCGCCTGTGGATGTCGAAGGCATTATTCACGCCATGGCCGACCGGTTCTATCAGTTCGGCTATTTCTGCGGTACTGCGAAGCGTCTGCTGCGCCAGTGGAACGAGCGCTCGTGAAGAAAGCGCGGCTGATTAAAAAAGCGGGAGGTCTTCGAATACGCGAAGACCTCCCGCCTTGTCTTTGGGCTTGCGCTTTAGTGTGCCTGCGGCTCATTGTTGCCGGCCGCTGCCGAGGCCTGCCGTTTCTTAGTCCTCAAGCCCAAGCATGCCCTTTTTGAGGCGCTCGTCAATCGGCTTCTCGCCGAGCCAGATGGCAAGGACCGCGTCGTAGAGCGGCTTCCCTGGAATCGGGTCGCCGACGGGCTCGCCGTTGCGGTTCACCACCGTGCCGAGGGACGGCATGTAGTCGAAGTCGACAAGGTCATTTTCCTTCACGTCGCCGATCGCCTTCATGAGCGCTTTGAGCGCTTCGAGCTCTTTGGCGATGGCGGCCTTCTTTTCGGGCGTGAGATTGGCGTTCAAGCCATCTTCGAGCGCTTCAATGAAGTCGGCGCCCGAGACGTCGCGCAGGAGCCCGAGGCGCACGCGGCGCGGGCCCGCATCCGCCATGGCGACGGCCGGATCCGTCGTCTTTGTGCCGAGATAGAGGCCGGCGCCATACACCTTGAAGAAGACGATTTTCCGAAGGCCGGCGCCGTTCAGAAGGAGCTTCTTGCCTGCGAGCATCAGCTCGGGGGCGTATTCGATCGAACCGATTGTGACGGGCGCGGCTGAACGGAGCGCTTCGGCGGCAAGAGCGGGCGCCGCCGCGATTGCAGCGGCCGAAAGAATGAAGGTTCTGCGGTGCATAAAAAGATGTCCGTAGGCGTTGTTGCAAAAGTGTCGTCGTCCCCAGCGTGTGCGATGCGCCTCAGTTGAAGGCCGCTTTTTCTCATTCGAGCGGTTTTTCTGCGGCAGCTGCCTCGTCAGCCGCATCATTGCGGCGGCGCTTGAGTTTGGCGGACCTGCGCTGCAGCTTCATCACCGACGCGGTCTGCAGCGCGACGGAAAGGCAGATCAGCCCGAGGCCGGCGTAGAAGGAGAGGCCGAGCTCTCTGCCTTCGCCGAAAAGCAGCATCGCCAGAATGATCGAATAAACAGGCTCGAGATTGTAGGTGAGATTCACCGTGAAGGCCGAGATTCGCTCGAGCGACTGAATTTGCAGGAGGTACATCCCGATCGTGCAGAAGCTTGCGAAGATGACAAGGTAGCCGGCATCAACGATCGAGGGGAAAAAGGGCTCCGCCGGCATCAGCGTCCGGTAGAGGGGCATGGCAAGGAGCGCAGCCGCCAGGCCGCCCGCGAGCTGCCAGTTCATGACGGTGACAGCCGTGTACTTCGCGCGGTAGATGCGGAAGAAGACGGCAAGCACTGCCGCTGCGGCGGCGCTTGCCAGCCCGAAGAAGATGCCGAGCCGGTAGCGCGTGTCGAAATGGAAGATGAGCGCAATGCCGACGATCGTGAGAAGCGAAAAGGCAATTTCCTTGAGCTTGATCCGCGAGTGCGTCATGAAAGGCTCGATGAGCGCCGTGAAGAAGCCGATGGAGGAAAAGGCCACGACGCCGATCGAAACGTTCGAGGCTTTGATGGCGGCGTAAAAGAGCGTCCACTGCAGCATCAGCAGCGCGCCGACGCCCATGATGCCGATGCGGTCGCGCCGCGTGACGCTTTCGAGCTTGCCGGCAAGCCGCGTCCAGGTCCAGAGCAGCGCGCCCGCAATCACGATGCGCCAAAAGACGATGAGTCCGGGCGACATGGCGATGAGCTTGCCGAAGATGCCGGTCCAGCCGGCGAGAATGACGGAAAGGTGGAGCTCCAGGAAGGCCTTCTTCACGATGCGTTGGGAGAATGAGGGGAAAGTTGCGAAAGCTGCGCGGCGGTGCTGTGCTCGGTGCGCCGGCAGGGGTGATCAGCCGCGTATTGTGTCGCTTTTTGCGATTTTTCGCTTGGCGCCGTGCGCCGGTGAAGTTTTTTGGCGCGGCAGCGGCGGAGAAAACGCCATCTCGGGTTTCGGTTTGAGAAAGCGCTTTCCCGTATCGTTTCGGCAAGCGGAGCAACATTTGTTTGCGTTGCGACACAAATGACTGAATTTCTTTTCGAAAGTTTACGTTTCTATGAGAAAATAGACTTGAAATAGAAGGAACGGTGAGTACAAGAAAGATAAGAACCGTTGTCCTCCTGGTTGATTTTGGGAGGTACGCCATGACAACGATGAAGAAGAACGATGGTCCGCATCGCGAATGGGGTCGGTTGATTCTCTTTATCCTCTTCCTCATTTTGCTGGCCGCGGTCCTCAAGGGGATGGGCTGGTGCATTGGCGGCGTGTGCGAAATCGGCACGGACCTGATTCTGCCGGGTGCTCCCTGATCGGACTTCGTTAAAAAATTGAACCGCGTCTTCGCCGTTCGACGGTGTCATCTTTTTCGAACGGCGGATAATCCAAGAAGAGGCCGTCTTGAGCAATTAGGCGGCCTTTGTTGTTTTCAAATTTCGATTCTTTCCGCCTTCATCTTGATCGCGCGCGTCGCCTGGACGGGCGTGTTTGGAGTGCTGCTTCGCAGCTGCCTGAGCCATGAGCCGATCCAGTTCTTCGTCAAATGCAGCCGCACCTGAGTTCGGCACAAAGCTTCTTCATGGCTTTGCGCCGGTTGTCGGTTCTGCGCCTCGCGTGCTGGTCTTGGGCAGCATGCCAAGCGTCCGGTCGCTTGCGCTCGGCCGCTACTACGGGCACCCGAGAAACCGGTTCTGGCCGCTGATGGCGGCGATCTGTCATGAGCCCCTTTCGAGCGACTTTGACGAGCGCTACGACATGCTCGTGCGCCACCATGTTGCGCTTTGGGACACAATCGGCGCCTGCGAGCGGACGGGAAGCCTTGACAGCGCCATTCGCCGCATTGTTCCGAACGATGTGGCGGGCTTTTTGCGCCTGCATCCGACGGTGAAGGCGGTGTTTCTCAACGGCACGGCGAGCGCCGCGGTCTGGCGGCGCGCAGGCGTTCCGGCGCTGCGCTCGGCGGGCTTTCCGCTCGATGCGCTTGCCGTCATGCAGCTTCCTTCGACGAGTCCTGCAAACGCGAAAATGACGGCGGACATGCTCCTCGAAGCCTGGCTGCCGGCGATGCGTCCTTATCTCGATCAGGCGCCAGGCTAGCGCTTTTCATTGCGCTTCTTTGCCCGAGCGGCGCCCGGGCGGCGGAAAAGCGCCGAAAAAGACTTTTCCCAAAATGATTTCTCGCGGATTCGGGGAGATTCGCGAAAGTGAATGCTGATTTCTCATAAAAGGAGTTTTCCACAGGCGAAATAATTGCCTATTTTTTAGGCAATCACGAATTCCTTAGAGCGACTAGCTGAGCCTATGTTATCCACAGCCTTCTCCACGAGAGTTGTGCACAAGCAGCGAATGCTGTCGGTGAAGAAGTTTTGCTGGCTGTCGACTCGCTTGAGGCGATGCGGCCGTCGCCAAAATTCGCCTTCGCAAAGCACGTTTGAGGATGCAAAAAAAAGCAGCGCCCGTCTGGTGCGCTGCCCTTTGAAAGAAATCGCTTGAGCGCGCCGAGACGCTCGTTCGAGCGCCTCGGCGTCTGGGACCGATTATTTCTTGAGAACGGCCTTGGCGGCTTCTTCGCCGATGAGTCGGCCCGACGTATAGGCAATCGTCAAGCTCGAGCCCGCAAGGAAGTAGCGGTCGTAGTAGGGACGGTTCGCCATTTCGCCGCCCGCGTAGAGGCCCGGAATGACGGCGCCCTTGCGGTCAAGCACTTCGAACTTGTCGTTCGTCGCGACGCCGCCCATCGTGCCGCCCGTCGAGGGACGAACCTGAACGGCGTAGAAAGGCGCCTTCTCGAGCGCGTGCAGATGCTTCGGGTCCTTGCCGAAGGCGCTGTCGACGCCCTTCTTGCAGTCGGCGTTGTATTTTTCGAGCGCGGCGGAAAGACGATCGGCGTTGACGCCCATGCGGCGGGCGAGTTCGCGGATGTCCTTGCCGTGGACGGCCACGTCGAACGTGAGGTAGTCGCCGACGATCTTCGTGCGGTTCTTGTCGGTCGAGTCGAAGACGACCCAGGCGGTGCGTTGTTCGCTCACGGCGTCGGCGAGGAAGGGCAGGTCTTCACGGACGAAGCGCTCGCCGCGCTCGTTCACGATGAATTCGTTTTTGTAGCCTTCCTTCGTGCGGATCGCCTGCTCGAGCGCCTTGTAGGCGGGCTTGAGCGTGAGGCCGATCATCCACGTATCCTTGACGGGCGCGGCGCCGGCCTTGTCGGCCATCACGAGGCCGTCGCCCGTGCTGCCTTCCGCGGCCTGGGTGAAGCCGGTGTAGATGGCCCAGCGGGGAATTTCAGAAGCGATGCGCTCGAGATTGCGCGCAAAGCCGCCCGAGGCGAGCACCACGGCGCCCGCCTTGAATTCATAACGGTTCTTGCCGTCATGGGCGCGAGCGCCGGTGATGCGGCCGCTCTTGTCCTGGATGAGCTCGTAGGCGGTCGTGCTGGTGCGCACCTTCACGCCCTTCGATTCGCAGAACTTCGCGAGCGCTTCAATTTCGCTGCGGCCGTTGTCGGCCGGGCAGTGCGCGCGGGCCACGCCCGTGAGGTCAAGCGCCACGGGTTTCTGGAACTTGACGCCCGTCTTTTCCGTGAGCCAGGCGACCGTCGCGGCGCTCGCCTTTGCCATGGCTTCGATGCGGGCCTTTTCAGGATAGGCCTTGCTGCCGCCCTGAACGGAGCGCTTCTGTTCGGCGAGCCAGTCCTGGGCGAATTTTTCGGGGCTGTCCTTGACGCCAGCGGCGGCCTGCGCCTTCGTGCCGGCCGCGAGGAGGCAGCCGCGCGAGAGCGCAGTGGAGCCGCCGATTTTGGGCATCTTTTCAAGAACGATCACCTCGGCGCCGTTGTCGGCGGCTGCAGCGGCCGCAGCAAGACCCGTGGCGCCGGCGCCGATCACGAGAACCTGCGTGGCGGGCGCTTCTGCGAGCGGCAGCGTCGCCGGGTCGACAGGGACGTAGGGATGCGTGAAGTCGGCGGAATTGCCGCCCGCCTTTTCAATCGCGAGGCCCACAGCCGTCAGAATGGCGCCCGTCGCCTGCGTTGCGCCCGAGACGGTGTCGACAGCGAGGTTCTGGTCCTTGATCACCTTGGCGGCCACGGCTTCCATCGGCGCCTTGGCGATGTATTCCGTTTCCATGTTCTTGCCGATCTTGATCGACTTGATGGCGTTTTCGGTGAGTTCGACCGTGACCTCAACCATGCCGTTGTTGCCGGGGGTCGTGACCGTGTAGGTGCCGGCCTTGAGGGGCGCAGGCGCCTTGGGCGCATCTGCGGCGCCGGCCATGGCGGAAAAGAGGGCGAAGGGCGCGATGACTGCGGCGGCTAAGGCAGACTTTTTGAAATGCAGGGAAAACAATTGGATCTCCTGATTGGGCGTCGGAGAGCCGCCGTGTCGGACGGAAGCGATTCCGCCTGCGGCACCAGGGCGCCCGAACGCGTGAACCGGACGGGGTCCGGCACGATATTGCGCCTGATCATGCAATAAAGCGCTTAAATCCATCTGAAACCGAGCCTTCGGAGGCGGCTGCGCGGTTTCGGGAATTCCCGAAGAAGAGCCTTTCCATGTCGATTGGCGCCCCTTTGCGCATAGGCGAAATGTCGTAGCCGAGGTAATATCCGTTTCGGGCGAAGGCTGCATGCGGCGCATTGCCGGCGCGCGCGGCCTGGCGCCAGGATTTGTTAGCTGCCGCAGCCCGGAAGGGGAAGCTTCCCGGGCGCGCAAAGGAGAAAGGAAAGAATGACGTCCCGCGATAAAGTCCCCGCCGTTGAACCGCAGATGGCCGAGCGCATGACTGCGCTTGCCGCCGATCCGAAGGTTGCCGCTGCGCTCAAGGTCTGCGCCGACGAAGTCGAGCGCGCCATGGCCGAACAGGTCCGCATCGCTCAGATCGAGTCGCCCACCTTCGCCGAAGGCGTCCGCGGCGAGGAAATCGCCCGCCTCATGAAGGAGTATGGGCTCGAAGACGTCGTGACCGATGCCTCGCGCAACGTCGTCGGCCGCCGTCCCGGCACGGGCTCGGGCCCCGTTCTCGCGATCGCCGCGCATTTGGACACCGTGTTCCCGGCGGGCACGGATCTCACGGTGCGCAAGGAAGGCGCCCTCTACTACGGTCCCGGCATCGGCGACAACGCCTCGGGCCTGCGCTCGATGCTGCAGGTGCTGCGCGCGCTCAACAAGGCCGGCATCGAAACCGAGGGCGACATTCTTTTCGTCGGCACGGTCGGCGAAGAAGGCAACGGCGACATTTGCGGCGCGAAGGCGCTTTTTGACGGCTCGCGCCGCATCGACGGCTTCTGCGCGCTCGACATGGGCGACGTCTACACGGTTCAGAATGCGGCCACGGGCGCGCACCGCTGGCGCATTGCGATCGAAGGCCAGGGCGGCCACTCCTACATCGATTTCGGCCGCGTGCCCTCGGCCGTGCATGCCATGTGCCGCGCGGGCGCAAAGATTGCCGACATTCACACGCCGGCAGATCCGAAGACCACCTTCACGATCGGCACGATCAAGGGCGGCACGACCGTCAACACCATTGCCGCGCGCTGCGAGGTCGATGTCGACATGCGAAGCACGAGCCTTGAAGCGCTCGACGAGCTTGAACGCACGGTGCTCGGCGCCTTTGAGGCCGCTGTTGCCGAAGAAAACGCCCGCTGGCCCGAGGCAGATGCCGATCACCAGCTTCGCCTCGTGAAGACGCAGATCGGCAACCGTCCCGCCGGTCAGCAGCCCGACAACTCGCCCGCCGTGCAGGCGACGCTTGCCGCGATGGCGCAGATGGGGCTCGAAGTGCGCCAGTGCCGCGCTTCCTCGACCGACGCCAACAAGCCGATTTCGATCGGCGTGCCTTCCGTCTGCATCGGCACGGGCGGCGTCACGCACAACGAGCACAGCTTGAAGGAATTCTTCGACTCGACCGAGATGGAAAAGGGTCCGCAGCTCGCACTTCTCATTGCGCTCGCGCTTGTGGGCCGCAAGGGCGAGAAGCCCATGCTCGAAAAGCGCGAAGGCTGATCGCGAAAAGCGAGAGGCGCCTGTCTGAGAAACGGCTGGCGCCAATCGTGCGCAGATCACGCGTCGATCGTGCGCAATCGGCGCCTCAAAGCTGACCTTGAAGGCCTCGGGAACACCGGGGCCTTTTTGACTGGCCTGCGCTCACAGCGCTCTTTCGGCGTGTCATTTTGGATTGCCTGTGCCTGCAGCGCCTCGCGGCTAAAATAAATTATTTGGTTTCGAAGAATTTGGCGCGGCTGCGCAATTGAATCTCCTATGGCTTCTCTTAGAAAATCGGCGGCAAAACAATCGAAAGACGAAAGCCGTGAAAAGGCGCTGGCGTCGCCGCTTGAATCCGAAGCGGCTTCGGGTTTCTCGGGTTCGGCGCCTGGCGCCGACGCGCCTTCGGGCGAGCTCGCTAAGCCCGACGCCGTGAAGTCGAAAGCCGCCAGGAGCCGCAGCGCCGGCCGCTCGAAAAAGCGTGCGCCTGACGAAGCAGAGCCGCGCGCGAAGCGCCCGCTTCTTCGAAAAGCGCCCGTGAAGCCCGCCAAGGCTGAAATGAGCGCTTCGCCGGCAGAAAGCGCACCTGCGTCCGTTGCGGACCTGGCGGATCCGGCAGCTCGCCCTGTGGACAAAGCCAAGGGCGCAGCTGCGGCCTCAGCCGGCGGCACGCGCAGAAAGCGCGCGACGAAGCTCAACCCCGGCGGGCGGCGCCGCGCGCAGGCGCAGATTGAAAAAGGTGCGCCCACAGCGCTTGCCGACACCGAGGACTTCAATGAAGCCTTCCCGCTTTCGACGCCCTCGGCCGTTGCGCAAAACGACGCGGCGCTCCCGAGAACGTCGCCCGCCGTGCTCCCCGACATCGAGCTCATCCGGCGCGCAGAGGCCGAGCGAGCGCTTGCGCTTGCCGCCCGCCGCATGAAGCGCGATGCGCAGAAGCGCCAGGGTCGCAAAGCCGAGGGCAGGGCCCCCGCGCACGAAGCATCGACCGCACCGCTCTCGCGCCGCCTGAAGTCGCTCGTCATCGACGCGCTCCTCGAAGCGGCCGACCAGCTCCTTGGGCGCACGCGTCCGGAATTCGCGCTCATTCCGCTCAATCCCGTGCGCGTGCTCCTTGCCTATTCGGGCGGACGCGATTCATCGGCGCTCCTTGACGTTCTCGCCAAGCTCTTTCATGACAAGCAGCAGGCCCTCATTGAAACGGTCGAAGCTGTTTACGTCAATCATGGCCTCAGTCCGCATGCCGATGAATGGGAGGCGCACTGCCGCGCGGAATGCGAAAAGCGCTCGATCCGCTTCAAGGCGCTCAAGGTCGTCGTGAACGGCAAGGAAGACGGCATCGAAGCGGCCGCGCGTGACGCGCGCTATGCCGCGCTCTCGGACTATGCGGCCTCGGCTGGGTTCGACGTCGTCATGACGGCGCATCACGAAGACGACCGCATCGAAACCTTCCTGCTGCAGTGGCTGCGCGGGGCTGGTCCCGAGGGGCTCGCTGCTTTTCCGCGCTCTCGCGTCATGAAGATGCCGAGCGCGGTGGAGCCCGGCGAATTCGCCCGCGAAGGACGGCCCGGCCCGATTCTGCTCGTGCGTCCGTGGCGCACGGTGCTGCGCGCCGATGTCGAGCGCTACGTGAAGCAGCGCCGGATCGCTTATGTCGACGACGAATCGAACGACGACCCGAAATACCTTCGAAACCGGATCCGCCACGAAGTGGTGCCGCTTCTCGAAAAGATCCGCCCGGGCTTTCGTTCGGCAGTCGCGCGCAGCGTCGAGCTGGTGGCGGAGGCGGCCGACATTCTGCGCTCCGTCGCGATGAGCGACCTCGAGGCTTGCCGCTCGAAAATCAATCCGGGAGGGCTCGCCATCTATCGGCTTCTCGAGCTCATTCCGGCGCGGCAGGCCTGGTGCCTTCGCGCCTGGATGAGCGAAGAAGGCATGGCGCTCCCCGGGAAGGCGCGGCTCGAAGAGGCGCTGCGCCAGGTGCGTGAGACGCATGCCGACACGAGCCTTTCGATTCGGGTAAAGGGCAAGGAAATCCGACGCTGGGGAAGCGACCTCGTCATTCGCGATGTGCCCAAGCGCACAAGCGCGGCCGAGCGCACAGCGCTCGTTCGCTGGTCGGGCGGCCATGAGATCGTGCTGCCGGGCTGGGACGGCGTTGTGGAAGTGCTTCCCTGCGCGCCCGATGAGGCGGGGATCAGCGTCGACCGCCTGATGGCGCTTGACGCCAAGCTGGAAGTGCGCTCGAAGTGCCGCTCCTCGAAAATGAAGCTTTGGCCGCTGCGGCCTGCCAAGTCCCTCAAGGACCTCTACGCAGAGGCGGGCATCGCGCCATTTGACCGCGATGAGCTGCCGCTTTTGCTTTTGAACGGCGAAATCGTCTTTGCCGCCGGCCTCGGCATGGACGTGCGGCGTCTCGACGAGCCGGAAAATGCGCCCGAACGCGTGCGATTCCGCTATCGGCCCGTGCAAGATCTCTGGAAGACGAAGGCGCTTGCCAATTACGGCGATCTGCCTGAGGCAGCGCGGCGCGAGCGAGAGTCGCTCGTGAAGGCCGCGCAGGGCGCGCAGCGCCGCATCGAAGCGTTCATTGAAAGCCGCAAAGGCTGAGAAAGACGTCGGAGTGTCTTCAGATGGCGGCGGACGAAGCGAAGCGGCGCAGGGCCGGAGCGCTTGGGGGCGCGGGCGCGAACCTCGGGCGCGGCCCCCTAACGCTCGGCGAAGCCCGCGACGTGGTGTCGTACTGGACGCTCCTCGAGCTTTTTGAGACGGCCGACTGGCGCGCCAAACGCTCGGAATTCGTCGAGGTGGAGCGCTGGCGCGCCCAAGGGGCGCAGCCGCAGGAAGCGGAGCCGAAACCGGCCGCGCGCGATGCCAAGGAAGCGGCGGCTTCTTCACGGCATCCGTCGAAGGATGAGAAGGACGACGCTCGCGCGGAACCACCTGCGAATCCCTGCCATCAGTCGCATTCGCTTCCCTTAGCGCTCGAAGCGCCCGACGTTGTTTTCGGCCGCGAAACGTTGCGGCCGCCGCAGGGCGCACAGGTGCCGCGCCCGATGCCGTTTTTTACCGTCTATCTCGGCATCCTTCCGAAGTCCCGGCTCTACGGCCACATGATGCGGCTTCTCGAGGCGGCGGATCTTGGCAATGCGCTTCGCGACGCAGGGGCGCCGCCCTATGCTTTTTATGACCAGATCGGCGAAGATCCGAGCCTGCGCGGCGATGCGTTTCTTGCTGCCTTTCACCTTTCGCCCTGGGGCAAGCTCGTTCCCGAATCCTTTACGGTTTCGGGCTTTGTGGGTGCGCTCAACCTCGCGCATCGCCGGCTCCGGCTCCTGTCGCGCCTCGATGACCGCATTCCGCAGGCGCGCGAAAAGATTGCCGCCCTGCGCGCGTCGCCCGTCTTCACAGTCGAAACGGCATTGAAGCGGTGCGAAAAGCTTCAAAACGAATTCGCACGCCATGCCCGCGAGGGCGGCTTCCTGGCGGGCTCGGCGTACGACGGGCGCATTGTTGAGAGCCGCTTCGACCGGAAGGATTTCAAGCTTTATCTGAGCGATACCGCCAAAGAGGCCAAGCGCGTCGACGAAGCCTTCATCGAGCACGTTGCGCTTGGCGTTGCGGGCTTCATGGGTTATGCGGGCGAGGTGGACGTGGCCGTCCGAACGGTTTTTCACCGGCCGGATCATCCGTTTGGCCCCGAAGATCTCGTGAGCCTCTCGAGCTTTTATCTCTCGGACCTCGCGAAAATCGGCACGTCGCTTGCCGAATCGGGGGCTTCGCCCGCGGGGTCGCCTTTGGGCGACGCGCTCCTTGAGGCCGCGGCGCCTGAAGCGGCTGCGACCCGGCATAAGATCGGCGATGATTCCCCGGGATTGCTTCCCAAGCCGCGCGCTGCGAAAACGGCGCCCCTCAGCCCAGCGCTCTCCCGGTTCCTTTTCTACGGCGCTGCGCAAGGCATGCCTCGCGTCGACCTGCTCGAGACGCCGCATGCGCTTGCCCGGCTTCTCGATCCGGCGCTGCTTCCTGCCGGCCGCTGGCCGAGCGACCCTTCGCACCACCTCTACGTGGCGCAGCAGGCTGCGGTGAACGTGATCCTTGCGCTTGGAAAGCCTGCGACGCCCCTTGGCGGCAAGCGCGGCGAAGGCGACGAAGGCAACGATGGCGACGAATCGCACCTCTCCTTCGGACCGATCGCGAGCGTGAACGGTCCGCCCGGCACCGGCAAAAGCTGGATGCTGCGCGACGTCGTGGCAGAAGCGGTCGTCCGGCGCGCGCGCCGAATCGCGGCGCTCAAGAATTCTGCGGCGGTCTTTGATTTTGACCATCCGCTCGAAATCGAGCTCGGCGCTGAGAAGAAGCTCACCGTCACGCCGCTTCAGCGCGACATCGCCGCCGACGGCATCATCGTGGTTGCATCGAACAACAATGCCGCCATCCGAAACATCACGGACGAGCTGCCGAAGAGCTTTTCGCTCAAGCGCCTTGCTCGGCTTGCGACGAAGCGCGCGCAAGACGAATCGGTGGCTGCAGCTGCGGACGGCGAGGGGAAAGGCGAAACCGAGGCCGATGCCCAAAGCAATGCCGAAGCCGCGGGCGCAGCTGCCGAGGCGGCTTTGAAGCAGAAAGCCGAAGCGCTCTGGCTCGGGTTCCCCGGGGGCGACCCGCATCGGTCCGCGCAAGGCGGGCGGCTTCGCTACGCCTACTGGCGCGAATGCGCGCTCGCGTTCGCACGCGCATCGCGTCCGAAGGCGCGGCTCGCGCAGGCGCCCTCTCTTTTTGGGACGGGCGACGACGCATCGCTTGAGAACGTCTGGGGCCTTATTTCCGTGACCCTCGGGCGCAAGGCCAATCGGCAGCGGTTCGTCTATGCCGTGCTCGAGCCGCGCATGAAGGACGGCGCTTCGGGCGAAAAGCGGCGCGAGAGCGTGCTTAACGAGGAAATTGCCCGCGATCTCGCAGCGCTCAAGCGGGCAGGCATCAGCCCGGAGCTCTACTGGCGCGCTGCCCTTGAACGCTTCCAGGCGCTCGACGCTGCCGTTGCCGAGCGGCGGGCCGGCATGGCCCGCAAATACGCCGCGGCAATTGCCGCGCCGGAGGAAGAGCGCCGCAAGCGTCCCGCCGTCTTCGAAACGCCGCTCGCGAAGGCGCCTGCGCAGCACAAAACGTCGCTCTGGGTGGACGAAGATTTTGAAGTGCTTCGCTCGACGCTCTTTCTTGCGGCGCTTGACCTTATGCGCGCCACGATTCTGGCGCAGTCGTCATTCTTCAAGTCAGGCCTCGAAGCCGTCGGGGCCTATCTCAAGTGCGGCGTGCTGCCGCGAACGAAGGGGCGGCCTGAAGCGCTCTGGGCGCTGCTTTCGATGCTCGTGCCTGTGATTTCGACGACGCTTGCGAGCGCAGCCCGCATGTTTGCGCCGCTCGGGCCCGAGACGATCGGCTGGGTGCTCCTCGACGAGGCAAGCCAAGCGTCGCCGCAGGCTGCGGCCGGCCTTCTCAACCGCGCGAGGCGCGTCGTCGTGCTCGGCGATCCGCGCCAGCTCATGCCTGTCGTGACGATGCCCGTGCGACTTTGCGACTACCTGCGGCTGCGGGTGCCGTCTGTGGATCCGCGCTGGTCGCCGCATGCGTCGTCGCTGCAGACGCTCGTCGACAACACGATGCCCATCGGCGCGTCGATTCGGGATTCGGTCACTGAGGAGAACGTCTGGACGGGCCTCCCGCTTCGCACGCACAGGCGCTGCGCTTCGCCGATGTTCGATATCGCCAATGCGCTCTCTTATGCCAATCAGATGGTTCAAATGACGCCGCGCGTTGATGCGGCGCAGGCGCTCCCTTCGCTTTGGCTCGATGTGCGTGTCGGCTCGAGAACGGCCGATGCGCGCCGGGCAGCTTTTGTGACGCGCGGTCTTCGCGTGGATCGGCATTTTCCCCGACGCGAAGATCGTGCCCGAAGAGATGTCTGTCCTGCGCGCGGCGCTTCTTTCGCTGCTCGCGCGTCCGGCGCTCAAGGATGGCGCGCTCTTTGTGGTTTCGCCCTTCCGGAGCGTTGCGGACTTTGCCGCGCGCGTGATCGAAGATGTGCGGCGCACGCAGGTGACGCCCGCGGCGATGCGTGCGGATACCGTGCATGCCTTCCAGGGCCAGGAGGCCGACGTCGTCGTCTTTGTGCTGGGTTCGGCGCAGGGCGAGGCGGGCGTGCGGCAGCGCCGCTGGGCGGCCAATCCCACGAACCTTCTCAATGTCGCCGTGACGCGCGCGCGGCGCGGCCTCATCGTGATCGGCAATTGCGACGCCTGGACCCAGGAAAAAAGCTTTGCAATTCTGGCGTCGCACCTAAGCGTGCAAAGCGCCGAGGGGCTCGCCGCGGGCCCCATTCTTGCCGCCCGGCGCTGAACGGCGCGGGGGAAGCCCGCCGAGGCGATTCCGCGAGAAGCGCTGCAAGGTGCAAAAAGAAAGGGCCCGCTCGAAATGAAATTCGAACGGGCCCGGTGTTTGCCGCGCTCGCAGCAGGGCGTGCTTTACGTCCTTAACTTGCTTCAAGCGCGGCCTAGCGGGCCTGCAGCGCTATGCGCTCAGAGACTCAGTCGTCCGCCTCGGCGGTTTCAGGCTGCGACCACACGCGCACGCGCGGGAGCTCGTCCGTCCAGCGCTCGACCTTCACCTGGGTGGAGTTCGCAACATTGCCGTTCGCCAGCTTCGAGGACGGAATGTCTATCGTGAGCACGTTGTCGCACCCGTGCACGTCGAGCGAGCCGATTTCGCCCGGCTCTTCCGGGTCATACCAGGCGCCGTGGCGAATGACGACCGTGTCTTCGCGAACGCGGTCGGTGAGAACGGCGCCCGCAAGGACGGCGCCGCGGCGGCTCGTCACCTTGACGATGTCGCCTGTCTTCACGCCCAGGCGTTCGGCTGCCTTCGGATGGATCCAGCAGGGCTCGCGGTCCTCCACGTCGGCATAGTTGTGGCTTTCCGTGCTGTCGAGCTGCGAGTGCAGGCGATAGCGGCTCTTCGAAGTGAGAAGCGCGAAGGGATAGTCCTTGGCGGCTTCGCCCCCGAGCCACTCCGTCGGCTCGAGCCACGTCGGGTGGCCCGGGCAGTCGTCGTAGTGGTAGGAATCCACCTTTTCGGAGAAGATTTCAATCTTGCCCGAGGCGGTTCCGAGCGGATTTACGATCGGGTTCTTGCGGAATTCGCCCAAATAGTTGTAGCGGCGCGATTCATCCGTGACGGGGAACCAAACGTAGCCTGCCTTCCAGAACTCGTCGAAAGCCGGCATTTCGTAGCCGTTCATCTTCGATTCGCTGCGGGCGGCTTCGTAGAAGCGCTTGATCCAGCCCATTTCGTCGAGCCCTTCCGTGTAGTCCTTTTCAAAGCCCATTTCACGGGCGATGAGGCGGAAGATCTCATAGTCAGGCTTCGATTCGTACTGCGGCTCGATTGCCTTGTGCATGGCGACGTAGCCGATGTTCGAATAAGAGCCGACCGCCGTGATGTCGTTGCGCTCGAGGCTCGTGCACGCTGGGAGCACAATGTCCGCATGACGGGCTGAGGCCGTCCACATGCTGTCGCAGACGATCGTCGTTTCCGGACGCTGCCAGGCCTTGAGGAGGCCGTTGGTGTCTTCCTGCTGCGCGAAGGGATTGCCGCCCGACCAGATGACGAGCCGGATGTCCGGATAGGTGATCTTCGTGCCGTTGTAGTCGATCGTCTTCCCCGGATTGAGGAAGCAGTCGGTAAATCGCGCAAGCGGAATCGAGACGAGCGAAGTGCCTTCCCACTTGAGGCCCTTGTCGCCGCCCTTGGGATTGGCGGAGATGCCGGGGAGCGCAGGCGCTTCGGACGTGGCGGCGCCGCCGTTCGAATAGTGGTAGGTGAAGCCGAAGCCGCCGCCCGGCAGGCCGATCTGGCCGAGCATCGCGCAAAGGACGACCATCATCCAGTGGACCTGTTCGCCGTGCTCGGCGCGCTGAATGCCCCAGCCGCCCATGAGCATCGTGCGCTTGGACTGCATTTCCATGGCGAGCGCTTCGATCGCAGCGGCTTCAACGCCGCAGATCTTTGCGGCCCATTCGGGCGTCTTCGGCGTGCCGTCGGCTTCGCCCATGAGGTAGGCGCGGAACTTCTCGAAGCCCACCGTGTACTTGCGGATGAATTCGTGGTCGGTCTTGCCGGCCTTTTCAAGCGCATAAGCCATGCCGAGCATCATCGCGACGTCGGTGCCCGGGCGCGGCGCAATCCAGCGGGCCTTGTCGCCGAAGAATTCGGCGCTGTCGGGCTTGAGCGGGTTGACGGCGACGACGGGGATCCCCTTCGCTTTGACGCGGCGGAAGCCGTCGGCGTTTTCGTGAACGGTTGTGGCCCAGTCGATGTCGTTCGTAATGAGCGGATCAGCGCCCCAGAGAACGATGAGCTCGGTCTTGTCGCAGATGAGGTCCCAGCCCGTCACCTGTTCGTAGACGCCGTTCGAGCCGATGACGTAGGGGAGGATCACCTGCGCGCAGCCCGTTGAGTAGTCGCCCAAGCCCCCCGTGAAGCCGCCCGCGAGATTGAGGACGCGCCCCAGGAGGTTGCGGGCGTTCCCGACGGCGCCCGGCGACATCCAGCCGTAGGAGCCCCCGTAGATCGAGGCTGGTCCGTAGGTGTCGCGCACGCGCTTGATTTCGTCGGCCACGAGCTTTGCGGCCTTTTCCCAGGAGACGCGCACGAAGGGTTCGGCGCCGCGGTCTTTGCCGCCCGCCTTGTAGCCCTTTTCGAGCCAGCTCTTTCGCACCATCGGATAGCGGATGCGGGCGCGGTTGTAGGGCTGCTGGGCGACCGCCTGGAGCTGAAGCGAGGGCGAAAGATCCTTTTCGAAGGGCTCGATGCGCTGAATGCGGCCGCCCTTGACGTGCACGCGGCCGATGCCCCAGTGGGAGGCATTCATGACGACGCCTTCCTGAAGGGTGCTCTTGCCGGGATGGAAAGTCTTTGTGATTTCGAAATCGTCAAAGCCCGGCAGCGGCGCGCCCACTTCGACGCCGCTCTTGAGAATGCGGGGTGCGTCGGCTTTGGCGGACTGCGCAGCTGCGCCCTTGGCGAGCGCAGGCGCGGACGGAATGACGGCGGCGCCGGCAAGCGCGCCGGCGGCCTTGAAGAAATTGCGGCGAGAAGTCATGGCGAAAAATTCCTATCTTCTGACGGTGATTCCATTACATGGGCTTGGCGTGTTCCTGCAGCCACTTGAACATCAGCGCGTTGTTGCCGCGGCGCGTGTGGCCGGTTCGCCCGCCGCGCACAGGGAGCTGGCTTGCCCACTGATTGGCCGTGAAGTGATTTGCTTTCGGGGCCGGATGGCAGGACGAGCAGGCGTCGGCATGACGAGCTTCGCCGGCCTTCCAGAGCTTCTCGAGATTGGGCGTGAGCGCGTCGCTCGGCACCCAGCCCGTCGCCGTGGCCCGCTGCCAGACATTGCCCTGAACCGTCTTTTCGCCCGCTTTTGGATTGAGCTTCACGACGCCTTCTTCGTCAAAGGAGGCATATTCGATGCGAAGGCCGGCTTCCTTGAAGATTTGGCTCGGATATTCCTTGAGCGCCCAGCCTGAAATTTCGATCTTCGTCTGCGCGCCTTTCTTTTCGAGCACCTTCACAGGCGTGGCCGGATCAATCGTGCCGAGGAAGTCCGCTGCGGGCTTCGCGGTGATTTCGGCGGCGCCTGCCGAATAAAGCGTCTGCGCGCCGGCGGGCGCTGCCGCGAGAACGGCAAGCGCAGCGCCGAGCATGAGGAAGTGCTTCTGCATGTGTTTAGCCTCCTTGGAGATTTCGAGCGCGTCCGCTGCATTTCGTGTGCAATGCGGACGGATTGGAGAGCTGCGGCGAAGAGAGGAATGGAGCACAGCAGCTCCCCTTGAGGCGTTATAGCGACGGGGGCACCCAGGAGAAAACCTGCAAAAGCGGTCCCCTGCAGCGTGGCATGAGAAATGCGCTTTTTTCGTCATTCTTTTAAGGAATAGCGAAAACAGGCATTTTTAAATGAGCTTTTTCTTGCAAAAACGAGGGCGGGCCGCAATAAAGAGACGCGGCGACTGTTTTCCTGCTGACTTCGAGCTGTCGAAGTGACAGTTAGGCAGCGGCGTGTACTCCTTAAAATTAAGGGTTAATCCGTATCTGAAATTGCTTTGTTAGACTGATAGCTATTATCAATTGCATTTAATTTTCGGGGCAGAACGGGGTCTGAAAATGCAACGGCGGCGCACGACGAAGCGTGTCTAAGGCAGGGCGGATTTGCGGGCAAAAGAAAAGCCCGCGCGATCATCGATCAAGCGCGGGCATCAAAATCACCGTTCCGCAGGGGGAACGGCGGCTCCTCAAACAATCATCACCCAAAGAGCCAGCACCAGATCTTGGCGGGAATGCCGAAGATCACCGCGTAGACGATGATCATGGCGGCCACCTGAACGACGTGGCTCTTCGACATCGAGAGCACCACGGGGCCGATCTTGTCCCAGACCTTGAAGAGGAGGACGAAGGAGGCGATTGCCCAAATGATGCCGAAAACGATGGAGAAGAACGTGTACATG
>CAJMKD010000011.1 GCA_905213905.1 uncultured Sutterella sp. | reverse complement strand
TTCATTTGACTTGAACACGATGACGAAGGAAGGCGGTACGCTACTAAAGTAGCGTACCTAAAATTTAGCGTTACGGTTTAAAAATTGGGAGGACGGCGCACGGATGCGATGCACCGGAAAGACGTTCTTGGGCAGGTTGCTTGTCTGCACGATTGCGGCTTCACTTCGCCTAATGATGCTGCATCGCGTGAGGCTCAACGCCGACAAGCTGAACGTCAAAATCCCGAAGGATTCTTTGGATGTGGTGATGGCGGTGCTGCGCAAGGTTCGAGCTGAGCGCCGCAGAGATGGCAATGCCTGGGTTGTTCGAACATTGACAAAAAAGCAGCGCGAGATGCTCGCGCTGCTTGGATTGGCAAACCCGCCTCGAACTCTTCGATAGGCTGATCTTAGAGATCAGTTAGCCGCGAGTTTAGGGTTCAGGCGGCCTGCATAACCAAAAACTTAAGCTAATAAAAAAGGTCATCCGAAATCCGGATGACCTTTTTCTAATTTCGGGCTTTTTAATTGGCGCATCGTTTATCTGAAGCGCCGAGCTCGATTACTTGTACCAGCTGGCGTCGGCCGGGATTTCGTAACGCTGAGCTTCCTGACCGGCTTCAACCTGTTCAGCGCCGATCGAGTAGTTCTTCCACATCGTCAGCGAACCGCAGACGATCATGAGGAACGCGACGATAAGCATGCCCTTACGGAGGCCGGCGCGGTCGCCCTGACGCTGGTCCATGATGTTGCGTTCCGGATCCTTCGCGAAGATGTCCCACTTAACGGCAAGGCGATAAAGGCCGATCATGCCGTGAAGTTCCGTCACGACGAGGAAGATGAACGTGTAGAGCAGGCCATTGTGATAGGTGTGCACGCCGATCAGGTTCGGATCAAACACGCCCGGGTTCGTGAGCATGCTGATGAGGTGCGGGAACACGAGAAGGAAAAGAAGGAAGGCCGTGATCAGCTGAATCCACCAAAGGGTCGTGTCTTCATGGTGAACCATGCGGACATGCGCCTTGATGTCACGGAGCTGATGATAGGAAGTCGGGAAGCGGCGAAGTGCGCAGAACATGTGCACAACGACGCAAAGGAAAATAAAGCCGACGAACACGACATGCATCCAGAGATGCTCTTCACCGTCAATGAAGGCGCCGCCAGAGGTCATGATGAGGTTCATGAACAGGTCCTTGCCGAACTGTACGGAGCTCGTAAAGGCCATGTGGCAGAAAAGAAAGATGCCGAGAATCAGACCAGTAACGGACTGAAGCACATCGAGCAACGCAGTCTTGCTGCTCTGGCGCTTAGCGTCCTTGAGGCCGACGCCCCAGACATTGTCGGTGGCGGTCGGAACGTGAGAGTACTTGACGGAATCAGGGGTCGTCATGATGACTGTTCCTACTGAATATATTGAGTGGGTAATGAGTCCCAAATAAACCAAGAGGGCCGACGCGAAGCTACGTACATCGGTTCCTTTAAATTGGCTCTCATGATGCACGTTTCCATTATTGATTAATTTGATTTTTATCAATTTAAAATCAGTGAGGTCATCTTGGAATTGGGGTTATCTACTCTGTTAGAGGTATATTACTGAGTGTTTATGAGTTAAAGTTGGTTAAAAATTAGGGTAAATACGATAAATATATGGATGAAAAAATTAAAAAACTCTTATCAATTTCATAAGCATATATGCTTAAAAAAAGCCGTTCTTTCGAACGGCTTGGCAGATAATCCTGAATTTTTTGATTTATTTCGTTCCGAAAATTCGATCGCCGGCATCGCCAAGGCCGGGCACGATGTACGCATTTTCGTCAAGACGATCGTCCAGCGCAGCAACGAAGAGCGAAACATCGGGGTGATGCTCGCTGAAAACTTCGACGCCTTCAGGTGCGGCCACCAGCGCCATGAAACGAATGTTGTCTCCCTTGACGCCGCGTTTCTTGAGAACGTCGACGGCGTGCACTGCGGAATAGCCTGTCGCGAGCATCGGATCGACCACAATGAAGGTTCGACTTTCAAGGTCGGGTAGCTTCACAAGATACTCGACGGGACGATGATTTTCGTCGCGATAAAGGCCGATGTGGCCGATGCGGGCTGAAGGCATCAGCATCAGAAGACCGTCGGTCATGCCGAGGCCCGCTCGGAGGACCGGAACAATAACGCACTTCTTGCCTTCCATGACCGGTGCGTCGAATACGGCAAGCGGTGTTTCGATGCGTTCGCTGCCGAGCGGAAAGTCGCGCGTAAGTTCGTAGCCCATCAGCATGGCGATTTCTTTAAGGAGTTCGCGGAAATCGCGCGTGCTCGTCTCCTTGCGACGCATCAGCGTAAGTTTGTGCTGCACGAGCGGATGGTCGACGATGTGCAGCGTGGGGAAGCGTGGATCGCTCTTCATGAAACTCAGCTCCTTCGCCCAGCGGATCTTCTTCGAAAATCTTGCCCAAAGTCACAAATGAGGGCATACAACGGTTCCGATAGACTTTCAGCAGGGCAAAAGCGCCTCAGGAAAGCCAGTAAAGAGTCGCGAGGGCCTAAAATGACGATTTGTATTATAGGAGAGGCTTAATTGAAGTCCTCTCGAGCACTCAACACCAAGGAGACCTTTGTGAAGTTCCGTACCTTAGGCATTCTGCTCGTTCTTGTGCTGATGGCCGTATTCCTCATCATCAATTGGACGACGCTCTCTCAGGTGACGACGGTCAATTTGGTTTATACCGAAATTCAAGCACCGCTCGGAATCCTTGTGGTTTGCGGTTTTTCCGCCATTATCGTTTTGCTTGGGATCTATACGATTTGGCAGCAGGCAAGCGTACTGATCGAGCTTCGATCTGCTTATAAGGAAGCGCGCCGTGCGCATCAGCTTGCTGAGGAGGCTGACAAGAGCCGCGTCACGGAAGCGACGAAAGAAATGAAAACGCGTTTCGAGCACCTTGAAGCTGTTCTGACGGGACGCAGCGATGAAAGCATGCAGCTCATGCGTGAACGGCTTGATGCGCTTGAAAAAAAGCTGGCCGAAACAGCTGCGGATAATCGGACTGCGCGCGAAACTGCGAAAGCGGAAATCTTTTCGGAGCTCAAGTCATTGCAGAAGCGTGTTGCGGATGTGCTTCCTGCCCCAGCTGCCGAAGTGGCGGACGAGACGAAAAAGAAAGAAGTTTTCGGCGATCTCTTCTAAAAATTGATTTTCATGAAAATGCCCCGTTCTCTGAAGAGCGGGGCTTTTCTTTTCAGCAAGGAGCTTCGAGCCGGGATTAGTTTTCCTTATGGAAGCTTGTGACGCGTTCTACTTCTTCGGCTGCGCCCAGGAAAACGGCTACGCGTTCATGAATCTGGACAGGTTTTATGTCGAGAATGCATTCATGGCCGTTGGTTGCTGCGCCGCCCGCATTTTCCATGATCATAGACATGGGATTGGCTTCGTACAGAAGACGAAGCTTGCCTGGGCGGTCGGGGGTGCGGGAATCGCGCGGATACATGAAAATGCCGCCGCGCTGCAGGATGCGGTGCACTTCGGCAACCATGGCGGCAATCCAGCGCATGTTGAAGTTTTTCCCGCGAACTCCGTCCTTGCCCTGGAGCAGCTCGGCAATGTAGCGCTGAACAGGCTTTTCCCAGAACCGTTCGTTCGACATGTTGATGGCGAATTCTTTTGCTTCACGAGCGACGCGAACGTTTTCGCGTGTTAGACGGAAGGTGCCAGTAGCCGGATCCAGCGTGAACATGACCACGCCGCAGCCGAGCGTCAAAACCAGCTGCGTTTGGGGGCCGTACATGCAGTAGCCGGCTGCCTTGAGATTGCGGCCGGGCTGAAGAAAATCGGCTTCGATTGCGTTGCGTTTCGGCCGACCGGCAGGCATGATGCCGAAAATCGAGCCGATAGAGACGTTGATGTCGATGTTGCTCGACCCGTCCAAGGGGTCGAAGGCGACAAGATACGGTCCGATCGCCTGGTCTTCCGGCACGGAGATCGGATGATCGACTTCTTCGCTAACCATGCCGCAGACAGCGCCGGTTTGAACAAGCGCCTCAACGAAGATGTCGTTGCTGATGATGTCGAGCTTCTTTTGTTCTTCGCCCTGAACGTTTTCCGAACCGGCCAAGCCGAGCACTCCGGCGAGAGCGCCGCGGCGAACGAGCGAACTGATGGTTTTGCAGGCTTCGGAGATACCGCAGATAACGCGAGCGAGCTGGGGATCGAGACCGCGAAGAGCTTCTTCGCGAGCGAGATATTGCTGAAGCGAAAGCGGAGTCACTTTAGTAGTCCTTTTTTAGAATCAGGCGGGATTATTGAGGGATTTTTCGATAATTTCGAGCACATTGGGCGAAAGTTCTTCACGACGTGCATAGACCGATTCAAGCGCATCGTGCATCCGAGATGCCAGCGGCGGAATATAGCGGCGCCAATTTTCAAGCGCACGGGCCAGGCGGGACGCAACCTGCGGATTGATGCGGTTGAGCTCAAGCACCATGTCCGCCCAGAAAGCGTAGCCCGAGCCGTCCGGCAGGTGAAATTCCGATGGGTTCGCGGTAAAGAACGGCACGAGAAGCGAATAGACGTTGTTGGGGTTGCGAATCGAAAAGAAGTCGCAGCGCACGAGTTCTCGGACACGTTCAAGCACCAGAGATTCGCCGGCAAAAGAAGTTGCTGTTGATTGAATTTGGAACCATTTGTTGAGAAGAAGCGGCTCACTGATCCAAGCCTTGAGCGCATCAACTTCCATGTCTTCCTTGGCAGGCGTCTGGGAATTCACCATGAGTCGCAGTGCGGCCAGCTTGTCGGTGAGATTTGTGCCTGTCGTGAACTGGTCCTTGACGAGAATCGTGGCGCGAGCGTTGCCGGCAGCGATGGCGTAGCTGAGCGCCAGGTTCTTGAGCGCACGCTTGCCCGCAGGTTCAGCGCTTGGATCATAGGGGCCGGGCGTTGCGTTCTTTTCCGCCGCATCCATGAAGGCAGAGAGATTGCGTTTGGCAATTGCATTTCGAACAGCAACCCAGGCTGAGTGAACGGCGTGCGGATCAATCACGGGCAGCGTGTCGGCGACGATTTTTTCTGTCGGCATGGCAAGAGCCACGGCCTTGAATGCAGGCGAAAGCGATTCATCCTTCAGCACAGCCCCGACAGTTTCGAGCAGCTTCGGATCAATGTCGCCAGGTTCGTGAAGGAGTCGTGCACGAGTTTCCTTTCGCACAGCGTCAATGAGCAGCCCATTGAGAGCATCCCAGCGGTTGAAGGGATCGCTGTCATGCGCTGCAAGGAAAAGACGTTCGTCGCGCGTGAGGCCGGCATCCAAAATAATGGGTGCCGCAAAGCCTCGATTCAGAGAGAGAACAGGCTTTTCAGCAAGGCCCGTAAAAACAAATTCCTGCGAGTCTTCCGTCAGTTCGAGCATGCGGGTGCCAACAATGCCCGTTCCCGTTTCTCCCTCAAGGCGCACGGGCATTTCCTCGCCCTGTGCGTTTAAAAGCGCTACGGGGAAAGGAATCAGGAAAGGACGCTTGACAGGCTGACCTGGGGTGGCAGGTGTCGTCTGCGTAACGGCAAGACGAAGCGTGCCTTCAGCCGCATTCCAGAAGCTGCGAACTTTCACACGGGGCGTGCCGGCCTGCGAAAACCAGCGCTTGAACTGACGAAGATCCCGTTTTGCCGCGCCTGCCATGGCGTCCAGCACGGCTTCGCAGGTGACAGCAGAACCGTCATTTTTGGCTATGTAGTCGTCGAATCCCCGTCGGAACGTTTCGCGGCCGAGGAGCGTCTGCAGCATGCGGAAGACTTCAGCGCCCTTTTCATACACGGTCATTGTGTAGAAATTATTGATTTCCTGATAGGACTCGGGACGAATTGGATGCGCCATGGGGCCCGCATCTTCAGGGAATTGAGCGGCTCGAAGCGCGATGACGTCCTTGATGCGCTGAACTGCGCGGGCGGATGGTTCGCCCAGCATGTCGGCGGAAAATTCTTGATCGCGGAAAACAGTCAGCCCTTCCTTGAGCGTGAGCTGGAACCAGTCGCGCAGCGTGATGCGGTCACCCGTCCAGTTATGGAAGTATTCATGACCGACCACGGACTCAATGTGGAAATAGTCTTCGTCAGTGGCAACGTTCGGATTGGCGAGCGCGCATTTGCTGTTGAAAATATTGAGCCCTTTGTTTTCCATCGCACCAAAGTTAAAGTCCTTGGTGGCAACGATCTTGAAGTCGTCAAGATCCAGTTCAAGGCCCCAACGCTCTTCATCCCAACGAATGGCTTTCTTGAGACTTTCAAGCGTATGTTCGGTCTTGTCGATGTCCTGGGGCTCCACCCAGACGGAAAGATTGGCGAGACGTCCATCTTTGAGGCGGAATTTTTCTTCGCGGCAAACCAGTCGTCCAGCCACAAGCGCAAAGAGATACGAGGGCTTTGGGAAGGGGTCGACAAATGTCACTTCGTGACGACCGTCGTCAAGGTCCTTTGCATCGCCGGCATTGCCGTTAGAAAGCAGCACAGGATACGCATCCTTGGAAGCGCGCAGTACAGCCGTGAATTTGGCTAGAACATCGGGGCGATCCATGTAGAACGTGATGCGCCTGAAGCCCTGGGCTTCGCATTGGCTGATCAAATTGGCGCCGGATACATAAATGCCGGAAAGCGCAGTATTGGCGGCGGGGCTAAAGCGATTGACGACAGTTACAACGGCTGGTGCAGAAAGGTCGCGAATCAATAGTCCGCTCTGCGAGAGTTCGTAACGGTTTTCGTCAAGGGGCTTGCCGTCTATGCTGACGCTCACAAGCGTCAGGTCTTCGCCGTTCAAAAAGAGCGACGCATTCTTTTCATCGGCCGCCGGATTGGGCCGCACGTGCATTGTGTTGACGACGGCGGTGCTTTCGGCGTCGAGATCGAATTCAAGGCGCACCTCATCGATGAGGTGCGAAGGCGCGCGATAGTCTTCGCGGCGAATCGTCTGAACCATGTTTGTTATCTCAGCTTGTCTGCTTTGAGGAGAAGGCGGCGAGCAGCTTTCTCCATAATCCTAAGAATTCGAAAATTTTAGCAACCTGAGCAATCGAACGCCGTGACTCGCCGTTTTTGAAAAAGTCGAAAAAAAATCCCGATTCCGCAGAACCGGGATTTTTCGAAGAGGTGCAAAGCGCGATTATTCAGCCTTGGCAGCCTTCAGATTGAGCTTGTAGCCGTAATTATGACCAGCGGTCGGATGGCAGGCGAGGCAGTCAACCTTCTTTTCCGATTCAGGACCGAAGCCGCGATGGATTTCGGCGAGCATCGGACGCTTCGGGTCATACATCTTTTCAACTTCATGGCAGCCGCGGCAGGCCGAGAAGTTGCGGTCAATCATCTGGTCATAGACTTCCTGAGCGAGGTGCTCGCGCATGGCAAGCTGCTTTTCATGCGTGCTCATGCTGCCCTGGATCTGACCGATCAGGGAGACAGAGCCGGCATGCGCCTTGTCAAGAAGCAGAGCAACGTAGTCGATCGGGCCGACGAATTCATTGGAGTGGTTCTTGAGGTGGCAGTCCGAGCAGCCGGCGGTTGCGCCAGAGCTGGTGCGGAAGTGGTCGCCCTTCTGATAAGCGACGTAGGTGAGATCCATCGAGTGGCAGAATTCGCCGCAGAACTTGGGCGAGCCGGCCCAATGGACAACGCTGGTGAGCACGCCCACGAAAACGATGCCGATGACGACACCGATCAGGCAGATCAGGGCGAGATACCACTTGCTGTTCTTTTCCATTTTGGAACCTTATTTCTTTGAACGGCTTCCTGATGTTGAGAGAACTGCTGCTTCCGAGGGGCATCTTCGGCGGCAGCAAGGAAGTCGAGGGGGTCAAACAAAACACGCAGTCGGCAAAGCCTCTCCGCTGCTTTTAAGACAGGTTGTAATGATATTCAGCAAATTGTAAGGAAGGGTTTTACACCGTTGATGCGAATCAATCTGTTGAACGATTAGAAATCATCTTGACGATTTCTGTTTCGAAATGCCGATCAATCTGTTAAGGCAATAACTATCGAAGCAGGCGGAATGGAAGCCACTGCACGCTGATTAATCTTAAGGCCATGATTGCCTCGCGCAAAACCGACAATCACAATGCCAGACGGCAGACGTATGGAGCACTCACCGCCTTTTGCGGCTCTTTCCGAACGAATGACTTCGCCGACGAGCTGATTTTCGTGTGCGTGAGCTTCGTCGTCAGGAAAATCGGCAGTAATTTCAACACCCGTCGCCTTTGTGAGGGCAAGCACCGACATACCCTCCTCAAGCCCGAGAAGCTGGGCGGATTCTTTGGTGACGGATGCTCGGATGAGATGGGTGTCGTCGATCTGAAGGATGAGGCGCACCAGCGCAGAGCCGATTTTGATTGTTCGGATTGTTGCGGGGAACTGATTGCGCATGGAGGTGCGCAACGAGCTGCTCGCAGCCTGTCGAAGCGCTGGCAGTGAATCGGATTTGAATTTTGAAAGCACTTCGGCGCGTGCTCTGGCAAGTTCATCGGAGATGCGCAGCACCAGCTCCCCCATTTCTGTCAGCGTCGATCCGCCTCCTCTGGCGCCGCCGGCATTTTTATGCACAAGGGAGCCACCCGCGAGATTTTCCAGCGTTTCGATGGCTTGCCAGGCAGCCTTGTAGCTCACGCCGGCGCCTCGGGCAGCTTCGGAAATGGATCCCACATCCGCAATGCGGCGCAGGATGTCGATGCGCTTGTCGGTCTTTTCATTCAAAAGGCCGGCAAGCATGATCGGGTCGGCTTGGCGTTCAGTCATGGTGTACTCATTCGGACATATTGCCCCATTATTCGTTTGCCGCTATTCTTTTTAGGAATAGCGCCTGGAGCGCTTTCATTTTAAGTAACAGACTTCAAACTTGGCGAATGACTGCTGCATTTCGTCAAAACGAGAAGGGATGAACAAAATGACCAAAGGGAAAAAACTTTTTGCGGCTTTGGTGATGACGACCGCAGCGGTGGCTGTTTTCGCAGAAGATGTGCATGTGGCAGTAGCAGCCAACTTTACGGGGCCCATCAAGGAGCTTGCGCCGCTCTACGAAAAGGAGACGGGCGACAAGCTCGTGCTTTCCTTCGGATCAACGGGGGCTTTTTATGCGCAGATCAGAAACGGCGCTCCCTTTGACGTACTGCTTGCTGCAGATAATGAGACGCCTAAGCGCGCCGTTTCGGAGGGCTTCGGCATTGCTGGAACGACTTTTACGTATGCCGTTGGAAAGCTCGCGCTTTGGTCTTCAGATCCCTCGCTTATCACGGATGATCCCAAGGTTCTGCTCAAGGATGAAGTCAAGCACGTTGCAGTTGCCAATCCCAAGCTTGCCCCTTATGGATTGGCCGCGCACGAAGCAATGGAGATGCTGGGTCTGAAAGCTGGCGTAACGCCCAAGATCGTTGAGGGTGACAACATCGGCAAAACTTTTCAGTTCGTGAAAACCGGCAATGCCCAGGCAGGTTTTATTGCGCTCTCGCAGTGCTGGAAGGACGGTCATTTCGTCGGAGGATCCGGCTGGATCGTTCCGCAGTCGTTGTACAACCGAATCGATCAGGATGCTGTTCTGCTTAAAAAAGGAGAAAAGAATGAGGGCGCCGTTCGATTCTTAAAGTACCTGAAGGATAGCGAAGCGGCTGCCCGCGTGCGCGAAGCCTATGGATACGGTTCTGCCCAATAAGGTGAGCGGGATTTTTCACTTCTAGACCGACGCACATGATCGAACTATCTCCCATTTGGCTGAGCCTCAGGCTGGCGACTATCACGACAGTCATTCTTCTTTTGATCGGACTGCCGCTTGCATGGTGGCTTGCTCGCGGGAGGAGTCGAGCATGTGCGGCGGTTAATGCCGTTGTGACGCTGCCGCTCGTGCTGCCGCCTTCCGTACTCGGGTTTTATGTGCTGGTTGCGCTCGGCCCGAATGGTCCCCTCGGTGTGATGACGGAAGCAATCGGGCTTGGGACGCTCAATTTTACGTTTTCGGGGCTCGTCATTGGTTCCGTCATTTATTCGCTGCCCTTCATGGTGCAACCCTTGGAGGCAGCCTTTGCAGGCATTGGCTCGAGGCCGATGGAAGTGGCGGCAACACTCCGCTGTCGTCCCTTCGATGCATTTATCCATGTGATGATCCCCTTGGCACGACAAGGGATTGTGACCGGAGTGCTGATGACTTTTGCGCACACGATCGGCGAATTCGGCGTTGTTTTAATGATCGGCGGAAATATTCCAGACAAGACGCAAGTGGTTTCAACGGAGATCTATACCTACGTGGAGGCCATGGAATATACGAAAGCACATGTGCTTGCCGGTGGCATGCTTCTTTTTAGTTTTGTCGTGCTGTTGTCGCTCAACTGGCTGAATGGCCGAAGCAAAGGGGAGTCCGAATCGTGACTAGTGCAAAGAGGAATGCCTTCTCCTCGCATGAGGCAGGATTCGTCAACTTGTTGCTTGAAAGAAAAGCGGGATTTCGTCTCGATGTCAGCTTTTCACTTCCGTCGGCAGGCATTTTGGTGCTGTTTGGACCTTCGGGCTGCGGGAAGACGACTGTGCTAAGGGCTGTGGCTGGACTCGAGCGAGCCGCTGGTTGTGTACGTGTTGGGGATTCCGTATGGCAGGACGATGAAAGGGGCGTTTTTGTGCCCACCTATGAACGGAATCTGGGTTATGTGTTTCAGGAAGCGAGTCTTTTTTCGCATTTGAATGTTGACAAAAATCTTCGCTTCGGTCTTGAAAGAACACAAACACCTCAGGGCGAAGAACGACTTCAGTACGCGATCGATCTGCTCGGAATTCGCCACCTTCTGCTTCGGCGTGTGAGCGAGCTTTCCGGCGGAGAGCGGCAGAGGTGCGCCATCGCGCGCTCGCTATGTCTGCAGCCTGACATATTGCTTATGGATGAGCCGCTTTCAGCGCTTGATTGGGCTCGAAAGCGTGAAATTCTGCCTTGGCTGGAAAAGCTTCGCGCAGAACTGCATATACCTATTCTTTATGTGACGCATTCGGCCGATGAAATGGCGAGGTTGGCTGACTGGCTTGTCGTGCTTGATCAGGGCAGAATTTCTGCGCAGGGACCGCTCGCTTCCGTTTTGACGAATCTGCAGGTGCCGGCAGCAACCGAACACGGGCCCGCAGGCATTGTTGAGGGCGAAGTGGTTTCGATCTCGCAAATGTGGCGGACGCTTGCCGTGCGTGCTGGCAACTGGGTGCTTGAAGTGGCTGATGACGCCAGCGGCGCAGCCGAAGCTACGACGATCTCGCATCGGGTGGGCGACCGCATCAGGCTTCGCATACTTGCGCGGGATGTCGGCATTTCGCTCAATCCCCTGCAGCAAACTTCCGTGCGCAATTGCCTGCCTGCTGTCATTGATGATCTGGTTGAGGAATCTGGCGCTTATATGCTGGTGCGGCTAAAGGAAGGAGAAAATGCGCTTCTTTCGCGAATTCTGCGTCGTTCAGCTGCTGAGCTCAATTTGAAGCCTGGCATGCGCGTATGGGCGCAGGTCAAAGCTGCCGCAGTCGTCATCTAGTTGGACGATCTCATCGGTTTGCCATGAAAAAGCCCGCAACGGCTTCTGCCGAGGTGCGGGCTTTTCTTTCGAAGGGAGCTGGCGAGCGGCTTAGCAGCGCTTGGCGAGCTCGACAGCCTTGCCGATATAGGTGGCGGGGGTCAAGGCCATCAAGCGTGCTTTGGCCTCTTCGGGCAGATCCAGACCGGAAATGAAGTTGCGCATAGTTTCTTCATTGATGCCTTCTTTGCCTCGCGTGAGCGCCTTGAGCTGCTCGTAAGGATGCGGGATGCCGTAGCGGCGCATCACCGTCTGAACAGCTTCGGCAAGCACCTCCCAGGCGCGGTTGATGTCTTCGGCGATGGCATGCTCATTGACTTCAAGTTTGCCGAGGCCGCGGCAAAGCGAGCTGTAGCCGACGAAGCAGTAGCCGAACGCAACGCCGAGATTGCGCAGCACAGTGGAGTCCGTCAGGTCGCGCTGCCAGCGGGAAATCGGCAGCTTGCCGGCAAGATGCGAGAGAAGCGCGTTGGCAATGCCCAAGTTGCCTTCGGAGTTTTCGAAGTCAATGGGATTCACTTTGTGAGGCATCGTTGAGGAGCCGACCTCTCCCTCCTTGAGCTTCTGCTTGAAGAAGTGCATAGAGATGTAGCCCCATACGTCGCGGTCGAAGTCGATCAGAATCGTGTTGGCGCGCTCGATTTCATGGAAGAGCTCAGCCATGTAGTCGTGCGGCTCGATCTGAATCGTATGTGTATTGAAGGTGGCGCCAAGGCGTTCTTCAACGACTTTGCGTGAAAAAGCTTCCCAGTCGAAATCAGGGTAGGCGATCAGGTGGGCGTTGTAGTTGCCGACGGCGCCGTTCATTTTGGCGAGAATCTTCACGCTGCGGATTGCTTCGATCACGCGCCCGAGTCGGATGGCGACATTAGCAAATTCCTTGCCGACTGTCGTAGGCGAGGCCGTCTGGCCGTGCGTGCGGGAGAGCATTGGAATTTCTGCCCACTGATGCGCAAAGTTTGCGATGGTGGATCGAACTTTCTCAAGGAACGCCACGAGTGCGTCGCGGCCGCGCATCAGCATGAGCGCATGACTCGTATTGTTGATGTCTTCGGACGTGCAGGCGAAGTGTACGAATTCCGAAGCGCTCTTCAGTTCTTCGTCGTGGGCGACTTGGTTCTTGATCCAGTATTCAACCGCCTTCACGTCATGGTTCGTGGTGCGTTCAATTTCCTTGACAGCTTCGCAGTCGGCCACAGAGAAGTTGTCAGCAAGACCGCGCAGGAAGGCTTTGGCATGATCAGACAAATGCGGAAGTTCGGCAAAGCCAGCTTCCGAAAGCGCGATGAGCCATTCGACTTCAACGCGGACGCGCGCCTGCATGAAGGCGTATTCGGAGAAAATGCCGCGCAGATCGTCGCACTGACGCGCATAGCGGCCGTCAAGAGGAGAAAGCGCCGTAAGGGAATTGAGAGCCATGTCGGATCTCCAAGACAAGTTGAGGAATAGGTGTGCTGCGGCAACGCTCACCGAGACAAACGGAGCGGTCGGCGCAAGTCAAATGGAAGTCGGCGCCATTGTACCAATGGCGTCGGTTGCCTTGCGATCTGCAGGCGCTTCGATTTGTTCACACATGAGCCTTTCGGCATATGCAAGTCACAGCGGGTAGCGATGTCGATCGCAGCCGTTTGCGGCTCTGAATTTCGAAGAATCGTGAGCGAGCGTAAAGATTTGTCGAGGAACTGCTTTTGACGGCATTGCCCGCTCTTGCAGCAGCATGTCCCTAAATCGCTGCAATGGCGGCAAGGACGGGCGGTTGCATGCACGAGCTCGGCTGCTTCGAGTGAAATCTTCCGTAACAGCGGCTTAGGCAAGGCTAATTTTCGGTCAGGTAAAGTTGTTTCCAACAAGGAAGCACAGGGCTTCCGCATGAAAACTCGACATGAGGTATTAGCCATGAACAAGTCCAAGAAAGTCATCGCTTCGCTGGCCGCCGTCGGTGCGCTTGCCTTCGGAAGCATCGCCATGGCCGCCCCGTGGCATCCCGGCGCAGATCCAGCGCCGCAGCCCGAAATGCGCGGCTGCCTAATGGCTCCGGAAAAGGCGCCTGCGCCTGTGCCGCCCGCTCTGCGCAGCATGCCGAGCTACAAAGCCATGGGCAAGATTTTGACGCTGACTGCGGAGCAGCAGCCGCTTTGGGCAGCGTACGTCAATGCTCGGGAAGCGCTTCGTGCACCGCTCGGCGCCAAGGCAGGAGAAGAGCCGCCAGCTGATATGCAGGAGCGTCTTGAACGGCGCGCGGAACGTGCCCAGCTGCGCGCTGATGCAATCAAGGCGGTGGCAACCGCACGAGCCGAGCTGGTGAAGTCGCTTTCCGTTGAGCAGAAATACGTGCTCGAACAGTTCGAAACCGCTCGACGCGATCATGGAATGCATCGACCTGGTCCGCGACCGGAATTTCGCACGATGCCCGGCTGGCATCATTTCCATGACGGATGCCCGCGTATTCGCTGATGGCCGGACAAAACCTGCGTAGAGGACGGTGATGAAGATGCGGGATTGCTTGAGGAGCAGCTGAGGCGGCGGCTTTAGATCCAGTGCCGACAGGAATGAAGCCGCCAATGCCTGCATGCAGTCTTATTTTTCTGCCAGAACCATAAAAGCTAGCCGCGCAATTCCAGGGAGAATGCGCGGCTTCTTGTTGGATGCTGGGACAGGCAAAGCCTTTCGTCACGTCAATTTTCTTTGGCTCGCTTTTTGGGTGGAATCGGAAAGATGCCGTCGTCATTGGCGAGGCTTAATTCATAAAGAATGCGCATTGTGGCGGCTGGTCCGATTTTGCGCGTGATGTGGGCGCGATGCACTTCTACGGTTCGTTGCGAAAGGAAAAGCTTTTCGGCTATTTCGTTGTTTTTGAGCCCTTGGCAAACAAGTTCGAAAATCTGGCGCTCACGATATGAAAGGACTTCAATAAGCCCCTTGAGCTGAATCTTCCAATCCTTTCTGCGTGCACGAACCAATGCTTTTTCAACAGCGGGCGCAAGCTGATCGGGGTCTACGGGCTTTTCAAAAAAGCCGGCAGCACCAGCTTCTATTGCTGCTACGGCCATTCGAACCTTGGCATGAGAGGAAAGGAAAATGACGGAAGCGGGACTGCGCTGCATGTCGAGATAGCGCAGAAATTCAAGACCGTTCATGCCGCGGGCATGCATATCGATGATGATGCAACCGGGTTGGGAGAGCTCTGCGCGGCTCAGCAGCATGTCGCTCGAAGGATGCAGTACTACATTGAAGCGCGTCTGCAATGCAAAAGCGATCGAATCGCGGACGTCATCGTCATCGACAACCCAGACGGGACCGGGAAGCACGCCCGGGCGATCTTGGAATGTGGGATGTACCAACGGGATGTATGGGGTCATAAGCTTGGGATTGTCGGCTTTTGTTCTATTGAAGGTTTTTGCAACTTTACAATCGAGTTTAGCAGAGGGATTTCTTCGCCGAAATGAGCGATTTGTCTTGGTATTCGGTCAAAACGAGGCAATTGCAGCGGGAAAAAGTCATTTTTGAATTGACTGGCTGCACAAAGCGGGCGCTACTATTGACGGCGGGATTGATTTACGCAGGCAGAAACCGTTTTTTTTTGTCCATGATGTTGCCAGAGAAGCTGTTCGACGATTTGCCGAGCGATGCGGTGCCTCCGGCTCCTGCGCCGAAAGATGCGCATCTTATCGAACTGGCACGGTGCTTGCCGAGAAATATAAGACTGGGCGCTTCAAGCTGGAATTTTCCAGGTTGGCGGGGAATTGTCTACAGCCGCGGCAGCGGTACGCAAGGATTAGCGACGACGGGCTTGGGCGCCTATGCGCAGTTTCCGATCTTTCGGACGGTGGGTCTGGACCGGAATTTCTATCGACCGCTGGATGCTGCCGTCTTTTCTCGTTTTGCGGATCAGGTTCCCGATGATTTTCGCTTCCTTGTCAAAGCGCCGCGGGAAACAACGGATCCCTATCTGCGTTATGAGAACGGCAGACCAAGAAGCGAAAACCCAAGTTTTCTCAATCCGCAGCTTGCGCAGAAAAACTTTCTTGCGCCAGTTCATGCAGGACTCGGCGACAAGGCCGGACCGCTCGTTTTCCAGTTTTCACCGTTGCCGCATGCAGTTTTGCGGTCAGTCGAAGACCGCATCAAGCTTGTCGAACGGATTGCCGCCTATTTTCGAGCGCTTCAAGACTTCAATTTTTCCGGGCGTCTTTTAGCCGCGGAATTTCGTAATTACGAATTATTGACGCCTCGCATGCTCTCAGCGCTCAAGGATTGCGGCATTCGTCCCGTGCTTGGGCTGCACCCAGCAATGCCGGGCGTTCGCAGACAGATTGAAGCCTTGTATTTTTACGAAACAGGACGTCGAGCAGAAAAAGGCGCCAATGAGGCGCCGGCGTACGATCCAGACTGGCGATTCAGCGGGCCGGTTGTTATTCGCTGGTCGCTTGCTGCTCATCGTTTCTACGACACCGCCAAGCGGGACTGGATGCCGTTTGATGCCATTCATGCTGCGGATCCCGTCACACGTGCGCTGCTCGCCGGCGTTATTGTCCGTGCAGCGCGCAGCGGCGTCGAAAGCTTCATGGTTGCCAACAATAAAGCTGAAGGCTGCGCGCCAAAAACCATGAGGGCCGTTGCGGAACTTGTGGTCAAAGCGCTTAGGCCCGATATGGTTTTGCCTTAGCTTTGCAGGCGGTCAAAACGTCTGTAGGAAATCACCGGGCATTTCACGCAAAGCTGCAGAAGTCGCAGGATCAGTCGGCGTGCCGCAGATGATGAATGCGGCAAGCGTTTCCTCCGCGGGATCGTAAAGTCCTTTCGGATTGCGGAAATTCCGACCAGAAACAGTCTTTGCTGCGAAGCCGGCATCGGTCAGCACATGGAGAAAATTCATCAGAGCCGCGCCTGCGGTCATCGCACTTTCCATGGCTTCACGCGGGGATTCCGTGGACGAATGCCGAAGAATGACCGCTATTTGCAGGGGGCCTTTGCGCGCTTTCCCTGCAGCCTTGCAGCGATCTTCCTCGGTGGCTTCTGCTGGGAGGTTCATCGTGAAAAGTTCGGCAAGCTTCTCGCGATCTCTTATGGCAACAAATCGAACCGGGAATGGCTTTGCATGCGACGGCGCTGCGTATGCGGCGGCAGCTGCAGCGCAAAGGGTGGCTTCATCTGGCGCGGGAGCTGAGAGGTGCTTGGGTGAAGCCGAATGTCGATTGGCAATCTGAAGAGCGAATGGCGAAAGCGTAGTACTCATGCGACGTCCTAAGTTAAGCCTTACAGGCTTTAGACTTACGCGCAGCGCAATTTTTAGAAATTGACCGGAGCGCACCGCAATGATACGTCTCATAGATATCACTCCGCCTGTGACGGCTGCTTCACCCGTTTTCCCAGGCGATGAACCCTTTTCGCTTCGTCTGGTCGAGAGCGTGTCCGCTGGTGCCGCATCCAATGTCTCGGTCGTCACGACATCAGTGCACAACGGCGCGCATGTCGATGCGCCGCTGCATTTGTATGCCGATGCCGAGGACATCGCAGCTTTGCCTCTTGAGCGCTTCGTCGGGCCTTGCTTTGTTGTGGACCTCAGCAGCGGGGCAGGTGTTCGAAATGCCGTGCGCTTTGCAGAACTGCCGAAAAGCTTTTTCCGTTCAGATGGACGGGCTCGCTGCGAGCGGCTCCTTGTGAAGACTCAGCGCCGGAAGCCGAGCGCCTGGACCAATGACTTTCGTGCACTGAGCCCCGAATTTGTTGAGGGCGCGGCGGCAGCCGGCGTTCGACTTATCGGTGTGGACGTGCCGAGCGTTGATCCGGCAGAGAGCGTCGAGCTTCCCGCACATCGCGCGGCACTTTCCAAGTCGATGCCGCTTATGGAGAATCTGTATCTTTGCGATGTTGAAGCCGGGTTCTATGAGTTGATTGCGCTTCCTATGAATTGGCCTGGTGCCGAGGCTTCCCCCGTGCGCGCCGTTTTGCGTCCGCTCTCTGACGGCGCAGCAGCAGGGTCGCTCTTTTACTCTGAATAAAAATGAAACGCTACGAACAGACTATCCGCATTCGTTTCGGCCACTGTGATCCGGCTGGCATTGTTTACCATCCGCAGTACTTTGTCATTCTCAATCAGCTGATGGAGGATTTTTACCGAGATGTTGCCGGGGTCGGCTTTATTGAAGTGAAAAAGTACGGGCTCGGCTTCCCTGTGGCGGGCGTTCGCTGCGACTTTGCAGCACCGAGCCGCGTGGGCGACATTTGCACGGCACGCGTCTGGATCGAACGCATCGGTGAAACTTCCATTCGGTTTGCGTTCACGATTCATGCAGGGGACGAACTTCGCCTCCAGTGTACGGAAACTTGTGTTTGCGTAACTGAAGATGATGCGGGCCGCCTTGTCAAGGCGGCCCTTCCGGCATCAATGCGCGAAGCCCTTTTGCCTTATTTGGCTGAAGAGGGCATGCCAGCTCTAAAGCTGCGCGCCTGAATCATTGGCGCGTACAAGCAATCGGCCGCTTTTCACCTGACTGTCGAAAGCTTCTCAAGACGCACGTTCTGCGACCAGAGCGCCTGAAGCACGCCTTCACGCAGCGCATCCGCACCTGTAGCAAAAAAACGTTCGCTTCTTCCGCTTTCACCAGCCGGCGCGGCGCGGCCGGTTTCTGCCAGCGTCCGTGATAGCTGCTTTGCTACGGCCGGCGCAGGATCGATTAGCTTTACCGATGCGCCCGGCGCAAGGCGCTCTATGGTTTCAGCGAAAGCATCGGCAAGAAAGGGGTAGTGCGTGCACCCCAGAACAAGACGGTCTGCACCTTTTTCAAGAAGCGGCGCAACAAATCGCTCGATGAGCTCGAATGTTTCTGGCGAATGAAAAGCGCCTTTTTCCACGCACTCCATGAGGCCTGGGCAAGGCTGATCGTGAATTTCGATGGGAATCGAACGATTTTGAGAGGCCCATTCGAGAGCATGCGCCTTGAGCGTGCGGTATCGTTCGCTGGCAATAGTTCGTACGGTGGCTAGTACACCGATGACGCCCGATGAAGTTTCACGAACACCAGGGAAAACGGCGGGTTCTATGCCTACGATTGGGATGTTGAGCTCCGTACGCAGCTTGTCAATGCTCACGGCCGTAGCCGTATTGCAGGCCAGCACAAGCGCTTTGATGCTTCTGCTGAGCAGAAAATCAACCACAGCATGCACCCGCTCGTCTATAAAGCCGGCGCTTTTGTCGCCCCAAGGCGCGAAGCCGCAGTCTGCGGCAAAAACGATGCTTTCGAACGGAAGCGCTCTTCGTACGGCAAGCGCAACGGAAAGACCGCCGAAACCCGAATCGAGAATACCGATGGGTGCAGTTTGAATTGTCATTGGCGGTAAAGACATCAGCATTGAGCGGGCCATTGCGGCTCTATGATGCCGACCGTTATTGTCCCGTCGGGATAGACGATGACGGGACGTTTGATTAAAACGGGATTCTTCAACAGAAATGCTTCGAGCAGTGCTGGATCGCCGGAAAGCGCTGCTTTCTGGGCAGGCTCCAGTTTTCGCCAGAAAAGACCTTTCTTGTTGCAAAGAACATCCAGTCCAACCTGCGCGACCCAATCTCTGAGCGTATCCGCATCTATGGGGGATTTTCTAAAGTCCCGGAATTCATAGGGAACGGCGTGCGATTTGGCCCAAAAGAGCGCTTTTTTGACTGAGCCGCAAGTGGGAATGCCGTAGATGATGAACATAAAAAAACTCCGACAAGCTCGCCGTCAGGCGGCAGCGCGGCCCAGGCGGTCGTCAACGGCAGCCCATTCCGGCGTCTGCGGCGGCCGTTCTATAAGGATGCGGGTTGCGCCGGCATGGTCGAGGCGGTGCAGCGCATCGTATAGCATCGCACCGTATGCGCGGACTTCGGCTGGCGACGCAATGGCAAGAACTGGCGTGATGCGATTGTCGGCAAGCGCTTCGAGAGTGGATTTGTTCGCCATGACCGAAACTGTTCCGCCAGCGGCATCAATTGCGCTCGCCCGCTCGAGAAGGGCTTGCGCATCGAGCAGCTCAAGCTTTGTCTTGGGTGCGTAGTGACTCTTGAGCCGGCCTGAGGCTCGCGGTGCATCGCTGCCAGCGTCGGGGACAGGCATGCCCAGCGTGCTTTCAAGTTCGGCGCGTGTGATGACGCCGTGACGAAGAAGCCGAGGTTTTCCTGTCGACAGATCGAGCATTGTCGACTCAATTCCGAACTCACAGACGCCGCCGTCGAGAATCATGTCAAGCTTGCCTTCGGGTTTTAAGCCGAGGTCGTCAGCCACATGCGCGGCGCAGGATGGGCTGATGCGTCCGAAGGTATTGGCCGAAGGCGCAGTGACGCCGCGATAGGTCGGGCCTGCAAAGCGACGCAGCAGTTCGTGCGCCCACGGATGGGACGGACAGCGCAATGCGACTGTTTCCTGGCCTCCTGTGACGAAAAGGCCGCAGCGGGGCTTTTTCTGAAGCACGAGCGTAAGCGGTCCCGGCCAGTATTTGGCCGCGAGCATGCGGGCTGATTCCGGCACGTTTTCCGCCCAAAAATCTATGGCCTCGGCGCCGCAGACGTGCACGATCAACGGGTGGTTGAGCGGACGTCCTTTGGCGCGATAGCTTGCAATGACAGCGCTTTCGTTGTCGGCATCGGCAGCAAGACCGTAGACGGTCTCCGTCGGCATGGCAACAAGACCGCCATGCTCGAGAACAGCTACGGCGGCATCGATGGCTGCAGAATCAATGGGAGGCGTCATGAGCGGTTTTCCTTCAATTCGTCGGCAAAAGCGAGGCCGAGCAGGCCGGCGGTCTGATGAGCGCGTGCTAGCGCTTCACTTGCGGTTTCGGCAACGATCGTGACATGTCCCATCTTGCGGGCGCGGCGCGGCTGCGCCTTGCCGTAAAGATGGAGCTTTACGCCAGGCAGCGCAAGAATTCTCGACCAATCCGGTTCGCGAATATTGTTTTCGGCATCGAACCATAGGTCGCCGAGCAGGTTGAGCATGACGGCAGGCGAGCGGAGCGTGGTGTCGCCAAGCGGGAGCCCGGCGGTAATGCGAACCTGCTGCTCGTACTGACTCGTTACGCATGCTTCAATCGTGGCGTGTCCCGAGTTATGCGGCCGCGGAGCAATTTCATTGGCAAGGATGCTGCCGTCGGCGAGAATGAAAAGCTCTACGCAGAGAATGCCGACATAGTCGAGAGCGTCAGCAATGCGGCCAGCATAAGTCTGGGCGCATTTAGCCGTTTCCTCGTCGATTCGAGCCGGCATGATCGTATACGCCAAGATGCCGTTCTTATGATGGTTCTCTGCGACGGGGAAAACAGCGCAGGCGCCGTCGGCGCTGCGCGAGACGATGACGGAGACTTCAAGCTGAAGGTCGAGCATGCGTTCAAGAACGCAGTCGACGCCGCCAAACGCTTGGAATGCGCTGAGTGCTTCTGCGCGAGAGTTGACGCGAGCCTGTCCCTTGCCGTCGTAGCCGAGGCGTGCGGTTTTGAGGATGCCAGGGAAAAGAGAATCGTCCAGCTTAGCAACGTCGGCCTCTGAAAGTACGGCTGCGTGCGGCGCAGTCGGCACGCCGGCTTTTTCAATAAAGGCCTTTTCGACGTTTCGATCCTGAGAAGCAGAAACTGCAAGTGCGTGCGGCGCAGTTCGGATGCCGGCATCCGCAAGACGCTGCAGGGTGGCGGCGGGCACGTTTTCAAATTCCGTTGTCACCGCACGAACGTGCTCGGCGAGCGAATCAATGCCTTTGGGATCGTCATAGGCGGCTTTGATCTGCAGACGGGATACTTCGCCGGCGGGCGAATCTGCGCCAGGCTCCAAAACTGCGACGTGATAGCCCATGGTGGCAGCGGCTTGCGCAAACATGCGGCCGAGCTGGCCGCCGCCCAATAGGCCCAGCGTAGCGCCAGGCAGTAACACTTCGTTGTGCATATTGATAAGCAAAGCGCCGGAACCGCTCAGCCGAGCGGGCCGGCGAATCTTCAGAAAGATTGGTTGCGGTTTGGTGTTCGCTCAGAGGGTATCGACAGGCAGTGTCATTGCACGAGCCTTAGCGTTCTGCGCAAAGCGGAAATCTGCAAGCTTGCGGGCGATTTCCTTGTCTTCAACAGCGAGCATCTGCAGAGCAAACAGTGCGGCATTCGCTGCACCTGCTTCGCCGATGGCGAATGTGGCTACAGGCACGCCCTTTGGCATCTGAACGATGGAGTGCAGACTATCGACGCCACGAAGATATTTTGAGGGCACGGGAACGCCGAGTACGGGGACAATGCATTTTGCTGCCAGCATGCCCGGAAGATGCGCTGCGCCGCCCGCGCCGGCAATGATTGCCTTCAAGCCGCGCTGTGCTGCTGTTTCGGCGTATTCGAACATTTCATCGGGCATGCGATGCGCGCTCACAACACGGGCTTCGAAGGCGACGCCGAAGTCCTTAAGCATTCGTGCGGCGTTCTGCATGACTTCCCAGTCGGAGTTGCTTCCCATGACGATGCCGATAACAGGGTGATCTGCCTGCATGTTCTTAGATCCTGATTTTTTTTAAAGAAGAGTAATACTTGCTCGATGCACAGAACCGATCAACCGATTGGCGACCGTGCATTTCAGTCAACTGCATTGGCGCGTCTTCTTCGGACGCGCCAATGGCAAACTGCGCCTCGAGTTGGGCGCAGTAAGGCGAACTTTTACGGTTCGATATCGGTGCCTGTCAGACGGCGAAGCGCTTCGCGATACTTGTCTGCCGTCTTTTCGATGATGTCTTCTGGCACCTTCGGCGCAGGCGGGGTCTTATCCCAAGGCTGCGTTTCGAGCCAGTCGCGGATGAACTGCTTGTCGAAGCTCTTGGGCGAGGTGCCGACTTCATAATCATCGGCCGGCCAGAAGCGGCTTGAGTCAGGCGTGAGAACTTCGTCCATCAGATAAATGGTGCCTTCGTCGTCCATGCCGAACTCAAATTTGGTGTCGGCAATGATGATGCCCTTTGTAAGCGCGTAGTCGGCGGCTTCCTTATAGAGCTTGAGCGTCGTGTCGCGAATCGTTGTGGCAACACGCTCGCCGTAAAGCTCGACGACTCGATCAAAGGAGATGTTTTCGTCGTGCGTGCCGACTTCAGCTTTGGCTGCCGGCGTGAAAATCGGTTCCGGCAGCTTTTCTGCCTGGCGAAGGCCTGCCGGCAGCTTGACGCCGCAGACGGAACCCGTTGCGCAGTAATCCTTCCAGCCGCCGCCAATGATGTAGCCGCGGGCAACACATTCGATGAGAATCGGCTTGAGACGCTTGGAGACAACTGCGCGGCCGCGCACCTGATCGGCTTCTTCAGGCTTGACGACGGATTCTGGATCAATGCCGGTCAGATGATTGGGAATCACGTCCTTGAGCTTCTCGAACCAGAAGTTCGTAAGGGCGGTGAGCACTTTGCCCTTGCCCGGAATCGGGTCGCCGAGAATGACGTCAAAAGCGGAAATGCGGTCTGTGGCGACAAGGAGCAGCTTGTCATCGTCCACAGCGTAAACATCACGGACTTTGCCGCTGTAGATCTGCTTGAGCGACGGAATGTTTGTCTTGGAAAGACCGGCCATGTCTAACTCTCCTCAAGTGGAGTGAAGTGAGGGAAATAAAGTTGATGCAGTGATTCTAGTCGAGAGCGCGGGCGCGCTCGGATCAGCGCCTGAAAGAAGTCGACAGGACTTGCTTCATCATCACAAAAAGTACTCAAAGATAGCCGGACCGGCAATGAAAACCCATGCAATGCCAGCCATGACAAGTGCGAAAAAGACGGCGGCGCTGCCCATGTCCTTGGCGCGTCCTGCAAGCGGATGTATTTCATTGCCCAGCCGATCGATGCAGGCTTCGATCGCTGAATTGATGATTTCAGCAAAAGGAACGAGAAGCGTGGACTCAATGAGCACGACCTTTTCGAGAACAGAAATAGGCAGCAGGAGCGCAAGCGGAATCAAAAGGAGCGCGAGGAAAAATTCTTCGCGGAAAGCCGCTTCATGCTGCAAAGCCGCCCGGATCCCTTGCATCGAATAGCGGGTTGCGTTGATGAGGCGGCGAAGCCCTTGCTTGCCTTTGAGATCGTTGGCAGATTTTGGTTCGGTCATGATGTAAGCAACAGCGAAGAAAAAGGCGCGTGCGCCGCTCTTGCGTCGCACGCGCCTCAATTAATGTAGCGTCAAGGCGTCAAAATGCTGTTACAGAACGTTCTGGCGAAGCGAACCGTCAGCATACTTGGCGGCAATTTTGTCGAGCGCAATTGGCTTGATCTTGGCGCCCTGGCCTTCGCAGCCGAACTCGAGATAACGCTTTTTGCAGAGCGCCTGGGCGGCAGCGCGTGCGGCCTTGAGGTAGGCGCGCGGATCAAAGCCGGAGGGGTTCTCGACGAGATAACGGCGGACAGCGGCGGTCATGGCAAGGCGGATGTCGGTGTCGATGTTGACCTTGCGAACGCCGTGCTGAATGGCTTTCTGAATTTCTTCAACAGGCACGCCGTATGTTTCGCGCATTTCGCCGCCGAACTGACGAATTTCGGCAAGATATTCCTGCGGCACGGAAGAGGAGCCGTGCATGACAAGGTGCGTGTTCGGCAAGCGGGCGTGAATTTCTTTGACACGGTCGATCGACAGAATCTCGCCTGTCGGGCGGCGCGTGAATTTGTAGGCGCCGTGCGAAGTGCCGATAGCAATGGCAAGTGCGTCAATCTGCGTTTCACGCACGAATTCAGCTGCCTGATCCGGATCCGTCAGAAGCTGGTCGCGCGTCATCTTTGCATCCGTGCCGTGCCCGTCTTCCTTGTCGCCGCGCATCGTTTCGAGCGAACCAAGACAGCCGAGCTCGCCTTCGACGGAAACGCCGATGCAATGGGCCATTTCCACGACGCGGCGGGTGACGTCGACGTTGTATTCGTAGGTGGCGATCGTTTTGCCGTCGCTCATAAGCGAGCCGTCCATCATGACGGAAGAAAAGCCCGAACGGATGGCGCCCTGGCAGACGGCAGGACTTTGACCATGGTCCTGGTGCATGCAGACGGGCACGTCAGGGTAGGCTTCGATCGCCGCTTCAATCAAGCGGCGAAGGAACGCTTCGCCGGCATACTTACGGGCGCCGGCGGAAGCCTGCATGATGACGGGTGCGCCGACTTCGCTGGCGGCGGCCATGATGGCTTGAACCTGTTCGAGATTATTGACGTTGAAGGCAGGGATGCCGTAGCCGTTTTCAGCTGCATGATCGAGCAGCTGACGCATGGAAACAAGAGCCATGAGGATGAACTCCGATGATTGAAGAAGGCTGCGCGGCGCGCTTGATTAGAAGCGCATCATTAGCCTGGTGTGGTTGGCTCAAGATTGTAAAGGTTTTGCGGCAGGCAACGCCATGGCGCGTTACCCGCGCAGCAAGGTGGGATCTGCAGCAAGCTGCTTTTTGATGCCGGTGAGAATCGCTCGCGCCAGCTTTTGCTGATGATTGCCGTTGCGCAGAAGATTTTCTTCCTGCGGATTGGAAATAAAGGCCGTTTCGACAAGGATGGACGGAATGCCCTGTCCCTTCAGAACAGCAAAGCCAGCCTGCTCAACTTTGTTCTTGTGAAGCCGGTTGATGCTTTTGAGCTCGTGAAGCACTGCTGCGCCGAGCGCAAGGCTGTAGCCGATTGTCCAATTCGAAGTCATGTCGACGAGGACGCTTGCTACCGTCTTGTCGACGGTGGCAATGTTGACGCCGCCGATCAAGTCGGATTCATTCTGGCTTTTCGCGAGCCAGCGCGCCGCCGAAGAAGAGGCGCCGCGCTGGCTGAGAGCAAAGACGCTCGAGCCGCGCGCACTGGCTTTTACCCAAGCATCGGCATGAATGCTGACAAGCAGATGCGCGCGGACCTTCCGTGCAATCGCAACCCGACCGCCGAGACTCACGAAATGGTCGGAGTTGCGGGTCATCACGGCACGCATATTGGATTCTGAGTTAATGAGTTTGGCGAGCCGGCGGCCGATCTGCAGAACGACATTTTTTTCCATTGTTTTTCTGCGGCCGATGGCGCCGGGATCCTCGCCGCCGTGTCCAGGGTCGATCACGATCACAATTCGTTTGTCGCGCTTGCGCCCGGGCTGCTCGGAAGGCTTGGCGGTTTTTTTGGGTGTTTGTTTGCTGGAAGCAATTTCCTTCCCGCTGCCGGAAGCAACGTTTTTCCCTGCTGCGAGATCCGCGAGGATGCCTGCGAGCGGGTCGTTCTCGTCAATTTCTGCGTCGCCTTCGTCTTCGTTTTCAAGTCCAGCAAGGATGCGGCTTACCGCATCCGTCGGGTGCGCTGGATAAATGTCGAAAACAAGACGGTATTGGTAGTTCGCAAAGGGCTTTAGCAGAAAGACCTCAGGTTTGACGTCTGTTTTAAGGTCCATGACAAGGCGCAGAATGCCAGGCTTGAACTGGCCTATGCGCATCGCAGCAATGTATGGATCGTCGGGGTTGACGGCTGCAATCTGCTTCTTGATGCGCTCGGTCAGTTCGAGGCCTTCAATGTCGATCACAAAGCGCAGCGGCTTGGCGGATCGGACGAAGAAATACTTGAACTTGAGCGGAACATCGGTTTCTATCGTGACGCGCGTGTACTCTTCGGCCGGCCACATGCGGACCGCGACCATTTTTGCGCCGCGCGCAATGTCGAATGGCGCGAATGAAAAGAGAAGCGTGCTGCCGAGAGCGGCGATCAAGCGGCGGCGTTCCATGCTGCTCTCATTGCATTGAGAAAGGCTTCGCCTGGATTTGTGGTGGCGACGATAGTGGCTCTGCGGCCGAGTCCCTCTTCTGCGAGGGAGAGAACAAGATCGGGCTTGGGCAAGTATGGCTCCGCGCGCTCGCTCCATTCGGATGCAGAAAAAGCGCCAGGGGCGTAAAGATCGCGGAACCCCGCGTCTTCAAACTCAATCGGTTCTTCGAAGCGATAAAAGTCGAAATGGTTGATGCAAGCACCAGCCACGTCATAAGTTTCAAGGAGAGAAAACGTTGGACTTTTAACGGGCCCCTGCCAGCCCAGCGCTCTGAGAAGCGCTCGCATGAAAGATGTTTTACCTGCGCCGAGATTGCCGCACAAACGCAGCGCAAATCCCGCTTCATTGACGGTATGCATATTGGCCTTGAGCGCCGCTGCGGCAGCGGCGCCAAGACGATCCGTATCTTGCGGTTCAGGCAGTGAAACTGCCCAGCCGAGAACGGCATCCTTTGATGTTTGCTGCGTCATGATTCACCAGAGAAAAACCAAGAAAAACATTCTAGTGCATGCAACTCCAGGACGAAGGCTACTGAACCTGCGAAACGAATCAAATAGTAAATGTAATAAAATGTAAAATAACTTGCGAAGATTTCGTTTGATATGCATAATTCACATCCTCTGAACCGCACAGCGCAAGGCGTTGAAGCAGATTCAGGTGTGCCGGAGTAGCTCAGCTGGTAGAGCAGCGCATTCGTAATGCGAAGGTCGGGAGTTCAAATCTCTTCTCCGGCACCACATCACAGGCCCGCAACTGTTAAATGCAGTGCGGGCCTTCCTTTTTGCTGCGCATCCATCAAAAGCGTCGCCGCTGCTCGACGATACGCCGGGCAGCAGCGACTTCAGCGTCAGAGTTTTTCGGACACAGCTTTGGAGAGCTTCTCGAGAATGATGCCGCCCACGCTGGCTGCATTGACGCCGTCGGCGGAGAATTTGCCGTTGACGTAGCGGATGTTTTCGAGCGTGATAGTGCCTTCGAGCTTGCTGCTGTACTTATCGATCTTTTCTGCCGTATCAGTTTTGCCGCGCACAGCTGAAATCAGAGAGGCAAGACCGGCAATCTCGCGAACCACTTTGGTTTGCTTTTCTGCGGGCTGTTCAATTTCAGCTTTGGCAACCACGATGCGGATTGGGTCGGTGGTAGCAACATCCATGTCGGTCAGCGTCGCTTTGGTCCAGCTCATGATGCTGGTTCCCTTGGCGTTCGTCAGGTCAAGATCGGCAAGCGACATGTTGCCCTGCCAGGCAACCACTGTCTTCGGCGCTGCGGCACTTGACTCCTTGGCGGTTTTCGGCTTGTCTTCAAGAACGCTTAATTTGCCCTGCATGGCAAAGTTGCCCTTGTTGGCTCCGAGGCCGGCATAGCCCTTGAGGAATGGAGAGATCGTTTTGAGCTGAAGCTGATTTGCCTTGACATCAACAGCGGCGCTCACCGGGGACATCGTGAAGTTGCCGGCAGCATTGATGGTGCCGCCAGCGGCGGAAAGCGCAACGTCGACGACCGAACGGCCTCCCGGGGCAGACGATAAATTCTTGACCGTTGCGTTAAGGCGAGTAATGCTTGTGGATGCCGCCGGCTTAAGCGTCTCATCGCGCAAATTCAGCGTGCTGTTTTTGAGCGAGGCCGTTCCAAGCTTCCAAGACCAAGCGGCATCGTCCGAATCGTTTTTGGGGTTTGCCTTTTCCGTTGTCGTGCTTGTCGCCTGTCCGGGCTGAGCGCCAAGTTGCATCAAATTGAGGCCATTCTTCGTATTGACTGCGTTAACGACCAGACCATCGATGCCGATGCTGTCAAGCTCGGCGCTTTGGGCGATCAGGTCAATATTTTTGACAACAGTATTGGCCTTCTTGGCTGTGATGATCGTTGATTTGCCCGATTTCACAGCAATGTTCGAGAGCGTGGCATTGCCCGAGATGCTTTGTGCGGCATCTTCGTACTTTATGTTGACGCCGAAGTCTGCAAGCGACGCCACGTCTAGTCCCGTCGCTTTTTTGACATAGCCGGCAACCGATTTGACCGAAAGCTTCTCGGCCGTAACGGCTACGTTGACAGAAAGCGGAGAAATGCCGACGGCGCCCTTGACGGCGAGGCTGCCGTCAAGAAGTTTGGCGGAGGCCTGAAGCTGTGCGGGCTTGTCGACATTGTTGCCGAGTCCGTTGAGTTGAACGCCTAAGTCCTTAACAGCGATCTTGGCGCTTGGGCTGAGCGTATCGTCCTGCCAGTTGAGCGTGCTGTTCTTCACCGATGCAAGCGCGACAGACCATTGCCAGCCGCTGTCGCCGCTGCTCTGTTCGGATGATGGCTGTGGGGCGCCGCTGGCGTTGGGCGCCGATGCGCCGATTGCGCTTTGAGCTGCGTTGAGAAGATTGATCCCGCTCTTTGTGTTGCGCGCATTGACCCGCAGGCCGTCGAGCACAGCGTTTTCTACCGCAGCAGTGCGGGTCACGAAATTCACTTCTTTGAGCGTAATGCCGGCGCGCGTGAAGCCGGCCAGTTCAGCGGCGGATTTGCCGAGCCCTTGCTTGATCGAAACATCCGAAAGACTTGACGTGCCGGCAAGAAGCATTTTTGCCGGTTCCCCGCCGGTTGGATTGCGGAAGATGAAATTGAGATTGGCGGACAGCTTGCCGTTCGAAACGTACAGCGCGTCGCTCTGGAGCGCCGGAACGATTTTTGCAAGAGGCACTATGTCAAGGCCGTCCACCTTGAGGGCAAGCATCGCTTCGAGCGAAGAGCCGAAGGGCTTTGTTGAGCCAGACGCTTCGATCGGCGTGCCATTGAGCTTCAGAGAAAGCGCAGGGGTGACGAGGCTTTCCCGCGAGCTCTCAAGTGTGCTCACAAAGGGGAGCTTGAGAGTGACGTCCGTTACTGCCTGATCGATGCCGAGCGATTGGTCGGCGTACCGAATCGAACTGTTTGTGACGGAAATGTTGTAAAGCGCAAAGCCGGGCAGGCCGCCCGCAGACGCGTTTTCCTCATTGACTGCTTGCGGGCTGGCTTCGGACCCGGAGCCGTTTTCCCCTGCAAGGGCTGCGATATCGGCTTTGAGCGCATCATCCATGACGGCGTCAATATGCAGGCCGTCAATGGTGATTTCATCAAGAACGGGCGCCAGCTTGAAAAGTGTTTGCGCAGAAGCATCCACAAGCAAGTGATCGAGGTGAAGCAGCGAGCCGCCTGTCTTTTTCGGAATATCGAGTCCCCTTAATTCGTAGGTCCAGCTCCAAGGATTGAAACTTACTTCCTGAAGCATGACTGGGCGGCCAATCTTGGCGCTCACGAATTTGTCGAGGGCGATCTTTGTGGCGTATGGGACGCCCACGTAGCCGATGCCGGCGTAAAGCGCTGCGCCGACGACAACCGCAGCTGCGGTGAATTTAAATAAGCCGTGAGCCATATTGCGTTGTTCCTCATCCAGAAAGGTATCTGTAACTCACATTATTGTTCTCAAATTATCCACCCGCACGAAGAATTGAAACGCACTGTTGCCGAAGATTGAAAACTCAGCCGCGGTGCACTTGATGAAAGCGCGGAAATAAAAAGGCCCGCGGTCTCGTTGTGAGCCGCAGGCCTTTGAAAACTGGTGGAGGTGGCGGGAGTTGAACCCGCGTCCGGAAACCTTTTTCCGATGGTTCTACATGCGTAGTCGAATGATTTGAGATTCGCCTGCGGCTTTGCCGATCGACGGGCCAACAGCAGGCTAGACGTCTTGGTTTCGGCTCTGCATCGACGACGGCTGCAGAACCTAGGCTATGTAAAACGATGCTGCTGTCGGTTGCCCGACCTGACCCATAGTCAAATCAGTGCAGCATCTCGCCTATTAGGCGGCGAGAGCGAAACGCTTGTTGTTGGCGTTTATTTGTTTGCAGCGGATTTACGAGGTGACTGCACCTCGGCATGCCCCATTCAGCGTCCGCGTCCCCGTCGAAGCCAAGACACCCCCTGAATAAGGATGCCCATCATAGCGCATGATTCGCTTGTCGTGGCATCGGCGCTGATAATGTTGTTGCAGGAAGTTTCTAGACGGTTCGGCTTGTTTACCTGTTTGCGGCGTTAAGAGGGAGGGGCTTGCGACCCTGAATGGCTGTCCGGACAGCTTCGGGCTGCGTCATGACGAGGGCCTTATCCGCTATTGCCGGCACCGGTGCGGTCAGGTCATTCCAACGAACAAAAATGCAGGGGATGCCTGCAGCAAGTGAGGCAGTGATGTCGGTTGCCGTGTCTCCGACGTAAATGGTTTCGTCCTGCGCGGCGCCGAGCTCCGCCATGGCGAGGCGGATTCCTGCGGGCGAAGGCTTCATGGCCGAACCCGACGTATCGCTGCCGACGACAGCAGCAAAAAAAACGCGCAGGCCGAGAGCATTAAGAATGAATTCGGCATAAGCGGACTGCTTGTTGGTGACGACTGCCGCTTGAATGCCGTCTGCGTCGAGCGTTTCGAGCAGATCGACGATGCCGGGGAAAGGTTTGGATGCCAGCGCGAGGCGTGCTTCGTAGTTGCGCAGGAACTCTTTGCGAAGCGCAGCAAATTCTGGGTCGTCTGGTCCTTTGCCGAGCGCTGCCTTGACGAGCGTCGTGGCGCCACGTCCGGTAAGCGGACGAAGCTCATCAAACGACAGCGGCGCCAAGGCACGATCTGTGCGCAATTTGTTTGCGGCAGCAGCAAGATCGGGGGCGGTGTCTACAAGCGTGCCGTCAAGGTCGAAAAGAACATATTTAATCATGTCGCATCAGCTCGGCAAACGTAAAAAATAAGCCCCTGCCGGAAAGCAGGGGCTTTCGTCGAAATCGGTGCATCAACGGAAGTTATCCGTCGGCATGCGATTTTGTTTCGGCTTTATTCCGCAGGACGCGTGCCGACAACTTCAACCACGGCGCGGCGGTTGGGAGCGAGGCAGCGAACGAGTTCACGGAAGTTCTTGATCTGACCGTTGCGGGAAGGATTCGGGCAGTTGACGACCGGATCAGCTTCGCCCTTGCCTTCCGTCTGGATCAGCTGAGCATCGACGCCCTTCGAGACGAGGTAAGCCTTGACGGCTTCAGCACGCTTGAGAGAGAGGCGTTCGTTGAACTTGTCGGAACCAATGCGGTCGGCGTAGCCGGTCGAAAGGATAACTTCAATGTCAACGCCGGCGATGCGGGAGACGAGGTCGTCAAGAACGGCCTTGCCTTCATCCTTCAGCACGGAACGGTTGTAGTTGAAGAGCATGTCGGCCGAGAAGGTCACTTTTTCAGCAGCCTTGACGGGCGCGGGTTCTTCAACAGCCTTGCAGGCTGCTGCGTCCAAAATGTCAGCGTCGCAGGCGCAGCCGTCGCCGTTCACACCGAGCGCTTCAGCCAGTGCCGGCGTCCAGAAGCCCGTGCGCCAGCAGAGGCCCGTGCTGTTCTTGACGATGTCGCCCGAGGTCGAGTGGACATACGGATTCACCTGTTCGGCGGCGAACGAGGCGCCGGAAACGGCAAGCATCACGGCGGCAACGAGGCCGCCAATCTTCGCGGAAGTCTTCATGTGTTTTTTTCCTCAAAACAACGGGAATGGACGATTTTTATGTTGTGCGCCCTAAGGAAGACAGCACCGAAAGGTCATCCAAGCCTAAATGAAGGGAACAGGATGTTCGTCCTGACAGGCGAACATCCATCTTCAAATTTTTAGAACCACATTGTAAGCGCCTCTCGTCGACTGCGGAACAGGTTTTTCCCCAAAAAAAGCACCTTGCGGGAGAAAGTGACCGAACGCAGGGGAGCGACAGGCGATTAATCACATTCTATTTTGCCATTTCCGCGCAATGGACATAGCGCGAGCTGTTGCGTTTAAGTCCTGGTAAGCAACATTTTCTTGCCTAATCGCAATAAGACGTCCGCTCACCCAGGTGTGCGTGATGTTTTCTCGACCTGCTGCATAAAGAAGCTGGGCGGCCGGGTCTTGGACGGGAATCGATTGCACCGACGAGAGCTTGACGGCGATGAGGTCGGCTTCCTTGCCGGCTTCCACTGAGCCGATTTTGTCGTCCCAGTGCAGTGCTCTTGCGCCGCCGAGCGTTGCAGCTTCCAGCATGTCGAATACGGTCGCGGCAGTTGTGTTGCCGGCGACAGCCTTTGCAAGCATGGCAGCCAGGCGCGTTTCGCCAAGCATGTCGAGCTTGTCGTTGCTTGCTGCGCCGTCGGTGCCGATGCCAAGGTTGACGCCGCGCTCGAGAAGCTTGGCTACGGGCGAGAAGCCGCTGGCAAGCTTGAGATTCGAGCAGGGGCAGTGGCAGGCGGAGGCGCCAGCCCGAGCGAGACGGTCGATATCTTCATCGTTGAGGTGAACGGCATGAACGGCTATGAGCTTGTCTGTGACGAGACCGAGGCGCTCCAGGCGCTCAAGGGGGCGTACGCCATGATCTCGCAATGAGTCGGCAACCTCTACGGCGGTTTCATGCACGTGCATGTGAATAGGCGCATCGTATTTGACGGATAGTTCGGCGCATGCTTTGAGCGCATCATCGCTTACGGTATAGGGCGCATGCGGCGCTACCGTTGCCCGCAGGAAGGGATTGTTCTGGCAGGCCTCAAGCGTCTCCTCAGCGCGGCGCAGGTATTCGGCGTCATTCTTGGCCCAAGCGGAGGGAAAGCCTATGACGAAAGCAGATGTCGCGCAGCGCAGCCCGGCATCGCGCAGCCCATGAGCGGCATCAAGCGGGAAGAAATAATGGTCCGATGTCGTGGTGATGCCGCTGGCGGCCATTTCAAGCCCGGCGATATATGCGCCTTCCCGCACAAAGTCCGGACTCATGAGCTTGCCCTCTGCAGGCCAGATCTTGGTCGTGAGCCAATCCATCAGCGGCAGGTCCGCGCCGAGACCGCGCACGAGGTTCATCGCGGCATGAGAGTGCAGGTTGACAAAACCCGGCATCACAAGGCTGTCGGGAAGCGTTACGACATCGTCGGATTCGTATTGAAGCCTGGCATCCGCATTCGGAAGCACGGCGGCGATTCGGCCGTCGCGAATGATGATGCTGTGGTTTTCCAAAATGACGCCCTTGGGTGCGATGGGCAGAACCCAACGGGCTTCGATAATGGTGTCAGCGTGCTGCATGAGAGATCCTTCCGTTTTTTTAAAGTTGCCGGCGCCAGAGGCCTGCGCGGCCAGGACGCACGGCATGATGATGCCCGCCATTCTAGCGGCTTGAAGCGGCGGGCTCAGACCGGTGCAGCGCTATGCGTCTAGCGGATTCCCCCTGCGTACCGATAGGAGCTAATTGCTTGATTTGCCTAAAGAGTGCATCCGCTTTTCGTGTGGTGGGTCAGCATGCTGATACAATTGACAGTTTGCAGAACGAGTTGATGCGCCCGGTGGTCGCCGGCGTGCGGGTCGGCTCGCCGCTTTCCACAAGTCAAGGAATCAGTCTCGATGGACGAAGAGAAGAACACCCAGGACGAAGATCTGCCTCAGGACGACGGCGGCTCTCCGACGTCCGGCAACGCCATTGCGCAGGAGCTTCTGCCGGTGTCGCTTGAGACGGAAATGCGTCGCTCCTATCTCGACTACGCCATGAGCGTAATCGTCGGACGTGCGCTTCCCGATGTGCGCGACGGCTTGAAGCCGGTACATCGCCGCGTGCTCTATGCGATGAAGGAAATCGGAAACACTCACAATAATCCGACCAAAAAAGCGGCTCGTGTTGTGGGTGAAGTGCTCGGCAAGTATCACCCGCATGGCGACAGCGCTGCATATCAGACGATTGTGCGAATGGCGCAGGACTTCTCGATGCGCTATCCGCTCATTTACGGACAGGGCAACTTCGGCTCGATCGACGGCGACAGTGCGGCGGCCATGCGCTACACCGAAGTGCGTCTCGAAAAGATCGCCGCCGAGATGCTGGCGGACATCAATGAAGATACGGTCGATTTCGTGCCGAATTTCGACAATTCGGAACAAGAGCCAGTTGTGCTGCCGACTCGCCTGCCTGAGCTTCTCATCAACGGCTCTGCCGGCATTGCTGTCGGCATGGCAACCAACATTCCGCCGCACAATTTGTCGGAAACGGTGAGCGCCTGCCTTTATGCGCTTGAGCATCCCGACTGTTCGATTGAGTCCCTTATAGAACTGATGCCTGCGCCGGACTTTCCGACCGGCGGCATCATTTTCGGCCTTTCTGGCGTTCATCAGGGCTATCGGACAGGGCGAGGGCGCGTCGTCATGCGTGCAAGAACCCATCTGGAGGAGTTCGGCAACGGCCGCACGCGCATTGTTGTCGACGAAATTCCGTACATGGTCAATAAACGGGTCATGTACGAGCGCATGCATGAGCTTTGGCGCGACAAGAAGCTCGAAGGCATCTCAGAGATGCGCGACGAGTCGACCAAGCAGGTGCGCATCGCGATCGACCTCAAGCAAGGTACGATGCCGGAAGTGGTCCTGAACAATCTCTTCAAGAATACGCAGATGCAGGAAAGCTTCGGCATGAACATGGTCGCGCTCGTCGACGGTCAGCCGATGCTTCTCAACCTCAAGCAGATGATCGAGTGCTTCCTCGCGCATCGCCGTGAGGTTGTCACGCGCCGCACGATCTTCCGTTTGCGCAAGGCGCGCGAGGCTGGACACATTCTCGAAGGCCAGGCGATTGCCTTGGCCAACATTGATGAGTTCATTCGTCTCATCCGTGAATCTCAGACAGTTGAGGAAGCGCAGGCTGCGCTGCTCGGGCGGGGGTGGGCGCCGGGCTTTGCCAGCGAAATTGCCCGACGTGCAGCTGCAAACGGCCGTGATGTCTACCCCGAAGCCATGGATTCGGAGCGCGGCCTTCATGCCGACGGCCTCTACTATCTGACGAAGACGCAGGTCGACAACATTCTGGCGATGAATCTTCGTCGCTTGACGGGGCTGGAACGCGAAAAAATCCTGTCCGACTATCGCGAGACAATGGAGCGCATCTTTGATCTGATCGACATTCTTGCGAAACCTGCCAGGGTGAGCGCGATCATTTCGGAAGAACTTCGCGCGATCAAGGAAGAGTTCGGCGATGCGCGACGCTCGACGATTGATCTGGAAGGGGATCCGAACTTCAACAAGCGCGATCTTATTCCGCGCCGCGACATGGTCGTGACGCTCACAGAGGGCGGGTACGTCAAGAGTCAGGAACTCGCCGACTACAATGCGCAGACTCGGGGCGGCAAGGGCCGCAATGTGCAGGCAACGACGAAGGATGACGTGATCGAGGCGCTCTTCATCGCGAATTCTCACGACATCATTCTTTGCTTCTCTACGAGCGGACGCGTTTATCCGATTGACGTTTTCGATTTGCCGGAAGGCAAGGCCAATTCGCGCGGACGTCCGATTGTGAATCTGCTGCCGCTGGCTGAAAACGAACGCATCAGCTTCATCCTCCCTATCCAGGGGTTTGAAAAAGATCATTACGTCGTCATGGCGACGAATCGCGGCACGGTGAAGCGCACGGCGCTGGAAACCTTCAAGAATGTCCGCAACAAGGGCATCATCGCCATGACTCTCGACGAAGATGAGGTGCTGGTCGGCGTCGGCATCGCAAAGGAGGGCAACGACGTCATGCTCTTCAGCGATGCCGGCAAGTGCGTGCGCTTTGATTTGTCCGCAGTCCGCCTGATGGGGCGCACTGCCCACGGCGTGCGAGGCATGCGCCTCGGCGAGGGGCAGCGTGTTATTGCGCTCGTCATCGTTGACGATGAATCAAAGGACATTTTGGCTGCAACCGAGCATGGCTATGGGAAGCGCACGCCCGTCACGGAATATACGAAACACCGCCGCGGTGTGATGGGTCTCAAGGCCATTTCGACGTCAGAACGAAATGGCCGTGTGGTTGCTGCCTGCTTGGTCTCGCCCGAGGATGACATCATGATGCTTTCGACGGGCGGCAAGGTGATCCGGACACGTGCCAGCGAAGTGAGCGTTTACAGCCGCGGCGCAGGCGGCGTTCATCTCATTCGTCTCGGCGAGGATACGCTGCAGTCTGTCCGCATTGTGGCGAGAACCGCAAACGAAAGCGACGACGACATCGATCATCTTGACATTGAAGTGCCTGATGACGCCAATGTTGTCGAGCCCGATGATCCCGAAGATGATGCGGACGTCAGCGATGCCGATGATGTCGATTCGGCAGAGGACGACGATCAGCAATAGGCTTTCTTGCTTGATGAAGCGGCGCTCGAGAGAGGCCGCTTCATCTGCATGAACAGCTTCGTTCGTTGATATCCATTCGTTAATTTGAATCTCAAAGGTGTCAGGCGTGTCGCGCGTACTCAATTTCGGTCCTGGTCCTTCCATGCTCCCCGAAAGCGTTCTGAAGCGCATTCAGGCGGAACTGCTCGACTATCACGGCTGCGGCTGGTCCATTTTGGAAGCGAGTCACCGTGGGCCGGAAGTGCAGTCGATGATGCGCGATTTGCGCGATGCCCTTCGAGGGTTGCTGTCGATTCCGGAGAACTACGACATTCTCTTTTGCCAGGGCGGCGGCAGATTGCAGTTTGCGATGGTTCCGATGAATCTGCTGGGCGCAAGTCCCGTGGCCTCCTACCTGGTGACTGGCACTTGGAGCAAAACGGCGGCCAAGGAAGCGATGCGCTTTGCGAAGACCCAGCTTGCCTTTTCAGGGAACGGGACGCGGCTGCCGGCAGACGAAGAGCTTGCGCTCGTTGAAGGGACCGCATACTGCTACTACTGCGACAACGAGACAATTCACGGCATTGAGTTTTCGCGCGTGCCGTCGCCCGAAATGGAGGGCGTCCCGCTTGTTGCAGACATGTCGAGCAATTTTTTGTCTCGACCGATTGACGCATCCCGGTTCGGGCTTTTTTGGGCGGCCGCACAGAAAAACGTCGGCATTGCAGGATTGGCGATCGTTGTGATCCGCAAGGATCTTCTCGGACTTGCGAGTCCCGACGTGCCGACGCTGATGAATTACGGCGTTTATTCGAGAACGCTGAGCACGCCCAACACGCCGCCCGTTTTTCAGCTTTACGTCGCCAAGCTCATGGCTGAGTGGATAGACAAGGAGGGCGGCGTTGGCGTCATGCATGAGCGCGCTCTTGCGCGCTCCAGCTGCGTCTACGAGGCGATTGATGCCTTTCCGGATTTTTATTTGACGCGGGTCGAACCAGAATACCGTAGTCGAATGAACGTCACTTTTCGACTGAGAAGCGATGCGCTGACGCAGGCGTTTTTGCGGGCGGCTCAAGACGAAGGCCTATACAATTTGGCCGGCCATCGCAGCGTCGGCGGACTGCGCGCATCAATGTACAACGCCATGCCGCTCGAAGGCGCAGAAAAATTGTCCGCCTTCATGCGACGCTTTGCTGATGCGCATGCGGCTGCAAAGTAGGCGCTGCGAAACAACGACGACAAGCTGTTCCACTCAACTCCAGAGGATGCAGAACATGGAAGAAGTTCCCGTCATCACCATCGACGGCCCTGCGGCAAGCGGCAAGGGAACCATAGCTGCGCGCGTAGCCCGCGCGCTGGGCTTTCATTATCTTGACAGCGGTGCGCTCTATCGTCTTGCAACATACGCAGCGCTTAAGCAGGGCGCTGGCCTTGAAGATGCTGAGGCCCTTGAAGATATAGCCAGCCGTCTCGAACCGATTTTCGAGGGCGAGCGCATTCTGCTCGACGGCGAGGACGTGACGACGGCGATTCGCTCGGAAGAAGTGAGTGCCGCAACAAGCCGTGTTGCTGCCATTCCTCAGGTTCGCAAGGCGCTTTTCGAGCTGCAGCGTCGATTCGCCCGCAGTCCCGGGCTCGTAGCCGATGGGCGCGACATGGGAACTGTTGTGTTCCCGGAGGCGACGCTCAAGGTCTTTCTCACGGCAAGCGCGCGCGTTCGCGCTCAAAGGCGCTACCGCCAGCTTCTTGAACGGGGCGAGCCTGCGGATCTCGAAGCGCTTGCTCAGGATCTGGAAGCACGGGACAAGCGCGACAGAGAACGCGCTGCTGCCCCCCTTCGCGCAGCAGAAGATGCGCGCACGCTTGATACTTCGGAAATGGACATTGAGGCGGTTGAGAAAAAAGTCCTCGAATGGTGGCGCGAGTCTTAGTCGAGTGTTGTAAGATTCGGTTTTCCGCGGCGTCTCGAACCGAGGCGCCTTTTGTTTAACTCCGCCCAACGCTTTGGTTTTCTTCCAATTCTGCGGGCGTGCTTTCATTCCTTTTTTTTCTAAATAATGTCCATCGAAACCAACAAGCCCGAATCCTTCGCTGAGCTTTTTGAACAGAGCCTCGCCAGCCAGGAAATGCGTCAGGGTGAAGTCATCACCGCTGAAGTCGTTCGCGTCGACTACAACTTCGTTGTCGTGAATGCCGGCCTCAAGAGCGAAGCCTACGTGCCCATCGATGAATTCAAGGACGACCGCGGCGAAGTCACGGTCAAGCCGGGCGATTTCGTCTCCGTTGCCATTGAATCCGTTGAAAACGGCTATGGCGATACCATCCTCAGCCGCGATAAGGCCAAGCGCCTCGCTGCCTGGATGAACCTCGAGCAGGCGCTCGAATCCGGCGAACTCGTCACCGGTACGGTTACGGGCAAGGTCAAGGGCGGTCTTACCGTCATGACCAACGGTATTCGCGCCTTCCTGCCGGGTTCGCTCGTCGATACGCGTCCGGTCAAGGACACGACGCCGTACGAAGGCAAGACCTTCGAATTCAAGGTCATCAAGCTCGACCGCAAGCGCAACAACGTCGTCGTTTCGCGCCGTGCTGTGGTTGAAGCCAACATGGGCGAAGAACGCGCCAAGCTCCTTGAAACGCTCAAGGAAGGCGCTGTCGTCAAGGGCATTGTCAAGAACATCACCGACTACGGTGCCTTCGTTGATCTCGGCGGCATCGATGGTCTGCTCCACATCACGGATCTCGCATGGCGCCGTGTCCGTCACCCGAGCGAAGTTGTTCAGGTTGGTCAGGAAATCGAAGCCAAGGTTCTTAAGTTCGACAAGGAAAAGAACCGCGTTTCGCTCGGCCTCAAGCAGCTTGGTGAAGATCCGTGGATCGGCATTTCCCGCCGTTACCCGAAGGCCACGCGTCTCTTCGGCAAGGTCACGAACATCACCGACTACGGTGCCTTCGTTGAAGTCGAGGCTGGCATTGAAGGCCTTGTCCACGTCTCTGAAATGGATTGGACGAACAAGAATGTCGATCCGCGCAAGGTCGTTCAGCTCGGCGATGAAGTCGAAGTCATGGTTCTCGACATCGACGAAGATCGTCGCCGCATCTCGCTCGGCATGAAGCAGTGCAAGCCGAATCCCTGGGAAGAATTCTCCCAGTCGCACAAGAAGGGCGACAAGGTGACCGGCCAGATCAAGTCGATCACCGACTTCGGCGTCTTCATCGGCCTGCCTGGCGGCATTGACGGCCTCGTGCACCTTTCCGACCTTTCTTGGAACGAACCGGGCGAAGAAGCTGTCCGCAAGTACAAGAAGGGCGACGAAGTCGAAGCTGTTGTTCTCGCGATCGACACCGATCGTGAACGCATCAGCCTCGGCATCAAGCAGCTCGGCGGTGATCCGTTCAGCAACTTCACGAGCACCCACGAAAAGGGTTCGATCGTCAAGGGTACGGTGAAGAGCGTTGACGCCAAGGGCGCCGTTGTCGAACTTGGTGCCGATGTTGAAGGCTATCTGCGCGCCAACGAAATCTCTGCCGATCGCGTTGAAGACGCTACGACTCGTCTGAGCGTCGGCCAGGAAATCGAAGCTGCCATCATCAGCCTCGATCGTAAGAACCGCAGCATTCAGCTCTCGATCAAGGCCAAGGACGCCGCCGAAGCGCGTGATGCGCTCAACCGCCTCAACGCTGACGCCGATGCCTCGACGGGTACGACGAACCTCGGCGCCCTGCTCAAGGCTAAGCTCGAACAGAAGTAATCAGGGGGAATCATCATGGTGCAGGCCATGACGAAATCCGAACTGATCGAGGAACTCGTCTCTTCCAAGACGACCGATCTGAAGGATGCGGCCGATCGAGATATCGCCGAAGGCGTATCGCTCATCATCGCCGAGATGTCGAAAGCGCTCATCGAGGGCAATCGCATCGAAATCCGCGGTTTCGGTTCCTTTGGACTGAAGTATCGCGATGAGCGAGTCGGCCGTAATCCGCAGGACGGTTCGCCTGTCGCGGTAAAGGCCCGATATACCGTCTTCTTTAAGGCGGGCAAGGGCCTCCGCGAACGAGTCGACAACTTCGAGTGATAAGCGACGTCAATAGCGACGAAAAAAAGGGGACAATCTTCGGGTTGTCCCTTTTTTTGTCCGGCGGACGTGAATTGTCCGCGTGCCGTCAGGTGAGCTCGACGGTCTGTGCAATCGCTCGCTAAAATGGCGGCTCTTTGAACGAGAAAGCGCCCGACAAAAGTCAGGCGGCTTTTTGGTTTCAATCGCCAACCAATATCAACAGCGTTTCTTCAGATGGATTTCGAATACTGGTACTTCGTGTTCGTTCCCGTACTCTTTTTTGCGGGTTGGTTTTGCCGCGGATTAGATCAACGGCAGCGTGACGACGCGACGAATCTTCCCGAAGCCTATTCGCACGGTCTTTCCTTGCTTTTGAACGGAGAAACCGACAAGGCCATTGATACGTTCGTTGAAGTTGTGCGCATTGACCCTGATTTGGTCGATCTGCATCACGTGCTTGGCAACCTGTTTCGCGAGAGAGGCGAATTTGAGCGTGCGATTCGCCTTCATCGGCATATTTACAACCGTGCTGATTTGTCTAAGGAAGAGCGAACTCGTGCACTGAAGGAGCTGGCTCAGGACTACATTCGAGCAGGTTTCTTCGACAGAGCGGAAGCCGCATTCCGTCGGCTTTCCGAGATGCCGAGCGAACATCTCTATGCACTTCGATCGCTGCTTGAAATCTATGTGACGGAACACGAATGGGCGGCGGCGATTGAAACGGCGCGGCTCCTCGAAACGCAGGCAGGCGAATCGCATGCCTCTGAAATCGCACACTTCTACTGTGAGCGCATTGACGTGGCGCTTAAGCAAAAAAATATCGAGGAGGCGAAGCTTCTGGTTGAAAAAGCGCTTGAACGTGATGATGCGACGCCTCGCGTCGGCATCACCGCTGCTCGGGTAGCGCTTGCATCGGGAAATAGCAAAGGAGCAGTGGCGCACTGGGAGCGCGTGGCGGATAAGTTTCCTGAATATCTGCCCATCATTGTTGGGCCGCTCGCGGACGCGCTGTCGTCGCTCGGAGACGCAGCCGGCGCTGCAGCGCTGCTGAAGGATGCCTGCGAAAAGACGCGCTCGATCGATGCTATGGAGGCTGCGCTCACCCGCGTCAATAAACTCGAAGGCGTCGCCGAAGCGAGCGGCATTGCCATGCGGATGCTGCAGAACCGACCGAGCCTGCTTGCGCTGAATGCACTTGTCCAGCTCAAGCACACCGAGCATCCCGAAGATGAACAAATGTCTTTGCTCGCTTCGCTGCTTGAAAAACATGCAAGACGCCTTTCCCGCTACCAGTGCCGCAAGTGCGGCTTTTTGGCTTCGCACTTCAATTGGCATTGCCTCGGATGCGGCAGCTGGGACAGCTTTCCGCCGCGGCGCATTGAAGACGGCAAGAAGGCCTGACCGAATTGTTACAAATGAAGGCGCACACCAGGGACTGCCTTTTGCGCGTGCTTCGTAAAATGTTCTTTCGCTTCGTTCAAATGCGGAGCACTGACCTTGTTTTCGAGGCGGGGCGTTGTAAGCAAGCGCTTCCTCCTCTCTATTTCGCACCCAAAAAAAGGAAACTGATTCAAGCCATGTTCAAGCGTATCGGCTTATTAATTCTCGCCAACCTTGCCGTTTTCGTGATGCTTTCCATCGTTCTCACGATTGTGCAGATGGTGTTCGGCGTCAATTTCGGCACGATGTCCGGTTCGAGCCTCAATCTCGGGACGCTGTTCATCTTCTCGATGGTGATTGGCTTCACTGGCTCGCTCATTTCGCTTGCCATGTCGAAGCAGATGGCCAAAATGAGCATGGGCGTCCAGACGATTGATCCGGCGCGTCCGCGCAACAATTTGGAGGCTTATCTTGTTGATGTTGTGCGACGTGAAGCTGACAAGGCCGGCATTCCGATGCCCGAAGTCGGACTTTATGAAGGTGAGCCCAATGCATTTGCGACCGGCGCGAGCCGCTCGAGCTCGCTCGTCGCTGTTTCGACGGGCTTGCTTGGCATGATGGGGCGCGATGAAGTGGAAGCGGTCATCGCTCATGAAATTTCTCACGTGAAGAACGGTGACATGGTGACGATGACGCTGCTGCAGGGTGTCATGAACACCTTTGTCGTCTTCTTCTCGCGCATCATTGGCTGGGTCGTCGATCGTCAGATTCTTCGCAATGAAGAAGAAGGTCCAGGCGTCGGCTATTACGTGACCTCTCTTGTTCTCGATATTGCGCTCGGCTTCCTCGCTTCCATGGTTGTTGCCGCGTTCAGCCGCTACCGCGAATACCATGCCGATGCCGGTGCTGCACGCATCATGGGCGGCGCCTCTCCGATGATCCGCGCGCTTGAGCGCCTTGGCGGCGTTGAGCCCACGGAACTGCCTGGTTCTGTCAAGGGCTTTGGGATTTCCGGCGGAATTGGTTCGCTCTTTGCTAGCCATCCCTCCATTGAAGACCGCATCGCTGCGCTGCGTGAAAATCGCTATGGCGCTTGATTTTTGAAAGCATCTCTGTGGCGGCCGTTGCGTTTGAACGTAGCGGCAGCCGCATGAAAAAGGTCCGCTGTCGCCAGTTGACAGACGGACCTTTATTTTTTTTGAATTCAAGCGCAGCGTGCGCCTTCAGAGCGGCATCGGATTTGCGATGGCCTCTAGGGATCGGATGCCGTCGAGCGAGACGCAAATGCGAGAGAGCTCAAACGACTGTCGGCTGCCGATGGTAATTTCTCGTGCCATGTAGATGTGGTAAGTCTTTGGCGCTCGTGCGGGTTCCGGTTCGTCGAGGTCTAGCTCGGGCAGTGACGAATAAAGGTTGTCAATATTGCGTAGAAAATCGCCGATGTTAAAGCGCGTAATGTCGACGAAGCGGCGCTCCGTGAATTGCAAGACCGCATCGGAAACGCCAAGCCTGACCTTTTTGCGGTAGCGGAAAACTTGCTCTCCCCGCCCTTCTGACATGTAGGAAAACGGTGCTTCTTTGGCATCTCGGCGCAGACCGGCAATTTCCGGCGGCAGCTGCGCAGGCGCGAGGAAATCGAAAGTTTCATCACATCGTCCGATTTCTCGGCCAGCCGTGCCGGTGCGCATGATTCGCAATCTTCTGTCCGGGAGCCATTCGCGGAATCGCTTCAGCAGCTTCGCGCGCAGTACTTCCTTGATACGGTCCTTGAAAATGTAGGCAAGGATCATCGCGAAAAAGAGATTAAGGGAGAGGCTGCCGTAGCGGCTTTGCCAAACGAAGGCGATGATTGTGGCAAAAAGCATGGAAACAGCGGCAGCTGCGCCGGCGAGCGAATGCTGAAGAAGCGAGTCGCCATAGCGGCGTCGCACGCTGAAGTAGAGGAGGCTTTCCACATACTTTTTGACGGCGCGCCAGCGATAAAGGACGCGTTCGCGATCCGCGGCGCTTCTGGCAATCGTGCCAGGGTAGCGGCTTTCGCGGTAGAGCTTCTCTTCAAGCCAGTAGCGATCTATCAAGTTCGCGCAGCGCGAGCCGAGCTTTTCGTACAGAGAGGACATGCTTTTTGCGCTGCTGATGGATATGAATTCATCGCAGAGTTCATAGGCATGCGATTCAAAAAGTGCTTCGCAGTGGCGAGCCGTATTTTCAAGGCTGCGGAATGCATCTCTAGCGTTGCGTGCATCTTGCAGGAGCCGCTCAATTCTGCCAGCAAGTTCATCGTCACTGAGTACTAAACCGTCTCGAGCAAGGGTATTGACGCTCGTTGAAAGCGCGCGCTGGTAGAGAAGCGCGTAGCGCTTGACCGCAGCCTCGTAGTTGACGGCCAGCTTCTTCGGATCCGAGGCTTTTGATGCTGCAGTTGCGGCAAGTGCGGATGACAGCTTGCCGATGGCGCCGTCGGGCGCGCAAAGCGAAATGAGTGCTCGCGCTGGACAGCCGAGACGGATGTAAGTCTTGAGGTGCTTTTGGAAATCGCGACCGGAATAGGTGTCGGGATTGATGAGAAGTTCGTTGGGCAGAAAGAAATACGTATCGACGGCATATGCCAGCTCGCTTTGCGCTGCGCCCAGCGTAATGCGCTGCGTAACTTCGAGCTGTGTGCCGCTCTGCAGCTTGACGGACTCCTTGAACATGCTTTGACCGACCGAATAAATAAAGAACGGATAAGCCGATGTATCGCCCTATCGGCTTATCCGACATCGATCTCAGGCGCGCTGTCTGGCCGCAGAAAGGATTTCAGCGGCCGAGTGCGAATCATCCTTTGCAATCGTTTTAGCAACCCAAGCTGCCATGATAGCGAGCGTGGTTCCCGTGAAGAAAAGTCCGATCGACGTCATGCCCCAGAACCCGTAAACGTTGTAGGGGCCGCCCGCCCATTCTCCGTGGAAGGCCATTTGGTAGCCTAAACCAAGGCCAACGCCCCAAAGCATGACGCCGTAAATGATCATCGGAACAGTCGTAACACGGTAGCCGCGCAGCGAGAACGAGGAAACTGTCTGCAGCGCATCGAAAACGTGGTAGCAGCAGCCGAAAAGGATGAGCTTCACGGCCAGATCGTGCACTGCGGCTTCGGATGTGTAAAGCCAAATGATCGGAGAGCGGCCGAAGAAAAGCGTGAGAGAAGCCAAAAGTGCAATGCTCGTCGAAAGAAGAAAAGCTCTTTTGAGCACCACTTGACCAAGGCCGGGCCATTTCGCACCAAGGCACTGCGAAATAAGAACAGAGGATGCAATCCCGATGGAAAGCGGGAACATATAGCACATTGACGTGAGGTTGGCGACGATTTGATGTGCGGAGATGATGGCAGGGCCGAAGCGGGACACGAAGATTGCCATCAGCGTAAAGCTCGAAACCTCAAAGAATGTTGAAAGTCCGATGGGAATGCCGACATGCAGCTGTTCTTTAAGCAGGCGCCAGTCCGGGAGCGACCAACGCGACGGATGCATGCGTTTGTAGTAGGGGTCAAGCTGCCAGATGAGAATGTAGGCGACAAGCGAGAAATAGGTGAGCGCAAAGAAAGAAACGCCTGCGCCTGCGCCGCCCATCGCAGGAAAGCCCAGCCAGCCGTACATGAAGACAGCGTTGAGCGGAGCCTTGAGCGCGAGCATGACGAGCGAAACCCACATCGTAATGCGCGGCTTTGAGACGGCTGCATTGACGGCAATGAATGTTCTGGCGGCCATGCTGCCGGGCAGTGAAAGCGCTGTCCAGAACATGTACTCCTTGGCCATCTCTGCGACTTCGCCCTGAGCGCCGCCGAGTTCGATCCAGAAATCGGTTGAAAGCAGTATCGGCATGCCGATGGCGGCAAGCAGTAGAACCAGCCAGAAGCTCTGGTTAAGTTCAGCGCCTATGCGATCGAATTGCCGAGCGCCGAAGTGATGGCCGGCGATGGGACTCAGCCCTTGCAGAATGCCGACGAGCCCCATCAAAACGGAAATCGTTGAGGCAATGCCGAGAGCTACGGCTGCCAAATGTTCCTTGCCGAGTTGTCCGGCCATGACGGTGTCAATGGTGCCGCTGCCGATGATGGCGATGTTGGCGATGAAGATAGGACCGGCAAGGCGGAAAAGCGCCTTGAGGGAGATTTCTGGCGGCGGGAGGGCTTTCGTCATAGGCGTTTCAAGATGTCGCGCAGGCATACGTCGAGACGACGCTGGGCGCCGTCTCGTTCACAAGGCTGTTGAATGAGCGTGATCGGGTACGCAGGTCTAATGTGATGAATCGACCGAATTGTCGCCGTTTGGGCGGATTTTCTCAAGCTGTTCAAAGGACTGTGCTCCTTTGACTGCACTTATGTAGAAGACCTCGTCGGTATGTGGGCGCGACAGCGGCGTTCCAATCATGCCTGCAGGCATAAGTCCTGCATGACTGCGCTCAATACGGAAGCGGCATCGATTTGCGGCACCGTCTGGCGCGAAAGGAATGCGGCCGTAATAGCTGAATACTGCGCGTACGCCCGGCGGAAGCTGTTCGCCCGAGACGCAGTCGGCGGCATTCATGCCGGCATCCTGAAGCATCTCGGCCGCGGTTGCTGCCACGGGCGCATAGGAACGGTTGATGTCGATGGCGTGATGGTAAAGACCGAATATCACTGTTGAGGCCGTTGTCATCCCTGCTGCGGCAAGCCATGGGCCGCGCCAAGCGACGACAGGGCGATGCGTCATGCGCCAGCCGACGAAAACAAACCAGACGATCGAAACAACGAGTGCTGCGGCAAAGCCTGTATCAAAGGCAGGCAAGGCGCCCGGCGCAAGCATGTCGATCGAACGCGCCATTTTCGGCGCGAAGTGGGTGAGCCAGGCAAGCCAATACGTCCAGAGCGTGAGTACGCCGAGGCCGAAAACGGATACCGAGAACCAATCAAGAATGTCTTTGCGGTTGCGGCGCAGCGTAACGAGGGAGAAAGCAGCAAAAGCCGACATGCTGGGGATGCAGCCGAGAAGAACGGTATCGGCCACAGCTGCGCTCGAAAAAACGGCGGCAAATATGTTGGTGCCCGTCAGAATCAGCGGGAGGAAAAGCGCCGTGCGGTCGAGCTGCCAGCGCCAGCTGTACAGTCCCCAGAGGGCGAGCGGCCAGATAGGGCAGAGATACCAGACGAAATTCTTGCCGATCCATGCGAGGGTAGAAAGGCTTAAAAGGCCGAAATTGGCCGATTGCGTTTGAGCCCATGCGAAGAACCAGCTGTCAAATGCTTCCGGAGCACTGATTGCGGCAGACACAAGCCACAGCGCCGGCGGGATGAGGGAACCCGCAACGAGAAGCAGAATGCGCCGATCGCGGCTGCCGGGGAAGCTTCTGAGCGAAGCGTTGGCAAGAATGGCGCCCGCGAGCAGCCAGATCCCGGCAAAGAGCGTTGAGGCAAGAACGGCAAGGCCAGTGCTAAAGCCGCAGAGAAAGGCGCCAAGGTTGGGGCGGCGCAGCGTCTGAACCAAAAAAAGGTAAGTAACGCTCGTCAGTGCAAGAAGCGCCGTTTCCGGAATGGCTTCGTGCTGGCGGGTGACGATGCCGAATGTGGCGACGAAAAGAAGCACGGCGCAGTCGGCGACGACGCGGCTGTAGCTGCCGGGCGAGGCTTCGCCGCCGAAGGCGAAAGCGACCGGCTGCGCTTCAGGGCGCTTGGCAAGCCAAAGCGTACCGTACCAAATGCCGGCCGTCGACAAGGCAAACCAAAAGATCGATGCGGCGCGATATGCCTGCACATCTCCCGTCAGGTCGCCAAAAAGCTTGATGAAAAACGCGGAGATCCATCCAGTGAGCGGGCCGGCGGCATGAACGCCGGCGCCGAACACATTAGGGAGCAGCCAATCGGAAAGCGTGCCCTCCGCCATCGTGGCAGCGATGCCGAAGCTGGCGGCGTCGCGAAGCGTCCACAAATCACGCGCCCAAAAGCCGCAGAGAATAAAAACGGCGAGCAGAAGATGTAGCGCATAGCGCGGGAGCTTCCTCGCAGCTTCCTGCGACATTTTGGCGGGAGTGGGCAGCTGACTGAGCACGATGATTGGCCTTTATGATCTTTGTGATTGTATTGATAAGCGCAACGCTGCGATAGACGCTTTCGTCGCCGCTGCTATTTTGTCAACAAAGAAAAGGAGAGCTCCTTCATCGGGAAACTCTCCTTTTTTTCAAAGATCTTCGGGGATTGGGCCGCCGAAGATCTTTCAAGCTTGCGCCAAAGGATTACTTGGCAGCCTTGGCGGCAGCGGCGTCCATGGCCTTCTGCTTGGCGGCAAACTTGGCGCGGAACTTTTCCACGCGGCCGGCTTCAACGATGCGCGTCTGAGCGCCCGTGTAGAAGGGATGGCTTGCCGACGAGGTATCGAGCTTGAAGAGCGGGTACGTCACGCCGTCGATTTCAACCGTTTCCTTCGTCTGAACGGAGGAAGGGATGATGAACGTCTTGTTGATCGAAAGGTCGACGAAAGCGACGGGACGGTACTCGGGGTGAATGTTCGGCTTCATTTTCAGCTGTTTTCCTAGTTTGTTTGTCGGTCGCCCTGGCAGCCTTGCGCGCCTGCCCGAATGCTACGGGTCCTACGGCGGGCATGCATGCCCACGTGCCAACTGGGAAGGTCGGCAATTATCCCAAAGTCGAGCGCTTCGTGCAACTGAAAAACGGACATCGGCTTCATCCCGCACGTGAATCAGCGGGGTTGCGCTTAAGCGATCAAAAAAGAACGCGAAGTAAAATCGCAAGATTCTCAGAAGATGCACCGTGCAGTCCTCGCCGAATTTGTGCGAAGGGCTTTCGGACGGTTGCGCTTCGCTTCAATTCAAACGACGAAATTTAGCCTTCTCTCATCATGTCCAAATTTGAACGCTGCGTCATTGCGACCCGCGAGAGCCCGCTTGCCATGTGGCAGGCGCTTCATGTTCAGGCGCTGTTGCGCGACCGCTATCCCGAAGCTCAGGTTGATCTGCTCGGCATGACGACGCGCGGCGATCAGATTCTCGATCGCACGCTCTCGAAAGTTGGCGGCAAGGGGCTGTTTGTGAAGGAGCTTGAAACGGCTATGCAGGCGCACGAGGCCGATCTGGCCGTTCACTCCCTGAAGGATGTTCCGATGGTGCTTCCCGAAGGCTTTGAGCTCGTTGCTGTCAGCAAGCGAGAAGATCCGCGGGATGCTTTTGTTTCGCCCAAGTATGCTTCTCTCGATGAGATGCCTGCCGGCGCCCGCGTTGGCACGGCCAGCCTTCGCCGTGAGCTGATGCTTCGCATCAACTACCCGCATCTTGAAGTGCTCCCTGTTCGCGGCAACGTCGGCACCCGTCTCAAGAAGCTTGACGAAGGCCAGTACGATGCGCTCGTTATGGCGAGTGCAGGCCTCAAGCGTTTGGGACTTGCCGAGCGCATTCGTGAAATCATTCCAGCAGAAAAGAGCCTGCCCTCGCCGGGGCAGGGCGCTCTCGGCGTTGAAATCCGTGAAGGCGACGCCGTCATGCATGAGGCCCTTCAGTTCATCAACGATCCGCAGACGCGAGCATGCTGCTTTGCAGAACGAGCTGTTTCACGCGCTTTCGGCGGTTCCTGCCAGGTGCCGCTCGCCGCTTATGCAGTCGTTGAAGACGGCAAACTGTGGCTTCGTGCTCTCGTGGGCAATCACCACACGGGCGAGTGCGCACGAGCCGAAGGGCGCGGTCCGATCGAAGATCCTGAAGGGCTCGCCCTCAAGGTGGTCGAGGATCTGCGCAAGCAGGGCGCGGAGACGTTCCTTCAGGCCATTCTCGGCGAATGATTTGATCGAAAATATCACTAAGGAGCGCCCGGCTGGCCGCTCAGAGATGCTGTCTCGAGGGTGAGGCCGGCGCGGAAATGAGGGAAGGCTTTTCGAATACGACACATGAACACTCAACATCGTCCCGTGATTCTTACGCGGCCGGGGCAGGCCAACAATCGTCTTGCGGACCTTCTTGCGGAGAAGGACGGCATTGAAGCGTGGCGCTGGCCTGCTTTCACGATCGAGCTGCCGGAAGAGACGGAGCTTGTTACGCAGCGTCTCGCCAATCTTGACGACGTCGAGATGGTTTTGCTGCCGAGCCCGTCGGCCGTGGCTGCCGTAGCGCACTGGGTTCGCGAATGGCCCGAGCACGTCACGCTCGCTACGGTGGGCGAAGGCACCGCGAAGGCAATTCGGTGCGCTTGGGGTGATTCGGTTCGGATTCTGTACCCGTCAGGAAGCGCTGAAACATCGGGGAGCGAGGCTCTTTTTGCGCTAATCGAAAAAAAGGCGGCGCCTTCGCGCGTGCTGATACTTCGTGGCCAGACCGGCAGAGAGTGGCTGCCGCAGAAGTTGCGGGAAATGGGGAGCGATGTGGTCGTTATGTGCGCATACGTCCGTGTGCCGCTGGAACTCAGCGCCCGCGACGTCAAGCGTCTCTCCGATGCGCTCACGGGTCCTTCGCCGCTTCTTTATGTGACGTCGACAGACGGCGTTGATGCCGTCATGCACGCAGTTCGGCCCGTGCCGGGGGCGCAGGCTTGGCTTGCCGGCGGCACCGCCGTGACGATTCACCCGCGTGTGGTGCGCCGACTTGAGGAAAGCGGCTTCAGGCATGTTGAAATAACGTCAGCTGACGACGAAGCGGCGCGCAAGCACATTTTGAAAAATCTCGGCTGACGCAGCGCAGCCTTCATTCAAGGTTGATGATGCGCAACCGCCTGCGGCGCATTCACTGCTTCGTGGCGCACAAACCATGCTGGTTTGTGCGCCATAATCATGTGCGTTATCCGCTTTCCAGGCGGATCGTTGACTAAGCCGAATCATGCAGTTCATCCTTGTTGTTCATCAGGGCGCCCCAAAAAGCGGCGCTTTTAGCGCAAATTCAGACGCCATTCTCGAAACGCTTCGCGAAGCAAGACGCCGTGCGCCGGACGCACCGCTGGTTCTCTTTGCGCCGCGCTGTGCGATTGAAGGCATGGAAGGCAGATCCGCGCTCGAGTCGGACTGCATTCGCGCGGCTCGAGACGCTGCTATTGAAAAGCTTCAGGCCGAAGCGCGCATTCTTAAGGCGCATATTTTTCTGCCGATTGAAACGGATCGAGGCCCGGTTGCGCTTGTTCTTGGGCGCCGCTCAGGGCCTGCAGCAATGCGCGCCGGCGAAGCCCCGTCAGAGCTGGCGTCCGATGTCTGCCCTCGGGTTTCAGTGGATCCGTCCGATAAGCCGATCCTGCTTTGGGATCCATTCCGCGTGTCGGAGCCCTTCAGCGCAATGCCACCTGCACAGACGCCGCCCGAAGGCGCTGCGTTGGTTTCGCCGACGCTTGGCGGCTGCGAAGCCGGACGCGCATGCGCCGGCGGCTCTCTTGTCCGCTTTGGCAGCGCAGAGTATGCCGCACGACGCTACGAGCCCGACGCACTTCTCTTTGTCTGCGGGACACAGGGCGGACGTCTTTCGGAAGTGAGCGCGCCGCTGCGCGTATTGAATTCGCCAGTGCGCAGCGCTTCGCTGCCGGCTGATGAAAGACTTGCAGCCATCATTGCAGCAATTCGCGATTACGTATTGGCTGTTCGATCGGAAGGCGTCGTTCTGGGCATTTCAGGCGGCGTTGACAGCGCCCTTGTTGCAGCGTGTGCTGCAGAGGCGCTTGGGGCAGATCGGGTGCGTGCGCTCTTCCTTGCATCACGCTTTTCATCTCTTGAGAGTCATACGCTCGCGCACCGCTTGGCTGATGCGTTGGGTATTCGGCTGGCTGATCGTTCGATCGAAGCAATGCACGAAGCTGCCTGCAGCGATTTTGCCGATGATATCGGCCAGCTGCCCGTTGGCGACATCGCAGATCAAAACATTCAGGCCAGACTGCGCAGTCTTCGGCTGATGGCGATTGCCAATAAGGAAAACCGCATTCTGCTTTGCACGGCTAACAAATCCGAGGCCGCCATGGGCTACGGGACGCTTTACGGCGACCTTTCCGGCGGCTTTGCTCCGATTGTCGATCTTTGGAAAAGTGAAGTGATTGCCTGTTGCCGGGCCTTCAACGCCTGGAAAGGTGCGGAAGTGATCCCTGAGGCTATTATCCAGCGGGAGCCCACGGCGGAATTGCGGCCTGGGCAAAAGGACAGCGACAGCCTGCCGTCCTATGCCGACATTGAGCGCGTGATGCGCGCCGCGCTGAGATCGGACTTTGAGCCGAAGGAATTTGCGGATAGCGAGCTCAGCATCGTAAAGGCAGCTGCGCGATTTGCATTCAAGCGCATGCAGTGTGCGCTGGGACTGCGGCTGTCCGAGACGACGATGGGCGACTTTGATCAGCGCTTCGGCATCAACCGAACGCTCGAATGGCGATAGCGCTAGAGAAGCTTTGATTTCCCGCAAAGTTGAAAAAAGCCGCCCGGATGACTCTCGGGCGGCTTTTGTCGCTGTGGGGGAAGTCTTGTTGATCAGCGCTTCATCAAGCTGAAGAACTCGTCGTTGCTCTTTGTGGCCTTCAGCTTGTCGAGCAGGAATTCCATCGCTTCGAGTTCATCCATGTCGTAGAGGAACTTGCGCAGCACCCAGACCTTCTGCAGCTGGTCGGGCTTCATGAGCAGTTCTTCGCGGCGCGTGCCAGAGCGGTTCAGATTGATGGCGGGGTACACGCGCTTTTCCGCAAGGCGGCGTTCAAGATGAATTTCGTTGTTGCCGGTGCCTTTGAATTCTTCGTAGATCACGTCGTCCATGCGAGAACCCGTATCGATCAGGGCCGTGCCAATGATCGTGAGCGAGCCGCCTTCCTCAAGGTTGCGCGCTGCGCCGAAAATGCGCTTCGGTCGCTCGAGCGCATTGGCGTCAACGCCGCCCGTGAGCACTTTGCCCGATGAGGGTATGACTTGATTGTAGGCACGGGCAAGGCGGGTGATCGAGTCGAGAAGAACGACGACATCGCGCTTTGATTCGGCAAGGCGCTTGGCTTTTTCGATCACCATTTCCGCAACCTGAACGTGGCGTAGCGCCGGTTCGTCGAATGTGGCGGCAACGACTTCGCCCTTGACGGTGCGCTGCATTTCAGTCACTTCTTCAGGACGCTCGTTGACGAGAAGGACCATCAGAACGACATCAGGGTGATTGGCCGAAATGGAGTGGGCGATATGCTGCAGCAACACGGTCTTGCCTGATTTCGGAGGCGCGACGATGAGCGCGCGCTGGCCTTTGCCGATCGGCGCAAGCATGTCGATGATTCGACCCGTCAGGTTTTCGTCTCCGCGCATGTTGCGTTCAAGCGTAAGACGCTGGTTTGGAAAAATCGGCGTCAGATTCTCGAAGAGCATGCGGTGTTTGATGGCTTCCGGCGGAAGGCCATTCACCGTTTCGACGCGCACAAGCGCAAAGTATCGTTCGCCATCCTTCGGAACGCGCACTTCGCCTTCGATGGTGTCGCCCGTATGCAGATTGAAGCGCCGGATCTGCGACGGGGAAATGTAGATATCGTCCGTGCTTGCGAGATACGACGCATCGGGGCTGCGAAGGAAGCCGAAGCCGTCGGGCAGAATTTCAAGCGTGCCGTCGCCGAAAATCTGTTCGCCCATGCGGGCTTTCTTTTTGAGGATCGCGAACATCAGCTCCTGCTTGCGCATGCGCTGCGCGTTGTCGACGTCGAGCGCAAAGGCCATGTCGAGGAGTTGAGAAACATGGAGGGATTTGAGGTCCGAAAGGTGCATGATCGAAGAGAGACGGCCGCTTCGAATTGTGCGGCCGCCGCAGAATGGATCGTCAGATAGGGAGGATCTTCCGCCAAGCGCGCCGATGCGGGCTCGGGGAGATTGCCGCGCGCAGGGTCACCGGCGCACGGCAAGGATGGATGTCAGAGGTTCTTTTCGATGAAGGCGTTGAGTGTTGCCTGATCGCAGGCGCCAGTGCGCTGATCAATCACTTCGCCCTTTCGGAAAGCGATGATCGTGGGAATGCCGCGGACGCCGTAGTGTGCGGCCATGCCAGAAGATTGGTCGACGTCGTACTTGGCGATGATGGCGCGGCCGTCGAAGGCTTTGGCTGCCTCTTCAAGACGAGGCGCAAGCATGCGGCAGGGGCCGCACCAAGTGGCCCAAAAGTCAACGAAAACAGGCGTTTCTGAATTAACGACTTCGGTGAAGTCAGCATCGGTAATATGAAGAATTTCGCTCATGATGTTTCCTCAGCTTAGGAAGAACTGCCGTCCGGATCCGGTCATTCGGTGAAGAACGGGTCGTGCGCATAGCGTTTGGCGCAGCGCATCGTGCAGAAACAGTCCGGCACAGAGTGAAGTGATGAATCAGGTGGACGCTAGTATGTTCATGGGAAGCGGCGGCGGGGCGTGCTTCGAAAGGAATCTCGGCGCATTGAGGCCGTTTCGCCAGCCGGGTTCCTGCAGAGCGTCCGAAAAAAATCGGGCTAATACTAGCACTCGCACAATATTTTCGGGCCTTCCTGACAGAGTTGAAAAGAGTTTTTGCATCTTGTCGGGTGCCTGCAGCGATTGAAATTTTGCAAATTCGAATTTTCTTCCATATACTTGCACGCTTGGCGGGTCCCCTCGCATGCAGTCCCCGGAAACCTGGTCAGGTTGGGAACAAAGCAGCCATACTGGTGTGTCTGCAGTGCCGAGGATAAGGCTCGCCATTTTTGCGTCCGCAGATTTTGCCCTGCGCGACATGGCTCCCTCCCTGTGCCGAGGACGGACTCTTCTCGATCCAAGCGCTTGCGTCCTAAAATGCCTGTTTCTGAAAGGCGATCGCCTTTCGAAATTCATAAGAACAAAACAGGCTCACCGACGCCATGAATGCGACGCTCTTCGTCCTTTTCCTGATTACTTCCGCTACCACCATCGTCACGCCTGGTCCCGGCGTGCTCATGGTGATCATGAAGTCGCTTCAGCACGGGTTTCGCGGTGCCATTTGGACGATTTGTGGTACATCGTCTGGCACGGTCGTCATGGCGATCATATCAGGCACCGGCGTAGGCGTCGTGCTGGCGCATTCGCCGACGGCCTACGCCGCGCTTCGCATTGTCGGCGCCTGCTATCTTGTTTGGCTCGGCGTCAGGTCCTGGCGGCTGCGGGCGCAGCCTGATGTTGTGGGGAGCGTTTCCTTCTCGGAAAGCGCGCCGCGGGCGGCTTCCGGCAGCAAAGGCGAGGTGCGCCGCTTCAAGGCGTTTCTGGAAGGCATTACGCTGCAGCTGACGAACCCCGTCCTCATCATGTTCTTCATTTCGCTTTTTCCGCAGTTCATTGATCAGCGGCTTCCCTACGCGGAACAGTATGCGGTGCTGACGCTCGTTTACTTCGTGCTTGTCTTCAGCATACATTGCGGCTATGCGATGCTTACGACCAAGTGCCGCCGATTTCTCTCTGGCAATTCGACGCTTGTCATGCACCGAATCGGCGGGACGCTTTTTCTGGCGCTTTCCGTCATGGTGTTTTACGACGTGCTTTTCTGCGAATAGCGCCGCGGCACTCTTCTTGGTCCGGCTATTCAACTGCTGGCAGAACGCCGAAAAGCAGCTTTCAATTCAGCCGGGTTTGCGCGGGCCCATGATTAGCCATTCGATTCATCGGGGGCGAGCGTTCGATGTTCGAGCAAGCACTGAGCACCGTACAATGACGACTGTTTTCTTTTTTCAGGACGCTCGGATTTGTCCTCCTCAAGTGACGCACACATGAGCAGCTACCAGGTACTCGCCCGAAAGTGGCGACCGCATGACTTTGAAACGATTGTCGGGCAGGACCACGTTGTCACGGCGCTCACGCGGGCCTTGACCGAAAAGCGCCTGCATCACGCGTATCTCTTTACCGGCACGCGCGGCGTTGGAAAGACGACTATTTCCAGAATCTTTGCCAAAGCGCTCAATTGCAGGGGCGTAGACGGCAAAGGCGATGTAACAGCCAAGCCTTGCGGCGTCTGCGATGCCTGCAGGGCAATCGATGAAGGCCGTTTCGTCGACTACATTGAAATGGACGCGGCCTCAAACCGATCAGTTGAGGACATGACGGCGCTGCTTGAGCGCGCAATGTATGCGCCTACGGTCGGACGCTTCAAGGTCTACATGATCGACGAAGTGCACATGCTCTCCAGCACCGCCTTCAACGCCATGTTGAAGACGCTTGAGGAACCGCCCGAATACGTAAAGTTCATTCTTGCGACAACTGATCCGCAGAAGGTGCCGATTACGGTGCTCTCCCGCTGTCTGCAGTTCAACCTGCGCAACATGACGCCTGCGGGCATCGTCGGCCATCTCGAGCACATTCTTTCGGTTGAAGGGATTCCTGCTGAAAAAGAAGGCTTGAGACTCATCGCGCACGGTGCGAGAGGTTCCATGCGAGACGCACTATCGCTGCTCGATCAGGCCATCGCTTATTCTGGCGGCAATGTGACTGGGGCGAGCGTGCGAAGCATGCTTGGCATGAGCGGCACCGATACGCTGACGGGCATATTGAAGTCGCTCGTAGCTGGCGACGCCGAGGGCATGCTTGCGCGCGCCGACGAGATGCAGGCCGAAAGTCTCTCTTTCGGCCAGGCGCTGCGCGATCTCGCCGGGATGCTTCACCGAATAGCGCTTTTGCAGCGAGTGCCGAGCGCTGTGGCATCAGACGATCCGGCCTATGCCGCAGAGGTCGAGCTCGCGCGCGCTATGTCGCCCGAGGAAGTGCAACTTTATTATCAAATCGCGCTGCACGGACGCAATGATCTTGGGCTTGCGCCCGATGAGTATGCCGGCTTTACGATGGCGCTTCTGCGCATGCTGGCCTTCAAGCCTTCGGGACTTAAAGTCCGATATGTGCCGCCGCGCGATGGCGGCGCTTTGAAGCCGCAGCTCCAATCGGCACCCGCGGCAGCCCCACAGCTGCAGCCGGCACCTGCCGCAGCTGCGCCAGCGTCAGTGCCGCCTTGGCAGGCGGCGCCGACAGTTCCACGGGGAGAACCCGCCGCCGGTTGAGGCAGCTCCCGCGTTCGAAGCACCCGCGCCGAAAATCGTCGAGCACGCGTGCAGCGAACCGCTCAACTGGCGGAACATTATTGAAGGAGCTCATCTGGCTGGGCCTGTGCGAATGCTGGCAATGCAGTCGCAGGTACTGAAGCTCGAGGAAAACCGCGTACAATTGCGCCTCAATGTTGCGGCATTAGCCACGGAGTCCAACCGACGTCTACTGGCGCACAAGCTTTCCGATTATTTCGGACGCCCCTTCCGCGTTGAATTCGAAGTAGGGTCACTCGATGCTGGCTCGACCGTAGCCGACGCGAAGCGGGTGGAAAAGGCCAAGGCGCATGCAGAACTCGTGGAGCGCTTCAAAAATGATCCGCTCGTGAAAGAGGTTTTGCGCGTGTTTGGCGGCACTATTGACGAAGATTCGATTCGTCCTCTGGAGGCCGAAGGCGGACCAGCGAATTCATAACCCCTTAAAAGGAAAGAACAGCTATGCGAGGCATGGGTGGTATGGGCGGCATGGGCGGACTGATGGCTCAGGCGCAGAAGATGCAGGCGAAGCTTCAGAAGGTTCAGGAAGAAATCGCTAAAACGGAATTTACCGGTGAAGCCGCCAACGGCGCCGTGAAGGTCGTGATGAACGGCAAGCACGAATGCCAGCGCGTTTCGATCGATGCTTCAGTAGTGGAGCCCGAAGACATCGAAATGCTCGAGGATTTGGTGACGCTCGCCGTCAACAACTGCGTCAAGACGATCGCTCAGGAAAGCGAGGCGAAGATGCGTCAGGCGGTGCCGCTGCCTCCGGGTATGAAGTTGCCGTTCTGAGACAGGCTCTCACGGACGCAGGCTTTTTTGTTTGAACGCTCCCGGGTCTCTTCCGTTGTGAAGTCGGCCGGGGGCGTTTTTCGTTTGTCTTGCCGCATTTGGCGAAGAATTAAGGAGGCTGGCTTATGGGAGAGCCGATTAAGTGCGAAGCATCCCGGCGCCTGGATGCTTATCTTCTGAAGCTTCTTGAAGACGACTGCCCGCAGGCTGATCTGACGACGGACGGTCTCGGCATAGGCGAAGCTGTCGGGACGGTTACTGCGCAATTCAAGCACGAGGGCATTGTGGCAGGGGTTTTGCTCGCCAAGCGCCTTTTTGAGCTCGCCGGCGCCGACGTCGAGATCTTTGCGCGTGACGGAGAGCGCCTGGCTGCGGGCGAGCCTATTCTTCGGGCGAGTGCAAGCGCTTACTCACTTCATGCCGCTTACAAAACGGCGCAATGCGTCATGGAGTACGCTTCAGGCATCGCGCTTCGAACTCGGACCATGCTGGATGCGGCGCGAGCCGTTTCTCCGAATGCGCACGTGGCGCTGACGCGCAAGCACTTTCCCGGAACCAAGCCGATCGCTTATGCGGGCGCAAAAGCCGGCGGCGGCATTGTGCATCGCTTCGGGCTTTCAGACTCGATTCTGGTTTTTGATCAGCATCGCGTTTTCTGCGCCGATGCAGCACGTTCGATCAAGCGGCTTGCGGCAGAAAATCCTGAGCGCAAGACAGCGGTTGAGGCCGATACGCCGGCGCAGGCGCTTCGCTTCGTCGAGCTGGGCGTCGACATCATTCAGTGCGAGCGATTTACAGTTGATGCGCTCGCTGCGTTCTGCGATGCTGCACGGCGGCGCAATCCGAGGATTGTCATCAATGCGGCAGGCGGCATCAATGCTTCCAATGCCGGAGCATATGCGCAGGCTGGCGCGGATGTTCTGGTGACGTCGTGGCCTTATTTCGGCGCACCTTTCGATGTCAAGATGCGCTTTGAGGCGCAGACGAAGCGCTGAACATCATACAGGAGCGTACGATGGCTTCAATCAGACTATCTCCGTCGCTTGACGGCCTTGTCGACGCTTTGGCGTCGCTGCCGGGGTTCGGTCCGAGAAGTGCGCAGCGCGCAGCTTTTTTTCTTCTTCAGGATCCGAAGCGGCTCGAACGGCTGGAGCGTTCGCTGGCAGGTGTTCGCGAAAAAGTTCGGCGCTGCCGGCGCTGCCGCATTTTTTGCGAGTCAGAGCTTTGTCCTGTCTGCTCGGATGAAACGCGAGACAAATCGCTTCTATGCGTTGTCGAAAGCGTTGCCGACGAACTTGCGCTCGATGCTTCGCTTTCCTGGCCTGGCCTTTATTTTGTGCTTTCGGGACGACTTAACCCGATTGAGGGAGTTGGTCCGGAGGAAATCGGACTCAATGCTCTCATCGACCGCATTGCTGAAGACATGAGCAGCGGTATTCTTCGAGAGGTAGTTGTCGCGACTTCCTATACCCCTGAGGGGGATGCAACAGCCTATTACTTAATTGCGGCTGTGAAAAAACGCTGGCCGCAGCTGCGCATCACGCGTCTTGCTCGGGGGCTGCCGAGCGGTCTGGAAATCGAATACACAGATCTTTCGACAATTGCTGGCGCCGTTTATGCGCGGCGTGACGCCTGACGAGCCTGCCGAAGCCGAATCAAGGCTCGGCGAAGGCTCAGGCGTTTCGCTAAAGTTAGAATCATCGAGCAACATCACCGGAATACACAGCCCATGAGCAAGGAACATGTCCGCGCAGCGCTTCTTGAAGCGCACTCGGCGCTTGAGAATTTTCTGCAAGACGAAGCTGGTCTTGAAGCCGTAGATCGGGCCGCTGATCTGATGGCGTCGTCGATTGCCTCGGGCGGCCGCATCTATTCATGCGGCAATGGCGGCAGCCTCTGCGACGCCATGCACTTTGCCGAGGAAATGACGGGCCGATACCGTAAGGATCGGCGCGCCTATGCGGCTACTGCCATCGCCGATGCGTCTCATATTGCCTGCGTCGCCAACGACTACGGCTACGAATTTGTTTTTTCGCGTTATGTTGAAGCGCACGGTCATCCCGGGGACGTGCTTCTTGCCATATCGACCTCCGGAACAAGCAAAAACGTGCTTGCCGCTGTCCGCAGCGCCAAGGCGCTCGGCATGAAGGTGGTCGGCATGACGGGGAAGATCGGATCGCCGCTTGCCGCCCTGGCGGATGTGGCCATCGTGACGCCGGGCGGGCGTTACGCAGATCGCGTGCAGGAGCTTCACATCAAGTGCATACACATCATGATTGAGCTTGTTGAGCGGCGGCTTGACCCGCAGAATTATGAAGATTGATCGGATGTCGGTCCGTCGGCGGCAGAATGCCGCAGCGCTGTGCCGCGTCAGCCCCGCGTCTGCCGGCGGATCCCGCGCCCGAAAGCCCTGCACTTTGCTAAACTAATGCAAGCCTAAATATTTTCGGACGGCACGGTTTGCTCGCGTCGTCCGCCTTCTTTTTTGCCAGCCGCGTTCGAGCATTTTGTTGCTCCGACGTGGCTTTTTCTACGTTTGCAGTTCGACATGCTGAATCGAATCCCTATTACCGCCGCAGGCGCTGAAAAGCTCAAGGCGGAGCTTGACTACCTCAAGAAGACGGCCCGGCCAGCCGTTGTGGCCGCAATTGCGGAAGCTCGCGAAAAAGGCGACCTTTCGGAAAACGCCGAGTACGATGCCGCCCGCGAAGAGCAAAGCCACATTGAAGGCCGCATCGCTGAGCTCGAAGGCAAGATTCCTGCGCTTCAGATCATTGATCCGAAGACGCTCAATGCCGGTGAGAGAATTGTTTTCGGCGCCACCGTCACGCTTTACGACGAAGAAGACGATACAACGGTCACGTATCAGATCGTCGGCGATGATGAGGCCGATATCAAGAAGAATCTCATCTCTGTGTCCTCTCCGATCGCGCGCGCGCTGATCGGCAAGTACGAAGGCGACTCCGTTCAGTATCAGGCGCCGAAGGGCCTGGTGTCGTTCGAAATTGAATCCGTCGAATACAAGTAAAGCGCGCCACTGCTTCAAGAGGTCGGCTAGCCTGCTCTAAGCGGGCCCAGCTGAAACAGAAAAAAACGCAGCCCGTTCCGAATGCGGAGCGGACTGCGCTTTTGTGATCAGGCAAGCTCGGGTTTACTTACCGGCAAGCATGGCTTTCTTGGTTTTGCGGGTGCGCTTCGGGCGAGCGCGCCGCGGCGCTTCCGTTTTGCGCTGCTTCTTTTCGCCGGGCTTTTTCGAAGCAACTTTCTTTTTTGCCGAGGGCGCAGGCGTCTTCGCGGCTGCTTTCTCGGGACGCGCCGCAGCGGCCGCCGCTGCGATGATGCGTGCGGAAGCCTCCTCTTCGGTTTCGTCTTCCGCGGGACGCCAGAAGATAAGCAGTTTGCCGATCATCTGAACGCGGGCTGCGCCGAGCGTGTCGGCAACCTGCGAGTAGATTGCTTCGCGCTCTTCCCGGTCGTCGGTGGGCACGCGCACCTTAATGAGTTCGTGTGCCTTCAGTTCGCGGTCAATTTCTTTCATGACCGCTTCGGTCAACCCGTTGGCGCCCAGAAGCACGACGGGGTCGAGGTGATGGGCCTGTGCGCGCAGCGACAGGCGAACATCGCGCGTAAGAATGATTTCGCTCATAAAATTCTGAAAAGTTTCCCTGTGCGTGTCCGCGATCTGCGTCCGTCGGAAGCAGCGGCGGCCAAGCGCAAAGAGAGATAAAAAATTGGAGGGGCTGATGCCCGTATCTACCAAAAAACTGCGTTCGAACCGCGCCTGGATCGAACGGCACATCAATGATCCGTTCGTGAAGCGCTCCAGGGCGGAAGGCTACCGGGCCCGGTCGGTCTACAAGCTCATTGAGCTTGACGAGAAGGAGCATCTCCTGAAGCCAGGCCTGACTGTCGTCGACCTGGGAGCTGCGCCGGGCAGCTGGACACAGGTCGTGCATGAGAAACTCGCCGACAAGAACGGAACGGTTCGCGGACGCATCATCGCCATGGACATCCTGCCTATGGATCCGATTGACGGCGTGACGTTTCTGCAGGGCGACTTCCGAGAACAGTCCATCGCCGACAAGCTTGCCGAGATTCTAAACGGTGACAAGGTCGACGTGGTGCTTTCTGACATGGCGCCGAATCTTTCGGGGATTGCCGCCGCAGATGCGGCGCGCTCGCTGCTTCTGAATGAGCTGGCGCTTGAATTCTGCCTGGAGCATTTGAAGCCTTCGGGAGTCTTTGTGACTAAAGCCTTTCAGGGATCGGGCTACTCACAGTACGTCGAGTCCTTAAAGCGAGTCTTCAAGAAGGTTGCAGCAAAGAAGCCGGCGGCGAGTCGAGATACGAGCGCCGAAGTTTATCTGGTCTCACGCGGACTGAAGGACGCTAAATAAAGGAAATAGGAAGGAAGCCGCCGTTCTTGGACGGCGTGCATGAGCCGGACGGACATATTTTCAAACGAAAAGAATGGAATGATCCGGCATTTCCTTTCGGGCGGCACGGCTGAAAGGACGGCAGTGCCGCTACAATGAGACCATTTCGCATCCGCGGCACGGCCTGCATCTCCAAAGAAGAAGGCTCGGCGGCGTCCGCGGCTGCAGGCCGTCTTCTTGGACGGTCTCTATCCCAGAATAGTGATGCCCGTTGACGGTGCGCTTTTGGCGTTGCGCCGCTCTCGGGCACGGAGCCCAAACGTGGACAACAAGTCATTCGCCCGCATTGCCGTATGGATTCTCGTCGCGGTCGTTCTCTTTACCGTCTTCCGTCAGTTTGATACGGTGGCCGAGCAGACCGCCGATACGACGAGCTACACCCAGTTCATGGATGATGCCAAGGAAGGCAAGATCAAGCGCGTGGACATTCAGGGCCGCCGCATTACCGTGACGCCGCAGAGCGGTTCGGAATATGTCATTACCTCCCCCGGCGACATTTGGATGGTCGACGATCTTCGAAAGGCGGGCGTTCAGGTATACGGCAAGGCCGAAGAAGAGCCGTCCTTCTTGACGACGCTCTTCGTTTCCTGGTTCCCGATGCTTCTGCTCATCGGCGTATGGATTTTCTTTATGCGCCGCATGCAAGGCGGCGCCGGCGGCGGGGGCGCCTTCAGCTTCGGCAAGTCAAAGGCGCGCATGCTTTCCGAAGAGGAAAACAAGGTCCGCTTCAAAGATGTGGCCGGCTGCGATGAGGCGAAAGAGGATGTTCAGGAAATCGTAGACTTTCTGCGCGATCCTTCCAAATACCAGCGCCTCGGCGGCCGCATTCCCCGCGGCGTGCTTCTCGTCGGGTCTCCCGGTACCGGCAAGACGCTTCTCGCCAAGGCAATTGCCGGTGAGGCGGGGGTGCCGTTCTTCACGATTTCGGGCTCCGACTTCGTGGAAATGTTCGTCGGCGTGGGTGCCGCCCGCGTGCGCGATATGTTCGAAACCGCCAAGAAGAATGCGCCTTGCATCATCTTCATTGATGAAATCGATGCTGTTGGTCGTCAACGCGGCGCCGGCTTGGGCGGCGGCAATGACGAACGCGAGCAGACGCTCAATCAGATGCTCGTTGAAATGGACGGCTTCGACACGGGTGCGAATGTGATCGTCATCGCTGCGACCAACCGTCCCGACGTGCTCGACCCGGCGCTTCTGCGTCCGGGCCGCTTCGACCGTCAGGTTGTTGTGCCGCTGCCGGATATTCGAGGGCGCGAGCAAATTCTTGCCGTTCACATGCGTAAGATTCCGGTGGGGCCTGATATAGACGCATCCGTGATTGCCCGCGGCACGCCGGGGTTCTCCGGCGCCGATCTCGCCAACCTCGTGAACGAAGCAGCGCTATTTGCCGCGCGTCGCAATGGACGCGTCGTGATGATGATCGACTTCGAAAACGCGAAGGACAAGATCATGATGGGCAGCGAGCGCCGCGGCATGGTGATGACCGAGGACGAGCGCCGAAATACGGCCTATCACGAGTCTGGGCATGCTGTTGTTGCCTGGCTGATGCCTCAGAGCGATCCGGTGCACAAGGTCACGATTGTGCCCCGCGGCCGGGCGCTCGGCCTGACGATGCAGCTCCCTGAGATGGATCACTACTGCTACAACAAGCAGTACATCCTCACCCGCATCGCAATTCTTTTTGGCGGCCGCATTGCCGAAGAGATCTTTATGCATCAGATGACGACCGGGGCGTCAAACGACTTTGAGCGTGCCACGCAGCTTGCTCGCGACATGGTCACGCGCTACGGCATGAGCGAACGCATGGGTCCCATGGTCTATGCCGAGAACGAAGGGGAGGTCTTCCTGGGCCGTTCCGTGACGAAGACCACGCATGTTTCCGAACATACGATGCAGGCTGTTGATGCGGAAATCCGCCGCATCATTGATGAGCAGTACGCATGCGCGCGCAAAATCATCGAGGAGAATCGCGACAAAATGGAAGCGATGGCGCAGGCGCTGCTTGAACGAGAAACGATCAATGCTGAACAGATCGCCGCGATTATGGCCGGCAAGCCGCTTGAACCGCCCTCGCCTGTAGTGCCTCTGGATGATGCGGATGCATCAGGCGCCGACGGGAAAGATCAGGCGCATGAGCCGCTTCAGCCTGTTGATCCGCTTGATCCTTTCAAGCCTGATGAAGAAGAGCACGCGGACGACAAGAGCGATAAAGGCCAAGAAAAGGCCGGCGAAGAAGGTGCTTCAGCCTCGTCTGAGTCGTCAGAGCCGAGCCAGTCGTCGAATCGGTCCGACGATCGCCGCTGAATCTGCCAGCTGACAACATCTGTATCGGGCCGCTGCATTTTTCTGCAAAGAGAAGTGCGGCGGCTTTTTGTTATGACGCAAAAAAACTTCTGGCTCTGCCGAGGAACGCACTACGAACTTGAGGATCGCGTTCTCGTGATGGGCATTCTCAATGTGACGCCGGATTCTTTTTCCGATGGCGGGGTTCATGACAGTCTCCGCAAAGCGGTGGTCTGGGCAGAAAAAATGCGTGCCGACGGCGCAGACATCATCGACGTCGGCGGCGAGTCGACGCGCCCGGGCTTTGATGAGAACGGCGTGTCGTTGGAAGAGGAGCGGCGCCGCGTTCTTCCTGTAGTGGCGGAACTGGTCTCGCGCGGCATGACGGTTTCTGTGGATACATCCAAGCCGGAGATCATGCGCGAAGCCGCTGACGCTGGCGCTGCCATACTTAATGACGTACGAGGCTTCGAGCGTCCTGGCGCAGCCGAAGCGGCCGTTGCAACCGGGTGCGGGCTTGTTGTCATGCATCGAAGCAGAATTGTGGGCTCCCTTCATCCCTTGGAGGACGTGGCGGACTACCTTGCTGCGCGTACGGCGCTGCTCTGCGGCAGTGGGGCGGATTTGCGCCGAATTGTTTGGGATCCCGGGTGCGGTTTCGGAAAAACAGCGGATCAGACCTGGCGCCTGCTGGCAGAAACGCGCAGGCTGGGGGCTCTTGCCGGCAGGCCTGTCATGACTGCTGTTTCAAGAAAAGGATCGATAGGAAAGCTGCTCGCAAGAGAAACGCGGCCGGACGAGCGCGATGCGGCGAGCACGGCCGCAGCGCTTTTTGCGGCAGACCGAGGCGCAAGAATACTTCGCGTGCACGATGTGGCAGGGGCGGTTGATTCGCTTCGTGTCTGGACGATGCTTCGGCGGCTCGAAGCGGCTGGGGCGGCGTAAAGTATCGATAAGGGGCAAGCCGATCATTTTGGCTAAGATCGGCGGCCAAAAACAAAATAAAAGGAGAACTTATGTCTCGACGTTACTTCGGCACAGACGGCGTGCGCGGCAAGGTCGGTGTTTCGCCCATTACTCCGGATTTCGTATTGAAGCTCGGACAGGCGGCCGGACGCGTGCTGAAGCGTCGCAATCCGAATGGGCATGCGGCGGTGCTGATCGGAAAGGACACGCGCGTTTCCGGCTATATGCTGGAAGCCGCGCTTCAGGCGGGCTTTTCAAGCGCAGGCGTTGACGTCGTGCTGTGCGGGCCTATTCCGACTCCCGCCATAGCGTATCTCACGCGCGCTCAGCGGCTTGATGCTGGCGTGGTCATCTCGGCGAGCCACAATCCCTACGACGACAACGGCATCAAGTTTTTTTCCGCTTACGGGCAAAAATTCCCCGATGCGCTCGAACTCGAAATCGAAGCGGAGATAGACAGAGGCTTCGACTGCGTGCCGTCGGCCGAGCTCGGCAAAGCGCGTCGATTGTCCGACGCGAGCGGCCGTTACATTGAGTTCTGCAAATCCACTATCGACAATGCAATTGATCTGAAAGGGATGCGCATTTTCGTCGACTGTGCCAACGGCGCGGCCTACCACGTTGCGCCCGATGTTTTTCACGAGCTTGGCGCAGATGTCTCCGTGACGGGAGCACAGCCCGATGGCTTCAACATCAACGATGGGGTAGGTGCGACGCATACGGAACATCTTTCCGATTGGACAGCCGCTGCCGGCTGCGATGTCGGAATCAGTCTCGACGGCGATGCGGATCGTCTCATCATGGCTGACGCATGCGGCAGGGTCTACAACGGCGACGAGCTGCTTTACGTCATGGCGCGGGATCGCATGGCCGTCGGCGGCAAAGTTGAAGGCGTCGTCGGCACGCTCATGACGAACTATGCCCTTGAAAAGCGGCTGGGCGAGCTTGGCGTGGGCTTTGAAAGAGCAAAGGTCGGCGACCGTTATGTGCTTGAAAAGCTGCTCGAAAAAGGCTGGAATTTCGGCGGCGAAAGCTCGGGACATCTCCTGGCGCTGGATCGTCAAACGACCGGCGACGGGATTGTCAGCGCGCTGCAGGTTCTCTGCGCCATGCGCCGTACACAGAAAACGCTTGCCGAGCTCACGGCAGATCTGCACATGCTTCCGCAGACGCTTGTCAACAAGCGCATTCCCAAGGGTTACGATTGGCTGGGAGATGAGCGGTTTGCCGCTGCGGTAAAAGAAGCGCGGGCTGCAGTCGAGGGGCGTGGCCGCGTGCTTGTGCGTCCATCAGGCACGGAGCCTCTTCTTCGAATCATGGTGGAGGCAGACGACCCCGCATTTGCAGAAACGCTGGCGACAGGCATGGCTGCAAGTCTCTCTGCAGGGTAGTGGAAACCCTATACCAATTCAAGGAGGGAAAGCGATCTTTTCCATGAATCAATAATGATCGCGTGATAAAATGCTGTTCCTCCGCTGAACGAATGAAGGCGGCAGTTTTGCCGCCTGAACAGGTTCCCTATTTGTCAGAATGTCTTTCCAGGAGCACTAAGCAATCTTGGAGACAAAAATGGGGTATCCTCTGGAATTCCGCAATAACGTAGTTAGAAGCATCTTGTCCGACGGGACGCGCATCAGCGATGCCGCCAAGGAGTATCAAGTCGCGAGAGTAACGATATACTCGTGGCTAAAAGTGGCGCGCCAAGATGCGGCTGCCGTATTTGCCTCGAACATCGGCACTCAAAACATGAAAGTACCTCTCCCTGAAGGCGTTGACTTTAACAAAATGTACGACGCATATGTTGTGTGTCGTCACTTGGGCTTCGACAGCACCGAAGCCGGCCAATATTGCCGTCGAGAAGGCCTTCTTCTGGCCGACGTCAAGGCCTTTGCCGGTCGTCAGCGCAAGAAAGTCCTCACTGACCCGGACGAAGTCTCTCGCATGCAGAAGATGCTGACCAAGGAAAAAGGTCGCGTCAAAGAGCTTGAGGCAAACTATCGCCTGTCCCAGAGGGAAATTGAACGAAAGGACAAGGTAACGGCCGAGTTGTCTGCGCTCTTGGTGTTGACAAAAAAAGCGCAGGCGATCTGGGGGGACAAGGAAAACTGATCAGTGACCAAGATCGCCGCGAAGCCTACGAGCTGATCACGGAAGCTGTGAACAACGGCGCTTCGTTGCCGAAGGCATGTCAGTGCCTTGGGCTGACCGACCGTACCTTCCGCAACTGGCGCAAGCAGATTACTGAGGGCAAGGAACTCAAGGACGGTCGGCAGGATCGCTCCAACTTCAAGCCGCGCAACGCTTTGTCCGAGGAAGAGCGAAAGACTTTGGTCGAGCGTTTGACGCACCCAGACGTTGTCGATTTGAGCTACGCGCAAGCCTTCTGGACCCTGCTCGACAAGGGCGAGTACTACGGTTCGCTCTCGACAATCTACCGCGTGATGAAAGACGCGGGACTCAATGCGCGACGCGACGGCACGCGCCAGGGCGTAAAGCGTCACAAGCCGACCAGCTTCGAAGCAACGGGCCCCAATCAGGTGTGGACGTGGGATATTACCTATCTCCGGGACGCACGTTACAAAGGGAAGTTCTTCTACGCCTATGCCATCGTGGACGTCTTCAGCCGCCTTGCCGTGCACGCCAAGGTCTACGACGCAGACAACGCTGAATACGCCAGGACGTTTTTGAACGAGGCCTTCCACAAGCACGGTATACGACCGCGCTCGTTGGTTGTTCACTCCGACAACGGAGCCTCCATGAAGGCCAATGAAACGAAGGCATTACTCGAGGAATGGGGCATCATCAGCTCCCACAGTCGACCACGTGTCAGCAATGACAATCCTTACTCGGAGTCGTTCTTCCGATCGCTGAAGTACACTGGTCGATACCCTCGCAAGGGATTTGAATCAATTGAGGCTGCTCAGCAGTGGCTCGAAGGTTACCTGTCGCGTTACAACGAACAGAGCTATCACAGCGGCGTCAACTGGGTCACTCCCAAGAGCCGCTTCGACGGAACCGAGGAAGCCATTCTGAAGGCTCGTAAGCAGGTGCTTGAACGAGCGCGTGAGCGTCACCCTGATCGCTGGATCAGTGGCCGCGTATGGGACTGCACGCCCTCCGGAAGCCAGTGGCTGAACCCGGACAAGCCCGACGCGCCCAAGACTGAATAGCGAAAGGGCCCTGCGCGCACGCAGAGCCCTCCCTATTCACGTTTACGGTCATCGGGATCCCTCCCTGTACCGTGGGGGCAATACTATCAAACTCAGCCACATTGCGCCCCCTATTCATGTTTTGAAAATATCCTGGGGTAGCGAAGCGTAGGGGCAAAGCCCCTGTACGAAGTTTTAATGGTTCAGAACAGTTGAACATTTTCGGAAAGACCACTTGACAAATACCGGGTTCAGAAGATTCAGATTGGCCCTCTGCTTTCAGATAACAGGAAAGCGCAGCGGCCCCCCTATGCCCTTAAAGCTAAAGGATGTTCAAAATGGCTGAAGAGAAAGATCAGAACAAGGCTCAGGAGCAGGCGGCGCCGAAGGGGCCCTTCGTTCACCAGCTCCAGGTTTACCTCGTTGGCGGTCAGACTTTCACGATCAATGAAGTGACGGACTCGCCCAACATGCCCAACAACGTTGTGGCGTTCATCAACGCTTGGCGTCAGAAGCGTGATGTGTGGCACAGCCCGAACAACGACCCGAAGTTCGGCGTTCGAGTGAAGGATGTTTCGCTTTACGAATACCGCGTCGGTACGCCTGCACCGAAGGCTGATGATGCTAAGAAGGCGCCCAAGCCTGTCAAGAAGGTTGCCGCTGACAAGTAATCGGTTGCCATTCTAAAAGAGGCCGGAGTTTGAAGCTCCGGCTTTTTTATATGGTTTTTGAGCCTCTGCACACTGCGTGAGGCCAGCAGCGGTGCAGACAAAACGCTTGTGCATGCCGGTGCGAATTCTGTCCGGCGTTATGCGAGCGCCTATAATTGCCAATTGCAATATTGCTCTAAAGGTATTCAGCTGCAAATGGCAGCTCAATCGACTTGAAATCTAAAAAGGCTGCCTATTGCGGTACAAAGTTTCAGGTCTCATACCGATTAGATACGAAAAAGAGAACAAAACCGTTCTCCGGATCATCGTCCATCTTTTGAAAAGCAGTGGGCGGTTCAGTAGTCATCAATAAGCCGGCCGCTTTTCCGGCAGCCTTAGAAGAGATCGTCATGAAGCAGATTTCCGCCGTCATCAAGCCCTTCAAACTCGATGATGTTCGAGAGGCGCTTTCCGAAATCGGCGTCAACGGCCTGACTGTAACGGAAGTAAAGGGCTTCGGCCGACAGAAAGGACATACGGAGCTCTATCGAGGGGCAGAATATGTCGTCGATTTTCTGCCCAAAGTGAAGATTGAGACGGTTGTCGCAGATGACCTGTTGGAGACAGCTGTTGAGGCCATACGGAATGCGGCCTACACGGGAAAGATCGGCGACGGCAAAATTTTCGTATTCGATGTCGAGCAGGTTATCCGCATCCGTACGGGCGAAACGGGTGAAGCCGCGGTTTGACTGCGGATCAGTGTTTGCTTGACAAAAAAGCCGGCGCAAGCGCCGGCTTTTTTGATATTGACCAAATGCGCATCTTTAAGATGCAGGGCTGGCTTTACGGCTCCGATTGATAGCGAGCTTATTCTCAAAGGCCTGCACGGTCTGCACGCGAACTGCTGATGCTGGCCTAGGCATGCGAGTTTTGTCGAGCGGCTCACGGAAGGCCTTGAGTGAACCGCGCACGCCGATGAGCAGAATCGTGAAGCCGACAATCATTGTCCAGGTTGGCATTTCGCCACGGTAAATCAGTGCGTAAATCACAGCAAAGATTGATTCGAAGACGATGAGCTGGCCGCCGAGCGCTGAAGGCAGGCGCTGACTCATTTGATTCCAGCAGATCATGGCAATCCAGGAGCAGAGCAGTCCCACCATGAAGACAACGCCAAGGAAATAAAGGGGTGTTTCGCCCAGAAAGCTCGCGCTCGTATCCATCAGCCCAACGGGCCAGGCGAGCAAGGCAAAAAGAGCGCCAGCCGTCGGCAGAATAGTTACGCCCTGGAGTGCGGTCCAAGCGTTGGCGCTGTGCTGCGGATGGCGCAGAAGCCATTCGCCGTTTTCGATCGAAAACCAGGTCCATGCGGCTACTGCAGCTGAACCGAGCGCTGCGCCGATCCAGAAGTTGAGGCTGCCGTTGGCGCTTGATTCAGCAATGCGGGCAAATTCCGACCAGTTGGCAAGAACGAGACCGGCAAAGATGATGGCCAAGGGCGGCAAAACGTTGCGCCAAGGAACAGCGCGGCCCTCACGGGCATAGCGGCAGTTGGAGACAATAGCGACCAACACGGGAATAACCGCCATGAACATGCCGGCAAGCGGTGCGCCCGCCAAGCGGATGCACATCGTGAGCAGACAGTAGAAGACAAGATTGCCGACAAGCGGCAGCTTGAATGCGTCAAAGATTTCGCTGCGGCTGAACTTTTTGATGTCCTTGCGCAGAATCCAGAGGAAGGGAAGGGAAACGATGCCGAAGGCAACAAAGCGCCCGAGAGCGACTAAAACTGGGTTGTATTGAGGAAGCAGGAGCGGCGCGATGTAAATCAATCCCCAAAGCGCGCCGGCAGCTACGCCGAGAAGCACACCTGTGAACATGGCTGATGGTTGACTTTTCGAACTCGCCTTTCACCCGAGTTCAATGGTCTGCAATCCTGCCAGAAAGAGGAGCATCGGCAGAATCGTTGATTGCCGGCGGCCGCCTCTGAAAGCCGTACGAACCTGTCGGTTCGTGCGGTGGTCATCTTTCGTGAGGCTTGACCGGCCATCCGGAGGGCCACTTCGGATGAGTCAGCCAATGAAAAGAGGACGCTGCGCAACCGATGTTTGCTCAGCGGAATGCGCGGGCAGGCAGCTCCAAGCCTGCTTTGACGCCTCGCTTTATTTGCGGACGGCGGTATCTTAACAAGCAGATAAGAGCTACGCATAGCATCCTACGGGAAAACGATTATCCTTCGATGAAAAAATACCGATGATCCACAATTGAGCGAGATCATCGGCATTCCCGGGCACAAATTTGAAAACAATATACGCAAAAACGCGTAAAATTCTTGTAGATAGCTAGTTTACATGCGTTGTTGCGGTTTCAGCAGAACAATGACGGCGCCAGAGTCTCCGTCATTGGGCGGCGCCTGGACAAAAGCCATGACTTCGTCGCGCTGCTTGAGCCAGCGGCGAACCATTTCCTTGAGAATGCTTTGGCCGCCGATGGAGTTGTAGCCCTTGCCATGGACGATGCGAAGACAGCGAAAGCCGCGAATGCGGGATTCCCGCAAAAAATTGGCGACGGCTTCGCGCGCCTCATCGACGAATAAGCCATGCAGATCGATATGGGCTTGCACAGTCCATTCGCCGCGAAAGAGCTTTCTCGGAATGTCGGGCGATACGTTGGGACGTCGAAAGAGCATGCCGTCATCGCTCTCGAGAAAGTTGATCGGGTCATATTGCTCTGAGAGCGAATCTTCGAGCACTTTCTGCTTTTCAATGTCGCGCTGGCGGGTCGTCGGGGGCGCCGGCGGACGCTTGTGTTCGACGCGGCGGCTTTTGTCTTCAAGCCGCTCTACGCCAAGCTCGGCCATGGCGTGCTTGAAGAATGCAGCGCCTTCTCTTGAGCGGGCATCTTTGGCGGCTTGTTCTGCTCGCGCGGCTTCTTCAGCTTTGGCTCGAGCTTTCATGTCTTTGCTGTAGCGCTTGAGATCAGCCAGAGATTTGTAAGTAGGCATTTGCTTTTGTTTAGCTGAGACGAAATAAAAGCGCCGCATTCTTATCATGCGGCGCCTTGAATGGCGAACTAACCGGCAAGCGCCTGCGCTTCAAGGAAGCGCTGCGCGTCAAGCGCAGCCATGCATCCGGTAGCAGCGGAGGTCACGGCCTGGCGATAGTTCTGGTCTTGAACGTCGCCGGCGGCGAAAACGCCTTCGATATTCGTTGCTGTAGCGGCATGCGTGCGAGAGCCTGCTGTCACGATGTAGCCGTTGTCGAGCGCCAGCTGTCCCTTGAAGATCTCCGTGTTGGGCTTGTGTCCAATAGCGACGAAGAGACCGTCTACGGCGATTTCAACTGGTGCTTCGGCCTTCGTGCTTTCGAGTCGCAATCCGGTGACGGCTTTGCCGTCGCCGAGCACTTCGCCCACCGTTCGGTGCAGGGCAAGTTCGATCTTGCCGGCAGCCACGGCTTCCATCAGGCGGTCGACCATAATGGGCTCTGCGCGGAATTTGTCTCGACGATGGATAAGCGTGACTTTGGCGGCAATGTTCGAAAGATAAAGTGCTTCTTCAAGCGCGGCATTGCCGCCGCCAACAACGGCCACTTGTTTGCCGCGGTAGAAGAAGCCGTCGCACGTGGCGCAGGCGGAAACGCCCTTGCCTTTGTACGCTTCTTCGGAAGGCAGACCCAGATACTGTGCGGATGCGCCCGTCGCTACGATGAGTGCGTCGCAGGTATAGGTGCCGCCCATGTCGCCCTGAAGGGTAAATGGCCGCTTCGATAGATCGACAGCCGTTACTAGATCAAAGGCGACTTCTGTGCCGAAGCGCTCGGCGTGCTTCTGCATTCTGTCCATGAGTTCGGGGCCCTGAATGCCTTCAACCGCGCTCGGCCAGTTGTCGACCTCGCTTGTGGTCATAAGCTGTCCGCCTGACTCCATGCCGGTGATGAGAAGCGGATGAAGATTGGCTCGGGCCGCATAAACAGCAGCCGTCCAACCGGCGGGACCAGAGCCGAGAATAATCACGGGAGCGTGCTTGATGTTCGACATGAATAACTCCGTTTGAGCAGGACAGGCGACTCGATGCGGGCAGGAGCCCAGCGCCGGCGCTGCCTGATTCCGTTTGGCGTTCGCTCATTATAGGTAGGCGAGCGCATCGGACAGATGGGGAAATGAAAGCAAATCGAGGCGGCGCTAAGACGGCTGCGGCAGACGGTGCCCTGAGCTTCGGGTCGCTCGTTTCATAGTGCTTCTACAATAAGCGGATCCGACTGAAGACGCAGGTGTGACAACCGAGGGCGACAAGGCATTGTGCAGAAGGCTGCGCGGTTCGTCTTCGCCTTTTATTCCAGATTCCGCAATGGCAAAAAAAAACGCAAAACAGCAGAAATCCTCAAAGCGCATTGACGATGCCTTCGAGCTTGACCGAGAGGAAAGGCGCTCGCGCCGCAGAGCCGCTCGCGCTGCATTGCGTGCGAAGCTCTGCGCATGGATCGTTTCGGGCGTTCGGTTCCTCTGGGAGCGCAGCTGGATGCTTTCCGTACCGGCAGCAATCATTCTCGCGCTTGCGCTCGGCAGCTATTCGCCGGACGATCCTTCCTTTTCCGTCAGCACGCAGAGCAATGCAACGAATTACTGCGGTCTCTGGGGCGCGTGGACAGCCGATTTGATGCTCGGCGTTTTCGGCCTTTCAGCTTGGTGGTTTGTGCTCGGTTTGGTGATGGTGGCTTACTTTGCCGTTCGTTCGCTTGTTCGCCGGCATCGGGGCGAAATCATTCCGGACCGCATTAATCCGCCGAAACTCAGTGCGGGGCTAGGCTTCATGACGCTGCTTGTCGGCTCTGCCGGTCTTGAAGCGCTCAGGCTGCAGCGCTTTGGCGGAATTCTGCCAGCGGATTCCGGCGGCGTGCTGGGCGATGTGGTCGGCTTTGCTCTCGAGCACTACATCGGGCTTGGGCTTGCAACGGTGGTCTTCTTTGTCATGATGCTTATCGGCATTTCATTGCTGATGGATTTTGCGTGGACCGATGTAGCGGAGCGAGTCGGCAAATTTATCGATGAAAAGCTGTTCTCGCTTTTTTCCAAGACGCCGTCTGCGGCGCAGGCGCAAGCGCTCGAGTCTCAAATCAATCAGGAGGAAAATGCGGCGCGCGTGACGGAAGACGGCATGCTCGAGCGCGTGATCGACCTCAATGGCGGACGGGGCGACAAGCCTCAGCCGCTTCGAATTATCAAGCCGCGCGTTGAAGAGGTTGAAAAGAGCAACACGCTTTTTACCGATGAAATTCTTTCAGCGATGCCTCGGCGCGATGCCAGTCCGAGACCAAGTCTGTCGCTTCTGGACGATCCGCAGCCCGTTTCGTCCGCAGCCGACGAAGAAACCATCGGCATGACGAGCCGGCTGATTGTTTCGAAGCTTAAGAGCTACAACATTGACGCCGCAGTCATGAGCGCGCAGCCCGGTCCGGTCATTACGCAGTACTGGCTTGAACCTGGCCCCGGCGTCAAGGGGGCGCAGATTGAAAATATTCGCGACGACCTGCGCCGAGCACTTGGGGTTCAGGCCGTTCGAATCGTTCTCAGCATTCCGGGCACCAGCTATATCGGACTTGAAGTTCCGAATCCCGTGCGCCAGGTGGTGCGGCTCAAGGAAATACTGAAGAGCGATGTGTATGAGCGGAGCAAGTCAGCGCTTACGCTTGCCATCGGCAAGGATATTGCAGGGAAGCCCTTCGTGATGGACCTGGCGAAAACGCCGCATCTGCTCGTTGCCGGAACGACGGGATCAGGGAAATCCGTGGGCATCAATGCCATGATTCTCTCGATGCTCTTCCGCAATGATCCGAGCCGGCTCCGCCTTGTGCTGATCGATCCGAAGATGCTCGAATTCTCGCTCTACAACGGCATCCCCCACCTGCTTTGTCCGGTAGTGACGGACATGAACAAGGCGGCGAGCGCGCTCAAGTGGCTGACCAGAGAAATGGACAACCGCTACGCGGTGATGTCCAAAGTGGGCGTGCGCCACTTTACGAGCTACAACGAAAAAGTTCAGGCAGCCATTGACAAAGGCGAGCCGATACGTGATCCAATGGCAGCGCCGGCAGATCCGAATGCGGGCACGCTTGCGCCCTGGCCTTACATTGTCTGCGTCGTGGATGAATTGGCTGACTTGATGCTCACCAACCGCAAGGAAGTGGAGGGCGAGATTACCCGCTTGACGCAAAAGGCTCGAGCGGCAGGCATTCACCTCATTTTGGCGACGCAGCGCCCATCGGTCGACGTCGTCACTTCGCTTATCAAGGCGAATGTGCCGACACGCATCTCCTTCCAGGTCGCATCTTCGACAGACAGCCGGGTCATTCTCGGCGAATCGGGTGCAGAGCAGCTTCTTGGGTATGGCGACATGCTTTTGCACCGGCCGGGTGATTCAGGCGCTACGCGCATACAAGGCTGCTTCGTCGACGACGGAGAAGTTCTCCGCGTGTCCGAAGAGCTGAAAAAGTACGGCTCCCCGTCTTATGTTGAGGCAGTGACTGAAGCTGCCGAACCTGCAGCTGAAATTGGCTCGGATGGCAATGGAAGACGTTCTGGAGAATCTGATCCGCTCTATGATCAAGCCGTTGCGATCGTTCTTTCGGAGAAGCGGGCGTCGATTTCCTTCGTGCAGCGGCACCTCGGCATTGGCTACAACCGAGCGGCTAATCTTCTTGAGGCGATGGAGGATGCCGGGATTGTGAGTAAAGCGGCAGCGAGCGGCAAACGAACCATTTTGGTGCCGACAAACGATTGAGGAATCGAGGTTATTGCATGGAAGAACACATTTGCATCAAGCGACGCCGCCTTGTGATGGGATTTTTTTCTGCAGCTGTTTGTGCAGCGTTTGCTGGGAAGCCCAAAACTGCTCAAGCATCTGCTTCCGTTGAGGTGCTTCAGGTATTTCTAAGCAAGGCGAAGGGAGCGGTCGGACGTTTTAAGGAAACGGTCTATGGCAAAGATGGCAAGCAGAAAAGCACGGCAGAAGGGGAATTTGCTTTTTCGCGCCCCGGGCGCTTTCGCTGGACGTACACCAAGCCATACGCACAGACGATTGTCTGCGACGGCAAAAAGCTTTGGATTTACGACGAGGACTTGATGCAGGTCACGATAAAGCCGGTGGACGGAACGCTTCCTCAGACGCCGGCAGCGATTCTTTTCGGCGGCGACAACCTTGAAAAAGACTGGACGCTTTCGGCCGAGACGCGCGGAAATGATCAGACGGCAGTTAAGGCAGTGCCGAAAGTCGAAAGCGGCTTTGAGTCAGTTGAAATAGTTTTTTCAGCCGATGGTGAGCCGCTCGAAATGACGCTCTGCGATCTTTTTGGGCAGCGCACTCGCTACGCTTTTGAGTCGTTTAAGCTTGAAATGCCCGACGCATCGATGTTTACATTTGAGCCGCCTGCAGGTGTCGATGTGAACGACATGTCTGGCATTGCGAGCGGGTGAAGTCGAAATTTGCGACAGACCCGAGGCTTTGTAATCGGAATAGCGGTCATGCGCTAAGAGGCTCAAATACCGATACAATCAATACAAGCTTGGACGCTGCCCTACAGGGCGGCGCTTTTTAGTCATTGCAGACCGGTAGCGCGAAGCGAACAGACGGAAAGCAAAAGTCTTCAATGGCACAAATGCCAAACAACTGGAGCCGTAATCCCATGAAGAGCAGCATGCGCAGACTTATCATCGATCGTCTTCTGAGCGAAAAGGGGCTCGTTACATTCGCCGAGATACAAAGCGTTCTGCAGGTCAGCTCTCCAACGATCAAGCGTGATCTGCACTACATGCGCGAGCAGCTTGGCGCACCGATTCGTTATTCGAAGATGCGTGGCGGCTACTACTACGAAGCCGTTGAGAAGAAGCCCCGGCAGCTTATTGGGCGCCCTCGCAAGAATCATCAGCCAGAGGCGGAGCGGCTGAGCCGCAAGCAGTGGTATTCCTCGCAGGAGCTTTATGTTCTGGCTTCGACGATTGATTTGCTCGGCCAGCTTTCTGAAGATAAGCAGTCGGCTATTTTTCAGGAGCTTGAGCCTCTGCGCGCACGCGTGAGCAATCTGCTTTGCCTCGGCGACATCGATCCCAAAGAGCTGCTCCGAAGGGTGAAGATTGTGAACACGCAGGTGCCCTTCAGCGAGCCGCCGGCATTCGAAACCATCGGCGTCGCGCTTTGCGAGCGGCGGCGCGTGCGCATTGAGTATTTCACGAACAGCCGCGGCGAGACAACATTGCGAGATATCTCACCGCTGCGGCTTGTGCACTATAAGAATCGTTGGTATGTAGATGCGTACTGCCACTTGAGCGAAGGCCTGCGAACCTTCCTCATTGAAAACATCGAATCCGCATCGGTTCTTGAGGACAGCGTCATTCGCTACTCTTTGGAAAAGGTCAAGCGCGAACTTGATGCCGGCTACGGCAGCTTTCACGGCAAGGAGCTTCAGGAAGCGCAAATCCATCTGCCTGTCGATCGAGTGAGCTATGTGCTTCGTGAAGGCTGGCATGTCGATCAGAGAGTGGAGCCCAACGAAGACGGCAGCGCGGAGCTCTTTGTGCCTTACAGCAACCCGACCGAGCTTGTGGGTGAAATTCTTCGCTGGGGTGCCGGCATTGAAGTGAAGGCGCCCGAAAAACTGAAGACTTTGGTGGCTTCAGAGGCGTTGAAAATCGTCGGCCTCTACGATTTTGGCAAAAAAGCCTGAGCGGCACGATTCAAAAACAAACGTCGAGCGAGATCGGGATATGGATCAAGAGTCGCCTGTCGCTAGCCAGAAAAGGAGACGTCGGCCGAGACGGCATCATCGGTCTGCGCGTCCTCGCAAGCTCCCCAACATTTTCTTTTGTGGGGATCCGCACGGCTCTTTTGATCACATCAACGAGGCCGCACGGGAATACAAGCCCGACGCGATGATTATTCTCGGTGATCTTCAGCCGCCAGCGCCGCTCGAAGAGGTTTTGGCGGAAGCGCTCAAGTACACGGAAATTTGGTGGATTCCAGGCAATCACGACACAGATTCCGATGAAATCTATGATCGCCTTTGGCGCAGCAGGCTCGCCAACCACAATCTGCATGGGCGCGTCGCCAATGTAGCTGGGTTGCGCATTGCAGGGCTCGGCGGCGTTTTTCGCGGTCAGATTTGGATGCCTGACGGGACGCCCAACTATTTTTGTCCGGCAACCTTTATCCGCAGAATGGGACCGAGCAATGTTTGGCGGGGCGGACTTCCAAGACGGCACCGCTCGACGATATTTCCGTCGGTGTACAACAATTTGATGCACCTGACGGCGGACATTCTTGTCACGCATGAGGCGCCTGGGTGCCACCGCAAAGGCTTTGCGGCCTTGGACAGACTGGGCAAAAGCCTTAGAGTCCGTTGGTGCTTTCACGGGCATCAGCACGAAGATCGAGTTTACGGCTCTCATCTCGGCATGACGGTCCGTGGCGTCGGCTACCGAGGGATCGTCAATCTCAAGGGCGAAGTCATTGTCCCTGCGCAATTGGATCCGCGAGAGGCAGCAGCGCTTCAGGCTGCATTCGCATGGGCGAGTCGAGATGAAATCGTTCTGGACGGCGGTGTCTCAAGAGAAGCTGGCCAGCCGGTTTTAGCGACAACCGTTTCTCGCGAAAGCGGCTCCTTTGCCGCTCGGGAGAATTTGCCCATAGTCGCTGTAGTTCATCTGCCGGCGGAGCGGCCTGCCAAATTGCCGACGCGTGTCATCGGTCTGGCACCTGAAGCGACAATTGCAGAACACGAGGCAGCTATCGGACGGGAAATTGCAAAGCTCGCGCCAGGCGGCCGCTGGAAGCCAAGGGCAGAAGATTACAAGAAGGCCAAAAAGAACAATCGGCGAAATCGCTTCGAGCGTTTCAGCCGAGCCCGCAAGGGCAAGGCAGGCAAAGGCGGCGCGTCCAGCTCCGGCGCCGCCCGTTAAAGCTCTCAGCCTGGATCCTGCAGATAACGCTCTGCGCTGCGGCTGTCGGACGGAGATCGTTGCCTACTCGGGCATTCTGAGCACGTCGATGATCTCATTGGCCTCGGCACCGGCTGAATCTTCATTGAAGACTGCTATGGCATTCATGCCGACGAGCGAAGTCAGCATCGCAGAGCTTTGAGAAGACGCCGGACGGAATCGATACTCGCCGTCGGCGAACGCAATTATTCCGCGGACAAAATCCGTTCTTCCTAATCGGCCCTTGACAGCAGTTGCAGCACGAGCAGAAAGCCGCTCGAGCGGCGCATGCGTGCCTGCTGCGAGATGCACCGCTTCACGCAGAAAAAGCTTGGCGGACATCGCGGCGGCTACTGGGTTGCCTGGAAGCGCGAAAAAGTAAGTTGTGCGCGCATTTCCCTTGAGGGTTCCGAAAGAAAAAGGCTTCCCGGGGCGCATGCGGATGAAGTAGTGAGACACATCGCCGCATTCTGCGAGCACTCGAGTCGTAAAGTCTTTCTCGCTTTCGCCGACGCCGCCGGACGTGATGAGAAAGTCGCAGTCATGAAGCGCATTATGAATAGCGCTTCGCTGACAATCGGGGTCATCAGGGAGAATACCGAGATTGCGGACTTCTACGCCCCACTGCCGAAGCGATGCTTCAATCAGATGTGAATTGACATCGTAGATGGCGCCGGCGCGAAGCGGCTTGCCAGGTTCGGTCAATTCGTCGCCGGTAGCAAAAACAGCTGCGCGAATGCGCCGGCATTTGAGGTGCGAACGTCCAAGGGCAGCCGCCAGGCCGATTTCTGCTGCGCTGAGTCGCGTGCCTGCACTCAGTACAACGGCCCCTGCCTTTATTTCTTCACCGCGAAGGCGCACGTTGGCTTTCGGCTTGATGTCGAACGCATTGAACTCAATATGCGGACAGCCGTCGACTTCGAAAGCATTTACTTTTTCATACGGAATAACGGTGTCGTAGGCATCAGGGACGCAGGCGCCCGTTGTCACTTTGATCGCAGCGCTGCTTGGTGTAGCTGCATTCGATGGTGTTCCGGCAAATGCAGCGCCGAGAACAGGAAGCCGAATTGGCGAAGCGCTCGAAAGGACGGTGCTGCTGAAGGCGTAACCGTCCATGGCGGAGTTGGTGAAAGCCGGAACGGGCGTGGGGCTGGCAATGTCTTCGGCTAAGAAATGCCCAAGAGACTGATCGAGCGGCAGTTCGATCGTTTCACCTGAAGGAACAACCGTATTGGAGATAATTTCATAAACTTCACTGACCGAAAGACTCGCCGCCATGGGGCAACCTCAAAGGAAAAGATACGTTGACGCGGCCGCGTCGAATGAGGAAAGAATAGCCTGAGCGCCGCGATTATGGATAGGAGCGTCGATGCGATGAAAGGACTCGTTGATGCATGCAGCAGCAATACGGTTGGCTTGATTTACGCCGGCGGCAAAGCGACGCGCATGGGCGGGATCAACAAGGCGTTCGCTTGCTTTGAAGGACGTCGGCTTATTGATCATGTGCTCGACACGCTTCGAGCGCAGTGTTCGAGAGTCATTATTTCCGCCAATCGGGATCTAGATGAGTTTGCCGGCATGGCTGATGCAGTATTGCCGGATGTTGGGACTGACTTTCCAGGGCCGCTCGGCGCGCTTGCAGCATTTTCACTTTTGCACCTTCCTGATTGCGAGTGGGTTCTGACGGCGCCCTGCGATGCGCCCCGAGCTCCGCGAACGCTGCTGCTCCAGTTTGCTGCTGCGCAAAGGGAGGCTTCAGACCGAGGCTCAGCGTCCAGCGCGTTTTTTGCTTTCGCCGGCGGGCGGCCGCAGCCGGCTTTCGCACTTTTGCATGTCTCGACGCTGCCGGCCATTGCGCGCTATCTTGCGCGCGATGGGCAACGTTTGGGCGGGGCGCTTCGCGCTGTTGGCGCTCAGCAGGTTGATTTTGATGATGCGGGGGCATTCGTGGATCTAAACAAAGAGGGAGGTTGCCGGTCGGAAGAGAAAATGAG
>CAJMKD010000010.1 GCA_905213905.1 uncultured Sutterella sp. | reverse complement strand
CCGTCGGCGCAGCCGATCGCGATGTTCTTCATCGAGCCGCCGAAGCCGCCCATGGCGTGGCCCTTGAAGTGCGTGAGGACCAGCATCGAGTCGTAGTTGACGATATGCCCGCCCATGGAAACCGCCTTGAAGTGCTTGCCGCCCTTCACCGGCAGCTCAACGGTGCCTTCCGAATCCATAATGTCGACCGGACAGAAGGTCCAGCCGTTCACCTTGAGCGTCTCGAGATGCTTTTCAGTGGTATCGCGGTCGCCCGGATAAAGCGTGTTCGTTTCAACGATTGTGCTCGAGGGAATCGTCGACTGCAGCGACGCTACGAGATCGCGCGGCAGAATGTTCGGGCCGTTGCGCTCGCCCGTATGCAGCTTGATCGCGACCTTGCCCGTGATGCGGCTCTTCACCAGCGAATAGAGCTTCTTGAGGTGCTCGGCGTCAATGTGCTTCGTGAAGTAAACTTTTGCCTTTTCGCCCGAAAAACCCGCGCTCACCTTGCGGGAGCCGACGACAGGCGCCTGCGCGAGCGCACGCTCCGCTGCGAGCCCGCCCGCAGCCATGGCGACTGCAAGCGAAGCTGCGGTCTTGAGAAATTCCTTGCGAGTGTATAGACGCGGCATTTTCTTCTCTCTCCTGTCTTTTCCGAGAATTCCAGCCGGCGCGCCGCTGCGCCCGGCCCCGAATTGACAGGTTCATTCTGAAGCAGTCCTTGGCGGGAGAGATTGCGAATTCTCGCGAAAACTTGCCTGCTTCTGCTGCTCGGCCGGCTGCGGCGCGCCGCCGCGGCAACGCGCCGATGTGAAGACGTCCGCAGCGCTACCAGTTGGCGCCGAAGACGCCGCGGAAAATTTCCGCGCCGCGCGCGAGGTCAAGCCGGTCCGGATGCGTCTCGCTCGCCTGACGGCGCGCTTCGCGCTCAGGCGTGACGACCCCGCCCATCATCGCCGTCATTCGCTCGAAAACGTTTGGATCGATGCGCCCGCGGCAGAGGAACGTTTCAGCGAGCTCGTTGCCCGTGCCGAGCTTCACGAGCGCTTCGGCGGTCTTCGTCATCCAATCCTTCGCCGCCCGGTCCTCGGGATTGCCGCCCATCGTGGCAAAGCAGCCGATGCGCTTGCCGTGAAGACGCCTGGCCGCCTCAATCATTTCTTCGGGCGCATGCCCGCGGTCGCACCAGAAGCCAAGGAGCACGGGATTGAAAGGCGAGAGGTCTTCGGGAAGCTCGCTCGGGCGAACCAGAAGCGCCCCGGGAAGCGCGTCGCAGATCGCGTGCGCGAGAATCATCGTGTTGCCGGTGCGGGAACTGACGACAATGAGCGGGCGCGGCGCTTCAGAAGCCGCCGCTGCCGCTTCGCTAAAGTCTTTCTCTTGACTCATCTTGTTTTTCCGGTTTGCGCTGGAGGAATGCAGGGAGCGCTGCGCCGCGGCCGAGCGGCGCGCGCAGACGCCTGATGCAAGTTTAGCCGCCGCGCAGACGCTCTAGCGCCCCGGGTCGTTCTTCTTGAGGCCGACGCGCTCGCGCTTGGGGCGAATAATGGCCGCACAGATGCCGCGAAGCAGATCGATTTCGGTCTGCGTGAGCCCCGAGCGCCCAAAGAGCCGCCGCGACATAGGCATCAGGAATTTCGGATGCGCCGGGTCGTGAATGCCGCAGGCGGTCATCGCCTCCTCCCAGTGCCGGAAAAAGCCCTCGATCGCTTCCGCTGTCGCAGGCGGCTCGTGCGCAAAGCGGCCCTGCCAGTCGTAGAGCTCGCCCTTGTGCCCTTCTGCATCTTGGTGCGCCTTCTGCATCTCGTAGGCCGTGAGCTGCACAGCCTGCGAGAGATTGAGGCTCGGACTTTCGGGGTCCGCCGGAATGGCGGCGCACCCCTGGCAGCGCATTACCTCTTCATTCGTGAGGCCGCTGCGCTCCGTGCCGAAAACAAAAGCAATGTCGCCTGCCATCTGCCGCAGCCACGCGTCCGACTTGGCAGCCGCCTCGCGCAAGGGCGACATCGGCGGGCCGAATTCTCGGTCGTACCCCGTGAGCGCCCAGGCGAAGGTCACGCCTTCGAGCGCCTCGGCAAGCGTCTCATGCATGCGGGCGCTCTCGAGCACGTCTGCTGAACTCGTTGCATAAGCAAGCGCTTCCTCGTGCGTGCGAAAGTTCCGCTCGCGGGGCGCCACGACGCGCAGGTCTCGAAAGCCCATCGTCTTGATGGCGCGCGCAGCCGCGCCGATGTTGCCGGGGTGCGCCGGCTCGCAGAGCACAAAGCGCACCCGGCGGCCGAGTTCGGAAGGAAGCATTGAAGGATTCCTCGAAAAAGCACGAAATGTTCGAAAGTTCTGCCGCGCTTGAAGCCGGCGCGTCCTGAGACCGACCGCTCAAGGCGCCCGCCGCGCAGAGACCGCCATTCTAGCGGTCAAAGCGCCAAATCTCATCCAGCGCGCAGCCAGCCCTGCAGACGTCAAAATTTCGCCCGCTTCCCAAAGGCGCGCCGCAGGCTGATTTGCTAGAATCACGGCCATTTTCTTCATGCCCCGAAAGAGGCCGCGTCTCTCAGAGCGTTGCCTTATCGGCCGAGCAAGCCCGTTCTTTCACAAGTTTTTCCGTCGGGCGCCGAACCGTCCGAACGCCGTTCCTCGCGAAGCGCGAACCCCGATCGGGCGCGCCGGCGCCTTTTGCGTTTGGGCGGGCGCATGCCGTTCATCAACTGTCAGGCCATACACATGTCCACGTCGTCACTTCAAGCTTTCGTCGCCACCGCCGTCAAGGCGGCCCGCCGCGCCGCGCGCGAAATCACCCGCGCCGCCAACGACCGCGATCTTCTCCGCATCGAAGACAAGTCCGCCAACGACTTCGTCACCTCCGCCGACCGCGCGGCCGAAGAAGCCATCGTGAACGAACTTCAGTACGCCTATCCGCAGCACGCAATCCTCACGGAGGAAGCGGGCCGCGTCGGCAATCCCAAAAGCGACTACCTCTGGATCGTCGATCCGATCGACGGCACGACGAACTTCATCCACGGCCTGCCGCAGTATGCGGTTTCGATCGGCCTCACCTTCCGCGGCGAAGTGATCGCCGGCGTCATCTACGACGTTGCCAAGAACGAGCTCTTCACGGCCGCCAAAGGCCAGGGCGCCTTCCTCGACAATCGCCGCATCCGCGTCTCCGAAACGAAGGAAATGCGCCGCGCGCTGATCGGCACGGGCTTCCCCTTCCGCCGCGGCGACGACTTCGAGGACTACCTCGAACGCTTCCGCCGCGTCGCTGAGCGCGCCGCCGGGCTGCGCCGTCCGGGCTCGGCTGCGCTCGACCTCGCGTGGGTGGCCTGCGGCCGCTACGACGGGTTCTGGGAACAGAACCTCAAGCCCTGGGACATCTGCGCCGGCGTGCTTCTCGTGCTCGAGGCGGGCGGCCTCATCACCGACCTCAAGGGCGGCGAAGACTGGGCTTCAGGCTCGATCTGCTGCGGCAACCCGAAGATCTTCGGCCAGCTCCTGCCGCTCGTGGGCGAAGTCGAGAAGAAGAGCGAAGAGGCGCCGCACGAGCGCCGCACGCTCACGGCTAAGAAGCCTGCGCAAGAGAAGTCCGAGAGCGGCAAGGACGCCTAAGAGGCGCCGCGGCCGGGCAGGTTCCTTTGCCGAACCGCTCGAGACTGCCTGCGGCCGCGCCCAGCACTTTGAACGGAAAGCCGCAATCGCATTCGTTCCAAGGTCCGTCCGGACGTTGAAGAGACGCCGGACGTTTCTTTTGAACCAGACCGGCCTTCCGGCCTCAACCGACACAACGTCCCCCAAAGCAGAAGATGCAAGACACGATAGAGAAGACGAGCGAGATCACGAAGGGCGACAAGACCGCCAGCGAACGGCCGACAGGCTTTCCCGACGCAGAGGTCGTCACGCCTTCGCTGCGCCAATTCATTGAGGTGAAGCGCAAGTACCCCGACACGCTCGTGCTCTACCGGATGGGGGACTTCTACGAAACCTTCTTCGACGATGCCGTGAAGGCCAATCGGCTCATCGGCATCACGCTCACCAAGCGCGGCAAGACGCTCGACGGCGCACCGATTCCCATGGCGGGCATTCCGATGGTGTCGCTCGACCAGTACATCGCGCGCCTCGTGCGCATGGGCGAGAGCGTCGTGATCGTCGAGCAGGTCGGCCAGCCGCAGAAAAACGGTTCGATGGAGCGCAAGGTCTCCCGAATCATCACGCCGGGCACGCTCACCGAAACGGCGCTCTTGCCGGAGAAGGCCGACGCCATCCTGCTCGCCATCGAGCCCCCGAAGCGAAAGCCGCGCCGCGGCCGTCCCCCGCAGACCCCGGAAGGGACTTACGGCTTCGTCTGGCTCACGCTCTCAAACGGCGACTTCCGCGCCGAAGAAGTGTCGGCCGAACAGTTCGAGAGCGAACTCGCGCGCCTGGCGCCTTCGGAAATTCTCGTCTCCGAAGCCTTCCGCGAGAAGCTGCGCGAGTCGCATCCCGATCTCGTCGTGACGCCGATGCCCGACTGGCACTTCGATGCCGATCATGGCGAGAAGCTCCTTTGCGAGAAGTTCGGCCTCGACAACCTGGATGCCTGGGGCATCGCCGGGAAGAAGGAAATCCTCGCCGCCGCCAACGCGCTTCTCGACTACACCGAAGAAACGCAGGTCGACATGATGCCCTTCATACTGCCGATGAAGCTCGTCGACGAGAGCGAATTCATCGTGATCGACCCCGCGAGCCGCCGCAATCTTGAAATTTCGAGCACGATCCGCGGCGACAAGGACGGGCTCACGCTTTTTGCCGTGCTCGACAAATGCGAGAGCGCAATGGGCAGCCGTGAGCTGAGCCGCTGGCTCAATCAGCCGCTGCGCGACCGGTCGCTCGCCGAAGCACGGCACGAAGCGATCGAGGCGCTGCTCAACGATGACGCGCTCCTCGCGAGCGCCGTCGAAGAGCTCGCCGCCATGCCCGACATCGAGCGGTTCTCGAGCCGCATTGCGCTCGGCACCGTCCGTCCGCGCGAACTCGCGTCGCTGCGCGACGCGCTGCCGGCGGCAAAGGCCCTCGCCGGCATCCTCGTCGGGCGAAGCGAATCGCTCTTTCAAAGCCTCGCCCAGGCGCTTGAAGTGCCCCCGGAAGTGCATGAGCGGCTCGCCGCCGCACTTCTCGACGAACCGGCCGTGTTTCTGCGCGACGGCGACGTCATCGCTTCGAGCTACAACGAAGAGCTCGCCGCGCTCAGAAAACTGCGCGACGACACGGGTGAATTCCTTCTGCAGATGGAGGCGCGCGAGCGCGAAGCCACAGGAATTCCGACGCTGCGCGTCGAGTTCAACAAGGTGCAGGGCTTCTACATTGAAGTAACGAAGTCCTACGCCGGCAAGGTGCCGATTCACTATCACCGGCGCCAGACGCTCAAGAACGTCGAGCGCTTCATTACCCCCGAACTCAAAAGCTTCGAAGACAAGGCGCTCTCCGCAAAGGAGCGCACCGCGCAGCTTGAAAAAACGCTTTACGAAGAACTCGTTGGCCTCCTCAAGCCGCAAGTTGAAGCGCTCATGGCTGCCGCGCACGCGCTCGCTGCGCTCGACGTGCTCGCCGCGCTCGCGCGCCATGCCCGCGAGCGGCGCTGGGTGCGTCCCGAGCTCTGCGCACGTCCCGGCATCAATATTCGCGGGGGCCGGCACCCGGTCGTCGAAACGACGCTTGAGGTCTACGTGCCGAACGACTGCCGCCTGGAGGACGGGCGCCGCATGCTCGTCATCACCGGCCCGAACATGGGCGGCAAATCCACCTACATGCGAAGCGTCGCCCTCATCGTGCTCCTCGCTTGGGCAGGCAGCTTCGTGCCGGCCGACGCCGCGCAGATCGGTCCGGTTGACCGCATCCACACCCGCATCGGCGCTTCGGACGATCTCGCGCACGGGCGCTCCACCTTCATGGTCGAAATGACGGAAGCCGCGGCGATTCTCAGTCAGGCAACGGACCGCAGCCTCGTTCTCATGGACGAAATCGGCCGCGGCACCTCAACCTACGACGGCCTTTCGCTCGCCGCTGCCATTGCGCAGGAGCTCGTGCAGGCTACGCGCTCCTTCACGCTTTTTGCCACGCACTACTTCGAGCTCACGACGCTCGCGGCGAACGTGCGCGAAGTCGCCAATGTGCATGTTTCCGCCGCACAGTCCAAGCGCGGCGTCGTCTTCCAGCACGAAATCACAGAGGGGCCGGCAAGCCGCAGCTACGGCATTGACGTCGCAAAGCTCGCGGGCATCCCGGCGCCGGTGATCCGCCGCGCAAAGGCGTTCATGACGTCGCTCGAAAAGCGCGACGAAGCCCGCAGCGCCATTCAGCCTGATCTGTTCGAAGAAGGCAGCTTCCTCTCGAGCGCACAGATTGAGCGCGAAGCGCCTGAATCTGAGGAAGACGAGGAACCGGCGCCTGACCCCCGCGCCGAGAGCGCGCTCGCGCTTCAGGCGCAGCTCGCTCAGCTCGATCCCTCGAGCCTATCAGCGAAGGATGCGCTGCTTCTTCTCTATGACCTTCACGAAGCTGCCGAGCGCGATCTGGCAGCGGGCGACTGAATCAGCTTCCATCAGGCTTTGCCTCCGTTTCCATGTCCAACGCCCACGCTCTCAACGGCTACGAAATCATGGCCCCCGCCGGGGGCCTTGACGCCGTAGCGGCCGCGCTCGCCGGCGGCGCCGATGCCGTCTACTTCGGCGCCGGCGCCCTCAACATGCGCTCCCCGAGCGCTTCGAGCATCACGCTCGATGACCTCCCGGAAATCGCTGCCCGCTGCAAAGACGCGGGCGCCAAGGCTTATCTGGCGCTCAACAGCATCGTCTATGAGTCGGAGCTGCCGCTCATGGACCGCATGCTCGATCGCGCCGCCGAAACGGGAATCGACGCCGTCATTGCCTCGGATCCGGCCGTGATCGAGCGCGCACGCGCGCTCTGGCTCCCGGTGCATCTTTCGACGCAGCTCAGCATCTCGAATGTCCGCGCGCTGCGCTTTTACGCGCAGTTTGCCGACGTGGCCGTGCTTGCCCGGGAGCTCACGCTCGACGACATCCGCGACATTGCCGAAGCCATCCGTCGGGAAAACATCTGCGGGCCGAGCGGCAATCTCATCCGCATCGAATGCTTCTGCCACGGCGCGCTCTGCATGGCGGTGAGCGGCCGGTGCAACCTCAGCTTCTTTCTGCGGGGCAAAAGCGGCAACCGCGGCCAGTGCCAGCACATCTGCCGCCGCAAGTACCGGCTCGAAGACGTCGAGCGCGGCGACGCGATCGACTTTGACGGCGCCCGCTTCCTCTCGCCCAAAGACCTCAAGACGATCGGCATCATGGACCGCATGGTCAAGGCCGGCATCAAGGTCTTCAAGATCGAAGGGCGCGCGAGAAGCCCCGAATACGTCCGCACGACGGTCGAGTGCTACCGTGAGGCGCTCGATGCGGCGCTCGAAGGCCGCTGGCGCGAAGCCGACGTCGCCCGCTGGAACGAACGGCTTGCGCGCGTCTTCAACCGCGGCTTCTGGGAAGGCTGGTACATGGGCGCGCAGTCGATCGAGCAGACCGCCGGCAACGGGTCGCTCGCGACGGAAAAGAAGGTTTACGTCGGCCGCTGCATCAACTACTACCCCAAGGCCGGCGTCGGGTGCTTCCGCATCGAGACGCAGACCATCAGCGAAGGAGACCGCTTCGTCGTGACGGGGCCGACCTCGGGCGCCGTCATGGGACGCGTCTCTGGGATGCTGCTCGAAGACGCGCCCGCCGCCGCTGCCGGGAAAGGCGACGAGCCCACCTTTGCGGTCCCCGAGCGCATCCGGACGGGCGACCGGCGCTACAAGCTCGTGCCGGTGCGGCGCCATGCGCAGTGATTTCGGCAATCGCGTCCGAAGTCTGCGCCAGCCCGAACCATGAAGCCCGAAGGCGTCCGGGCAAAGTCCCGAAAGCCCCGACAAAGCCCCAAAAAAGCGCCAGCAAAGCATCGACAAAGACTCGAGAAAAGCTCGAGAAAGCGCCAGCCATCACAATCTGGCGTAAAATTCGCCGCCCGCTCTTGCAACCGGCGCGTCTTTTGCCGACAATTGTCGGCAAAAGCATCGGCTTTCCCTTCGGGATCCGCTGCGTCCAACAGCCGCACCGATCCCTGATGCCGTTCCAACCTCAACTCCCCCGAGAGAAGGAGAACCCTAGTGCAGCAGAACGATTACTTCGGCGAATCACCCGCCGACGAGGACACACTCTTTCGCGACATTCACAAGCACATCCTCCGTCAGGCCAAGTCGGGCGGCCGCATCGACACGGAAACGGAGCTTGCCGAGCGCTTCCATGTGACGCGCTACAAGGTCCGCAAGGCGCTCTCCATCCTCTCGCAGATGGGGATTGTCGACCGCGCGCCCAAGCGCGGGATGACGGTCAATTCGCTCGGGCCCAAAAACCTCTCCTCGCAGATTCAGGTGCAGATGGACATTGCGAACTTCGACATCCGCGAATTCATTGAAGCGCGGCTCCTGATCGAGGTCGACATCATTCCGCTCGCCATCCGCCGCATGACGCCCGCGCTCCTTGGGCGCCTTGAGGACGCGATCAACCGCATTGAAGCCAATGCCGGCAACACGGCCGAAGCGGACCGCTGGGACCGCGAATTCCATCTGCTTCTTCTTGAAGCCTGCGGCAACCGCGTGCTTCAGGTCTTCTCGGCTGCGCTCGTGACGTACTTCGAAAAGACGACCGCGCACCTGCCGCAGAACGACCCGGACTTCTTCCTCGACATCGCCCGCAAAGAGCGCGATCTCTTGGGCGCGATCAAGCGCGGCGAAGCCGAGCGCGCGAAGTCGCTCCTCTCGATGCAGCTGCGCGAACAGGTCGATCTGCTGCCGACTTGATTGTGCAAAGCGATACTGCATTGAAAATGCCGGCCCCTGCTATAGAGCGGATGCCGGCATTTTTTCGTTTTTATGCAGCGCCTTCGCCGGTGAAGCTGAAGGCGCCGCGCGAAGCGCTGCTACTTCTCCCAGCCGAAGAACTCCGTGACGGTGTTCCAGGCGACTTCACGCAGGAAGCGCGCCGTTTCGGGCGCGAGCGGCTTTTCGCATTCGCCGAGGTAGTTGATGTCGGCGGGCGTGCGATGGAAGAGCGTCGCATAAAGCACCGCGCCGTAAAGGTAGGAGCCCGCAGCGGAGGGATGGCTCTTGTCGGGCATGTACATTTCGAGCTCGGGCTTGGCTTTGATCGCCGCCATGAACGCAAGGCCGACAGGCACCGTCATCATCTTCGCCTCATTGGCAACACGGATCGTGTTGTCGGCAAGCTTCCCGATGTCGCCGGGCTTGTCTTTCTTGGGCCACGTCATGATGAGCATCGGGGTGCTTCCTGCTTCCCGGATGGTTTCCGCATGGGCCTTGGCGTACTTCTCAAAGAAGGGCAGGCGCTTCTCTGAAGTCGCCGCCGCTGAGTGCCCCTGCATCAGCACAACGTCGAACATCGGATGCACGAGCTTGCCGTCCTTCACTTCGGCATACGGATCCTGTTCGTGCGGCGACAGATAGAACTTCATGTCGTGGAAGGAGAGCGCGCCCGAGCTGATCGTCAATAGGCGCGTCTTCATGTTCTCTTTGGGTTCGCCCGCCTTCATCAGGCCGCGCAGGTACGTGTGCACGCCGCAGTTGTAGAAGGAATAAGAATTGCCCACGAGAAGCGCAACCTTGGGCGACTTCGCGAGCGGCGCCGTCACTTCGGGCTTCACCGTGTTTTCAAGCGCTGCTGCGCTTCCTGCAAGAAGAAAGCCCGTACAGAGCGCTGCGGCGAGCTTCTGAATCCTATGCATCATCGTATTTTCCTCACATTGCTTTTGATGGGCGGCTCGCTCAAGCGCCGCCGCCCGCATCCGAATACCGCGGCAGCCGCAGAGTGCGCCGGCCGCCGCAGATTTCCCCTCTAGAAGCGGTGCCGCATGCCGAAAATCACGGAGCGCTGATGCGTGTTCTCTGCGGTCTTCGCTTCGTTTTCGGGCGTCACTTCGTTCTTCTTATGAACGTAGGCCGCGCCCGCATAAAGGTCGGTGCGCTTGGAGAGCGGATAGAGGTAGCCGATGCCGAATTGATAGCCGTCCGCTTCGTGCTTCCCTGACTTTCGGGCATCTTTGCTATTATCAGCCGTATAGTCGCCTTCGCCCGTCGCATAGCCGGTGGCGAGCTTGAGCGTGCCGCCCATGAGGTCGATGTTCGCGCCGAGAAGCACGGCATGCGTGTCGAAGCCCATCGGCTTGTAGTCGCTCCCAAGATCGCTGATCTTGCCCACTTTCGTCACGCCGTCGCCGTACTGATACGCCGCAAAGAGCTTCACCGGTCCGAAATCATAGGTGCCGCCGATGTTGTAGGTCGAATAGTCGTCGAGGTTGTATGTTGCGTCCGTCGAGTTCTTCGTGAACATGCGGTCAGCCACGGCGACCACCATGAGGGGCCCGTTCTTATAGACCGTGCCCACTGCCGCGTAGCGGTCCTTTTGCGAGCTCGGCACGCCGTCGTCGTCGGCAATGCCGTTCGAGGCCTGCGCATAGAACTGGAAGCCGCCCACCTTCGGCGACTCATAGCGGATCTGATTGTCGAGACGCGTGCCGGCCGCGCCCGAAAGCAGCTGGCTGCTCTGCGCTTCCTGCCAGGTGATGCCGAAGGGCGAAACCTTGCCCGCAAAGATGCCGCCCGTGACGCCCGCCGTGAGCGCGCCGGTGCGCCCGAGCTCAAACGTGCCGTACTTGGTCTGAAGGCCAAGCACCGAATTACGGTTGAAGAGCTTTTCGTCGTCGGCGAGCTCGCCCGTATCGGCGTCAAAGCCGTTCTCGAGGTTGATGTAGACGGTGAGGTCGGACGAAATGACTTCCTTGGCGCGCAGCCCGAAGCGCGATCCGGCAATCTGGCCGCTGTTCATTTCGAAGGTCGCGTCCGAGCCAGTCGAGCGGTCGTACTTGCCGCCGATGTCGATCAAGCCGTACATCGTGACATCCGCCGCTGTTGCGCTCGAAGCCGCAGCGACGAGAAGCGCAGCGCCGGTAAGCAGATAGTGGGTCTTTTTCATGGGGATTTTCTCTCTCTTTCGGTTGATTTCGGCGCATTCTCTTTTCCGCTTATTTCTGCGCCGATGCCCTAAAGATAGAAATTCCGCCTGCTTCTCAAAACCCAAATCGAAACAAAGTAGCTTTGCGCCAAACGCAAAGGAGACGCACGAGCTCGCCCTCAAGCCTGCGATTTGCCAGGCGCCTCAGGAAAAATAGATCTTCGAGCGGTCCCAAGCGCCCGCCGTTTCCGGCAGCCCCACAATGGCCGACACGTCGCTCTCGTACGACGCAAAAAGCGCCTGCATGGCCTTGGCGTACCACTCGAGAAAGACGCGCACGCGCCGGCTGCGCCACCCCGAGCGGCTCGTCACCATGAAGCATTCGACGGGCGGGCGGAACCAGCCCGGCAGTATCGGCACGAGGCGCCCCGTCTTCAGATCTTCAACGATCTGCACAAGCGGCATGTCGACCGCGACGCCCATGCCGTCAAGGAGCGCCTGCCGAATGGCAAGAATGTCCGTGGAGCGGACAGCCTGGCCGAAGGCAACCGGCTCGGCCTTGCCTGCGCGGTAGAGAAGCTTTGTTTCCTCGCGCACCGGGCCGCAGTAGACGTAGCCCGTGTGCGTGCGCAGATTGTCCGGAAATACCGGCATGCCGTGGCGCCGGATGTATTCGGGACTCGCAACCGGGAGATACACATTGCGCCCGCGGCTCATGTAGACAAGCCCCGGGAGCGTCGGCGCGCCGGTGAGCGTCGCCACTTCGCAGAAGCCCTTCTGCACGTCCGCTTCCTTGAGGCCGCTCAGAATTTCAACTGTGATTTCCGGATGAATTTCCCGGAACTGATGCAGAAGCGCCGTGAGCCGGCGCGCAGCGAACCCGGGCGCCGAAGAGAGGCGGATGTTGCCTTCAAGCGCACGGTTGTCATTCATGAGCGACGCCACAAGCGAATCGTGCGCGCGAAGAATGGGCTCGATGCGCTTCAAGGCCGTCTTCCCGGCGTCGGTGAGCTCAAGCGGCCTCGAATTGTGACGAACAAGCTCGACGCCGAGCGTTTTTTCAAGCGCCGCAATGGCGCGCGACACGTTCGAAGTTTCGATCTGCAGCGTCTGCGCGGCCGCCGTCAGCGTGCCCGAACGCGCAAAAGCCACAAAGTATCGCCAGGCGGAGAGATCGTCGATTCTGGACATGATGGCAGCAAAGAAATGCAGTGAAAGGGCGCTTTCCCCATCATCCTACCCGCAAATATCCATTGGCGAAATTCTTCATTTACCAATGATTTGACGCCAAGCGCCGCCCTGCGCATGCGCCGCGTGGCTTTATGCCGACTTTGCGCTTCACGCAAAGTAAGTTTGCGCAGAATCCTATTGTTGCAGCCGCGCGCGCAGATCAAGACTTAAGGGCAATCGCGCACGGCCGATCCTGTCCGCGCGCATTCCGCTTCAACCACCCTCAAAGAGAATTCAACGTGCGCAGAGACGATTTTTTCTGGTTATCCGAAATCAACAAGGCGACCGTCGCCGTGAGCAAAAAAGCCGGTCTGATCGATGAGCGCATCGCGCGCCTTGCCGCGGGCGGCATCGCCGCCGTCGAAAAGGCCGCAGCAGAAGATCCCGCCAAGCGCGTCAAGAAATACATCGCCTACGAGCCGATGCTCATTGCCGCAACGACGCCCGAAGTCACGATCATCCACGCGGGCCGCTCGAGCCAGGACATTCTTTCGACCGTGCGGCTTGCGATGATGCGCGACGAAGCCGTCGCATTCGGCCGCGCCTTCGACGCCGTGCTCGAGAAGCTCCTCGCGCTCGCCGAAGCGCACCGCGACACGATCGTGCCCAATTACACGAACGGCGTCGCGGCGCAGCCCAACAGCTACGCGCACTACCTCCTCGGCTTCGCCGCCACGTTCCTTCGCGAGCGCGAGCGCCTTGCGCAGTGCATGAAGCGCTTCAACAAGTGCCCGATGGGCGCGACCGTTCTGAACGGCACCTGCTGGCCGCTCGACCGCAAAGGCATGGCCGAAGCGCTCGGCTTTGACGAGCCGCTTCGAAACGCCTTCGACTGCACTTGCGAAGCGCCTGTCGACTTTCCGCTCGAACTCGCGGCGATCGCCGGCGCAACGGCGCTGCACGTGAGTTCAATGATCTGCGACATCATGGTGCAGTACGCGCAGCCGCGCCCCTGGATCATGCTCGAAGAGGGCGGCGAAAACACGTACGTCTCCTCGGCCATGCCGCAAAAGCGCAACCCCGGCCTCATGAACAACTGCCGCACGGACGCCTCCAACGTGCTCGGCGAAATGAGCGCCGCCTACCTGCGCGTGCACAACCTCGTCCCGGGCATGGTCGACGGCAAGAGCACTGATCGCAACGGCCGCATGATGCAGACGGCAACGGCGATGCTCGGCCGCTTCCTCAAGGTCTTGAACGCGCTTCGCATCAATCCCGCACGCGCGCTCGAAGAGCGCAACAGCGACTGGACCGCCTCGCAGGAGATCGCCGACCGGCTCATGCGCGACCACGGGCTGCCGTTCCGCATCGGCCACCACATGGCAAGCCGCATGGTGTCCTGGGCGCGTGCGAACAATGTGCTGCCGCTTGACTTCCCGTATGCCGAAATGCAGCGGATCTACAAAGAAGAGATCGAAGCGGAATACCCGGAAGCTTCGACCGTGCTTCCGATGAGCGAAGCGGAATTCCGCGATGCGCTTGACCCGCGAAAGATCGTCGCCAACCGCCGCACGGCGGGCAGCGCCGCGCCTCAAGAGGTCGACGCCATGATCGCGGAAGACCGCGCCGCACTCGCCGGCTTCAAAACGACGCTCGACGCGCTCGACGCCAAGATTGCCGCCTCGCTCGAAGCGCTTGACCACCGCTTCGCCGAGTGGCTCTGATTTTTTACTCAACCTTCAGCCCATCCGAATTTTCCAAAGGAGGGACTTTCAAAATGGCTGCACTACTGCCCTGGATCGCCGTGATCGTCACGGTCATCGCGGGTTGGGCGCTCATCAAGCGCTACTCGACCCACATGGTGCTTTTCTTTGCTGGCTTCGTCATCCTCATCTGCGTGGCGCTCATGAGCGATGCGAGCTTCCTGCCCAAAGGCGTCAAGCCGTCGGGCTTCTGGTTCTTTGACATCTTCTCGGCGCTCAAGAACATTGCCACGAAGCAGGCGAGCGGCATCGGCTTCATCATCATGACGGCCGGCGGCTTTGCCGCTTACATGGACCGCATCGGCGCGGCGCGTGCGCTCGTGAACCTTGCCGTGAAGCCGCTTTCGATGCTGCGCGCGCCCTACGCCGTGCTCGTTGCGGGCTACGTTGTCGGTCAGGTGCTCGTCGCCGTGATTCCGTCGGCCGCGGGCCTTGCGATGCTGCTTCTTGTCGCGCTCTTCCCGATTTTGAAGGGCGTCGGCGTTTCGGCGGCTTCAGCGGCCGCCGTGATCGGCACCTCCGCGGGCATGACCTTTGCGCCGACGGCGGGCACCGCCAACCTCGCGGCCAAAGTCGCCGGGCTCGATCCGATCATCTACCTCGTTCAGTACCAGCTGCCGCTCGCGCTCCCGACGCTCGTCGCCGCCGGCGCAGCGCACTACTTCGTGCAGCGCTACTACGACAAGAAGGGCGACGACGTTTATGCCGAAGCTGCTGAAGTGAAGGCCTCGGATGCGCCGGAAGTGCCGAAATGGTATGCGCTCTTCCCGGTGCTGCCGATCGTGCTCCTCATCATCTTCTCGAAGCTTGTCGTTTCGTCCATCAAGCTCGACACCGTGGCCGCCCTCTTCATGGTCTGGGCGCTCGTGGTCGTCGTTGAAATCATCCGCCTGCGCGACCTCAAGAAGATCTTCAAGGACGCCATGGCGATGTTCCAGGCGATGGGCAAGATGTTCACCGGCATCGTCGCGCTCATCATCTGCGCGGAATTCTTCGCGACCGGCCTCAAGACCTCGGGCCTCATCGACATCATCATCAACTCGGCCCAGGGCGTCGGCGCCGGCATGGGCGCGATGACGGTGCTCCTCTCGGCAATTGTCTCCCTCGTCACGTTCCTCACGGGCTCCGGCGTCGGCGCCTACTCGTCCTTCGCTGCGCTCGCGCCTGACGTTGCCGCCGGCCTCGGCGGCTCGGTCGAAGCGCTCGTGACGCCGATGCAGTTCGCCTCGGGCATGCTGCGCGCCATGAGCCCGGTCGCAGGCGTCATCATCGCTGTGGCCGGCGCCGCCGGCGTCTCGCCCATGGCGATCGTGCGCCGCACTTGGATTCCGATGATCGTCGGCATGATTGCCACGCTGGTCGCCAACCAGATTCTCTTCGGGTGATCACGGGTGCACCCAAGCCGCGTCTGCGGCGTCCGGCTGACCCAAAGCAGCCGCGCCGCAGACAGCAGTCGACGGAAAGCTGACGAATCGGCTGCGGCCATACCGAGACCCGTTTTTCAAGCAGTGCGGCTCGCGCCGCACTGCCTTTTTTTCATTACTCGCGCCTTTTTTTCACAAGATGCGTGATTTTTTACATTCAGCTATTGCAAATCATTCTCATTTGCGATACTATTCTCGACATGGAACTTCGCCGAGCCGAAAACCAGAAGGAAGCAGGGGTCGCTTCCGACGGCTCAGGAGGTGCGGACGCGTTGCACGAATCAGCAGATCAAACGCATCGCCGCCGCCCGCGGTCTCTCCTACCGACAGAAGCTCCGGGGTCTCTAAAAGTTGAGGCGGCTTGGTCCAGGACCAGCCGCCTCCTTCTTTTGCAGCCTGCGCTGCCTCGCGCTACGACTTTGGAAAGAGCGCATCGACGAAGCCGAAGCGCGACCAGTCGCGAATGCGTGCGGGATAAAGCACGCCGTCAAGATGATCGGCTTCATGAAGCACGACGCGGGCATGGTAGCCCTCGGCGGTCCGCTCAAGGGGCTCGCCCTCGATCGTGAATCCCGAATAGCGTATGCGCGCCGGCCGCGGCACCACCCCGCGCAGCCCCGGGAGCGACAGGCAGCCCTCCCAGTCGTCCTCGAGCGCATCGCCGAGCACCGAAATGGTCGGATTGACGAGCACCGTCTGCGGAATGAGAAAGCTGTCGGGCTCGCTCAAATGGTGCGGAATGCCGAAAGCGATGACGCGAAGCGAAACGCCGATCTGCGGCGCAGCAAGGCCGATGCCGCCGCGAGCGGCAAGCGTGTCCCAGAGATCCGCCGCGAGCTTTCGGAGCGCTTCGCTCCCGAAGGCATGCGCCGGCACAGCCGAAGTCCGCCGCGCGAGGCACGGATCCCCCATCTTGAGCACTTCACGAATCATGTCTCATTCCCGAGAATGACGCCCGTCAGCATCCTGCCGCAGCTAGTCCGCCCGAATGGCTTCCTCGACAATGGCTACCACGCCGAGGACAGCCGCCGCAACGACGTCCTTGAGCGACTCAAAGTCAATTTTTTCGCTCGAGTCGCCGATCCCGGCAGCGTGGTTGACGCTCACGCAGATGCCCGCGTACGGCAGGTCCAGCTCGCGCGCGAGGGCCGCTTCCGGATAGAGCGTCATGCCGATCATGTCGGCGCCGTCGCGGCGCATGCGCTCCACTTCGGCAGCCGTTTCGAGGCGCGGCCCCTGCGTGCAGGCGTAGACGCCGCGCGCGAGAACCGGACGGCCGAGGCGATCGCTCGCCCTGACGAGGCGCTTGGCGAGCGCGCGATCAAAAGGATGCGTGAAGTCGACGTGCTTCACGCCGGCCTCGGGCGAGTCGTAGTACGTGACCGCCCGCCCCCAGGTGTAGTCGATCAGCTGATCGGGCACGGCAATGCCACCCGGTCCGAGCTCAGGCGCAATGCCGCCCACGGTGCCGACGGCCATGACGCCTTCGACGCCGCAGCGCTTGAGCGCCCAGAGATTCGCGCGCGAGGGGACGCGGTGCGGCGCATACTGGTGCTCGCGGCCGTGACGGCGCAGGAAGGCGACGGGCGTGCCGCCGAGGCGCCCCAAAACAATGGGCGCCGAGGGGTCCCCGTAGGGCGTCGAAATGACCACTTCCTCGCGGTCCGTGATGACGTCGTCGTTCATGAAGCCCGAACCGCCGATCAGTGCAAACATGTTTTTCCTCTTCATTCTCTTCCGGGCGCTGCGGCCGCGTGAAAGCTACTGCGCCAGGAGCGCCAGCAGCGCCTCTTCGTCGATCACCTTGACGCCGAGGCTTTCGGCCTTGGCAAGCTTCGAGCCCGCTTCTGCGCCGGCGACAACGTAGTCCGTCTTTTTGCTCACCGATCCCGACACGCGGCCGCCAGCGGCAATAATGCGGTCCTTGGCTTCATCGCGCGTCATCCCCGGGAGCGTCCCCGTGAGAACGAATGTTTTCCCGGCAACGGCCGAATCTTCGCGCGCAGCGCGCGGCGCCGCGGCCGGCCAGACGACGCCCGCGGCCACAAGCGCGGCGATGACGTCCCGGTTGTGCGGCTCCTTGAAGAACGCTTCAACGCTCTGCGCAATGACTTCGCCCACATCTTCGACCGCCTGAAGCGCCGATAGATCGGCCGCTTCGAGCGCCGCGAGCGTGCCGAAATGCGTCGCGAGATTGAGCGCCGTCGCTTCGCCCACGTGCCGGCAGCCGAGCGCAAAAATAAAGCGGGCAAAGGTCGTTTTCTTCGCCTTCTCGATGCTTTCGAGCAGATTCTGCGCCGCCTTGGGACCCATGCGCTTCTGCGGCTTGGGCGCATCCTTCGTCGCATTCGTGGGCGCGGTGAGCGCTTCGTGCGTGAGTGCGAAAAGATCGGCTGGCGTTTTCACGAGCGACTCGTCGACAAGCATTTCGACGATCTTTTCGCCGAGTCCGTCAATGCCCATGGCGCGGCGCGACGCGAAGTGCACGATCGAAAGCTTCATCTGCGCCGGGCAGTAGAGCCCGCCCGTGCAGCGCGTATCCTTTTCTTCCTCGTCTCGAATGACGGCGCTGCCGCAGACGGGGCAGACGGCCGGCATCCGGAAGGGCGCCGTCCCTTCCGGGCGGCGCTCCGGCACGACGCGAAGCACCTCCGGAATCACGTCGCCCGCGCGGCGCACGACCACCGTGTCGCCCACGCGCACGTCGAGCTCCGCCACATGGTCTTCGTTGTGAAGCGTCGCATTGGACACGGTGACGCCGCCCACGTAGACGGGCTTGAGCTTCGCGACCGGGGTGAGCTTTCCGGTGCGCCCGACCTGAATGTCGATGCCTTCAACGATGGTGAGCGCTTCTTCGGGCGGATACTTGTGCGCGCACGCCCAGCGCGGCTCGCGCGCCACAAAGCCGAGCTCGGCTTCGAGAGCAAGGCTGTTGACTTTGTAGACGACGCCGTCAATGTCAAAGGGAAGCGTTCCGCGGATGCGGAGCACTTCGTCGTGGAATTCGGCAAGCGCCTGCGGCCCCTTCACAACGCGGCGCACCTTCGCCACGGGAAAGCCGAGCGCCTCAAAGCGGTCAAGCACGCCGCTCTGCGTCTCGGCGAAGGGCGCCGAAACTTCGCCGAGCGAATACGCATAGAAATGGAGCCGGCGCTTCGCCGTCACCTTCGGATCGAGCTGCCGCAGCGACCCTGCAGCCGCATTTCTCGGATTGGCGAAGGTCTTTTCACCCGCTTCGAGCTGACGGCGGTTGAGCGCCTCGAAGTCGTCGCGGTGCATGATCACTTCCCCGCGCACTTCGAGCACGGCGGGCACCGCGGCGGCGTCGAGCCGCAGCGGAATCGTGCGAATTGTCCGCACGTTGGCCGTGACGTCTTCGCCCGTCGTGCCGTCGCCGCGGGTCGAGGCGCGCACGAGCACGCCCTTTTCGTAGCGAAGGTTTGTCGCGAGGCCGTCGAACTTGAGCTCGCAGTCGTACTCCACGGGCGCTGCGTCATCAGCAAGACCGAGATCGCGCCGCACGCGCTCGTCAAAGGCCGCCGCGCCAGCTGCGCTGAAATCCGTCTCGGTATGAATGGAGAGCATCGGCACGGCGTGCGTCACCTTGACGAAGCCGGCCTTCACGGCGCCGCCCACGCGCAAGGTGGGCGAGGAAGGCGACCGAAAGGCCGGGTACCGCTTCTCGAGCTCGACGAGCTCGTTGTAGAGACGATCGTACTCGCTGTCGGGCACGCTTGGCTGATCGAGCACGTAGTACTCGTAGCCGTAGCGCTCGAGGAGCGCCTCAAGCTCGCGCATGCGCGCGCTCGCACGATCCTCGTCGGTCGCCGCTGCCCGAGCGGCGCCGAAAAAGTCGCCGTCATCAAAAAGGCCCGGCATCTGCTCGTGCTCGGTCTGGTTCTTTTTAGCCATAGGAAAACGCCTGCGCCGAAGAAATTCCGAAGAGAGCCGGCCGCTTCTTCGCAACAACTGCGGCTTTCGGAGGGCGAAATGAAATTGGTTCGAAGAGCGAAGCATTGTAGAGGATGCCGCTCAGCCCTGTTCGTTTCGTGCCGTTCCGTGCCGCCTGTTGCTGCTTTGCGCTTCCATTCTCTTCGCGGCCGTGAAGAGCCCTGAACCGCAGCCTCGTGCGCCACGGCGATCGTTCTCTTCGCGGGAATGGCGGTTCTGCCGAAGCAAAGAAACCGCCCGGCAAATTGAGCTCGGACGGTTTCTATCAAAGGTCGCGCGCCTGCGAGCGAGCGGCCTTCTTTGAGGCCGCTGACTGCTATCCGAAGCGCTATGCGCCGCGCGAGAAAAGGAGCTTCGCGCGCTCTGAACCCGCTTCGGCGCCGCTCTCGGCCATGAGGGCGATGCGCTTTTGAACGGCTTCCTCAATCAAGAGCGCGCCGCCCGCATCGATCGCATTGTGCGACTGATCGACCCAGGCGCAGCGAAGCGCATTTGCGAGGTGATTCGCCATCGAGAAGAAAAGTCGCAGATCGCCGCGCTCGAGGCTGCCCACCGGCACGTCATAGGCGAGGACAAGGCTCTTCGTGCCTTCGTCGCCGAAGGCGAGACGCAGGATGGGATTGCGGTCCGCCGCGCTCACGCGATACTCCCAGCAGCCGGTTTCCGCCGTGAAGCCCGCGCCGCGCGCCACGCGGTCGACGCCCTCGACCGTGAGGGGCGCCTCCGGATCGATCGGCTCGAGCAGCACTTCAATGGCCGTATCGAAATACTCAATGAACTGCTTGAGCTTCTCGGAGCGCTCAACGGCCTGCGCAGGCTCGAGCTGGCGGCGCACGGCAACGTCGCTCTGCGCGGCCGACTGCTCGAGCACCTGATAAAAAGCCGATGCCTTCACGTCGTCGAGCTTGGCCGTGCGGTTGGCAAGCACAAGCGAAGCAACAACGTGCTTGGCGGGCGAAGCAAGATCCTTCGCTTCGTAGTAGCGGCCGTCGCGCACGCTCTGCGCCCAGCAGCGAACGAGAAGCGGGAGCCCCAGGCGGTTGATTTCGATCGCGAGGCTGCGCACGCCGCCCAACGTAAACTGCTGGCCTTCCTTGGGCGAAATGTCGAGCACCCACTCGACCGCGGGATCAACAGGCGGATACGAAGGATTGCCGCCGCGCGCATCTTCGGACTCGTCGGACTCGTCCTCCGTGCGCTTCTTCGCGCGCGCAGCCTCTTCGGCCTTTTGCTTCTTTTCGGCTTCGAGCGTCTTGTAGACAGGGGGCTCCTCGTCGGGCTCTATGGAAGCAGGCTCGGGCATCTTGGGCTCGATCGGCGCCTTCGCCCCCTTTGCTTCGGCGTCGACGGCTGCGGCGATTTCGCCCGTCGACTTGACGAGCACGGGTTCGGCATGCGCGTCCTCACGCTCGTTCGAAACAAGCACGTCCTTGGCGGGCTCGACGGTCCTCAGCCGGCTCGAGCTGCTTGCAGCGCGCTCTTCACGCTTGGAGCGCCAGTAAAGAAGGCCGATGACGACGACGGCCGCCAGAACGGAAATGATGATGGTCTCGTACTGCATGGGTGAATGAGGCCCGAAAAAGAAATCGGAATATACGCGCGAAAACGCAAAAAACTTCTCTTTGCGCAGAGAAAATTGAGCGCCTTGCGAAATTGGCATTCTACGCGCGCAGCGCGCGGTTCGTTCGCTGCAGGCCAAAGCAAAAGCGCACGAGGCGCTCCTGCCTGCACTCGGCTTTTGCGCCGCGTCCGCCCGGCGTTCGCGCGCCCCTGGCGCGCAATCAGCGGTTCTTCGCACTTGGCGCAGCGCTGCCAATCAAGGCACAATCCACTCTTAAGCTCTTGTAAACCGTTGCCGCCATGCTCCACCATCCGTCATCAGCCGCTTCGAAAGGAAACGCCCGACAGCGCTTCCCCGCCGCGGCTGTTGCCCTGGGCCTGGCAGCCGCGGTGCTTGCCGTGCTTTCGGCAGAAGCGCGCACGCCCGAGAGTGACCGGCATATCCCGCAGATCGTTCTCGGCGTCGTCGAAAGCTTTGAGAGCGACTTCTATTCGAGCACGCTTCTGCCGACGCTCGACGCGATCGAGCGCGAATTCCCCGATGCATCGATCGATGTGCACCGCATGTCTTCGCTCACGCTCACCGACACGATCGAGCGCCTGCGCCCGCACCTCGTCATCATGCCGGCAGCGGATTTCGGCCAAATTTTCGAAGCGATCGGGGCGCACCCGATAGCGACGCGAAAGACCGTGCGCACGCGCTCGCCTTCGGCGGCAGTAGGCGCCGCCTTCATCGTGCGGGCCGACCGCAGCGACCTCACGGACCTGGCTTCGCTCGAAGGCGCAAGCGCGGCCGCCACCAATCCGCAAGCGATCGACGGGTGGCTCGCCGCTCGAATGGCGATCGAGGAAGTTGGCTACGACAGCCTGCGCTTCTTCAAGTCTGTCAATTTTGTCTCCTACGCCATGCCCGACGTTTTTGAAAGCGTTCTTTCGGGCGCGATCGACGTGGGCCTCGTGCCCGCCTGCGCGCTCGAGCGCTACGAATCGGCGGGGTTCATCGCGCCGGGACGCCTGCGCGTGGCTGCCGAGAAAGCCGAGAGCGACATTCGCTGCCGACATTCAACCGCGCTCTATCCGGACCTCATCGCAGGCGTTCTTCCCTGGACGGATCCGGAAATTTCGCGCCGCCTCACGCTCGCGCTCCTCTCGCGCCCAGCGGAGCCAGACCGCAACGCCTGGACTGGGACGAGCGATCTGCGCGGCATTCAAACGCTCTTTCGCGAGCTGCGGATCGGCCCCTGGGCCTACCTCGCGAGCTGGCGGCCTGCAGACATCTGGCGGCGCTTCAAGTGGGAAATCCTCGCGATTCTCGGCGCAGCGGCCCTCCTCGTGCTCTCGGAAATCCGACTCACCATGCTGGTGGAGAAGCGCACCGCAGCGCTGCGCCGCGCCATGGCCGCGCAAAGCGAGCTCGAAGCACGCGAAGCGCGCATGCGCGAGCGCATTGCGGCGCTCGAGCGCATGGGGGCCGTGAGCCAGCTCTGCGCGATGATCGCCCATGAGCTGAAGCAGCCGATCGGCTCCGTTCGAAACTACATGGCGATCATTCGCTTGAGGCTTGAGCAGCTCGTGAACGCTCGCCCGCCTGAAGCTGCGGATAACAAGAACCCGAAACCTGAACACGACCCCGTTCTCGAAAAAGCGCTCTCGGGCGCCGAGCGCGAAGCGCTTCGCATTGCCGAAATCATCGACCGGGTGCGCGGCTACGCCAAAAAGGAGCGCCGGACGACCGCGCGCGTCGATCTCTCCGCTGCGCTCGATCGCGCGATTGCTTATGCCGAGCGAGGCGCCGAGCGGCACGGCACGCACGTCGAATTCCGGCGCTCGCGCCCGCCTGAGCCGCCCGAAGCGCCCTTGGCGATCGATGGCGACTCGCTTGAGATTGAGCTTTTGATGCTCAACCTGCTCAAGAACGCCGCGGCGGCAGCCGCCCAGTCGGCCCCTGAAGAGACGCCGCTCGTGAAGGCATCCCTCTGGCGAAGCGCCGCGCAGCCTTCGGAGCTGGCCGCCGGCGCGCAAAATGACGAAGAAGCCCGCGGCACGCTTGTGCTGGAGGTGCTCGACAACGGCCCCGCGCTTTCAAAGGAAGCCTTCGAGCGCATGAAGCACGTGAGCGAAAGCGTCAAGGAGGACGGTCTTGGCCTCGGCCTCGCCATTGTCCGGCACATTGTGGACGAACACGGCGCACGGCTCGAAATTCAGCCGCAGCCGCCCCACGGACTCGCTGTTCGCGTCTATTTCGACGAAGCGGCCGGCGACGGCAGCAGCAAAACCGAAGAGAACTTTCAACCATCATGACCAAACCGATCATTCGACTCGTTGACGACGATGCGGCGCTTGCCGATTCCTTCGAGCTTCTTCTCAAAACGATGGGCTGGGATGTCGTCAAATACGCGAGCGGCACGGCATTCCTCGAAAAGGACGACCTGGCGGCGCCCGGGTGCATCGTGCTTGACGTGCGCATGCCCGACATGACGGGGCTTGAGGTGCAGAGCGAACTCGAAAAGCGCGGCGTGAAGCTCCCCGTTCTCTTTCTTTCCGCCCACGGCAACATTGCGATGGCCGTGCACGCAGTTCGCCACGGCGCAGTCGATTTTCTCGAGAAGCCCGTCGACCCGATGGTTTTTCTGCAGAAGGTTTCGCGTGCGGTCACCGCAGCCATGACGGACGCGGCAGCAGAGGCCAAAGCCTCGGACGTTCGGGAGCGCTTTGCGTCGCTCACGCCGCGCGAACGTGAAGTGGTTGAAGCGGTTCTCGACAATCAGCCCAACAAAGTGATAGCGCGCAATCTCGGCCTTGAAGTGAGCACCGTCAAAATGCACCGCGCGAACGCCTTTGCGAAACTCGGCGTGCATTCGCCCGCCGAGCTCATCCGCCTCGCCTATGAGTCGGGCTTCAGCGCCCCGGGGAGCGCCGAATGAGAAGCGATCGGGCCCTTTCGCGGCGCGCGCTCTGCCGGCAGATTCTGGCCGCGCTCTGCGCGATCGGCGCTGCACCTGGCGGCCGTGCAGCCAATGGCGCGGACGGCCCGGCAACCACCCTTGAAGCAGCCGCCCGGCCGCTCGACGCCGACGTCATCGTTGTGGGCTCAGGACTCGCAGGTCTGAGCGCAGCGATTGCCGCTCGCGAAGCGGGCGCGGCGCGCGTCATCGTCCTTGAGAAGCTCCCGATCGCAGGCGGCCACGGACGGGTTTCTTCCGGGTCCTTCGCCGCTGCGATACCCGAAGGCTTTGAGGCGCCCTCGAGAGATCCGCGCCGTTTCAGAGCGCCCGTCTCTGCTTCGGAAAAAAGGCCAGACGACGCGGCGGTCGAGTCCTTCTACCGCGACATCCTCGCCGCGGGCGGCGAGACCGTGCGGCCCGTGCTCGCGCACAAGCTTGCGCGTGAAAGCTGGGACGCGGTCCTGTGGCTCGGCGCACTCGGCGTGCGCTGGGAGCGCCGCGTCTTCCAGGCCGTGGGCTCGCCCGCGCGGCGCAACATCGCGACGGGCTCCCCGCAGTCGGGACTCGATTACGTCTCGGCGCTGCTCGCGCGAACCCGGGCGCTCGGCATCGAAATCCGCTTTGAGACGGCGGCGACGGCCCTCCTTTGCGAGCCGCGCGAGGATCTCGCAGGACGCGTTCGCATCACGGGCGTGCGATGCCGGCCCCGGCCGATTTTTGAGGCGAATCCCGCGCCCGGAAGCCGCACTTCGGCCCCGAGCGCCGAAGCAGACGGCGACGGGGCAGCCGAAGCGGACGAAAACGCTGATGAGCCTGCAGCTTTTGATCTTCATTCGGGCGCCGTCGTGCTTGCCACCGGCGGCTTCGCCGCAAATGCCGGCATGCGGCGGCGCTTTGCGCCCGAGCTGCCGGCGCGATTCCCGACAACGGCGAACCCGAGAGGCAACCTGCTCGACGGCGCGACGGGCGACGGCATCCGAATGGCCGAAGCCGTGGGCGCGCGGCTCATCGGCATGCGGGACATCCAAATCATGCCGTATTCCGGCGGGCGGCTCCTCAACTATGTGGGCGGCGAAATCTGGCTCAATGCGCAGGGAAAGCGCTTCGTGCGCTCCGGACTCCTCTTCAGGGAGCTGCGCGAGGCGATTCTGCGCCAGCCCGAAGGCATCATGTGGGCGCTCTCCGACAGCGCCACCCAAAAAGGCGCCACGCTCGGCGCCAAGCTCGACCAAGGCATCGTGCGCCGCGCCGACTCGCTCGAGGAAGCCGCCGCCGGCATGGGCATTCCCTTCCCGGTGCTGCGCGAAACGGTGGCGCAATGGAACCGTGCGGTCGACACCGGCTGGGACGAGGCTTTCGGCGTGCCGATGACGGGCACGCGCATTGAAACGCCGCCCTTTTACTACGGCCTCGAGCACTTCTCTGTTCACTACACGTGCGGCGGGATCGAAATCAATGCAAGCGCCGCGGCGCTCGACCTGACGGGCGCCGTCATTGCGGGGCTCTTTGCCGCCGGCGAAACAACGGGCGGCATCCACGGACATGAGCGCATCGGCGGCGCCGCCGTGACGGACTGCATCGTCTTTGGCAGAACAGCGGGGCAGTCGGCAGCGCGCTTTGCTGCGTGCGCTGCGGCTTCCGCGGAGTCTTCCGGCGAGCCAGCGCTTCCATGAGGCATTTCGCCACGATCGGCGAACACCTCCCGCGGGCGGTATTGCCTTTCTGAAGCGTTTCTTAAGATTTGTGTCGGAAAAAAAGAGCGCCGACCCCAACACCGCAGCCCATCGCGGCACGCCGCGAAGTCCTTCGAGACGGCTGCAGTCCTCAAGTGCGCTCTTCTAGGCGGCTCTTCCGAAGAGCCGCCAACCGCGACCTCACCCAAAGAGAGAGAAGCACCATGAATCTCAAGAAGATGCTCGGCGGCTTTTGCATTGCCGCTATGCTCGGCGCCGCCGCCGGCGCCGCGTCCGCTGCGCCCACCGCAGCAGCGGGCTCTCACGCCAAGCTGCCCTGCAGCACCTGCCACGCTGACGGCAAGTTTGCCGCTCCCGCCAAGTCAACCTGCCTCGGCTGCCACGAATCCTATGAAAAGGTTGCCGAGCGCACCGCGAAGATGACGCCCAATCCCCATGCGTCGCACCGCGGCGAACCCGACTGCTCGAACTGCCATTCGATGCACGCGAAGCCCCGCTTCGAATGCAACGACTGTCATTCGTTCAACATCAAGATGAAGGGGGAGTAATCAAATGAGCCGTACCGATCTTTCCCGCCGTCATTTCCTCGGCGCTGCCGCCGCCACCGCTGCGGCCGCTCTGCCGCTCGCCGCGCGTGCGTCGAGCACCTCGAATCCCGCCCCCGCCAAGTGGGACATGTCCGTCGACGTTGTTGTCCTCGGCTGCGGCGGCGCGGGCATGATGGCCGCCTGCCAGGCGCATGACGCCGGCGCCAAGGTGGCGATCTTCGACAAGGGCGCTTCGCCCTACCACACCGCCACCTGCCTCTGCGGCGGCCTCTTCACGGCCTGCGGCACCAAGCTGCAGAAGTCTGATCCGAAGATCAAGGACTCCTGGGAAGCCTTCGCCGAAGACATCATGGCCTACGGCAACTACATGTCGCTCAAGGAGCCGGTCTACGGCTTCACGAAGCACTCGGGCGAAGCCTTCGACTGGCTGGCCGATCACGGCCTTGCGCCGTTCCACCTCGAGCCTTATGCGGGCCACACGAACGTGCGCGCGCACCGTCAGGAATCCTTCAAGGGCCGCGACTACATCGACTGCCTGGTGAAGCAGATTGCCGAACGCGGCCTCAAGATTCAGCATCACCACGGGCTCAAGCGCTTCTTCTTCGATGAAAAGGCCAACCGCGTGCTCGGCGTCGGCGTTGCCACGCCCGACGGCAAGGAACTCACGGTTGAAGCCAAGAAGGGCGTCATCATGGCAACGGGCGGCATCACCGGCACGCCGGAATCGCTCGACCGCTGGGTGCCGAGCGTCGCGGGCAAGGGCGTCGCGATCGGGGGCCCCTCCAACGACGGCGAAGCGATGATGATCGCCGTGCGCGACATCGGCGTGCCGCTCTCGCACATGCAGTACATCGCCTCCTACCCCTGCGGCATCGTCACGCACGGCCGCAACGGCCCCTACTGCCGCTGGTGGTTCCTCACCAACCAGGGCGCCATTCTTGTCAACAAGAACGGCCAGCGCTTCGTGACGGAAAAGGAAGGCATCTGCCACGTCACGCCGAAGCTGGCGCTCAACCCGGACGGCTGCCACTACGTGCTCGCCGACCAGGCCACCTGGGACCGCACCCTGAAGACGATCAAGCTCGATGCGCTGATCGGCCTGCCCTCCTGGCCCGCCGAACGCGTTGAAGCCGAATTCGCCAAGGGCGAAAACCTCTGGAAGTGCGACACGATCGAAGAGCTCTGCGAAAAGAGCGGCGTCAACCTCGAGGGCCTCAAGAAGCAGATCGCGCAGTGGAACGAAGCCGTCGACACGAAGGTCGACAATCAGTTCGGCCGCACCGACCAGCAGTGGAAGCTCGAAAAGGGTCCGTATTACATGATCCGCATGTTCCCGTGGAACAACCTCTCCTGCGGCGGCGTTCGTGTCACCGAGCACTTTGAAGTGCTTGGCTGGGACATGAAGCCCGTGGGCGGCCTCTACGCAGCCGGCGAAACGGTCGCGGGCGTTCACGGCGCCTTCTACTGCGGCGGCAACGCCTGCGGCTTTGCGCACACCTCGGGCTACATGGCCGGCAAGTACATCACGGGCTACAAGGAAGCCTGATCTCTTAAAGCCTTCAGGTCCTGCAGGACCTGCAGCCAACCGCGCAGTCTTTCGCCGTTCGACCGCTCCTTCGAACGCGCGAAAGGCAAAAGCGCCACAGACGCGTTTCCTCCTCCTTTGCGCGTCGTGGCGGCAGCTTCGGGCTGCTGGAAGGTTCTTTCAGCCGGCGTCCTTCGCGGGACGCCGGTTTTTTTGCGCGCATCGGCCGCTCAGGCCGCCTTGTTCGTCTGCGCGTACCGGACCGCCTCTTCAATGTCGACGCTCACGACGCGCGAGACGCCCGGCTCCTTCATCGTGACGCCGATCAGGCTCGAAGCAAATTCCATCGTGACGCGGTGATGCGTGATGATGAGAAACTGCGTCGCGGAAGACATTCGCCGGCATAGCGCCGCAAGCCGCGCCTGATTGGCTTCGTCAAGCGGCGCATCCACTTCGTCGAGGAGGCAGAAGGGCGCCGGATTGAGGCGGAACATTGCAAAGACGAGCGCCGTCGCCGTGAGCGCCTGCTCGCCGCCCGAGAGAAGCTTCACCGAAGCGTTGCGCTTCCCTGGCGGCTGCGCAATCACTTCAATGCCCGCGCTCAGGATCTCGTCTCCAGTCATCACGAGCGCTGCGCGCCCGCCCCCGAAGAGCCCCTGGAAGCAGTCGTCGAAATTGGCGTTCACCTGCGCAAACGTTTCACGCATTCTTGCGCGCGTTTCCTGGTCGATCTTGCGAATGGCCGCTTCAAGCGTCAGGATCGCCTTTTCAAGGTCCGCAATCTGCGCGGCCGTAGCGGCATACGCCGTCTCGGCCGCCTGCAGGTGCTCGAGCGCCGCATGGTTCACGGGACCGAGCGAAGCGATTTCGCTCATGAAGCGGGAAACCTCGTTGCGGACCGTTGCGGCTTTGACGCCGCGCGTCTCGGCGAGCACCGCCATCGCCGTCCAGTCGGCGCCGAGCTCGTCCATGCGCTCGGAGAACTGCTCGCGCAGCGTTTCCTTCTGCTGCGCCGTCGCCCGCAGATCGCCGAGCGACTCCGTGAGCGGCAGAATCTGCTCGCGCAGCGTTCTTGCGATGCGCTCGTTGGCGGCAGCCTTTCCTTTGGCGCTCTCGAGAAGCGAGGCGCACGCATGCACGTTCTTTTCGAGCGCCTCAAGCTCGGTGAGCCGCATCTGCACCTCTGCCTCAAAGCGCGCGTCGAGATCCTCTGTCATGTCGCTGCGCGCACGCGCAACACGCTGCGTTTCGCGCTCAATGTCGGCCAAAAGCTCTTCGCGCCGCGCCGAGAGCGACCGCTCTTCTGCGCGGCGCTCCTCAAGCGCCAGACGCTTGACGGAGAGCTCATGGCTTTTCTTAAGCGCATCGCGCTCGAGCTGCAGGCGCCGCTCCTGCGCGCGTCGAGACTTTCTCTCTTGCGCATCGTTTTCCGACTCAAGCGCTTCGAGCGCCTCAAGCGCCTCTTCATGAAGCGCTTCGGCTTCGTCCAATGCCTCCCGCTTTTCAGCGAGCGCCTTTTCGAGCGCCGCAGCCGAGAGCTTCAAGTCTGATTCGCGCCGCTTGTAGTCTTCCTCGGCTCGGCGCAGTTCTGCGAGCTTCGTGCGCTCGGCCGCAGCCGCGGCGCCAAGGCGCTTTGCGCTGCGGGCGGCTTCTTCGGCGCGGGCCTTGGCTGCATCGCACGCTTGGGCGGCGCGATGGCGCGCCGCATCCTTTTCATCCGAGCCGTCTTCGAGCGCCGCCACATCCTCGGCGAGCCGGCGAATTTCCTGCTCGCGCGAAAGCATCGAGAGCGCCGGGTCATCGGCCGCCCAGAAGGCAACCGAGGCGCGCGTGACGATGTCACCCGAAGGCGTCACCAGAAGCTCGCCCGGCCGAAGGTTCTGCTTCATGCGAAGCGCCGACGCAAGATCCGGCGCGGTGCCGACGTGCGCGAGCCAGTTCTCGAGCGCCTCGCGCGCAGCGTCGGCGCCGGGCGCATCCGAAAACCGAACGTGCTGCAAAAGCGCGGGCGCCGCTTCGCCTGCCCCGAGCGGAATGCTCGCTCGTTCGGGCGCTGCGGCGGGGCGCGCCGCATCAATGCGGGCTTTGGCGCCGATGCCTTCGGCGGGCGCTGCAAATACAGCGCGAACGGGCGGCCGCGCTTTTTCAAAGGCGGCGGTTGTCCGCAAATCTCTCAGAAGCATTGCCCGAACGCGGTTTTCAAGCACCGCCTCAAAGGCGCACACCCATTCTGGATCGATGGCGAGCAACTGCGCGAGCTCCGGCATGCCCTCGAGCCCTGTTTGCGCAAGCCACTCGGCTACCTTTCCGCCCTGCGCGGCGAGGCGCTGCACGTCTTCGAGCGTCTCAAGCCGCGCCGAGGCGGCCTTGAGCTGCGAGAGAAGCGAAAAGTAAGCTTCATTGGCAGCCGCTTGCGCAGCCTGCGCGTCGAGCGCCGCCTGCTCGGCCTCTTCCTGAAGCGCAAGCGCCTCTTCGGCCGCGGCTGCCGCCTCATCGGCCGCCTCGCTGGCGGCTTCGAGCGCTGCCGCGCCCGGATGCTCGAGCGCCTTGAGCGAGGCGCGGGACTCTCCGACGTCTTCAGCGCGCCGCTCGAGCTCGTCAAGGCGCGCCCGCGCCGCAGCGGCCGCCGCATCGCGCTCGTTCGCCCGCTTGCGTTCACGGGCGAGCTTGACGCCGCTTGCCTCTGCCGCAGCTGCGGCGCTTGACGCCTCTTCACGCGCCGACTCGAGCGATTCCGCCTGCGCAGCAGCTTCCTCGTCGAGCTGCGCTGCCTCTTCCTCAAGCCCCTCAAGAGCGGCTTTGAGCGCTTGCGCCGACGCGTCCAGCGCAGCAAGTCCCGACTGCTTTTTTTCAAGCGTGGCCGAAGCATCGGCCAATTCGCGCTCAGCGAGGCGGCGCTTCTCCACGAGGCGCTTCATTTCGCCCTCAAGCCGCGCGAACGCTTTCTCAGCTTCCGATGCGGCGCGAGCGGCACGCTCGTGCGCGCCTTCCGCCTCGAGCACGCTCTTCTCGAAGCCATCCCGCGCCGCCTCAGCCTCAGCAAGCGCAGCCTTCTTTTCTGCAATTTCGTTTTCGCTCTTTGCGATCGCCGCACGCGCTTCGTCCGCAGCGCGGCGGGCATCCTCGAACTGCAGGAAATACCAAAGCGATTCGGCGCGCGACTTCTTCTCGGTGAGCTCCTTCCAGCGCGCAGCCGTCTCGGCTTCCTCGCGAAGCCGCTTGATTTCCGTTTCCTTGACGAGCTGCAGGTCGCCCGCGCGCGAAAGATTCTCGCGCGTCGTTCTCAGGAGCGTCTCCGTTTCACGGCGCCGCTCCTTATAGAGGGACACCCCTGCGGCTTCCACGATGTAGCCGCGCAGCTCCTCGGGCTTGGCTTTGATGAAGTCGGCGATCATCCCCTGCGAGATGATCGCGTAGCTTTTGGCGCCGAGCCCCGTGCCGAGGAAAATCTCCTGAACATCGCGTCGGCGCACCTGCTGATGATTGATGAAGTAGGCCGAAGCGCCCTCGCGCGTCACGACGCGCCGCACGGCAATGTCGGCAAAGCCGCCCCAGGGCCCTTTCACCGTGCCGTCGGAATTGTCGAGAACGAGCTCCACCATCGCGCGTCCGACGGGCGCACGCGTCGTCGAGCCCGCAAAGATGAGCTCCGTCATCGTGCTCGAGCCGCGCAGCTCGCTCACGCGTCCTTCGCCGAGCACCCAGCGCACGGCGTCGATGATGTTCGACTTGCCGCAGCCGTTCGGGCCCACGATGCCCGTGAAGGCATCCTTGAGCTCAATGAGCGTCGGATCGGCGAAGCTCTTGAAGCCGGCAAGCTTGATTTGAACGAGACGCACAGGTGGAGAACAAAGGAAAAGGGACGGCTCTTCTTTACAGCGCAAACCGCCATGCAGGCGCGCACGGGCCGTCCAAGCTCGAAAGCCTAAAAAAGTCAGAAAAAAGAATGAGTAAGCGTCCGGCCAGGGCGCTGATGGCGGACCGCTCTTCGAATAGCGGGCGCCATTTTAGCAAAGCCATCGGCCGCAGCCGTCCTTTCCGCCGCACGCCGCTTTCAGGCCCAGCCTAGAGCGCAGCGCCCCCGTCGGGACGCCGGCGGATCGGCGCGGCCGCCTGCTTCGCTATAATGCCGCGATTCCGCTCCAAGGCTTCGGCTGCCGCCTGCGCTTCACCCGCTGAAACGAAGCGCCTGGGCGCCGCCGCCCCGGGAGCGCACCGTGCGTACGAAGACGGAGGAACCCATGTACGAAACCGCACCGCTTCTTGACGATCCGATTCACAACCTCAGAACGATCCGCGATCTCTACCGCTGGGCGATTACGGAAATGGAAAATGCCGACCTTTCCTACGGCCACGGCTCGCCCGACGCCGCAGAGGAAGCGTCCTTTCTCATCTGCCGCGCGCTCAAGCTGCCCTTCGAGCGCTTCGAGACCTTTTACGACGCTGCGCTCACGCACAACGAGCTCGTGCGCATCGTGCATCTGATCGACCGCCGCGTGCATGACAAGACCCCTGCGGCCTACCTGCTTAAGGAGGCTTGGCTCACGGGACACCGCTTCTACATTGACGAGCGGGCGCTCATTCCGCGCTCCTACATCGCAGAGCTCCTCGAAGAGGACCTCGCCCCCTGGATCGAAGATCCCTACGAAGTGAACAGCGTGCTCGACCTCTGCACGGGATCGGGCTGCCTCGCGATCCTCGCCAAGGGCGTCTTCCCCAACGCGCACGTCACCGGCAGCGACATTTCTGCCGATGCGCTCGAAGTCGCCAAAATCAACCGGCGCGACTACGGCCTCGAACACGAGCTCGAACTCGTTCAGGGCGACCTTTTTGAAAATCTTGCCGGCCGCCGCTTCGAGCTCATCATCTCGAACCCGCCCTACGTCACCACCGCGTCGATGGCGCGGCTCCCTGCTGAATATCGTCATGAGCCGGCGCTTGCGCTCGGCGCTGGCGACGACGGCATGGACGTCGTGCGCCGCATTCTTCGCGAAGCCAAGGACCACCTCACCGAGAACGGCCTCATCGTCGTTGAAGTGGGCGACGGCCTTGAGGCGGTCGAGGCCATGTACCCGAACCTGCCCATCACCTGGCTCACGGTTTCGGGCGGCGACGATCAGGTCTTTATGGCCCGCGCCGAAGATCTGCGCAACTACTTCAACTGAGAGCGCCAGCGATGCTTCGTCTGCAAAACCTCGCGCTCATGCGCGGCACGCGCCTGCTCTACAAGGGCGCCAATCTCACCGCATCGCCCGGCGAGCGCATCGGGCTCGTCGGTCCGAACGGCTGCGGCAAATCGACGCTTTTTGCCGCCATTCTCGGCGACCTCTCGCCCGAAGACGGCGAAATCGAGGCGCCTGCGCCCGAGCGCATTGCGCACGTTGCGCAGAGCTTTGTCGCCGAGAACGTGACGACGCTCGAATTCGTTCTTTCCGGCCATGCGCCGCTTGTTGCCGCACGCGCGGCGCTCGCCGCCGCGGAAGCCGGGGGCGACGAAATGGCGCTTGCGGCCGCCCATGCCCAGCTCGCGGAAGTGAACGAAGGCGCCGTCACCGCCGAAGCGCGCACGATTCTTGCCGGCCTCGGCTTCACGCAGGCCGACGGCGAGCGGCTTGTCTATGATTTTTCGGGCGGCTGGCGCAACCGCATCGCGCTCGCTCGCGCCCTCATGCGCCCGGCAGACCTCCTGCTCCTTGACGAACCGACCAACCACCTCGACATCGATTCGCTCATCTGGCTCGAGAATTGGCTGCGGCACGTCGAGTCAACGGTCGTCATCATCTCGCACGACCGCGAATTCCTCGACCGCGCCGTCTCCACGATCTGGTCGATCGAAGACGGCACCATTGCGCGCTACGCAGGCAACTACAGCCAGTTTGAAGCTGCGCGAATTGAAAAGCTCCGTCAGCAGGACGCGGCGCGAAAGGCCTACGAGACGCAGGCTGCGCACCTCACAAGCTACATCGAACGCTTCCGCTACAAAGCAACAAAGGCACGCCAGGCGCAGTCGCGCATCAAAATGCTCGAGCGCCTGCAGGCGGTGGAGCCCGTGCGCGCCAAGCGCGAGTGGCGCTTCGAATTCTTCAAGCCCGAGCGGCTCCCGGAGCATCTCGTCGATGCGGAGGGACTCGCCGTGGGCTATGGCGAGCGGCGCATTCTTTCGGATGTCACCTTCAGCATCCGCTCGGGCGAGCGCATCGGCATTCTCGGCGTCAACGGCGCCGGGAAGTCGACCCTCATCAAAGCGATCGTGGGCGAGCTGCCGCTCATGGCGGGCGAACTGCGCCGCGGCCAGGGCCTTGAGATCGGCTACTTCGCGCAGCACCAGCTCGATCAGCTGCGGCTCGATGAAACGCCGCTCGAGCACATGCGGCGGCTCGCGCCCGATACGCGCGAGCAGGAGCTTCGCGACTACCTGGGCACCTACCGCTTCTCGGGCGATCTGGCGACCAGCCCCGTGAAGCCCATGTCGGGGGGCGAAAAGGCGCGCCTTGCGCTTGCGCTCATCGCCTGGAACAAGCCCAACCTCCTCGTTCTCGACGAACCGACGAACCATCTTGACATGGAAACGCGCGAGGCGCTCACCATGGCGCTCTCCACCTTCGAGGGCGCGGTGCTTCTCGTCTCGCACGACCGTCACCTGCTTCGCGCCGTCACCGACCAGCTCTGGCTCGTGCACAACGGCCTCGTGAAGCCCTATGACGGCGACCTCGACGACTACGCGAAGCTCGTGCTCGAACATCGCCGCACGACGGCGCAGCAGGCGCGCATGGAGCGCGAAGGCGAAAAGCCTGCGCAGCAGCCTTCCGTCAACAAGAAGGAAGCGCGCCGCCTGGAAGCGCAGGAGCGTCAGCGCATCGCCGAGCTGCGCAAGCCCCTCAAGAAGGAGCTCGACGCCGTTGAAAAATCGCTCGCTCGCGCGAGCGAAGCGCTTCGCGCGCTCGACGCCAAGCTTGCCGATCCCGAGTTCTACAACGGCTCGGACCAGGACCTCGTCGCCAAAACTTTGCGCGAGCACGGCGAGCTCGCTCCGAAGGTCGAAGCGCTCGAAACCCGCTGGCTGGAGCTTTCGGAGGCGATCGAAGCCATTCACTAGCGGCTCTGTTTGGGCAGAGCGCGATTCCGGCGCCCATGCCCGCCCAAAAAACAATGCCCGACCGAATCGATGATGTCGACGGCCGGGCATTTTCTTGGGCTTCGGGAGCCGCGCGCGGAACGCGCGGCAGAATTACGACTCTTCTTCAGCCTTCTTTTTCGCTTCGGCGGCCGCTGCCGACAGCCGGCCTTCGGTCTCGCGCTTCACTGCAGCCTTGACGATGGCTTCAACGGCTGCCTGCGGCGCATCCTCGGCCGAGAGCTCGCCGCGCTCGCGCTTTTCGTTGGCTTCGCGGGCATCCTTCACGAGCTGAGCGATCGTCGCGGCGTCGGTCGTCGCGGTGCTCGCGCCGAAGGACGTCCCTTGGGCTTCAGTCGTCGCAAACTTGTAAGCGCCCACGGAAGCCTCCTCGTGATCTTCGCCGAAGTCGATGCCGCCCGAGCGGACCATCTGCATGATGATGCCGTTGATCACTTCCGCGTCGCGATCCATTTCCTCTTCCGTCGGATCGCGCCCTTCTGCGAAGGCCTTGCGACAGCGGGGACCGTCGCGAAGCGCGTAGCCCATGACGATTTCCTCGCGCTTGCCCTGCGGAATGTCCTGCGAGCCCGCAGCCGTGTAGAGCACGCGCATGTCGTGCATGAAGTTGGGGTTCGCCATGAGCGACGCCATGAAGCGCATGTCCTCTTCGCTAACGGAATTGAAGCCCATGCGGTCGGGATTGAGGGCGTCGGCGTGTTCAGGCTGCCAGTCGGGATAGGTCTTTTTGAAGTCTTCCGTCACGGCGTTTTCCGCGAAGATCTTCTCAAGATCAGGGACTTCGTCGCCGGCGAGCGCCAGGTTCGAGGTCGTGAGGCCCGTGAAGATCGTCACGAGCGCATCCTTGCATTCCGTCACCGAAATGACCTTGTCGCCGCCCATCTGCGCAAGTTCGCCCGTCATGTCGAGGAACGTCATCACGAAGTCCATCGCAAAGAGCGAGCAAAGGTCGCGCGGATCCATGAAGCGGTTCGTGAGGTCGATCCCTGCCTGGCGCATCTTGGCGCGTCCCCAGCGCTCGCGGACAGCGTCGATGACGCCCGCGCCCATCCAGCCGGAATCATCCTTGAAGTCGGGGCGGATGTTGAGAAGCGTCGCCGTGATCGAATAGGCGACGGCCGCTACGCGGTCCTCGCGCTCTTCCATCGAATAGGGCGCATTTTGCCGAATCGCAACAGCCAGCGCATAGGCAAAACCGATGAACATGTCCTGCAGCTCGACGTAGTCGGCGAGGTGACCGTGCCGGACAGGACCGTCATAGCGCTGCGCGAGATATTCAAGATGCGGGAAGCCCTGTTCTTCGTAGAAGCGGTTGTTGAGCGCTTCGCGAAGCGTGTCGAGGAGGAAGGTGTAGCTGACGTTCTCTCGCTTCTGCGCAGCGCGGTCGCGCCGCTCCTGAAGCTTTTTGGCCCGACGAGGGGCGGCCTTGCTTTTGGGCATGTTCGGTCTCTGCTGGGATCTCGTTCAAAAAGCGCGCCTCGAAACTCCGTGGCGGAATCTCGCGGACGCACGCCGGAAGAAGGCTTCCGGCTGCCAGGTCGAAAGCCTAGCGCCGGAACCTTAAGTATGAATTGCGCTCTTCGTTCTCGAAGGCAAGCCATCGCCCGCACGCTCGTGCATATTTTTTCTCCGGCTCGGCCGGCACTGTTTACGCGCTTGACCAGCTGCGTCGCGCGCTGTCGGAGAGACAGCCGCTCGTCAGGAGTCCGCCTCATGGATCAGTCTCTGCCGCTTATCTCGACGCTTGTCATTGCGTTTTCTCTCGCACTGATTTTCGGCTACATCGCCGAACGTTTTCTCAAGGCGCCCGCGCTTGTCGGCTATCTGCTCGCCGGCATAGCCGCCGGTCCCTACACGCTCGGCTTTCACGCAGACACCAATCTGGCCGGGCAGCTTTCCGAAATCGGCGTCATGCTGCTGATGTTCGGCGTCGGGCTTCAGTTTTCCGTGAAGGATCTGCTCTCCGTCAAGGGCATCGCGGTGCCGGGCGCAGTGCTGCAGATGCTGCTCGCCACATTCGTCGGCGCCGCCTGTGCGCACGTCTTTTTCGGACGGCACTGGCAGGAAGCCTTCATGCTCGGCCTGTCGCTTTCCTGCGCCTCCACGGTCGTGCTTCTCAAGGCGCTGGAGCTGCGCGGCCTCATCGACACGCCCGACGGTCACATTGCCGTCGGCTGGCTTGTCGTCGAAGATCTCGCGACCGTGGTCATTCTCGTGATGCTGCCGCCGCTCGCGCAAATGCTCAACAGCGTCGACCATGCGGCAGCATCAGCGGCGCGCACCTCGCAGCGGAACTCGGATCGACCTTGCTCTGGGCTGCGGCCTTCGTGGCGATCATGATGCTTGCGGGCCGACGGCTGCTGCCCTGGGCCATGACTTCCGTCGCCAAAACAGGCTCGCGCGAGCTCTTCACGCTTTTCGTGCTTGCTTGTGCGCTCGGCATCGCTTACGGCGCAGCTGAAATCTTTCATGTGAGCTTCGCGCTCGGCGCCTTCTTCGCCGGACTGGTCATGCAGGGGAGCAAATTCGCCCAGCGGGCAGCCACCGAATCGCTGCCGCTGCAGGATGCGTTTTCAGCGCTCTTTTTCGTCGCCATCGGCATGCTCTTCGACTGGCGCATTCTGCTCGAGTCGCCCCTCGAGGTGCTTGCCGTGCTCCTTGTCATCATCGTCGGCAAATCCGCCTGCGCGTTCTTTGTCGTCTGGCTGCTTCGCTACCCGCTGCACTCGGCGATCGCGTTGCCGTTTCTCTCTCGCAGATCGGCGAATTCTCATTCATCCTGGTGAGCCAGGCGCAGCTTTTCGGTCTCGCGGACGCCAAGCTCATGAACCTCGTCGTTGCGGGATCGATTCTCTCGATTGCGCTCAACCCCATCGGCTTTGGCCTTGCGCCCAAAATTGCCTACTTGCTCACATCCCGCTGGGATTGGGCGCGCCGCGCCGCCATGCGGCCGGCCCGGTTCGAGACGCTTCCGAAAGAAACGGCGCCCGAAGCGCTCATGGGACAGGTGGTTGTCGCCGGTCAGGGCAGCCCCTTTTTCGAGACTTTCGGCCGAGCCCTGCGAGCGGCCGATGTGCCGCTTGTCGCCGCACTTCAAAGCGAAACAACCGCGGCGTCGCTGCGCGCCGCGGGGATGTCCGCCGTTCTAGGCGATCTCGCCAAGCACGAGAGCTAGGTCGCCGCGCACCTGCACACAGCCAAAGCGCTCCTCCTCGTCGAGCCTTCAGTGGACGCTGTTGCCGCCTGCCACGCTGCGCGCGAAGTCGCGCCCCACATTCCGATCATCGTGATTGCCGGCGACACGGGCGCATTCCCGGAAGCCGGCCCCGACAACCTTCGATTCCTCTCCACCAGCGACGCAGCCTCGCGGCTGCTTGCCGTAGAAATCAGCGCTTCCCTCAAGGCGGATGCGCTGCCCGGCACGCCGATCGAGCGCTCGGGCAAAAAGCGCCGTGACGAAGCGCAAAGTGCGTCGCTTGGTGAAGCCCGCTCGCCGTCATTGAACCCGGGCGCTGCCCCAGCCGCGCAAGCGGCAGCTTCAGCCGAAGCGGTCCAAAACGCCGAAGCTGCCGCCCAAGCCGCCCAGGCAATTGCCAAAACGCTGGAAATCGAATGCAAGGCCGCAAACGATGCGGCGCAAACAGCCGCCCACCGGGCCGAAGAGGCGCGGCACGCAGCCGAGGCCTCTGAAGGGCAGCCGAAGATCGCCGACACAATCGTGCGGGAAGCCATGCCTTTCAACAGTGCCTACGATGAAGGCGCAGCGAGCGAAGCAGCGTCTGCGCATGAAGCGACTGAAGCGCACGAATCGAACGAGGCGCCGGCCCGGCATGACGCAGATGCGTCCTTTCAAACGTGCTTCCAGCGCATTTTCGCAGGGCTCTAGCTGCGTCTCCTGCCTTCGATTGCGGCGGATGCAGTCCGCCGCAATTTGCCGATGCAGCAGAACGCCGCTAGCGCGCGGCTTTTTCTGACGTGAGCGGCCGGAGAGGCTGCTTGGCGGGACCAGCCGCTGCAAGCTCCCGCCAAAACGCCCGAACTTCCTTTCGCCGGCGGCGCTCATCCAGTCGGAATCGGATGCCGACAAGAACGCCGAGAAAGACGAGATAGAGCAAAAACCAGCCGATCGAGGCGGCTACTGCCGAAAACTCCAAGCCGCGCAGGCCAACGTCCCGCCAAAAGCTGAAAAGCCGCACGAGCGGGATGCCTTTCGAGAGAAACTGCATCCAAGGCTGCGCAAAGCCGATCGCCATCGTTGCGCCGCCCAGGATGAAGCCAGGCGGCACAAGCCAGATCATGAAGCTCGCCCCGTCGCCCGGCGTCGAGCATCGCCAGGCGAGCAGCAGCGCCACCCAGCCGTTGGCAACCGCACAAAGAAAGAGAAGGACAACAAAAAGCAGCCCGTTGCCGGCAAATCGAAGCTGCCCGAGATTGATGAGCACCGCGAGCGCCGTCGAAACGGCCGCCGTGCAGATGAGCGCATAAGGCACCACGCGCACCAGGAGCGCGAGCACTGAGCCGCTCAGCACATCGGGCGCCCAGCGGTGCGTCACCCGCAGCCGGCCCGGAAGCATGAGGCAGGTCATACCGAGGTACATCATCGAGAAGAAGAATAGAAAATTGACGACGGTGCCCGTCGCTTCCTGGCCGGTCGGGTTGCTGAGGTAGCGCGTCACGACCCGCAGCGGCGAAAGCGTTGATTCCGTTTCCGGCTCGTTCTGCGCAAGCGTGCCGACGCCGCCCGCGCGCGAAACGGAAACGCTTGCGCCCTCGCTTGCTACCACTTCATTGAGAACATTGAATATTTCGCCGTTCTGCGCGGTGTTGCTGTCGTCGGCAAAGAACCCCACCCGCACCGTCTTGTCGCCGCGAATGACCGATTCGGCCAAGCCGTGCGGCAGATAGAGAACGCCCTGAACGCGGTCGTGTCGAGTGAGTTTTCGGGAATCGGCCGGCGAATGCAGCACCTCCCGCACGCTGATGTAGGGCGACGCATTGAGCTTTTCGATGAACTGCGCAGAATAGCGGCTTGCATCGAGATCAATCACGGCGACAGGCGCCTCGAATACGATGTCGTGCGAAAACGTGATCGAGAAGAAGAACGACGTGATGAGCGCGACCAGCACCGCGAGCTTGTGATAGGGCACAAAATGCCCGGAAAACATCGCGGCCCATTCGTCGAAAAAGCTTTGCGCCAAAATGCCGCCTTTACTCATTTCGCACCTCAACGGTCATGCCCGTCAAGAGTCCCGGCACATCGGAGGGTACATCAATGCGGACCTTGAAGAGCGTGAGATTGGCCTGGCCGCGCTCGCGCACCATGCGAAGCTCCGCGAAATCCGGCGCCGCTTCACAGAAGCGCACGCGCCCTTCAAACGTGCTCCCGATGGCGGGCGCCGCAAGTTCGACGGACGAGCCCGGCGCATAGCGGCTCGCATCGTTTTCGCCGACGTAAATTTCAACGTAGCGACGATCCGTTTCCAGAAGGACCACGGGCGTGCCTGCCGCCACGATTTCTCCGGGCTCGAAAAGCAGCTCGAGAATCTTGCCCGACTGCGGCGACTTGAGCGTCAGACGTTCCTTGTCGACAAGGAGCGCGTCAAGGCGCGCCGCGGCCGCCTCCCGCGAGGCCTTGAGGTTGGCGAGCGTATTGCGCATGTTCTGCGCTTCGAAGCGGGCGTTTTCAATGGCAGAAAGCCGCATGCCGTCCGCGCGCCCTGTCTTCTTGAGCTTTTGGATCGCCGCTTCATCCGCACCGACAGCAAGCGCAGAAATGGCACGCTCAGCAGCGCGCAGCGATGCGCGTCCCGCATCATAAGCCGCCTTGGCTTCGTCGAGCGCAGCCTTCGAAACGGCGCCCGACGGATGGAGCCGCACAGCGCGCTCGTAGTCAAGCTTTGCCTTTTCAGTTGTGGCCGACTGCGTGCGCCTTGCGGCTTCCGCCTCTTCAATCTGGCGCCATGTCGCTGCTTCGTTCGCGTCCGCCGTTCGCAGCGCAAGTTCAATGGAGCCCTCAAGTTCCGCAATTTGCGCGTCTAGCGAAGCAATCGAGGCTTTCGACTCACGTATTGAAATATCCGTATCGGTCGGATCGAGCGTCATGATGACGTCGCCCGCCGCGATGCGGTCGCTTTCTTCGTGCGGACGCAGCAGAATTCGCCCGCCGACGCCCTGAAAAGCAGCCTTCACCTGGTGCGCCGTCAAAACGCCCGCCTTCAGGCGCTCTCCCTCGGAGATCGCATCGTTGCGGTTACCCAGCCAGATGAGAGAGCCGGCAACAAGACAAACCGCAGCAAAAGCAAAGGTTGTGCGCAGATAGTCTTTCTTTTCCTTTCTTGAAAATGTCATTTTTATTAGTCGGCTAATTAAAAAGTTGAGCAAAACGCCCGGCACGCTTTGCATGGCTGAGGGACCATGCATGCCGGCAAAGAAGCAGGTGTGCAACGCCCAGCTGTTTTCAGGCTGGCAGCGGCGCACGAAGCGTGCGCGGTCGTCTTTCAAGCGCAGGATCCGCCGCTTCAGCGGCAGCGTCGGTCGTTGTCGGCGCTTTTTCTTCGCCTGCCTCTGTCGTCAAAGCTGGGAGCGGCGTGATGAGTTTTTTAAGAAGACTGACGAGCGTATCCCGCTCGACGCTGTTGAGCGGCGCAGAAAAGCGGGCAATTTCTGTCAAATGCTTCGGCAGCGCGGCGTCGATCAGCGCATTGCCCGTTTCCGTAAGCGTGATCAGAATGCTCCGCTTGTCGGCGGGATTGGCGATGCGTCGGATGAGCGGATCGGCTTCGCGCAGCATGCGCTTGATCATGATTGAAATCGTCGGATCCGCAACGCCGAGACTTTCAGCGAGCTCTCTCACGGTCATCGGCTGGCTGTGCGCACGAAGCGTCATCAGGAGCGAAAACTTGCCTTCGGAGAGTCCGCTTTCCTCAAAGAGGTGCGTATAGATTTCGCTTCGAATAATGTCTGCTGTCCGAATGAGGTGCAGCGTCACGTCCACGCCGGCCACATCCAGATCGCTCGCACGGGCGCCGTCGACACGCCTGAGCGTTTCGCGCGAAGGAAGCTTTCTGCGTCTGGGATTCATGAACAAAGCGGCTCGAAAAAAGATTAATCGGAACAGCAACTGCGCATTCTAGCGCAATTCGATCGATTCGTTAGCCGGCTATCAATATGACCTTCAAGCGTCGTAAACCGCAGCTTCGTTGCTCGGAAAAGCCGCCCGGAAGACCTTCTTTCCGCCCCTAATCCGGCTTTGAAGCCGGACTGTCCGTGAGCCCGATGGTACGGCGGTAATGGATGATCTTCTTTTCCCACCAATCCAGGATCTCGGTGCTGACTTCGCCCGCGCGGTACCGTAAGACCAGCCGTTCGGGTTCAAGCGCAAAAGGCGGCTTGATCTCAACGACAGCATTTTTGTAAATCGAGCGGCCGAGCAAAAGGCAGCGCGGCAAGATGGCCCAGCCGATGCCTTTGGCGGCCAAGCCGAGCGCCCACAAGCCGCTGTCGACCTCCCAGTGATCCGCGCTGATGACATGCGGGTGCTCAACGCCAGGAGCCACCGCATAGACCACAAGCTGCCGATAGCGTCGCAAATCCTCAACGGTCGGGTTGGGAATGCCCGCAAGCGGATGGTTTTTCGCCACCACGATGCACTGAGACGAATACCCCAAAATCCGCTCGGAATTTTCCAGCGTCGGTTCGGACGAAAAAACCAAAGCCAAATTCATGCCGACCTTCGAGAAAAACCACTCGGCTTCGTAACCGGTGATGTTTTCCATCGTAATGCGCGTGCTCGGGAAAAGCGCTGAAAACTGCTGCATCCAGTCAATCAGAACCGGCACTTCAAGCGCAAGGTCTATTCCCATGTAGAGCGAAGGCGCAGCGCATTTTGCAAGTTCGCGCGCCCGCAGCTGCATGCGCTCGGTTTCCGCCAGCACACGCCGAGCGCTCAGCAGAAGCTCTTCGGCGCGGGGCGTCATGCGCGGTTTAGGCGTACGCTCGAAGAGCTGGTACCCAAGCTCGGCCTCAAGCCCCGCTATATGCGTGGACACCACCGACTGTGCTCGCTGCAGAAGGCGGGCAGCGCCGGAAAACGAACCCGTTTGAGCCACGGCGACGAAAGAGCGAATTTCGTCAATTGTCCAGTTCATGCGCGTTGCCTCCATCAATTTTCTGATGAATTCTAACTCGCTAATTCATATTTTTGATGGAAAAATAACGACTGTGCCAATCAAGAAAGTGAGTTATTATGGGATACAAAAATGAACAGACAAAGCTTCCGATGACCCTGACGCCCAACCTTGACCTGGGTCTTTCCTCCAATGAGGCCCCTTCGAGATTCAGTGAAAAAACCCATGCTGCACAGCCGGTGAAGCCGGTCTCCAGGCTTGAGCTTCATGCTGCCCGCATCGGCTTTTTCACCGGCGGTTTTACCGTTGCCTCCTGGGCGCCGATCATCCCGTACATTCAGTCAGAACTCTCGCTTGATCCGCTGATGCTCGGTCTTTTGCTTTTGTGCCTCAGCATTGGCTCCTTCGTTGGAATGCCGCTTGCAGGGACGCTCACGCGCAAATTCGGCGCACGCAACGCCATCGCCGCGTCAGGGCTCGCATCCTGTGTTTTGCTGGTGATTTTGGCTTCAATTCCGAGCTTTTCCCTGACATGCACGGCGCTATTGGCGTATGGCGTCGCGCTCGGCTGTCTCGAAGTGGGCGTCAACATCTACGGCACCAATCTCGAAAACAGAATGGAACAGCGCCTGATGAGCGGCCTGCATGCCGCCTACTCCATCGGCGAAGTTGCATCGGCAGTGCTTTTGACAACGATGTTCATCGCTGGCCTATCTCCGATAACGGCAGTAAGCGCCATGATGGCTTGCCTCATTGTTGCGCTGATTGTCATTCTTAAAGACGTCCGCAACGAGAAAATCGCCCCGCTTCCCAAGCCAGGGAAAGCCGGCAGCAGCACGCGGATCACCGGTGTCGTCGCCATCTTGTCCGTCATTTGCGCCGTGGTATTTCTCACCGAAGGCAGCATGCTTGACTGGAGCGCGATTTATTTGCGCGACTTTGCGTCCGTGCCTCAGGATGCAAGCGCCATCGGCTACACGCTTTTCGTCATAGCGATGGCAATTTCAAGATTGGCGGGCGACAGACTCACAACCTACTTCGGCGCCTATGAAATGCTGCGGATCGGCGTCAGCGTGATTCTGGCTTCGCTGCTTCTTTTGGTGCTGATCCCACATCCGGCTGTTGCGCTTTTTTCTCTCTTTTTGATGGGCTTGGGCTTAGCCAACGTAGCGCCGATTTTGATTTCGGCAGCCTCACGCACCTCTGAGATGGATTCCATCCGCGCCATCATGATCGTGTCCACAGCCGGCTACGGCGGCCTGCTGGTGGGGCCGGCCTTCATTGGCGCTATTTCGAAAGTCTTTTCGCTGCAGGGCGCGTTCTTATGCGTGTCAATGCTTCTTGCTGTCGTCCTCGGGCTGATCTACCGAAACAGAAAGAGCGTCAGTTAGCCGGCAACGAAAGTTGGGCAGCTCTGAGGCGCCGGGAAGCGCCTCCCGGAAGACCGCCGGCATTGTCGCCGAAAAAAGCTCTGATCGCAGCGGCCCCAGGAGATGCGGGCCGCCTGCTCATATTCAATCAGCGTTTGGGACTGCGAAGCGTCATGGGTTGTGAAGCGCGCCAATGAAGTCCTCCTTGGCGCATTGCGCCGGAAGCCCTAAAATGACAGCTGTCTGCGGCTTTTGTCCCGCTTTTTTTGCTTTCTTGGAGAATCTTCAATGTCCGATATTTCCGCCCAATGGGTTCAGGCAACGCTCAGTGATGCCGCCGACGCGCTTTCCGAGGCGCTGGCCAAACTGGAGGAACATCTGGACGAAGAAACCGCCGAGGACATCCTCAAGCATGACCTCGTGAACGTCTACGCCAAACTCAACTATGCCGTCAATTCCGCCCGCCTCGGCCCTGCGGCGCTCTCTGCGCTTTCCGAAGACGAACTGATCGCCTGGCCGGCGAAGATGCCCTTCTATACGTTTGACGAAATCGACATGCTCGGCGTCGAGGATGAAGCTGACGAAGCGCTCGATGCGACGCAGACGCCCGCCGATCCTGAAAAGTAACGCGCACTAAAACGGCTTGCACCGATTGCAAAAGCCGGCACGCCTTTCGGCGCGTCGGCTCTTTGCATGCTGTGCTTTTGCCCTGCCCGCTGCCGACGCCCCCATGAACGCTTCGATCATCACCTACCTGATCTTTCCGGTGCTGCACGTGCTCGGACCCGTGCTCATCTGGTTCGGCGCCGTCATGCTGATCCCGTACGGCGTGAGTCTCTACAAGGCGGATGGCGCGGACTTCGTCTTTGCGCAGTCGGCGGCCGCAACGATCACGATCGGCCTTCTCCTTACGATTGCCTTCTGGAAATTCAAGCGAGAGATGACCGCGCAGCACGGTTTTCTCGTCGTAACGCTCTCCTGGACGGCGATTGCCGCAGCGGCGACGCTGCCGATCATGCTGTATCTGCCGCAGTACAGCTTTATCGAAGCGTTCTTCGAAACGATGTCGTGCCTCACCACAACAGGGGCGACCATGATGACCGACATCGACGGGCTGCCGATATCCATCAACGGCTGGCGATGTCTTCTCGCCTGGATCGGCGGCATGGGGCTCATCGTTTTCTCAGTCGCGATCCTGCCGCTCTTGGGCGTTGGCGGCGCACAGATCATGAAGGCGGAAATGAGCGGGCCGCTCAAGGAGACGCGCCTCACACCACGCATCGCTGAGACGGCGCGCGCGCTCTACCTCATCTATTTCGGCCTTTCGGTCGTCAGCGCCATCGCCTACCACCTCGCCGGCATGGAATGGGACGACGCGGTGATGCACATGATGACGACGGTGAGCCTCTCGGGCATCAGTCCGCACGACGCGAGCTTCGGGTACTTCAACAATCCGGCTGTCGACCTCGTGGCCATCGTCTTTATGGCGATCTGCGGCTGCAACTTCGCCATGCACTTTCTCGTCTGGCGAAAGCGCAATCCCCTCCTTTACTTCCGCGACCCGGAAACGCTCGGCTGGTTCGGCGTTCTCGCTTCGCTCACGGCGATTCTCACGCTTGTGCTCATGCACGACGGGATCGAGACCGCCCCGGGCGACGCGCTTCGCACCGCTGCATTCGTCGTCTTTTCAACGGTGTCGACCACGGGCTACACGCATCCCGACCTTGCGTATTCGGCGTGGCCGCCTGCGCTCACGTACCTTCTCATGGGCGCGGCCGCTTTCTCGACCTGCGCAGGCTCCACCGGGGGCGGCATCCGTATGATCCGCGTCATTATTCTGCTCAAAGAAGTCTCCCGCGAATTCAAGCATCTCTTGATGCCGAACGCGGTCTTCCCGCTGATGGTAGGACGCACGGTCATCAGCCGCGGCATTTTCTCAGCCGTCTGCGTCTACTTCATCGTCTGGATTCTCTCCATTTCAGCGGGCTCGCTGGCGCTGATGGTTTCGGGGCTCGGCACGATTGAAGCCCTCTCGAGCGCCTACGCCTGCATTACGAACCTCGGCATACCGCTCGGAGAACTCGAAGCGGCCGGCAATTTCTCGAGCCTCACGGACCTGCAGCTTGGCATCTGCACGTTCCTGATGCTCCTCGGCCGTCTTGAGCTCTTTACGGTTTTGATTCTCTTTACGCGCGCCTTCTGGCGGCATTGATGCCGCGTTAGCCGCTATTGTCGTAAGAAATTGAAGCAGTTTGCGAAAGTGAGAGCCGGCCCTAGGTACACGCATCGCTTCAGCGTGTGCATGAGAATCTCAAAATCGTTCAATGCAAGGAGAGGATGACCGCTGCCATCCTCCCTCAAGATCGAACTTCATCGGCTCTGCTTTCAATCGTTCACGCCGGATGATGGCGCTTCCGAGCGAAGCATCCATTTTTTGCAAGTCGCCGCTGATATGCCCGTTCGCTTTTTCAGTTCAGTCCAGGACATGCCTGACTGCCGAAGCGCAATGACCTTGGCTTTGAAGGCATCATCGTAGCGATACTGCTTTTCAGTAAGCTTTTCGGAAAAAGTTCCCTGCGAATATTTTTTCGACCAGTCTCGGACCGTATAGATCGAGAGGCCGAGCACTCTGGCTACGGTTCGGTAGCCCATTCCCTTGGAAAAGAGGAGCGCCGCAAAGGTCCGCTTTTGGTCTGACGGAAAGTCGGGCCTGAAACGAACCGATTCGATTCGATCGTCCGAAAGGACGTTGTCGGAATCGGTCATGGTGCACGCCATTTCTATGGTGCGCGCCTCGCTTCGCTATGCATGCAAAAACTGTGTCATATGCATAGCGAAGAGAGACGCGCAGCCTCGGAATAATGCCGGCGGCGGCCGAACGCTGTCCGATCGCCGCCGGCAGTTCTTTCGCTCTGATTCTTTTCGCTCCCAGGCTCGAACGCATTTCAATGCGTCAGCCTGAGATGAAGAAGCGATCAGAAGCGATAGCGCGCATTAAGACCGAAGGTGACGTTGCCGTCGCGGCTGCCGCCCGTCGAGAACCCAAGGTTGCCGCCGAAGGCCATATTGTCCTTTTCGGCCGAAATGCCGATGCGGATTGCACCGGTCAGATCGTCGGCAAACTCGGTGTTGACAACATCCTGCGCCGTGAGGCCGTTGGCGCCGATGGTCGTGTCGACATCCTTGTCGCCCGCAACAGGCGTCACGGAAAGATCGATCACGCCGCGGCCCGTCCAGCCCGACTTCGTTTCGGTCATGCCCTGGAAGGCAACGCCGATCGGGAACTGCACCTGCGTGATGGAGTCGGTGTCGTAGTCAAAGGCATCACTGCCGCCCAACTTCGACTTTTCATCCGACGTATCCATCCATACCGCGCGAACGCCGACGTACGGCACCATCTGGGTGTGCTTCGAAAGCGAAACGTTGTATTCGCCCTTGAGACCCAGCGTATAGATGTCGTTCGACACGTCCATCATGTGCTTGCCCTGCTTGGCGCCGAGCGCACCCGGAAGCGACTGCTCGAGATCGGAATCGATGCGCGTGTAGGCGAGCGAACCAATGAAGTTGAAGTTGCCCCAGGTCTTTGCAGCATAAAGCGCAAAGGTATAGGCATCCGCTTCATTGCTCGTCTTCACGGCCGAGCCGTTCGAGTCGATGTTGGCGTTCTGGTACGCAAAGGCGGCACCGTAGCGAGCATCGCAGGAGGCCATCAGATCGGCACCAAAGATGAAGCCGGTGTTGTAGCCGTCAAACTCAGCCGACGAACCCGAGAAGTCGTAGCCCGAAGCATCAACGCGCTGACCGAGCGCATCCGCCCAGAGACGGACGCCGTCAAAGCGCTGCAGCTGGCCGTTCTTGAAGTGAACGTCTTCGTAGCTGAGGTGGCGATCCGTGATGTCCATCACATTGCCGACAAGCGTCATGCCCTGAACAAGCACGCCGCCCGCAGCCATGATCTGGGCTGTGTCATTGATCGTTTCGGCCTGGAGATTCTGGTTCAAGATACCGTTTTCAACAGCACTTGAAATGAACCCAAGAACACCTTGCTGATTCGGATTGCGTAGTTCCGGATCGGAAATAACCTCGTTGACGATGTTCGGAATCGCAACATCCGGAAGCTTCGACAGAATGTTGTTATCACCGACCACGAGCACAAGGTTTCCATCTTCGTTTTCGTCAACCCAAATCGGAATATCGGTTCCACCAACATACTCGATATTGGTTGGATCCATCCATGACCCTGCATCTGCAGAGCCGAATCCGCTTGTAATCAAGTAAGTGCCCCAACCGGCCTGCTCTTCATTGACAATGAGTTGAGAATCGCCTGCAACAGTGAAGCTACCTGTATTCGCCCCGCGGAAGAGACCTTCTTCACTAAGCAACGCCGTATTAATCTGCAGGACAGATCCATCACCAAACCAAACTGAACCATTAGATAGTTCCTGTTCGGTTGCACCTTCACCCACAGCTATCACCGCGTTTTCACCAAGTTGAATGGGATTCTGGGCTGCAATAAAAACTGAACCAGAAGTAGCCGACTCAATCGATGATGTTCCACCTATCTGAAGCAAACCACCATCAACATTGACGCGACCATTAATAAATCCTTCGTTAACAAATAGATTTACTCGTGTCCCTTCGTTGTTGACAGAAAGCGTGCCGCCAATAAGTTGAGCATTGTTAAATTCGGCATATCCGCCATTAATGACTGTAGAGCCCGCTAACTGGGTTTCGTTTGCAACAAAGCTGCCCGCATTCTGTTCAAACGTGCCGCTCAAATCAAACTTGCCTTTAACGACTACCTCACCCGAGTTCTTCAAAGTTGCGTCATCAGCAACAACCATGCTACCGGCAACCGTCGTTGTCCCGTAGTTGTCAAGGCTGCCGCCGCGCTGAATCGTCACATTGCTGCGGCTGTCGAGCGTGCCGTGATTTTCAACCGCGCCCTGGATGTTCCCGGATGCGGCGCTGATCGTGCCGACGTTCTGAACCTGGCCGTCCTCAAGGACATTCATGATGCCGGTCAGATAGATCTGACCCTGATTGTTGACAATGGCGTTGATGAGGTCATCCTCATTGGGGCCCTGCCCAACCTGCATCGCAGCGCCGGTCACGGAGCTGTTCTGCGTCATGTTGTTGAGCATGCCCTGCGAAACCACGATGCTGCCTTCCGACGTGATCGTGCCCGTGTTGTCAACACGGCCTGCAGATTCGCTGTCGCCGATCTGAATCGAACCGGCCTCAACCGTGCCGAAGCTATTGTTCAGCTTGCCGTCGCCGGCAACGCCGAGAGCGCCGCCGACATCAATCGAGCCGGTATTGTCAACTTCACTTTCGCTGACAATGGTGAAATCGCCGGCAACCGTCGTCGTTCCGGAATTGTTAAGGCTGCTGCTGCCAGCAACGCCGAGGTCGCCGCCGACGTCAATCGAACCAACATTGTTGACTTCACCTTCGCTGGCGATGGTGAAGTCGCCGGCAACCGTCGTCGTTCCGTCGTTGTCAAGGCTGCCGCCGCGCTGAACGCTCAGATCGCTGCGGGTGTCGAGCGTGCCATGGTTTTCAACCGCACCCTGGATGTTCCCGGATGCGGCGCTGATCGAGCCGACGTTCTGAACCTGGCCGTCCTCAAGGACATTCATGATGCCGGTCAGATAGATCTGCCCCTGATTGTTGACAATGGCGTTGATGAGCTCATCCTCGTTGGGGCCCTGCCCAACCTGCATCGCAGCGCCGGTCACGGAGCTGTTCTGCGTCATGTTGTTGAGCATGCCCTGCGTTATTAGGATGCTGCCCTCAACAGTGAGCGACTGGGTGTTATTCAAAATACCAGAATTACTTTCTCCTCCAATTTCTACATAAGAAGCAGAGGTTTCTTTATTATTATTGTAAATACCCGTTATTGATAATCCATCCGAGGCAAGAACTGTACCATTATTTGTGAAAGTTCCTCCTTCATTAACTTGAATTAACGACGAAGGTAAACCCTTAGAGGCATCTACAATACCTTTATTGATGTATTCACCATTAACGACAACGTTCCCGAGCCACTGAGAAAAAGTACCTTCATTAGTAGCTTTTCCACTAATAACTGATTCTCCATATGAGTCGAAAACTGAATCTGTTGCATTTACCCAAGATCCAGTTTCGGAAACATTTATACCATCGGTTGACGAATTATTTCCTTTCTCCGTATTAAGAGTACCTGAAATAACATCAATATATCCAGCACTACTTTCTGCTCCCGAAAATGTAGCCTCTCCCCAAATTTTTACGTTTTCAACGGTTGTAAAATGAGTGTTTTCTCCAGTAACAGTTAACTCGCTACCTCTGCCTACTCGCACATCACCTTCAACAAGAAACCAATCCTCGTCAGCCTGAAAAGTAACTTCACCATTACGAATTACTACGTTGAAATTAGCAACAGGTGTCTCCAGAAATTGGGAGAAATCAGGATCTATGACAACTTGTTCACCAGAGTAAACAAGATCATTTCCCTCCTGAATTGGCGAAGCATTTACAGGATTTATAGCAACTAGGGATGAAGCCACTAAACCTGCTACAAGGGATACCCCCCCCCATAATTGTTCCACACTTAGGGTTTGACTGAGAATGAGATGACTTAGTCTCTTCCACAGCCACAATCGTGCCACGCACAGCATTGAAAATGCGACGGAAAATCTTATTCATGAGTTTCTTCCTTAAATCCTCGAATCCTTTCGAGGTATTTTTTATTTTATTTATCTCATTTTAAATATGCGTATTTAAGGAATAAAACACAACAATAGGATAATCCCGTCATATTTAATATATACATTTAGATATAAATTAAACCACACACCCCAGAAATATTAAAAAAGAGATAATTACTATTTATGAGCAAAAAAGCATAAACTCAATCATGTTTCACATTAATTTTTCCTAAGGTTACTGGTAATTAAAATAAGAACGAGAAAAACTAAACTATATTTCCGAAAAACCTTTTTTTTACAATACATTAACGCTAGATATCAAGAAACACCCCATTAATTTAAGATTATTTTTTGCGCCTGTAAAATTACTTAAAAACTCAATTGAAGTATTTTATTTTTAATATAAAGGATAGATCTCAGTAAACGTACGCTCCCCAAAGCATCCGCTTTTTAAAACGTCAACAGGGAATTCTTTGGCAAAATCTTTCGTAAACTTACAGAGCTTCTTCAACAGCAGGCCCTCATGCACCAAATAGTCCAGCGTTCGGTCAGAGAAGTGAATGTAAATCGCACGCCCGTACTCTTTGAGTCACTTCACCGGATTAGCTGATACCGACGGCTTCTGCAGTCGCGAACAGCGTAAAAAAGTTGCAAAGGGCATCCATGTATTCCTGCAACTGCTTGAATTTGCAGATGTCTTTCAACACAGCCACGGTGCACACCCAGCGTCCGCGGTGTTGCTGTCGGGCGGCACCCTCCGGTTTTGTCAAAAAGACGCGGAGCTGGTCGCGGCAACGGCCTTGTGCAGGCTACTTCATTGCGACTTTGCAGCTTGAGGCGACGCGTCTGAGATTTTTTTTCGGATTTCGCTCTTGAGCACCTTAAGCTCCTTCTCATGCGCATAAATCTTGGCAAAGCCTTCAAGCACAAACGCCAGCACATACTCCTGTGATCCGCACGCAACTTCTTCTTGACTTCTTCAAAAACCTTCAGATCTTCAGCCAGTTCCATGCATTTCTTCACAGTGTTGAATCTGAATGCATCCAGGAATGTTCTGCACAGATGCACCAGGCAAGACTGATGGGCTGCATTCTCAAACGCGCCTTCATCTTTCAGCCCTTCTTAAGGCAGGTAGCCGTCGGTCACATAGACTTTAGGTTTAAAACCGTTCAACTTCTGGCGAATTTCTTTGCTGCCGTGTCAGTCAAGATGCTGGCAGAAGATGTATTAGCTTTTGTGAATGGAGCGACCCTGGCTTCACCATAATGCGCTCCCGTCGAGGAAGCTATTGAAATCCTCAATGCTGAACCGTCGAAGTGGTTCAGCATCAGCCCGCGCAAGGAAATGTTCGAAACAGCCCCGCCGCTGGCGGCGAACCAACATCGACGTACCTTTGCTGTCACTCCAAATGATCTTTCAAAGCGTTCGATTTTTTTTTCGAAACAAAAATGACGAGGTCGCCGCCTTTGTCGACATCAATGTCGAACGTAGCCTGCGCAACCATAGAAAGAGTTCGGCAGCTAGCCAGCAGATCAAATGGCGTTGACACAATCGTGATGCGTATGCCTTTGAAGTCGAGCTCCATGCTGCTCTCCGCGACGCGAGCACCATCTGTTGGCAAACCATTCCGGCGAAACGGTTTCAAATTCTAGATTCGTGCCGCCCGGCAGATTTATTCGGAAAACAGATTCATGGATCTTCGGGAGAGCACGCGAGATGTACCGGAATAGGGGACGAACATCTGCGATTCCGTCGACCGAGAGGCTCGAAAGTTTGGCGAGCTGAAGATTATCGCCGATGTCGTGAACTGTACTGGTTACCGACTGTTCAACGACAGCCGTCGTTTCGACACTTTCTTCGGCGGCATCGCCGGTACCGGCTCCAGGCTCCAGCAACTCGTGGTCAAATTCGCAGAAGTGCGTGTAGAAAGTTTTGATGTGCGCACATGGCCATTTTCACAGTAATTCTACAGATGCTCGCGGTAAAGCTAGACTTTGGTGATGTTCAGGGAACGGAAAGCAACATAGACAGCGCGCCGGTTGCTTATGGAGCATCCATGTAATCGAAGTTTAAACAAACGTCGCGGCCCCTATGGGATACATACTTCTCGAGAGCCACTTTTCGGCCGACGTAAGAGGACAGCAACATTGCTACCTGACATCTCGTGATTCTCAATTTATCGGACGTAAAGATGGTTGTCTTTACAACTTGCCGAAATCAGATAAAAGCCTTTCAGCTGAAACGTTTGCAAACCAATCTTCAGTCCTTCGGTCGAATATCTGAAATACGCCACCCAAAAAGATAGATGGTGAGGAAATAAAGGAGCGCAGCTGCCGCAACCATGCCGAGCACGCCCGCCGCACGAACCGTCCACTGCATGGCGGTCCAGTCAATGCCGCGCTGCCCGAACCAGAGGGCAACGCCCATGACGGCAGAGCCAACAGCAACGCGCAGGAGATATCGCGCCCAGCCGGACAACGGCGAATAAATGCCGCGGCGGCGCAAAAGCGTGAGGAGCAGCGCTGCGTTGACGCAGCTGCCAAGTCCGACGGAAAGCGCAAGGCCGGCATGCGCAAAGAGCGGCACGGCCACCAGGTTCGCGAGCTGCACAATGACGAGGCTCAGAAATGCCACTTTGACAGGCGTGCGGATGTCCTTTCGGGCATAAAAGGCCGGCGCGACGATTTTGAGCGCAATTAAGCCGATGAGGCCGACGGCATAGCCCACGACCGCGGCGCCCGTCTTCGCCACATCGTCGGGCGTAAAGCTTTTGCCCTGAAAGAGGAAGGCAACGAGCGCATCGGCCGTGAGCCACAAGCCGATGCTCGCTGGAATGCCGACGAGCATCACCAGCCGCAGTCCGTGGTCGAGGAGCCGGTTGTAGCGGGCGTCATCGGCTTTGGCATAAGCGGCCGAAAGCCCCGGCAGCAGCACCGTCCCGAGCGCCGTGCCCAGAAGCGCCGTCGGAAATTCCATCAGACGGTCGGCATAGTTGAGCCACGTCACGGCGCCGTGCCCGAGATGCGAAGCGATATTGGTGTTGATGATGATCGAAAGCTGTGCGACGCCGACGCCAAAGAGCGCAGGCACCATGAGCTTCATCACGCGCCGCACGCCCTCGTCGCTGAAGCTCTCGCGAAGCCCGCGCGGGCGGATGAAGACGCCGAGCCGCATGAGCGCAACGACCTGCGTGCCGAGCTGAAGCACCCCGCCCGCAATCACGGCAAAGGCGAGCGCCCAGATGGGTTCGCTCAGGCGGGGCGCAACGAGAACGGTGAAGCCGATGAAGGAGATATTGAGCAGCACGGGCGTCGCCGCCGGAATCGCGAAATGCTTGAGCGTATTGAGAATGGAAGCCGCAAGCGCCACGAGGCTCATGAAGGCGATGTACGGAAACATGAAGCGAGTGAGGCCTGAAGCCAGATCAAAGGCTTCCGGATTCGAAGAAAGGCCGCTTGCAATGAGCCAGACAAGGACCGGCGCCGCCAGCACGCCCAAAACGCTTGCAGCAAAAACCGCAAGGCCGAGCACGGTGAAAACGTGATCGATGAAGCGTGCGCACCGCTCGGGCGACGCGTTTTCACGCACGTCGGAGAGCATCGGCACGAAAGCCTGCTGAAAGGCGCCCTCCGCAAACAGGCGGCGCAGCATGTTGGGAAGCCGGAATGCTACGTAGAAAGCGTCGGTCGCGGCGGTCGCGCCGAAATAGCGCGCGATCAGCATGTCGCGGATTACGCCCGTGATTCTTGAAACGAGCGTCAAACCCGAAATGGTGGCGGCGGACTTCAGCAGAGACATGGTTTACAGTTCGGCCTGCGAGCCGAAGAGAAAGATGAAGAAAAAAACTGCCGACCCATTGTCCAGCAGTTCGAAATTTGGTATAGTTTAGGACTTTTCGAGGTCGCTGAATTGAAGCCGGCACGGACAAATTCGTCCGGTGGCGTTCGATGGAACCAACGGCTTAGAAAACCTGATGAATAAATTACCGGCCGAGCCCACGCTCGCGATTGTTTGCAGCGGCGATCGGCACAGTAACTACTGATCGTCGACTGTTTTTAGGCAAGGACACTTAAAAAATGGCTAATACCAAGCAAGCCCGCAAGCGCGCCCGCCAGACCGTTGCGCGCAACCTGCATCTCGCTTCCCAGCGCAGCCAGTACCGCACCGCCATCAAGAAGGTGCGCAAGCTCGTCGCCGCCGGCGACAAGGCCGCCGCCCAGGAAGCCTTCAAGCAGGCCGAATCCGTGATCGATTCGATGGCCCGCAAGCGCGTTCTCCACGGCAACGCCGCTGCCCGCCACAAGAGCCGCCTCGCGGCCTCGATCAAGGCCATGGCCTAATTCGGGCAAGACCAGGACGGCATTCACTGCCGTTCTAGGGCTGAGAGCCTCGCCTCCCTATGGAGTCGAGGCTTTCTTTTTGCCTGCAGATTTTTCTCAGAACCGCATCAGTCCTAGTTATGCGGTTCGCAGGCCTGCGGCGCAACAAGAAAAGGCGACGACGGATCGTGCCGGTCTAGATTCGCCAGCACGCTTTTCCGACTTCTATTCGCATAGCAGTACGCGCAGAAATGCGCGCAGGTGTCATAGGCGCCAATGTCTTTGCTGGCAATGCAGCCGCAATGCGGCCGCTGCCCCCGATCCTTGAGCCGCCTGCAAAGCCTGATGGCTGGGGGTGTTCCGCCGACCTGGACGAGCGTCTCCTGCGGCTCGGCTTCATCATCGTCCAACATTTTTCCCGTCATCAGATAGCGCCGCAGCTGCCTGTCTTCCGGAAAGAGCCGCCAGAGACGATCGCCGTCGATGCAGCATCCGTGACCGATGCCCCAATCGGACAAATCGGCAGCTTCCGCACAGGTTTCGATCAAAAAGCTGGGATTGATTTGCCGCCATCGCGCTGCGAGCTCCGATAAGCCCGCGGCCAACTCCCTGAGCGCATCGGCGTCCGGCTCTGCGGAACCCACAGTTTCCTTGGAAAACCAGTTGGTTTCACGCACGAGACTGCGGCGCACCTTGGCGTACCGCATGACGTCAACGAAGCTGATGACCAAGCGGTCTGTCGCGCGTACCAGCCTGTCGCCTATGGCAGCGACTCGAGCAAGCAAATCCGCCGGCGTTGCTGCTGGCGTCAAAAGAAGCGGATCGAACCGCCATACGACGCGCCCAGGACCCAAACGCTCGGCAAGCCGCAGGAATGCTTCTATTCGCTTTTCGAGCGACGGCAGCTTCGGCTCCAAGCCTTCTGCCTCGTAGTCGTTCAAAGTGAACTGGAAATAGAAATTCGGCAGAAGCGCCTCAATTTCATCCAGTCTTTCGAACATGGGCGCAGGATTTTTCGTCCAGAAAACGGCCGCGCGGACGTTCTCAAAAGAAACGCGGTACGCACGCTTGTTGAACGGATTCACCCAGCCGCACCAGCCCGCCCGCAGCCGGTTGAGAAACCATTCTGAGAAAAAGGCAGGCACGTCCGTTGAGCGGCTCACAGAGAGAATGACGGGCTTCAGAGTTTTGACCATAAGAATCAACGGGGGGCATCCGAAACTGCCTAAATACGCAAAGAAACGGCGCAGCGCATTATCCGTCTTTTCAACGGCCATGAGCGTCTGGCGCCGTTTCGATCCGCTGAAGCTCAGCAATCCGACACCACCTTGAAGGCTTGAGCACCCTCAAGGTTGAGTGTCGTATGCCAGCGTCAGCGAGCGTTCATCGCCTTATCAATTGAGAACGGCCAAGCCTGATAGCCCGAGCAATTCTTCAACTGAATTTCAACAGAAGGCTCCTTCGCGCCCCACTTAAATTCTTCGATGTAGGGATTCGGCGAAGAGGTAAAGGCGCCCGAAGCCAGATCGAAAGTTGCGCCTGCCGTTGCAGAATAGACAAAGATCGAATTCTTGTCTGCCTGGTATTCGGTGAGCGACGTCACGGGGCTGTACCAGTCGTGGCCGCGTTCCTTGCCGTATTCCCAGATCTGCTCGACCGTCATTTTCTTTTGATCGATCTTATAGATGACGGCTCGCGAATACTTCATCTCCGGCAGTGCCGGCTGTTCCATGCCGCGCGCATCACCGTTGTCGAAGGCCGACAAATAGAGAATGTTCCCTTTGCTCTTTTCGTCGATTTTGAAGGCGGTGTGCTGCGTCCAGGTCCAGTCGAAGTTGCCTTCGCACTTGCTGCCAGCGCACTTGATCTTGTTGCCGTTCTTGTCGACAGGCGTCAGAAGCTTCTTCGCCAGATCGCCCTTCCAGCCTTCGGGCGAGCCAAGAATCCATTTCACCTGCTTGTCGCGGCCGATTTTGATCATGGCGGACTGATGGCGGCTCGAGATGATGATTGAATCGTCTTCCGGATCGTAGTCTACGGAGTTGACATGCGCCCAATTGCGCCCAGCGCCCGTGCCGACGATATCGCCGAAGCGATCGGACTTGTCGAGCGCCTTGATGTCTTCATCGGTCAAAGTCTTGCCGGCCTGAGACGCATCAATGTTGAGGCACACGGCGCCCTGATCCAGCACCTTCAGCACGTTGTCTCGATAGGGATCCAGAATGTCGGCCAATCGCCATTCGTCAACAACCACGCCTTCCTGATCGATTTCAGCAATGACGTCGCGAACCGTATGTACATTCTTGCCGTCCGGCCGCTTATAGTTCGAAGCGGCCACGCGCAGGAAGTAGTGCCCGTTCTGTGCGTCGTCCATGGAATGTGAATAATCCGCGAAGCGCAACGGCAGCCTGCGGTTGAATACTTCGCGACCCATGATGTCGTACTTGACATAGCGCTGCCCGTAGCCCCAGGTGAGCATGCCGTCGTCATTCTGCTTGAAGCCCATCATGACCCCAGCCGAATAAATCGAATTCAGGTCGTAAATCGGATTGGCGAACATGTACCAGCGCACGCTGCCCGTCGTGTCGAGAATTGTGTTCTGCGGCCAGAAGTTCCACTCGAGCGCCCCGCCGGACGGATTGTTCCAGACAACACGGGTGCCAATGCCGGATTTTTCTGCAATGTTGTTAACAAAATAGAGACGATCCTTGAATTCGGGATCAACCTTCTTCACCTCAACACCATACGGCACCTCCTTTTCCATCGTGATGCCCGCAACTTCGAAATAAACGGAAGGCGCATATAGCTGAATGGTGTCCGTGAACTTTTCCTTCTTGCCACGAAGCTCGCGCGTATAGGAAAGCTCCACCTTGTTCACATAGTCGGGATAGAGACCGAAAATCGGAATGCCGCCGTGGGTGAGCAGCTGGCGCTCGGAAACTTTGTACTTGATTTCCTGGCCGTTGAGCTTCGGCAAGACGCGAACCGTCACATTGCTCAACGTATATCCGCCGTCGCGGACGATGGCGGTCAAAGGCGCAATGCCATAAGGATTCATCATCACTTCGCCCAAATGACCTTGGAGGTGATAATCAACCTTCGCCCCAGAAGGGCCGCCAATGGCAAAAGCAGCAAAAGGCATTGCCGCAGCAGCCGCACAAGCAACAAGCTTCATCTTGAGACTCATTCCTCTCTCCTTGGAATTCGAACCCGCTCACGCAGGAACGGCAAGCGCCGGTCGATCGTGCCGAAAGGCGGATGCCGTTGAATTGAAAACGAAAAGCCGTGCATTCAACGTTTTTTGCCGATGCGCAGCAATTCGGACGGACGAAGGAAGTCTCGCCGCTTTCCCATTCGGCGAGTAGAGGCATTTTCGTCATCAAGAATGGGTTAATTTGGGACAAGTGTTTGCCGAAACTGCAAATCACTTCTGCCAGCATGCAGCTTCAGATAAGCATGGGCACGTCCTCAGGGCTGGGCAGCGGCGGTATCGCTGCCAGAAAATGGCTGCGAAGCCACTGGAGCGCAGGCTCTTTCTCTGATTTTTCATGCCAAACAAGCACTGGCTCAAAGATCGGTGCATCCGCACTTCGGCCAAGAATGACGAGTTTTCGTCCAAGCCGAATGAAATTGTTGGCTAGCTGTAGCGGCATGACTGCGATGAGATCCGTTCGGCTCAGCAACATTGGCAACAGCAGAAAATACGGCGTCCAGACCGCTGTCTGCGCAGCACGCAGCTCAATTTGGCTCTGCATTTCGGAAAAAGGCTGAAGTCGAATGTCATTCGCAGGTGCAACGCTCACGCCGAGCTTGCGATAGTGGTTCACTTCTTCGAGCCGCAAAGCTGCCTTGCCCTCAAGCCGCCGCCGTGCAAGCGGATGATCGGCCAAAACGGCATAAACAAACGTATCGCGGCAAATCACCTGCGTGCGGAAGTTTTCTAGTCGGCGCGAGTATGGAAACAAGGCAAGATCCAGCGCACCTGATTTCAGATCATCAGTGAAAGCAGGATGCAACGGCAGAAAGTTCACGCCGCAGTTGGGCGCGTCTTGCAAGATCCGGGAGAGCCCGTGAGACAAGTAACAGAAAACCCCTTGATCAACGGCGCCCACGCGAAACATCCGCGACTCTCGTGCCGGTGAAAAAATGTTTGAAGTGCTTCGCAGCATTTTTTCATAGCTGCGAAGCAGAAAACGCATGTCGAACTCAAGCTCTCGTGCACGGGCAGTCGGACGCATGCCGTGCGGATAGCGATGAAAGAGCTCATCGTCAAGCGCCTCGCGAAGCTTCGAGAGCGTGCGACTCGCCGAAGAAACGCTGATGCCGCAGGCATCCGCCGTTTTTGAAAGATTCAGCGTTTCTAAAAGGCTGACAAAAATCCGGACGGCTTCAAAGTCGAGGTTCGGCAGCTGATTCATGAGAATACTTTCGGAATTTTCGTACACATAATCCAAGTTGGTTAAGCGTAGCCGAAATTTCTGTCAAAATAAATTCTTTCCTCGCTTTTGCCTCTGCCGCAGAGAAATCTAATGACGCAGCAAACCTCAACCTGCGCTGGGTATGACATAAAAGAGCACTGCAAAGAACTGCAGCGCCGTGCCGGCAAGCACAAAAAGATGCCAGACGGCATGATTGAAGGGCAGCTTTTCCCAGAGGTAAAAAATGACGCCCGCGCTGTAGGCAATGCCGCCCCCGGCAAGGAGCCAGAGGCCCGCCGGCGGCAGTGCCTCGACCAAGGGCTTGATCACGAAAATCACGCACCAGCCGAGCGCCAGATAAAGCACGCAGTTGATCCAGTCGGCAATTCGGATCAGAAGCGGCTGCAGGAATGCACCAGCCAATCCGATCGTCCAGACGACCACGCAGAGCACCGTCCCCGTAGTTCCGCCGAGCGTCACGAGGCAAAACGGCGTGTAGCTGCCGGCAATAAGGAGATAGATGGCGCTGTGATCGAGCACCTGCAGCACGCGCTTGGCGCGGGCGTACGGCAGCGCGTGATAGAGCGTTGAAATCAGATAGAGAACGAGCATGGACGCGCCGAAAACCGCCGCGCTCGCAATGACGAGCGGGCTGCGGTCGTGCGTCACGGAGCTCACGACGAGAACAACAAGGCCGGCAATCGAAAGCGCCGCCGCCAGGCCGTGCGTTATGGCATTGGCAATTTCCTCGCTCGGCGTATATCCGCAAGCATTCCGACGCGGCCGACCGACAACCTCGGCAGCAGCGCCGCACGCTTCATGCTTTCTCAATTTCGCTTCTCCTTCCCTTCAATGCATTCAGCTTTTTATTGTGCGGGGAAGATTAACGCAAAATTGTTACTTGGATTAAGCAATAACCCTAGTTTCTAGCAAAGATTTGTATCGGATTCTTACGCCGCAGAACTTCCTGCGCTTATGCGCCGAGGAAGACCGGTTCGGGTTCAAGCGTAACGCCGAAGCGGCTCTCGACTCGTGCAATGATGCGGCGCGAGAGCGCTGCCACGTCTTCGCCGGTCGCATGGCCGCGGTTGACGATGATGAGGGCATGCTTCGAATAAACGGCCGCATCGCCGACGGCTGCCCCCTTGAGTCCGCAGGCATCGATGAGCCAGCCCGCAGCAAGCTTCACGCGGTCGCCGCCGATCGGATAGGCGACAAGGCTGCCGTTCTGCGTCAGCAGTTCCCGGGCCTTCACGACCGTGACGACTGGATTCTTGAAGAAGCTCCCTGCGCTCCCAATTTGCGCCGGATCCGGCAGCTTGGCAGCTCGGATTTCACGCACGGCTTCGGCGACAGCCGCCGGCGTGACGCCGGCCAGCGCTTCAGGATCCGCGAAGCGTTCGGCAAGCGCTTTGTAGCCCAGAACAGGCTGCCAGTCCTTCGGGAGACACAGCGTTGCGTCGAGCACCACGAAGCGTCCTTCGTTCTCCGGGCGCTTGAAGACGCTCATGCGATAGGAAAAATCGCAGGCCTCGAGGTCGAACTCGCGGACTACGTCGTCTTTCGCATCGTAAACACGCGCGCTCACAAAGCGCTCGGCAAGCTCGAGCCCATAAGCGCCGACGTTCTGCACGACAGCGCCGCCGATGTGGCCGGGAATGGCGCTCAAGTTTTCGAGTCCGCCCGCACCGCGCGCGAGAGAAGCGCGAACAACTGCGTCAAGCGCCTCGCCCGCACCAGCCGTGACGAGAACCCCAGCGTCGTCCGTCTCAAAGCGGATGCCCTTCATGGCCGGATGGACGACAAGCCCCGAAACTTGCGGCATCGCCACAATGTTGGCGCCGCCGCCAAGAAGCTTCACGGCAAGCCCGTTTTCCAGCGCATAGGCGAAAGCCGCCCGAAGCGCCTCAAGCGAATCTACGGCAACGTAGGCCTGCGCTCGGGCAGCAAGGCGGAAAGTCGTAAGCGCGTCGAGGGGTTTGTCGAATTCGATCTGAGACATGCTGCGCACTGCTCCGGTGGGGCTGAAAAAGACGGGAGGCCGACGGACGCCGGCCTCTCAAAGGGACTTGCATCCCAAAGGGATCATTATACGAAGGCGGCGGCGGTCTCGAGCGTCTGCTTCGCGAGACGGCGCCGCACAGCAGCCTCGATCGCTTCGGAGGTAAGGCCGAGCGAGCGAAGCACTTCGTCGTGCGAGCCCTGCTCGACAAAGACGTCGGGCAGCCCGAACCGCATCACGGGAACCACCACGCCCGCCTCTTCAAGCACTTCCATGACGCCGTCGCCCGCGCCGCCCACGAGCGCGCCTTCTTCAGCCGTCACGATGAGGGAATGGGAAGCCGCCGCACGCAGAATGACGGCGCGGTCGAGCGGCTTGGCAAAACGCATGTCGATCAGCGTGCCGTCGAGCGCTTCCGCCACGGGCTTCAGCACGTTCGTCATGGCGCCGAAGCCGAGAAAAGCGACGCCGCGTCCTGCGCGCAGCGTTCTCGAAACGCCGACGGGCACAGTTTCAAAGGAAGCGCTTACTGTCACGCCAGGGCCTTTGCCGCGGGGATAGCGGACTGCAGCCGGTGTATTCATCGCGAAGGCGGTATTGAGCAGAAGCCGGCATTCGTTCTCGTCCGAAGGGGTCATCACCGTCATGTTGGGAATGCCGCGAAGCTCCGCAATATCGAAGGCGCCCTGGTGGGTCGCGCCGTCGGCGCCGACGACGCCGCCGCGGTCGACGGCGAAGACGACCGGGAGGTTCTGAAGCGCCACGTCATGAATCACCTGGTCGAGCGCGCGCTGCAGAAAGGTTGAGTAAATGGCAACCACCGGCTTCATCCCGCCGCAGGCAAGCCCTGCAGCGAAAGTGACGGCGTGCTGCTCGGCAATGGCAACGTCGCGGTAGCGCTCCGGAAAGCGCTGCTCGAATTCCACGAGCCCCGAACCTTCCCGCATCGCGGGCGTAATGGCATAGAGGCGCTTGTCGTGCTCAGCCATGTCGCAGACCCAGCACCCGAAGACTTGGGTGTAGGTCGGCTTGCCGCCGGGCTTGGCGGGTTGAATGCCCTTGTCAGGATCGAAGGGGGAAACGCCATGGTAGAGCGTCGGATTTGCCTCCGCAGGCGCATAGCCCTTTCCCTTTTGCGTTGCCACATGGAGCACGAGCGGCTGATCGAGCTCACGCAGATTTTGCAGCACCTCAATGAGTTCCTTGAGGTCGTGCCCGTCGATCGGCCCATAGTAGTTGAGGTCAAACGCATTGAAGATCGCCGAAGGCGGACTCACGAAGTTGATCGCCTGCTTTTCCATGCGCTTGGCGATGTCCCAGAGATAAGGCACATGCTTCAGGGCGCGCTTGCCGCGCTCGCGGGCGCTGTTGAAGGCGCGCGTGGAAACGATTTTCGCGAGGTGCCCTGAGAGCGCGCCCGCCGGCGGCGAAATGGAGCAGTCGTTGTCGTTGAGGATGATGAGAAGCTTCACGCCGGATTTATAGACGCCGGCATCATTGAGCGCCTCAATCGCCATGCCGCCCGTGAGCGCCCCGTCGCCGATCACGGCAACGGTCCAGCGGTCCGTTTCGCCCTTGAGCTTGTCGGCAACGGCATAGCCGAGCGCAGCGGAAATGGAAGTCGAGGAATGCGCGGTGCCGAAGGCATCGTATTCGCTTTCGCTCCGCTTGGGGAAGCCCGAGATGCCGTGGAAGCGCCGCAGCGAATCAAACCGTGCTTTGCGTCCCGTCAGAATTTTGTGCGCGTAGGCCTGATGGCCGACGTCCCAGATGATGCGGTCGCGCGGCGTATTGAAGACATAGTGAAGCGCAATGGCGAGTTCCACCGCGCCAAGCGAGCTCGAGAGATGGCCGCCCGTCTTCGAGACGCTCTCGACCATGAAGCTGCGGATTTCCTGCGCGAGCGCAGGAAGCGCCGCCTCCGGCAGGCGGCGCAGTGATTCGGGCATATCGACCGAGTCGAGGAGCGGCCACTTCGAACCTGAAGCTGCGCCGTGCGCGCCGTTTTCAGCCGATGACGCCGCCTCGGACGCCTGAGGCGCCGACGACGCCGTCCACTCTTCCTCTTTCTGCGCCGCCTTCGCGACGCTCGGTTCGCTCGCTTCACTCTTCATACCATGCATCCACTCAATTCTTTTTTACTTGACCGCGAAAAATTCAGTGCGAGCGCTCAACAACGTAGCGCGCAATCTCTTCGAGTCGCCGCACGGCGCCCTCATCGACTGCCGAATCCGAAGCAATGAGCCGAAGCGCTTCGAGCGCATCCTCAAGGAGCGCCTTCGCGCGCGCACGTGCGCCCTCGAGTCCGAGAAAAGAGACCCACGTGGGCTTCTCGTCCTTTTCATCCTTGCCAGCCGTCTTCCCGAGCGTGGCCGTATCCTGCGTGCAGTCGAGAATGTCGTCGACCACCTGGAAGGCAATGCCGAGCGACTGCGCGTAGCGCACGAGCCCGGCTTTGGTGGCAGGCGCAAGCGCGTCCCAGTCGCCCGCCTGCGCGCCCATGAGAACAGCGGCAAGAATCAGAGCGCCCGTCTTCATCGACTGCATGCGCTCGAGCTCCGCTTCGCTCGGGTGCCCGCCAACCATTGCAAGATCGAGCGACTGACCGCCGCACATGCCGAAAACGCCTGCACCGCGCGCGAGCGTTCCAACGAGGCGCATGGCTGCGGCTGGATCGTCTTCAATCCCGGCGAGAATCGCAAAGGCCTCCGTCTGCAGCGCATCGCCCGCGAGCATCGCTTCGGCTTCGCCGTACTGCACGTGCGTCGTCGGACGCCCGCGGCGAAGCGTGTCGTTGTCCATCGCGGGCATGTCGTCGTGCACAAGGCTGTAGCTGTGAATCAGCTCCAGCGCGAGCGCGGCCCGGTCGAGCCGGCTTTCGGGCGATCGCGCAACCATCCCGGCCGCATAGCAAAGGAGCGGACGAATGCGCTTGCCGCCCCCAAGAACCGAGTAGCGCATCGCGCCCACGAGACGCTTGGGGGCTGTGCCGGGCTGCGGCAGCATCGTTTCTGCGAGCCACTCGAAGTGGCGGGCCCGTTCATGCGCCCAGACGCTGAATTCGATTTCTTCGCTCATTTTTCAATTACCTTTCGCGCTTCTCAAAAGGGTGCCGAGCCGTCGTCTTCGGCGCGCGGGGCGCCGGCGGCTTCGCTGCTTCGAAGCGCGCCCTCCGTGCGCAGTCTTTCAATCGTTGTGCGGGCCGCTTCCAGTTCGCTCTGACAGCGCTTGCAGAGCGCTGCGCCGCGTTCGTAAGCAGCGACGCTCTCCCGAAGGGTCACGGTGCCGGAGGCCATTTTGGCTGTCAGGTTCTCAAGCTCCTCGAGCGCTTCTTCAAAGGAAAGATTTTCGACGGGGATTTGCGGCGCAGCGTTCATATTTCTGTTGATTCAAAAGCGAATTGTCCGGACCGACGGCGCACCGTGCGGCGACCGTCGCGAGGAGCTCCTGCTCAACGACGCCCGACGCCCTTGCACCGATCGGCAAATCTGATCGATTTTAGCGAAACGTTCCGCCGCGGCGCACGCGCAAAAACGTTTTTGCCGCGATTGAAGCCGCCGCAGGCCGATTACAAAAGACCTTGGCGGCGCGGTTCGCCTTTTTCGACGGGAAGCGCCGGATGACGCGCCCATTCGGACCAGGAGCCGCCATAGATCATTGCGCGGTCGGCATCCACAAGCCCTGCACGGTCCATGGCAAGCACATTGAGGCACGCTGCGACGCCGGAGCCGCAGGCATGCACGAGAGATTCCGGCGCTGCGCGAGCCGTGCTCAAAAGCGTTTCAAAATCAAGACGCAGCCGCTCCGGCGACTTGATGCGGCCGAAAGCATCAGCATTGTCGGCTGCGGGACGGTTGAGCGACCCGGGAATATGACCAGCCGCACCGTCGAGCGCAATGTCCGAGGGCTCTTCGCCGAGCCAGCGCTTTCTCGGCCTCGCATCAAGAATCACAATTCGCTTCTGTTCGAGCCCTTCCAGGACTTCCTGCAGGCCGAGGACACGCGGACCCTTCTGCTGGCTTTCCGGCATGGCTGCGCTCACGTTCTCTGCTGCTGCGCCCTCACAACCCACGATCGCAGCGCCTTCACTAGCCGAAAGCCCCGTTGCCGCGGGCAGGCCGAGCTCGCGCCAGAGCGCAAAGCCGCCCTCGAGCACCGCACAGTCGAGAAAGCCTGCACTGCGGGCGCAAAGCAGTGCGCGCGCTGCAAAATTCATGGCCCCGCCGTCGATGAAGACGAGCCGGTCCCGCGGCCTGAGCCCTGCGCTGAAGAGCGCCGAGCGAACGCTTTCGACTTCGGGCCAGGGATGCCTGCCGTTCACGCCGGTGCGCGGCCCCGTAAAGCAGCGCTCAAAGTCGAGAAGCCGCGCCTGCGGGAGATGCCCTGCGGCATAGTCGCGCTCGGCCTCTGCGCGGTCGCCCGTCAAGGTCGACCGGACGTCTAGAAGGCATAGCCGCGGCGCGCGGGGCTGCGCCGTGGCAGCGCATTCATCCTGAAAGGCTGCGCTTGGCGCAAGCGCCTTCGATACTTCAACGAGCGCCTCGGGTGAAATAAAGAAGCCGTGACCGAAATCGCGCATGATGTCCTCCTTCCTCATTGCCGGGACATTGGTTAGCGCACCAAATGCTTTTCTATTGTCCCACGCCGGGGCCCAGCCGACATTGTTGATGCCAGGCATGCTTGGGTCAGCCTGCGGCGTCAGCTTTAATCCAAATCAATGCGCAAAATCCAGCGAAGAACCACGCTTTCAGGCAGCTGCAGTAGGACCTTTCCTTGCCGTTTTTAAGAAGTAAGCAAAAACTACTATTCTCATCCGCTGATTTCGTTACAAATTAGTTAAGACTCGAATGCAGCATAGGATGAAGGCAAACTTTTGGAGGATCTTAACAATCAAAGTTACCCATTAAGCAGTATTCGATCCGGCCAGCCGCCTTTCTGCCTGCCAACGATTTGCCAAACTCTTGCGCGATCGCAAAAGTGGCTCAAACCGTATTGAGAGCCTTCTGCTTTGCCTCATCTCTCTATCTTTCCTAAAAAATCACATCTCTTTACATTTCACGAACCTCTCGAGGCCTTCCGTACGTGTTTTCATTTGCGGATTAACCCGAAATCATCGAAAAGTGGGTGACTCATACAATCGATTCAACGGGGAGCGATTTCCGTTGGGCCGTTCCGTGCGCGCAGCTTTCCGGATCCGGTTTTTGAGACCCATCTTCATGGCGAGCATCTAACGGCGCACCAAAAAAATCACAAAATCCAATCAATCGCTAAGGGTGGAGAAAATTATGTCCTCCAACAAAAAGAGTCTCAGCCTCGCCTGGCAAATGATGGTCGGCCTTGTGCTCGGTATCATCGTCGGCGCGATGGTTGACTCATCGTTTGCGCAGACTTACCTGCAGCCGCTCGGCACGTTGTTCATTCGACTGATCCGAATGGTTGTGGTTCCGTTGGTTCTTGCCACGATTATTGCAGGCGCCGCCGGCATTTCCGACACGGCCAAGCTTGGCCGCGTCGCTGTGAAGGTGCTGCTCGTCTACGCCATTACGACCGCCATTGCTGTGGCGATCGGCCTTGTCTTCGCCAACTTCATTCAGCCGGGCATCGGCCTCAATCTTTCGACTGAAGGCCTCCAGATGAAGGCGGTGACTTCGCCCAATCTCGTCGACACGCTGCTCGACATCGTCCCGATCAACCCGATGGAAGCCCTTTCGAAGGGCAGCATGCTGCAGATCATCTTCTTTGCGGTGATCTTCGGCTTTGCGCTTTCGGGCCTCGGCGACCGCGGCAAGCCCGTGCTCAACTTCTTCAACATCGTCGGCGACGTCATGATCCGCATGACCAGCATCGTGATGCGCTATGCGCCGATCGGCGTCTTCGGCTTGATCTCCTACACGGTTGCGCAGCACGGCATTGCTGTTCTGCTGCCGCTCTTCAAGCTGCTGCTTACCTCCTTCTTCGCGACCGCCTTCCTCGTGATCGTCATTCTCACCCCGATGGTCGCCATCTTCGCGAAGACGGGGCCGGCGAAGTTCTTCAAGGGCATTTTCGAGCCGTGGCTCATCGCCTTCACGACGTGCTCCTCGGCTGCGGCGCTTCCGGCCAACCTCGTGGCCGCCCGCAAGCTCGGCGCTTCGAAGGCTGTTTCCTACTTCTCGATTCCGCTCGGCAACACGATCAACATGAACGGCACGGCCGTCTATATGGGCGTCTGCGCAGTGTTTGCTGCTGAAGTCTACGGTCTGCCGCTCACGATGACCGACCAGGCCACGGTTGTTCTGATGGGCGTTCTCGCCGCCGTCGGCACGGCTGGCGTCCCGGGCGCCGGCCTCATCATGACGACGATCGTCTTCACGCAGGTCGGCATTCCGCTCGAAGCTGTGGCGCTCATCGCCGGCATCGACCGCTTCCTCGACATGATCCGCACGTCGATCAACGTGGTGGGCGACGTGGCATCCGCACTCGTCGTCACGAACCTCGAAGGCGACCTCAACAAGGAACCCTACGTCGAGGGCGAATCCTAACGAACGCAGCCGGCAGATCCTCAGACGAGGATCTGCTCGGCAGCCTGAAGCCGACGCAACGCTGGCATGCGTTGCGCCGGCTTTTTCTTTCTCTTTCCTCTAGCGAAGCGACGTATCTTCGTCCGCACCGCCACATTTTTTCCTTGAACCTGCCGCAACCCTGTCCGCTGTCATCTCGTCGGAAAAGCTTGCGCTAACATGGTCGGCTCATGCACGCCCATCAGCAGCAACGCAACAACGAAAGGAGAAAAGCCATGAACTTTTGGCAGCATGCCGCCCTCATCGCCGCCGGCGCCGCGGTACTTGCCGGCTGCGCCGGCCCCGTCGCCGAGGGACCCGCCGGGCAAGCGCCTTCGCTCGAAGGGCGCAGCCTCATGTGGAGCGAAGGCGCAACGAGCGAATGCGAGATTCCGCCCACCATTACTTTTTCCAAAGGCCGCGTTTCCGGCAACGCCGGCTGCAACAGCTTCACTGGCGGCTACAAGCTTGAAGGCAAGAAGCTCGCGCTTTCGAACCTCGCCATGACAATGCGCATGTGCGGACCGGCCTTCATGGACGTGGAGGGCAAGTTCACGGCCGCGCTCGGGAAGGTCCGATACGCAACGGCCGAAGGCGACAACGTGACGCTTTGGGATGAGGCCATGAAGCCGGTGCTGCGGCTCGAGCCCGAACATCCCGGCCGCTGCAACTGATCTGCGGCCTGCGCCCTTGCCGCTTGAAGGGCGTCCGTTCGGAGATCGGACGCCCCGGCGGCGTCAAGCCGCTCAGTGGGCGGCGCCCCAATTGGGGCCGCAGCCCACCTCGGCGATAAGCGGCACGGAGAGCGTCGCCACCTCCGCCATGAGCTTCGGCAGCATCTCACGCACGCGCTCGGCTTCTTCGGGCGGCGTTTCGAGCACGAGCTCATCGTGCACCTGCAAAATGAGCCGCGAGCGAAGCTTCTCCTCGCGCAGCCACTTGTCGACCGCAATCATGGCGAGCTTGATGAGGTCGGCGGCCGTGCCCTGCATCGGCGCATTGATGGCGGCGCGCTCGGCTGCCGCTTTGAGGTTGCGCCGGCCGCTGCGGATCTCTGGGAGCCAGAGCCGCCGTCCGAACACGGTTTCGACATAGCCCGCCTTGTCTGCTGCGGCGCGCGTGCTGTCCATGTAGCGCTTCACGCCGGGGAAGCGATGGAAATACTCGTCGACATAGGCAGCCGCCACCTTGCGGTCCAGTCCCATCTGCTGCGCAAGCCCAAAGGCGCTCATGCCGTAGATGAGCCCGAAGTTGATCACCTTGGCCATGCGGCGCTCGTCGGGCGTGACCGCCTCGAGCGGCGTTCGGAAAACTTCCGAAGCCGTCGAGCGGTGAATGTCTTCGCCGCGCGCAAACGCGCAGAGAAGCCCTTCGTCGCGCGAGAGATGCGCCATGATGCGAAGCTCAATCTGCGAATAGTCTGCGTCGACGATGAGCCAGCCCGGACGCGCGAGGAAGGCTTCGCGAATGCGCCGTCCTTCGGGGGTGCGCGCCGGAATGTTCTGCAGGTTCGGATCCGAGCTCGCAAGCCGGCCCGTCACTGCCGTCGCCTGTCCGAAGGTGGTTCGGATGCGCCCGTCGGCGTCCGTCATCTTCGGGAGCTTCTCAAGATAGGTGCTGCGCAGCTTCGTGAGTCGCCGGTATTCGAGAATGATCTTCGGAAGCGGATAGTCGAGCGCGAGTTCGCTCAGAACCTCTTCGTCCGTTGACGGCGCGCCGGAAGCGGTCTTCTTCACGACGGGAATGCCCTGCTCGACGAAAAGAATCTGCGCGAGCTGCTTGGGGCTCGACATGTTGAATTCACGGCCGCCCGCCGCAGCATAGGCCTGCTTTTCGAGATCATCGATGCGAACGGCGAGCTCCTTGGACTCTTCGAGCAGAAGCCTGCAGTCGAGCGCCACGCCTTCGCGCTCCATGCGAAAGAGCACGGGCATCAGCGGGCGCTCGATCGTTTGATATACGCGCTCGAGCGCCGGATCGCGCGCGAGCTTTCGCTCGAGCACGGCCCAGACGGCGCGAGTCGCAGCCGCTTCTTCGGCGAGAAGCTTCATGAGCGCCGCTTCGTCGCCCTCGCGCCAGGGCACGCGTTTGGCGCCCTTGCCGAGCACGTCTTCGGGCACCGGAACACGGCGGCCGAGAAGCCGCGCGGCAAGCTTCGTGAGCTCATGGCTGAGATGCGCCTCGAGCACATAGTCCATCAGCATCACGTCGTCGATCACGCCGCCGACCTCGCACTTCATGTGCGCGAGCACATGGAGCGCCGACTTCGCATCGTGAAACACCTTTCCCGCCGCAGACGAAAGCCAGGGGCCGAGCACCTCGAAGATCGCGGCGGAGCCGAGCTCGACGCTCGTGAGGGCGACGAAAACATCCTTGGGCGTGAGCGCAAATGCAATGCCTGCGAAATCCGGCTTCTGCGCACGGCCGTCATATAGAAGCGACACCGCGACGGGCGTCTCTCGCGGCTCCGCGAGGCGAAGGGCGAGCGCTTCGAGCGACGCTCTATCCCGAACGGATTCATAAGGAATTTCGTCGGGGTTCTCGGCCGCTGCGAATATCGCGGCCGCCTCCGGCGCGATCGGCGCCTCTCCAGCGGGCGATGCCGTGCGCGCTGCCCGTGCTTGGGGCGCATCAGCCGCTCGCAGCGCAGCGGCGTCCGCAAGCGGCTTGCGAGCCGCTTCAGCCGGCTGCGCCGCATGCCCGTCCGTGGGCGCCGCTTCAAAGAGCGACCCCTGAGGCTCGCCGGCCGGCTGCGCTTTCTTCGCCTTGGCAAGCTGCGCGGCCTCTTCAGCCGCGCGGCGTGCGGAATCGGGGCCGCCCGGCAGCGCGCGAAGCACCGTCGGGAGGCTGATTTCCCAGCGAAGGCCGAAGGCGGAGAGCGCATCCGCGTCGGGTGCGCCGAAGCGAAGCGAATCGAGGCCCTCGACTCCTGGAATCTTCGCATCGCACTTCACCGTTACGAGCCGGCGGCCCATATCGAGAACGCCGAGCCCTGCCCGAAGCTTTTCGCCGATTTTGCCGCCCACCTCATCGGCGCGGCGGATGATTTCATCGAGGCTGCCGAATTCGTTCACCCATTTGGCAGCCGTCTTCGGCCCACACCCAAGAATGCCCGGCACGTTGTCGACCTTGTCGCCCATAAGCGCCAGGTAGTCGATGATCCGCTCCGGATAAACGCCGTACTTCTCTTTGACGCCCTCGCGATCGTAGAACTTTGTATTCATCGTGTTGAGGAGCACAATCCGCTCGTCGACAAGCTGCGAGAGGTCCTTGTCGCCCGTGGCGACCACGACGTCCATGCCGGCGGCTTCGCCGCGCCGGGCAAGCGTGCCGATCACGTCGTCGGCTTCAATGCCGGGCGTCACGATGAGCGGCCAGCCGAGCTCGCGCACGATCTGCTGCAGCGGCTCGATCTGCGCGCGCAGATCCTCGGGCATGGGCGGTCTGTTTGCCTTGTAGTCCGGATACATGTCGTGCCGGAAGGTTTTGCCGGGCGCATCGAAGACAATCGCCGCCAAGTCGGGCTTCGTCATCGCATAGACGCGGCTCAGCATGCCGAGAAAGCCCTTCATCGCGCCGGTGGGCTCGCCGGCGCTCGTCGCGAGGGCGGGGAGCGCATGGTAGGCGCGAAAGAGGTAATTGGAGCCGTCGATGAGAAGGAGTTTCGTCATAAAGCATCAGCGCGGAAACCGTACTAAAAACTAGCTATATATGCTCAAATCTAACTCAATCTGAGCATACAGAGTCAACTTTTTCTTCCCCGATCTTCTGATCGCAGTTAGCAATTGATTTATCTCTTGCCAGAGCTGCAACCATCACCGTGTGCCGCTCTTGACGCCCGCAGGTTTGGGAATGGCACTGACCACCCCCGCCGTCTTTCGAGGGACAGAGGCTGACGACCGGCTCGCTTTTTGGGTGAGCTACCGCCGGAGAGGCATAGTCCGCAGTACTCTCGGACCACCAGTTTTTCATCTCAGGGTAGTGACATAGGTTGATTGCCGCATTCACGTCGCGCGATTCGATCTTTTTGCCGCAGTGCGGACAAATCCATTCGCGATCCGAAAGCTTCAGGCCGTCATTCTTCTTTTTGCAGAAGCGGCAAAGCTTCGAACTCGGGAAGAATCGATCTGCAACGATTAGCACTCCGCCGCGAAGCGCCATCTTGTATTCGAGCTGACGGCGGAATTCGTAGAAGCCGATATCGGCAATGGCGCGTGCCAGGCAATGATTCGCCATCATGCCTTTAACGTTCAGATCCTCTATCACTACCTCTGAGTAGTTGGCAGCAATGAATGTCGTCAGCTTGTGGAGCGCATCCTTGCGGATGTTGGCGATTCGCTGATGAAGACGAGCAACTTCCTTGGCAAGCTTGCTTTGATTCTTGCTGCCGGGGACGGCTCGGGAACATTTTTTCTGTTTTTTCCTGAGTTTCCCAAGCAGGCGTTTGAGCGGTTTGGGTGCTTCAAATTCGAGTCCGTTCGACAACGTCGCCAGTTTGTTGATGCCCAGATCAATCCCTATTCTGCCTTGGTTCTTGGCTGGAATAAGGTGGCTGAGATCCGTAAGCTCACAAGTCAAGCTGACGTACCAGCTGTCGGCCTGCCGGGAAATCACGGCAGAGAGGACTTTCGCGTTTTCGAAGCGCAAAGGCTCACAAATCCGCACCCAGCCGAGCTTGGGGATGTGGATGCGTGAATCTTCGAGCTTGAATTGATCGTTGGAGATGGTAAAGCTGTCGTCGCGAAATTTGCGCTTGTACTTCGGATAGCCGAAGTGCTTCGGATTGCGGAAAAAGTTGGCGAATGCCATTCCGAGCTGCTTGATGCCGAACTGCGGGGCGCATTTCGTCACTTCAAGCATCCAGGGAAATTCCTTTCGCTTGATTTTGTTCAATTGCCGTCTAAGCGCGCATTCGTTTGGCAAAGGCTCTTTTTCAGGATTCGCCTTGTGTGCCTGATACTGTTTTTTCCACTGATCGAGCCCCCAGTTGTAGGAGAAGCGCGCAACGCCGCACGCACACGCAAAGTAGTGCGCCTGCTCGGGCGTCGGATTGAGCTTCGTCTTGAAGCCCAGGTGCCAGACATACTGCTTCTCGGCCATCTCAGCTCTCCGAAGCAGCGACGGCCTTCTTCATGCCTTCGAGAAGCTTTTGATTCTTCTTGCTGCGCGAACCGCAAAGCCGTGCGCTGAAGACCGTGATGATCTCGAGCACATCTTTGGCAAGGTCCTCTTCAAAAGAAGATTCGGCTCCTTTGTTGATGATGACTACTTCAACGTTTTGCATTTCGCAGATGGCAAATACCAGTTCAGCACCGAAGCGGAGAAGACGATCCCCGTGTGAGTGACGACCAATCGTTTGATCTCGGTGTCAATTAGCATGTCGAGCAGACGCAGCAGGCCTTTCTTGCGGTAGTTCATCCCAGAGCCGAGGTCCGCTATGACCTCGTGCGTCCAGCTGTGACTGGCGCAAAAAAGTTCAAGTTCCTGCTTCTGCCGCTCTAGATCTGCTTATGATCCGAGCTCGACACACGGTCTTAGGCGATGGTCTTTCCTGTCGGCTTTTCACCGGAAGGACGACCGGCCAGTCCCGTGAGCGCCGACATATCATACCGACGATGTCCGGAATGTGCGCGGTTCGCTTTCAACTTCCTTTCCGCATCCCATCGGCGGAGGGTAGAAATGAAAACGCCAAGTGTTTTCACCCAGCTTCTCCGATGCCTATGAATCTACTCATTTTGGTTAGATATAGTTATATTTAAATCAATTCTGCGTATTTCCAGTCGGCGCGCTTTTTCAACTTGGCCTCGGCCTTCTGGCCGGAGGCGTTGACGGGTTCCGCCAAAGGAATTTCTGCGTGGCCTCAAGAATAGCGGAAGCGCCCGATCCGTGCGGCTTTTGCCCGGCTGAACTGATGCTTCCTAGAGGCCAGCCTGCGCACGCTTCGAGGCATAATAGTAGGGAAGGATCGGCGCGGCTGATCCCTGAAAAAAACGCAGACGATCTGCGGCGGAGCCGATTGCCTGCGCTTCTGCGTCGATTCACTTTCGGAAATTCGAAGATGCTCAAAAAAACAGTCTTTGCCACGGCATTTCTACTCGCTTCGGGTCTCGCCCTGGCGGCCGGCTCCGATGCACCGCCCCCGTACGCAGGCGACGTTGAAGCCGTGCGCGCGCAGGCGCCCAAGCCCGCACGCACGCTCGAGCCGAAGTCGCCCGACGAAGGCATGTCGCTTGCCCCGACGAAAAAGGATATGGAAAAAGCACGCGCGGCCCGCGAGCGCGGCGAAGCGCCGAAAATTCCAAGCAAGCGCACAGAAATCGAAGCCGTTCGCGACCCGAACAACCATGTGACCGAATACGTCGTCACGCCGGGCTCGACCAAGATCCCCTACAAGATTGAAAACCGCGCCGACAAGCCGATTGACACCACGCCGGGCGGCAATCCGAGCGGCACGTTGGGCACGCCGAAATTCATTGAATTCGGCTGGTAATTCTGCTGCGACGCATCCGCACTGACTTCTGGCCTCGAAAGGGGCTTCTTTGAGGAAGACAGGACGCCCGAAGCCGCAAACGCGGCACGGGCGTCCTGCGTTGTTTCTGCACGATTCCCGTTCCCTTCAACGACAACACCGACAACACCACTTTCCATGGCCGTCACCACGAGTCCCCGAAGCGCCGTTCGCTGGCTGAGCGATTCCTTCCAGGTCCTGCGCGCGCAGCCCGTTGCCTATACGGGCGTCGTCCTTTTTTCGCTGCTCGCGAGCGGCATTCTGTCGAGCCTGCCCTTGATCGGACTCTTGCTCGCGAGCCTTTGGATGCCCTACGGCACCGTGCTCACGGGGCTTGGCGCGCGGGATGCGCTCGAAGGCAAAGCGCCGAGCTACGGCGTCATCGGGAAAGCTTTCGCCGACAAGACCGTCCGCGGCCGATTCTTCGCGATCGGCATGCTCTCAGCCGTCTGGCTTGAAATAGTGTCAGCCGTCTTTGCCATGCTCGGGCGCGAACAAATCGCCCAGTGGCAGGTCACGGCCGAAGGCGTCGACCTCGCGTCGAGCTACACGAACTTTCCGACGACCGCCACCGCCGCTGCCTTCGCGCTCTACGTGCCGCTCCTGATGCTGACGGCTTTTTCGCCGCTTCTCGTTGCGCTCAACCGGCAGCCTTTCGGCAAGAGCCTTTTTTATTCCTTCTTCGGCGCGCTGCGGCACCTCCCGGCCATTCTTGTTTATCTGGTGGTGCTCCTTCTTGGCGCAACGCTCTTCACGCTCGGCCTTGAAGCGCTTTTTGCGGCGCTCGGCATGGCCTCGGCCGTCGCTTTCCTCGCCCCGATCCTGATGGCGGCGCTCTCGGCGGTTTCGCAGGCAGGCGTCTGGGCCATGTTCCGCGACATTTTCGGCGAGACGCGCATCGAGCGCTGACGAAGCGGCGCTGCGGCCCTGAGGCGCAGCTCCAGCGAAGCTCCGCCGCTTAAAAAAGCGTTCCCTGACGCTCGTCGGGCTTCTCAAGGGGCGAGCTCACCGAAAGCCCGAGCAGCCGCACGCCGCCTGCCGGCACGTCGACGCCCGCGAGCAGACGACGCGCTTCTTCGAAAATTTCTGCACTCTTCAGAAAAGGCTTTTGCCCCGTGAAGCTGCGCGTTTTCGTCGTGAAGTCGAAGAATCGGATCTTGAGCGTGAGGGTCGAGCCCTCGAACGCATGCTTCGCCAGCCGCTTTTCCAAATCCTCTGCAATCGCGCCGAGCCTCTCGAGAAGCGCTTCCCCGCGAACATCCGTCGCAAAGGTTTCCTCGCAGCCGACGCTCTTGCGCTCGCGCTCGGGCCGCACCGGCCGCTCGTCGATGCCGCGCGCGAACTTGTAGAAAACAATGCCCGACTGTCCGAACTGTTCCGTGAGGAGCGAAAGCGGCAGCGCTCGCAGCGCTGCGCCCGTCGCGATCCCCATTTCATGGAAGCGCTTGGCGGTGGCGGGACCGACGCCCCAGAAAGCCTCAATGGGCAGCCTGTCGATGAAGGCCTGCGCCCGCGAAGGGTGGATCGTGCAGAGGCCGTCGGGCTTTCGCCAGTCAGAGGCGATCTTCGCGAGAAACTTGTTGTAGGAGACGCCCGCACTTGCCACAAGTCCGATTTCCCTGCGGATGTCGGCCTTGATCCGACGGGCGACTTCCACGCCGAGCTCGATGCCAAGCTTGTTCTCGGTGGCATCAAGGTAGGCCTCATCGATTGAGAGCGGCTCAATGAGATCGGTGTAGCGGCTGAAAATTTCACGAATCTCTGCCGAAACAGCCTTGTAGTGCTGCATGCGGCCTTCAACAAAGATGAGCCCCGGACAAAGTTCAAGCGCTCGCCGGCTCGGCATGGCGCTGTGAACGCCGAAGCGCCGGGCCTCGTAGCTTGCCGTTGCAACGACGCCGCGCGATTCGGCGTGACCCACGGCAATGGGCCGCCCGCGCAGCTCGGGATGATCGCGCTGCTCGACGGCCGCATAGAAGGCGTCCATGTCGACGTGCAGAATCCTGCGCGAATAATCGTTCGGAAAATGGGGCTCGCTTTGCGGCATGCGCTTCAAAGACCGCTTGCGCGGAAGAATGAAGAAGAAGTGTGGGGAAAAAACCAGCCGGCTTGTGCCTGGCATCCTACACAAACCTTACCCCGTAGAAGAGTCGGGCGCAGCGGCGGATGCGGGCCGCACGGCTAGAATCAGATTCTTTCATACATCTCGAGGAAGGACCCGATTCCCATGCGCATCGTCATCGTGGGCGGCGTTGCCGCCGGCATTACGGCCGCTACGCGCGTCAAGCGTCTTATGGAGGATGCCGACGTCGTTGTTTATGAACGCGGCGAACGAATCTCCTTTGCCAACTGCGCGCTTCCCTATTATGCGGGCGGCGTCGTTCGGCCCGAAGGCCTTTACGCGGCAAGCGCCGCGCGCCTGGAGGCCATGTATGCGATCGAGATCCGCGAACGTCACGAAGTGCTCTCGATCAACCGCGAAGCCAAGACCCTGCGCGTGAAGAACCTCGAGACAAACGAGATTTTCGAGACGCCCTACGACCGGCTCATTCTCGCAACTGGCGCAGCCGCGCGCATTCTGCCGATCGAAGGCCTGCGCGAAAACGCGCATCCGCTCTGGCGTCCCGAGGACGCCCTGCGCCTTGAGGAAAAGCTCTCGAAGACGCCCGGCTGCCGCGTCGGCATCGTGGGCGGCGGCGCCGTCGGCCTTGAAACAGCGGAGAACGTCATTCGTCGTGGCGGCGTCGTGCACCTCATGGAATACGGACGCACGATCATGGGCCGCAATGATGAAGGCCTCTCAAACGCCTTCATCCGCCTGGCGGAATCCAAGGCGAAGAATCTTCACATTCACACGAACACATCTGTCGTCAAAGTCGAAAAGCGCGATGACGGCACGTTCAAACTCACGCTCTCGACGGGCGACGCTCTCATCGTCGACGACGTCATTTCCGCCGCCGGCGTCATGCCGCGCGTGGATCTGGCCCGCGAAGCAGGACTCGCGCTCGGGCCGCGCGACACGATTCTCACGGATGCCTTCATGCGCACGAGCGATCCGTCGATCTTTGCCGCAGGCGACGTCGCCACGAGCCTTGATCCGGTCTCGGGCGCCATGCGCCCGATGATGCTCGCAGGCACAGCCGCCAAGGAAGGCCGCAAAGCCGCCGACGCGCTCGCGGGCTTTGCGAAGACGCCCACGGCGGGCGGCTTTGCAACGAACGGCATCTCGCTTTTCGGCACGCTCTGGGCTTCGACGGGCAAGAGCGAGCAGGCGCTCATCAACGAGGGCCGCACGCCCCACAAGGACTTTTTCCGCGCCACCGTCATCGGGCGCAATCACGTCGCCTGGTACCCGGGGAGCGTCGAGCTCGTCCTCAAGGTGCTCTTTGACGCCGAAGGCCGCGTGCTCGGCGCACAGGCGATTGGACGCGAAGGCGCCGACAAGCGCATCGACGTCGTGAGCACCGCCATGCGCTTCAAGGCAACGGTGCATGACTTGGCCGAGCTCGATCTCTGCTACTGCCCGCAGACGGGCACGCCCAAGGATGCCGTCAATACGGCGGGACACATTGCCGAAAACATTCTCTCGGGACTCGTGCGCTTCATCGAGCCTCAGGAGCTTCGCGCGGTCATGGCAGGAAACGCGCCTTATCTTGGCGAAGGCGCGGACTTCTCCGGCGGCGTCACCCTGCTTGACGTTCGCGAACCGGCTGAAATCGCCGAAGATGCGCTCCCCTGGCCGCTCCTCGATATTCCGCTCGGCGAGCTGCGCGAGCGCATCGACGAAATCCCCGAGGGGAACCCCGTCGTTGTTGTCTGCCGCTCTGCCGTGCGCGCCTATGCCGCCGCGCGCGCGCTCGCAGGCCGCCGGCCGGCGCAGCCTGTCTACGTTCTGACGGGCGGCATGCGCTACTGGCATCTCACGGCGCCCCGCGAAGCCTAAGGCGTCGCTTGGGCCCGCGAGAAAACCCGCCGGTTTCGGCGGGTTTTCTTTATTCTCGAAAGCGATAGAATTATCAGATTCGATTTTTTCACCCTCAACCGGCGCCCGACGCATTTGCGGCCACCCAGGGCGGCCCCGCCGGTTGAATCAGCAGAACCCGACTCCTTGGAGAGAAAAGAAAAATGGCTCATGTTGTCTGCGAAGCCTGCATCGGCTGCAAGCGCACCGACTGCGTCGACGTCTGCCCGGTGGATGCCTTCCGCGAAGGTCCGAACTTCCTCGTGATCGACCCCGATGAATGCATCGACTGCGCCGTCTGCATTCCCGAATGTCCTGAAGCGGCGATTTACGCCGAGGAAGACGTGCCGGAAGATCAGCAGGAGTTCATCGCGCTCAATGCGGAGCTCGCTCGCGAATGGCCTTCCATCACGCACCGCAAGCCTGCACCCGACGACGCCGATGAATGGCGCGGCAAGACCGGCAAGCTCCAGTTCCTCAAGAAGACCTGGGATTGACGTCTCGCTCGCCGGCCTTTTCGCCGCAGCAGGCCCGCCCGATCCGTCCGATCGCGCGGGCTTTTTTTCGACTTCGCTCGAGCGCACGGCGCACCCCCGCCAACGAGTCCTCGCGATACAATCGAGCGGCATCCAAGGATGCAAACCAGGAGGTTTTTCACCCATGCAGACCATCAAGCTTCTCGAAAAGCGCGAGGCAGCGCCTCGTCTTTTCGTCCTTCGCTTTGAAAAGCCTGAAGGCTTCGTTTTCAAAGCGGGCCAATTCGCCCGCATCGGCCTTCAACTCGAAGGCGACGCCGAACCGGTGATGCGAGCCTATTCAATCGCATCAGCGCCCTGGGCCGATACGCTCGACTTCTTCATCACAGCCGTTCCCGACGGCCAGCTGTCGCCCCGCATCACAGCGCTCAATCCCGGCGACGAAGCGCTTCTTGACGGCGACGCACAGGGGAATCTCTTCCCTGAGCGCATTCCGGGCGGCAAAACGCTCTGGCTCTTCGCCACGGGCTCCGGGCTGGCTCCCTTCGCCTCCATTCTGCGCAATCCCGATTCGCATTACCCGTGGCATGAAATTGTTCTCGTCGACTGCGTGCGCACGGGCGACGAAGCGGTTCTCGCCCGAGAGCTCGAAAAGTCGTTCAACGAAGTCTTCGCACCGCGCTCGAAGCTTCGGCTCGTCGTATCGACGACGCGCGAAACGGATCCGGCCAAAGCGGGCGAATTCTGCGAGCGCATTCCTGCGCTCATTGCTTCAGGCGAACTCGAGCGCGCCGTCGGACGAACGCTCACGCCTGAAAATGCGCGAGCGCTCCTTTGCGGCAACCCCGCTTTCATTGATGCCATGCGTGCGGAACTCAAAAAGCGCGGCATCATATCGCCGCGCTTCGGACGACCGGGCCAGCTCGTCGCAGAGACTTTCTGGTAAGCCCTGCAGCGCACGGCGCCGGCAGCCTCTCCTCCTTTGTTTCCACACCTCTCATGACGCTTCAGAATCATCCGCTTCCTCTGCCTGTTTCCGCCGAGGCCATTGACGCGCTGCTGCCGCAGACGCAGTGCCGGCAGTGCGGCTTCGACGGCTGCGCCGCCTATGCGCAAGCCATCGCCCAAGGGCTTGCGCCCATCAATCGCTGCGCGCCCGGCGGCGCACGCGGCATCGCGAAGCTTGCCCGCGCGACGGGACTGCCGGAAACGGCGCTTGATCCTGAATTCGGCCGTGAAGTGCCTTTTGCCGTTGCGCATGTGCGCGCTGCAGACTGCATCGGCTGCGGCTGGTGCGCCAAAGCCTGCCCGACGGACGCCATTGCAGGCGCGCCCAAGCATCTGCACGGCGTCATCGCTGAGCGGTGCACCGGCTGCGCGCTTTGCGCGCCAGCCTGCCCGATGGACTGCATCGATTTCGTGGAAACCGGCGCAGCCTGGACGGACGAGGATGCACGCCGCGCCAAGCGCCTTTTCGAGGAAACATGGGCAAGGCGCGTCAAGCGCCGCGCTCAGGAGGATGCGCGCCTCAAGGCGCTGCGCGCCGATGCGGGCGCGGCGCAGGCGCTCGAGCGCAAGAATTTTCTTGCTGACATCATGGCGCTCGCCAGAAAGCGCGCGCAGAAATAGCGGCTGCCGAACGGCCAAGCGAGTTTCAGAATGATCAAAAAGAACGACCGCCCGGTCTTCATGGCCCGGCTCCGTGACCGATTCCCCGAACCCAAATCGGAGCTTCAGTTCAAAACGCCTTTCGAACTGCTTGTCGCCGTCATGCTGTCGGCGCAAGCAACGGACAAAGGCGTCAACCTCGCGACAGCAAAGCTCTTTCCTGTCGCCAATACGCCGCAGGCCATTCTCGATCTTGGCGTCGAGGGCCTGCTGCCTTACGTGAAGACGCTCAACCTCTTCCGCACGAAAGCCAAGCACGTTGTTGAAGCGGCGGCGATTCTGCAGGAAAAATACGGCGGCGAGGTCCCGCGCGACTTCAAAGCGCTGGTGGCGCTCCCGGGCGTCGGGCGCAAAACCGCCAACGTCGTTCTCAACGTCGCCTTCGGCGAGCCGACCATTGCGGTCGACACGCACATCTTCCGCGTCTGCAACCGCACGGGCTTTGCCAAAGGCAAGACCCCCGCAGAGGTTGAAGAAAAGCTTTTGAAGATTGTGCCGGAGGAATTCCGGCTCAACGCACACCACTGGCTGCTTCTCTTCGGCCGCTACTGCTGCAAGGCAAGAAATCCGGAATGCGAGGGGTGTCCCGTCGCTGATTTCTGCAGCGCCCCTGAAAAGAAGGCGAGGCTCGCCGAACTTGCTGCTGAATCGCACGAAAAGCCGGCCGCGAAGAAGCGCGCCGGCGGCAAGGGTTCCGCAGCGAAGCGCACAGCCGCCAAGGCAGAACAGTCCGAAAACTAGCCCGAAGGCCTCCTGCGTTCCTTTCAGCCTTTTGCGCCTGACGCTCCAATGGGCGACAGGCGCGTTTCATGCATCAGCCTTCGAGCGGGCTGAGTCCTTATCCTTCAGAAAAATCGCGAGCACCGTGAAGGCGCCGGTGAGAAGGAGGAACACCGAAAGAATGAAGGATGCATCCCAGCAGCCCGTCGCGTCGCGAAGCATGCCGTGAATCACGGGCGAAAAGGTAGCGCCCGTCATCGATACGGCGTTGTAGAAGCCGAAGGCGCTCGAGCGCAGCGTATCGGGCGCAGAGTCCGCAATAAGGCTTGTCAGAATGGCGTCGATGCCGAGCTTCCCTGTCATGCCATAGAGAATGAGCGCAAATGTGGTGAGCCCGACGCCGTCGGCCAGCTTCAGGAGAAAAAGGCTCCCGGCCGCCACGGGAAAGAGAATGACAAGGAGCTGCTTTCTGCAGTGAAAGCGGTCCGCAATCCAGGCCCAGCCGAGCGCTGCCGGAATGGCTGCCCAGGTAATCGAAGAAGAGAGCCAGCTCAGCACTTCTTCGCTCAAAAGCTTCGTTTCGCGCAGAAAAACCGGCACCCAGGTCGTCATCATCAGAAAGACCATCATGTCGATGAAGCCCAGAACGAGAAGCGCAATATAGGTGCGGTTTCCAAAAAGAATGCCGAGTCGCTTCAAATACGGCATCGAGGGCGCAGCGGCGATCGCGCACGGGGCTTTTGCCGGCAAGTCCTTCGGAACGATACGAATGACGGCAAGCGCAGCGAGAAGGGTGAACGCCCCGTAGATGATGCAGGGCAGGCGCCAGCCCAAATCCAAGTTGTAGGCGAGCAGGCTCGCGCCCGTCAGCCCGAACGCAATCCCGATCGGCTGCCCGCAGCACATGATTGAAAAGCCGAGCGTTCGGCGATTTCTGGGAATGTATCGGGAAGCGAGCGCACACTGCGGTCCGTAGTAGCAGGATTCGGAAAAGCCGGCGCAAAAGCGCAGGCAAAGCAGCATCGCAAAGCTTTCCGCTGTGCTGTAGAGCGCCGTGAAAACCGCAGAAAGAAAAACGCCGGTCACAAGGATCCTTCGGCAGCCGAACACATCGGCCGCCATGCCGACGGGAATCTGCATGAGACCGTAGACGGCGAGAAAGACCGTCATCACAAGGCCGAATTCCGCATTGCCGATGCCGAACGTTTCTCGTATGAGCGGCTGCATCGGATTGAGAAGCAGCCTGTCGGCGGCAAAGCACATCCAGCCGAAAAAGAAAAGCGCGACGAGCGCCTTCCATGATCGGCCCCCTGGGAATGCCGCCTCCGCCCCGCCGCAGGTTGTTCGATTTCGCATGCTTGCTTTTGTGATTGTTTCGTTTTGTTGCCGCGTGAAGATTCTAATCTTTTTTACCTGCCTCTAATTCTTTTTATGTAGTCCTTTGAGCCTGATTGGCCGACAACGAGAAACTGTCCTTTAAAGGCAATTCTCCTGTCAAAGCGGCAACCGCATAGGTGACACCACCTATTCGACCCCTTATTTCATCGAAAAACCGTCACAAAGACCGTCAATGACGACGTCTTCGGATAATCCCCGTTTATTCCGCACCCATAGAATGGAAAGTGAATTCGCTTCAAAAATCCTCGTGCGCGCGCTCAACACCATTCGCGATGACCGTCCGAAGACGCGCCGGCGCACGCTTTTTCCTAAAAGAGATCAATCATGACCACATGCGACTGCAAGAACACCTGCACACCCACGCCTCATTTCAGCGAAATCGGCAAGCCCAAGGGCAACTCCGTCATTCAGGATGTGCTTGCGCTCGCAGCGCGTCCCGAGGTCATCAGCTTCGGCGGCGGCCTGCCCGCCCCTGAAGGCTTCCCGCTCGCTGCAGTGAAGGAAGCCGCCAACTGGGTGATCGACAATCAGGGCCAGCGCGCGCTGCAGTACTCCGCCTGCGAAGGCGTGATGGAGCTGCGCAAGGCGCTCGCAGCCTGGGAAACGGAAAAGGGCATCCCCACCGAAGCCGAACAGGTTCTTGTTTGCTCCGGCTCTCAGCAGGGCCTCGACATGATTGCCCGCCTCTTCCTGGACGAAGGCTCGAAGATGCTTGTTGAAAGCCCGACCTACATGGGTGCGCTTCAGGCCTTCCAGCTTTCCCGCCCGCAGTTCGTCGAGCTGCCCTACGACGAGTACGGCCTCAATCCGGCCGCCATCGGCGAAGAATGCCGCGGTGCGCGGCTCGCTTATGTGATGCCCACGTTCCAGAATCCGACCGGCCGCTCGATCGACATCGAACGCCGCAAGCTTCTGGCGGAAAAAGCGCGCGAATACGACTTCTGGCTTCTCGAAGACAATCCCTACGGCGAAATTTACTACGACGAGCATCCCGCCCCGTCGCTTCGCGCCTATGCGCCCGAACGCACGATCACGCTCAACACGATGTCGAAAGTTCTGGCGCCGGGCTTCCGTCTCGGCTACTTCATGGCGCCGAAGGTCATTATCGATGCGCTTGCCGAAATGAAGACCGCCGTCGACCTTCATACGTCGACCTACACGCAGCTCATCACCGCGCGCTGCCTTGAACAGGGGCTCATGAAGAACCACCTCCCGTTCGTTCGCGCGATCTACAAGCAGCACGCCGAATGCATGCTCAATGCACTTGACACCTACATGCCCAAGCACCCGCAAATCAAGTGGACGCACCCGAAGGGCGGCATGTTCATTTGGCTCGAGCTGCCGGAAAACGTTGATGCCACGGAACTCCTGAAGGCCTGCGTCGCCGCAGAAACCCCCGTGGCGTTCGTGCCTGGCTTCGCCTTCTATGCGAACCATCCCAAGAACAACACGGCTCGCCTCTCGTTCGTCACTGTGCCTGAAGAGAAGATCATCGCCGGCGTGAAGTCGATCGCCGAAACGCTGCAAAAGTTCATGTAAGACGGTTCGGCCGTAGTTAATCGGCATTCCTGAAGCCGCGGCGCTCCAAAAGCCCGCGGCTTTTTCGTCTTTAAAAGCGTTAAGAAAGCGAGCGCTCGCTTTCTTAACGCTGCGCAGCTATAAAGCAAAACCCCTCGCGCGGTTAAGCAACGAGGGGTTTCTCAATAGGGAGCCTGGCAATGACCTACTTTCACTGG
>CAJMKD010000009.1 GCA_905213905.1 uncultured Sutterella sp. | reverse complement strand
CATTGAGAGACACTACTTGTAGTGTTCCTTGCGGTTAGATGTGGCTTTAGCAGTACCGTGGGGTCATTATCGTTTCTCAGACGCCTTTTCCTTCCGTTCTGTCCGGATTCCGCTGGCTGCGAAACGCCGCCAGAACGATTTTTTCTGCTTCCTCCCAGGACATCGAACCGAGGTCGAGTCCCATTATTTGCGCCTGCATTTTCAACATTGCAGGACTGAAATCGGTGGGAAGCTCACTGATCGGCTCTGCGGTCGGAGTGGGCTCGCCGCCGGCATCGGGAGTGATGTCCGTATCAGCGGTTTCCTTCGTCCATCTGCCGAGGAAAAACTGCCTTCGCGTGCATATCATGTTTCTTACCACCAATTCTGTAAACGATTATTTCAGAAATTAATGAGTTTCATAATCCCACAAGAAAGCGATTGACTTTCAGTTTTACAAAAGCGGTTTCTGCCAACGAGCCGCACAGCCGCTAGAATGCTCTTCTTTTCCAGATGCCGCCGCACCTGCGGCATCGCGGCGTCCGCTCCTAGCCGTTCATCTGCCTTACGCCAGCGCTTCGCTCCGCTGCCCGAAGATGCGCCGCTCTTTTTTCGGAAGTTCTGCATGCCGATCAAACCCACAAGAAGCGAAGCGCTTCAAGCCATTTTTTCCAAAACCTTCGTCGCCATCTCCCTCATCAACATGCTCGGCCTGGCGGGCTACTACGCGATTTTCGTCGTAAGCACGCGCTACCTCGCCGAGGTGTTTCATGCATCAACGGGGATGGCGGGCCTCGCGACCGGCATCATCGTGATCGGCTGCCTCGTCGGGCGCTTCTTCACCGGGAGCATCGTGCAGACGGCCGGCTACCTTCGGGTTCTCGTGACGGGCGTTCTGCTCTACCTCTTCACGAACATCGCCTACTTCTTCGCCGACTCCCTCGCGCTCATCTTTCTCGTGCGCTTCATCTCGGGCGTCGCGATCGGCATCATCGGCACGGTGACAGGCACGATCGTCGCCGTGATCGTGCCCGCACAGTACCACGGCCGCGGCATCGCCTACTTTTCGATGAGCACTGCGCTCGCGCTCTGCTTCGGCCCCTTCATCGGCATCGCGCTTCTGGGGTCCCTCGGCTACGAGGGCATCTTCGCGATCGGCACGGGGCTCGCCTGCGTGAACCTGCTTCTCCTGCCGCTCGTGCGCGTCAAAGGGCAGCGCGGCCATCTCGCGCACAAGCTCACGCTCGCCGACTTCATTGAGCCCAAGCTCATTCCCTTCAGTCTTCTCGTCTGCGCGACCTGTCTTGCCTGGGGCAACATTCAGGCCTTCATGGCCGCCTATGCGCAGGCTTTCGACGTCGTGGCCGCCGCTTCGCTCTTCTTCCTCGTCTACGCTGTCGCGATTCTTGTCTCGCGGCCCTTCTCGGGGAAAATCTACGATGCGCACGGCCCGGCCGTCATTCTTTATCCGGCCTACGTGCTCCTCGCCGTTGGCCTCGGCATCCTCTGGCTCGCGCCCTCGAGCGCAACCGTGCTCATTTCGGGCGCGCTCGCGGGCCTCGGCTTCGGCAACTTCCAGTCGGTCGCGCAAGTGAACGCCATCAGCATGGTGGATCGCGACCGCTATGCGCAGGCAACGAGCACCTTCTACATCTTCTTCGACCTGGGCATCGGGGTTGCGCCCTACTTGGGCGGCACGCTCGCGCCCACAATCGGCTACGACGGGATCTACGGCCTCAATTCGCTTATTGTTGTGGTCTGCCTCTTCTGGTACGCCATTCTTGAGCGCACGGGCCGGCTTTCGAAGCGCCCTGCCCGCGGCAACGCCGTCGACTTTTCGAAAGCGAAGAAGAACTGAAAAGCCTAGCGGCGCAAAGCGCACGCTGAAAAGCTGGGCGGCACCCGTGAGAGGAATGCCGCCGAGCTTTCTGCTTTCCAAAGAAAGCTTTCTAATCAATCAGACTTGCGGATCAGTCTTTGCCGAGCGCCGCCTTGGCGGCGTTTTCGCCGGCGATGCGCCCCGACGTATAAGCAATGCCAAGGCCCGTGCCTGAGGTGTAGACGCGGTTGTAGTACGGCCGGTTGATGACTTCGCCGCCGGCATAGAGGCCCTGGATGGGCGTGCCGTCCGCACGGACAACCTCAAACTTGTCGTTTACCTTGACGCCGCCCATCGTGCCGCCCGTCTGCGGAACAACGCGCACGGCATAGAAAGGCGCCTTGAGGAAGGGCTTCAGATAGGCGGCGGGCTTCCCGAACGTCTTGTCGACACCCGTTTCGCAGGCCTTGTTGTAGTCCGTCATCGTGCGCTCGAGCGCATCGGCAGGGACGCCCATCGCCTTCGCGAGCTCACCCCAGGTTGCGCCCTTGGCGGCAATCTTCGGATCCTTGCACTCATTCAAAAGCGCTGCATTCTTTTCGTTTGAGCTGTCGACGATCGCCCAGGCGCTCTTTTGCATGGCAACCGGGTCCGTGAGGTACGGCAGGTCTTCGTTCACGAAGCGCTCGCCCTTTTCGTTCACGAAGACGCGGTCCTTGTACTTGTCTTTGGACGTATAGGTCTTCGAGAGCTTCGGGTCGAGGCTCGAAACGTAGAGGCCGATCACCCACGCGTCGTCGTACATCACGCCGCCCGCTTCAACGGCCATGCGGATGCCGTCGCCCGTGTCGCCGACGCTCGCCACCGACTTGTCAACAAAAGGCGCATAAACCGGAACGAGCTTTTCCATCATTTCGCGGCTGTGCGCAAAGCCGCCCGTCGCGAGCACCACGGCCTTCGCGGACACTTCGTAGCGCTTCGTCTTGTCGTGCGCGCGCACGCCCGCGACGGCGCCCTTGTCGTCCATGATGAGCGAGTCAACCGGCGTTGAAGTGCGCACGGGAACGCCCAGCTTGTCGAGATAGATCTTCACATTCTTGATGACGAAGCGTCCGCCCGCGGGCGAGGAGCCGCGACCCGATGCGGGCACCGGGGACTCGGCGGGCGCATGCGCGTAATTGGGGCCGCCGTAGCCGAAGGGACGCGGCTTCGCGAACGTGTGGCCGACCGTCTCTTCGAGCCAGTCAATGGTCTCTGTGAAGGAGGCCGTCATGGACCGCACGAGCGCTTCGTCCGGATAATTTGGGTTGCCGCCGTGGTAGGAGCGCTTCTGGTCGTCAAGCCAGATCTTCGCAAAGCCTTCGGGCGTCGTATCCTTTTCGCCCGCACGCGCCTGCGCCTTTGTGTTGCCCGCCGCAATCGCGCCGCCCGCGAAGGCGGAACTGCCGCCGATCATCGGGAGCTTTTCAAAGACGAGCACCTTGGCGCCCTCGCCCGCTGCGCTCGCGGCGGCCGCCATGCCGGTGCCGCCCGAGCCGACGACGACCACGTCGGCGGTGAGCTTTTCGAGCGGCAGCGACGCAGGATCAACGCCCGCCTGCGCACAGGCGGCGACGATGCCGGCAGCAAAGGCAAAGGCGGTTTTCGTGAATACTTTCATAGCGCACTCCTTTCAGCAAAAGATCGGCGCTCTGCCGGCAGCGTGCTTTTTCGCAGCTTCGAAGCAGAAACAACCAATGCAGTCAATGCAGTCTGCGTTCGATTCTATGGCGCTGTTCAAAGTGAGCCATCGGTAAAAGCAGGCAGAGAGCGAGTGCAAAGCGCTCAGCCGAAGTATTCCCAGGCCGTTTTGGCAAAGAGCGCGAGCAGCACGACGCCGATGATGGGCCGGACGACCCTGGCGCCGTTCTTCAAAACGAGCCCGGCGCCGATATAGTGCCCAGCAATGCCGAAGGCGCCCGCCACGAGGCCGAGCGCCCAGTCCACTTCGCCCGCAACGGCAAACGTGACGAACGCGGCGGCGCCGCTCGAGAAATTGACAATCTTCATCTGGCCGGCCGCGTCGCGGACGGCGAGATGTGCGACGGCGGAAAAAAGTATCAGCATGAAGGTGCCTGCGCCCGGTCCGTAAAAGCCGGCGTATGCGCCGCAGACAAAAGCGCAAAGCGCGAGAAGCCGCTTCTGGCGAACGGGGTCGATGGCGGTCACCTCGGGCTCGAGCGTCTTCTTGCGCATGACAAGCACGGCCGCCACCGGCAGAAGCGTAATGAGAATGAGCTCAAAAACCGATTCCGGCACAAGGAGCGCGCACCGCGCGCCCGCGAGGCTTCCCGCAAAGGCGGCGGCAATCGGCACCGCCGCAAGCCGCTCGTCATTGAAGCCGCCGCGGTAGAGGCGCCACGTCGACATCGCCATGCCGAGACCGCTCGAGAGCTTGTTCGTGCCGAGCGCGAGATGCGCGGGCACGCCCGCCATCAGATAGGCAGGAAGCGTAATGAGTCCGCCGCCCCCGGCAATGGCGTCGACAAGGCCGCCCAGAAAAACGAGCGGGCAAACAATCGCAAGCTTGAGTAGATCGAGTTCCATGAGAAGCGCATAGAGAGAAATAGTTCACGCGGGCATGAAGTCCGATACGTCCATCACTTCAGCCAGTGCGCGCGGGAAAAATCGAGATCAGCGTTGGAATAAACGCGAAAGCCGGCGAGGCCCTTTCGCGAGCCCGCCGAAGCATTTTCAAAGACGAGCATCACAACCGGCACATCCGCCCAAATGAGGCGCTGCGCCGCTTCGTAGAGCGCGCTTCGCTTCGCTTCGTCGGCTTCGGCGAGCGCTTCGTCGAGAAGCGCATCCACCTTCGGATTCGCGTAGTAAGCCGTATTCTGAAGCACGGGCGGCATTTTCCGGCTGTCAAAGATCGGCCGCAGCCCCCAGTCGGGCTCGGAAGCCGAATTGGACCAGCCGGTGTAGTAGAGGCGATTGGGCGCCTCTGCCGGATTCTTGTTGCCCGTCACGAGCGCCGAGCGCTCGCCCGACTCGAGAAGCCGGATCGACGTGTCGATCCCGACGGCGCGAAGCTGCTGCTGCAGAAACTGCAGCACGCGCCGGGAAGTCGCGTCCGGATACGCCGACCAAAGCGGGAGCGTGAGGCGGCTCTCGCCCGGAGCAAACCCCGCCTCTTTAAGAAGCGCCTTCGCGCGCTCGGGATCATAGGGCCAGGGCCCGAGCTTCAGAGCGTCGGCGATCGGCGCGGGGAGCACGCCGTCCGCGGGCCGCGCTTCGCCACCGAAAGCGACCCGCGCGAGCGCCGTCTTGTTGATCGCATAGGCAATTGCGCTTCGCACTCGAATGTCGGTGAGCGGCCCCTTCCGCACGTTCATGGAGAGGAACCGCGTCTGCACGCCGGGGAGCGTTTCAATGCGAAGCGCATCGCTTCCTTCGAGCATGCGCTTTTCTTCAAAAGGCACCGGGAAAATGAAGTCGGCCTCGCCCGTGCGCAGCATCGTGGCGCGCGTGTGGTTTTCGGGAACGACGAGCCAGGTAATGCCCTCGAGCCTGGGCTCGCCCGGCACGCGGTAGCCGGCATTGCGCACGACATCAAGGCGCTCCCCAGGAATGAAGCGCTTCAAGCGATAAGGACCCGTGCCGCAGGCGAGCGCTTCGGGCTTCGCGCGCGACCAATGCTCGAGCGCGCTCGGGCAGATGATGCCCGCCGTGCCGGTCGCGAGCTTCGCAAGGAAGCTCGACGTGGGAGCCTTGAGCCGAAAGCGCACAAGGAGCGGATCCGCTTCGCCCGCTTCCACCTGATCGATGAAGTCGAAGACGGCGCGGCGCTTCAACGCATTCTTCGGGTCCAGCATGCGCTCGAAGTTGCGCTTCACGGCCTCGGCCGTGAGCAGCGTTCCGTCATGAAAGCGCACGCCTTCGCGCAGCCGGAATTCATAGACGAGCCCATCCTCGGAAATCCGCCAGGACTCGGCGAGCTGCGGCCGAATGTCGAGATGCTCGTCAAAGACAACGAGGCTCTCGAAAATCGATTTCGCCACATTGCGCGTCATCGCGTCGACGCTGTCGTAGGGGTCGAGCGTCGTCACCGCCGAGCCGATCGCCGCCGTCACGCTGTTGTCGGCGGGCGAAGCGCGAAGAGCGCCCGCACCCCCGGCCGCGAGGGCGAGCGCGAGCAAGAAGGCGCCGAGGACTTGCGCTGCCCGTGCGGGGCGGAAGACATTGCGAAAAAGGCTCATGTGTGTCGTGCCTGCGCTCAAGAAGGAAAACGCACACGATAGCGAAGCGCGGCCCTGAAGGCAAACCGAAGAGCAAAGCAAAAGGCAAACCGGAAAGCAGCGCGAACGCCCTTCCGAGCGCCCGGCGCCAAAAGCCGCGCCGCTGCGGCTCAAACGAGCTCGTAGCTTGCCGACTGAATCGGCATGCGCAGGTTCGGGAGCACCCGCTCGAGCATGATGCCTTCGCGGTTGTCGTGCGGATAGCCGAAAGTCGCTCGGATCCCCTGCAGAATGAACTGAACGGCGCGGTCAAGCGCAATCGGAAGGCTGTCGCCCTGGAGGAGGCTCCCCGTAATGACGCTCGTGAAGGTGTCGCCCGTGCCGGGATAATGCGCCGGCAGATAGGGACAGGTCACCTTCCACGTGCGGCCGTCGGCGCGGCTTCGTGCAATCACCGCCGTGAGCTTCGGCTCGTCCTTCACAGGAACGCCCGTGATGATCACGGTATCGGGCCCGATGTCCGAGAGCGCCTCAATAGCGGCCTTGAGCGCCTCGTCGCTGCATTCATGCTGATAAGTACGCCCGAGGAGCGCAAAGACCTCCGTGAGATTCGGCGTGAGAACATCGGCGCGCTTTGCGAGCACGCGCATCGCCGTCACCATTTCTTCCGTGATTTTGTTGTAAAGCCGCCCGTTGTCGCCCAAAACGGGATCCACGACGACGAGCGTGTCGTCGCGGCGGAACTCGTCGATGAAGTCCGCGATGATGCGGATTTGCCGCGGCGAGCCAAGGTAGCCCGTGTAAATCGCTTCGAATTCAAGGTTGAGCTTTCGCCACTCCCGGATGATTTTCGGGAGCTCCTCCGTGAGGTCAAGAAAGCTGAAGCTCGGATACTGCGTATGGTTCGAGAGAATCGCAGTCGGCAGCGGACAGACCTCAAAGCCCATGGTGGAAAGCACGGGCACGACCGTCATGAGCGACACTCGGCCGACGCCGGAAAGATCGTGAACGGCAGCGATGCGGCGGATGTTGGGCGCTATTTTTCGCATGGCGGCTCCTTCTAGTTGCGCTCTTTCTCGCGGCGGACGGCGCTCGCGCTGATCGAAACCTGCACGGGAATGCCGGCCGCTTCGACAAGTCGCCCGACTTCGGCAAGCCGCGCCTGATCGGCTTTGCGCAGCGTGCTGCAGGGCGCGTCGCGGTCGAGCGAATAGATCGAAACGAGCTTCGGCCGGATGGCCTTCACCGCCTCGAGCCACGGCTTCACGAATTCGTCCGTTGTGTTGTCGACCGAGACGCCGTCGGCCGTGCCCGCGAGGAACATCGTCTGCACGACGCATTTCGCGCCGAAGCGCTTCATGGCGGCCACAACAGCAGCCGGATCATGCGGGCGCTGCGGGCGGTTGACGCGCTTCACCCAGCCGGGATCCATGGCGTCGAGCTTCAACATCGGGAGATCAAAGCGCTCGAGCGCCGCGGCGACCTCGGGCTTCAAAAGATTCGTCGCGTTCGTGAGCACGCAGAGCTTCGCGTTCGGCGCGAGCCGGTCGCGGATCGCTTCCGTGTCGGCCGCAATCGCCGGAAATTCCGGATGCATCGTCGGCTCGCCATTGCCGGCAAACGTAATGGCGTCGATCGGGCGGCCCTCTGCCTCGAGCGCGCGGATGCGCTCTTCGAGGCGCTCGGCCACCAGGGCGCGCGAAGGCATCGGCGTCTTCGGACGATTGTCGATATTGAAGCCGCACTCGCAGTAAAGGCAGTCGAACGTGCAGAGCTTCCCGTCTGCCGGCAGCAGGTTCACGCCGAGCGAAAGCCCGAGCCGGCGCGAATGAACGGGCCCGAAGACGGGCGAAGCAAAAAGAAAGGTGGACATGGGACTAATCCTTAAGATATGCTGAGTAGCCTGCTCGATGAGAGCATGAGCCATCCTTTGAATCCGAAAGCAAATCTGAACACTGTCGGACACGCTTCGACGGTGACGTCGTGAGAAGCCGCCATGCAGTCTGAGATTTGGCAAGTTGGAGAGTTTCTAGTTTCGCGCAGCACCAACACCATTCAGCGTGAAGGCTCGCAGCCAAGAAAGCTCCCGCCGCGACTCATTAACGCGCTCCTTTATTTTGCGTCTCACCGCGGCGAGGTGATTACGCGACAGGAACTCGTCGACAATCTTTGGGACCGATCTGTTGTGACGGATCAAACCGTCACGCAGACGATCTTCGAGCTTCGCAAGTACCTGCGCGACGGCCGCGGCCACCATGAAGCCGTCGAATACATTCGGACGATTCCGAAGCGCGGCTATCAATGCCTCGTGGAGGTGCGCACGCCCGAGGCGCTCGCTGCCGCTGCCGGGGCGCCCGCTGAAGCGCAGCCCCAGAAGCCCGAAGCGGACCTGAGCGCCGAAGCGCTGCCCGCTGCCGCGCCGGCTGAACCGAAAGCAGAAGCCCCGGCGCAGGCGGCGCAAGCTGCACCAGCCGCGCCCGAACCCGAGCCTCTCCGTCGAAAGACGCTTCATGACTTTTTCCTCTCCTTCTGGCTCAATGAAGACTCTGCGGGCTTCAAGCGCGCCGCTTACTGACGATCACCTTCGGCCGCGCCTGGGCGGGGAGCGGCCGGCCGCGGCTCAGGCGCCGGCGCCCCGCAGCGGCGGACCGCAGGCGTCATCGCATAGAAAACCCAGCCCGCAAAGAAAAAGAGCGCGCCCATTTTGAGCGTCAGCGCGTCGAGCCAGCAAAGCGTGAAGAAAATGGCTGCGAGGCTCAGCGTCACCGCAAGGGCGAGCCGCAGGCGGCTCGCCCGGGAGGCGCCGCTCAGACGAACCAGCGTAAGGCTGCCGCAGGCGCAAAGCACATAAGCAAAGAGCGTGATGCAGACGGCCGCTTCCGAAAGCACCTCGTAGCCCGCGTCCGACCAGCCGAACAGAAGCGTCGGAATCGTGAGGACCATCTGCAGAAGCGTAATGAGCGTGAGGCCCTTCACAGTGGCATTGGCGCGGTTGACGTGCGTAAAGACCGCCGGGAAAAAGCCCACTTCCGCGCCCGACTTGAAGACGCGCCCGAGCGTGAACTGCCAGGTGACGAGCGAGCCCGCGCAGCCGAGCCAGAGAAGCGCGGAAGCCACCGGCGCCGCGCCCTCGCCCAGCATTCGCGCGTAAACGACGCCGAAGGGCGCGTCGCTCTCGACAAGGTCGGCATTAGGCACGATCCCAGCAACAAGATTGGTGCTCGCCACATAGATGAAAGCGGTGAGAAGCGTTGCAAAAACAACCGCCTTGGGCACATTCTTTTCGGGCGACTCCACGGCGTCCACATTGGCGCAGGCAGACTCGAGCCCGAGAAACGCCCAGAACATCATCGGAAAGCCCGAGCCGAGCGCACCCCAGAAGGAAACATCCTCGGCGAGCCAGTTTTCCATGTAGACCGACGCGTCAAACCAGAAGGGCCCGATCGCAATGAAGACAATGAGCGGCAGCAAAAGCGCCCAGATGACGGACGCGGTGAAGATGCCGATGAAGCCCGGACTGCGGAAGCAGAGCGCGGAAGACACCCACAAGAGCGCCATGCTGCAGAGGCAGGCGGTGAAGGGCGTCCCTTGATAGTTGAAGGCGGAAAAGCCGTACTTCACGCAGGCAAGCGCAATCGCCATGTTGCCCACGACAAGCGAAACGCCATAGGCGTACGTGACGAAAAAGGAGCCCGTGCGGCCGAAGGCGTATTCCGCGAAGCCGCCCATGCCGCCCTTTTTCTTCGATAGCATGCCGCAGCGCGCAAAGACGTAGGCCATGGCGCCCGCGCCGATGCTCGTGAGGAGCCACGCAAGCGTGGAGGCGGCGCCGAGCGAAGCGAGCTTTGCCGGCAGCATCAGAATGCCCGCCCCCATCATGCTGAGGGACGTCAGAAGCGTGAGCTGCATAACGCTCATCTTTCCGTGTTCCATAGGGGCTCCTTCCTTTTATTAAGTTTCTGCGCTGCAGCGTTGGTCGCCGCTGCGCCGCAGCTTCGCGAATTGTCTCATTTCGCGCCAAACTGTGCGCGGCATTTCCGCACTCGGGCGGCGAAGGCGCCCGCTTGGCCGGTACGGATCAGCGCCGCAAGGCGCCTCGAGATCCGCGGCGCCTGCGGCGGCCGCTGCGCTTCGGACGCGCGCAGCAGCCTCTGAGAGAAAGAAGTTAGTCGTCGGCAGCGCCGGAGAGCTGCACGGCAGGCGCGGGATGAAGCTTTTCAGCCGCGATGCCGTAGAGGAACCAGCCGGCAAAGGTGGCAAGCGCGCCGTACATCATGGCGGAGAAGCCGGCCGCATAGAGCGCATAGAGGCTGTAGACCGTGCCGAGGAAGGCGCAGAGCTTGATGGCGCTCGCCGCTTTCCCGTAGACGCCTTCGGCCTTGAGCATCACGTAGACGGCAGCCATCGAGAGCAGGTACGGCATCACGTTCGTGACGACGGCGAGGTCGACGAGCGTATTGAACTGCTTGTAGAGCGACGGGCTGATCGTCATGAGCGACATGACCGTCTGAATGGCGACGATGATCGTCATGCCGACCACGGGCGCATCGTCCTTCGTCACTTTCGAGAACCACTTCGGGAAGTAGCCTTCGTCGGCCGACGACTTGAAGACGCGGGCGATGGTGAACTGCCAGGAGAGGAGCGAGCCCGAGCAGGAGATGATCATGAGGCCCATCACGAGCTTGCCGGCCCAGTCGCCGAACATCGTCGAGAAGACGAGGCCGAAGGGCGCCGTCGACTGAACGAGCTCTGCATTGCCGACGATGCCGGCAGCGATGTTGGTCGAGAGGATGTAGATCACGGCAACGCCGAGCGTGGCGCCGAGGACGGCCTTGGGCACGTTCTTTTCCGGATTGTCGACCGCTTCGGAATTGGCGCAGGCCGATTCCAGGCCGAGGAACGCCCAGAGCGTCATCGAGATCGAGGCGCTCACGGCTTCAAAGGCCGGGAGATTGTTCGGGTTCCAGCTCTCGATGTAGGTCGAGGGCGAGAACCAGAACCAGCCGAAGACGGAGAGGCCGGCGACCGGAAGAATGACGCCCCAGGCCGAGAAATTCGAAATGAGGCCCGTGATCTTCGCGCCCTTGAAATTGAGGACCGTGCAGATCCAGAGCACGGCGATCGTGAGGAGGCACGTTTCAAAGGGCGTGGGATTCGCGCCGAAGAAGGCGACGCCGTATCCCACGGCCGAAATGGCGATCGCGATGTTGGCGATCAGAAGCGACACGCAGTACGCGTAGTTGGCGAGGAACGAGCCCGATTTGCCGAAAGCGTATTCGGCGTAGCCGCCCATGCCGCCCTTGTTGCGGGAAAGCATGCCGCACTTGGCGAACGCGTACGCAAGCGCAGTGGAGCCGCCCGCTGTGATGAGCCAGGAAACGACGGAAAAGGTGCCGACTTCGGCGAGCTTCGTCGGCAGCATGATGATGCCGGAGCCCATCATGTTGAGAGCCGTCAGCATCGTGAGCTGCGTCACGCTCATCTTGCTCGAGGAACTGGACATAGTTTCATCTCCAGAGTAAGAAAAAAGGGAGGGATGCCGCAGGCGGCCGCGTCCGGCGCTCTCGCCGGGAGCCGCCTGCAGCCCGAGGTTTGGCGTTACTTGAGAAGCCCTAATTCGCGGGCGCGCGCTTCGGTGAGCACGTAGCCGTAGGCGCGCTTGCGGCCGTCGGCGTCCTTCTGGATGTAGACGCCCTGAAGCTCAGGCGCGAAGCCCGGCGTGCGGTTGATGCCCTCCTCGAGCGCGAGGAAGTACTGAAGAACGGCGCCGCCCCAGACTTCGCCCGGCACAACGCAGAGCACGCCCGGCGGGTACGGCAGCGCGCCTTCGACGGCGATGCGGCCTTCGGCCTTCTCGAGCGGCACGAGCTCGCAGTTGCCGCGGATGAATTCGAAGTGCGCCTGCTGCGGATCGAGCGCGCGGCGCGGGAAGTGGTCGCGGCGGAACATGTCCTTCTGGAGCTGCTTGACGTTGCGCGACTTGTAGAAGTCGTGCATTTCCTGGCAGAGGCGTCGAATCGTGTAGCCGTGATAGCGCTCTTCATTGGCGTAGTAGATCGAAGGCAGCACGACTTCGAGCGGCGCATCCGCATCGAGATACTCCTCAAAGCGCGCAATCTGCGTGATGAGATGCTCCATCTTCGCCATGTCTTCGGCGGGCGTGAGGAGGAAGAGAATCGAGTTGAGGTCGCACTTTTCCGGCACGATCGCGTTTTCGCGCAGGAAGTTCGCGAGAATCGTCGCCGGCACGCCGAATTCCGCATAGTCGCCCGTGTCCGGGTCGATCCCCGGCGTCGTGAGCAGGAACTTGCACGGATCGACGAAGTACTGGCGGCTGCCGTAGCCGCCGAATTTGTGCCACTTCGCCTTCGGATCAAATTCGAAGAAGCGCAGGTTGTGCGCGATCTCTTCGGTCGGATAGTCGCCCCAGGGCTAGCCGTCGATCAGGTCAGGGACAAACGGACGGATGTGCTTGCAGGTGCGCATGAGGAGCTTGCGCGCTTCAACGCCGACCGAGACGCAGTCCGCCCAGAGGCGCTGGCCGCTTCGGCCTTCGTGCATCTTCGCGTTCACGTCGAGCGCCGCAAAGAGCGGATAGAAGGGCGAGGTTGACGCGTGCATCATGAAGGCGTTGTTGAGGCGCTTGTGCGGACAGTAGCGGGACTGGCCCTTGATGTGGGCGTCCTTCTTGTGAATCTGCGAAGTCTGCGAGAAGCCCGCCTGCTGCTTGTGCACGGACTGCGTGACGAAAATGCCCGGATCTTCGGGGCCGAGGTCAAGAAGCAGCGGCGAGCAGTCCTTCATCATCGGAATGAACTGTTCGTAGCCCACCCACGCAGAGTCAAAGAGGATGTAGTCGCAAAGGTGGCCGATGCGGTCGACGACCTGGCGGGCGTTGTAGATCGTGCCGTCGTACGTGCCGAGCTGAATCACGGCGAGGCGGAAGGGGCGCTTGGCGCCGGCCTTTTCCGGACGGACTTCAGCAATGAGCTCGCGCAGATACGCTTCGTTGAAGCAATGCTCGTCAATGCCGCCGATGAAGCCCCAGGGATTGCGGGCCGTTTCAAGATAGATGGGCGTCGCGCCCGCCTGCTGCAGCGCGCCGTGATGGTTCGACTTGTGATTGTTGCGGTCAAAGAGCACCAGGTCGCCCGGCGCGAGGAGCGCATTGAGCACAACCTTGTTCGAAGCGGAAGTGCCGTTCAACACAAAGTACGTCTTGTCGGCGTTGTAGATGCGCGCCGCCTTCTGCTGCGCGGCGCAGGGCGCGCCTTCGTGAATGAGGAGGTCGCCCATGGAGACGTCCGCATTGCAAAGGTCTGCGCGAAAGACGCTTTCGCCGAAAAATTCCGCAAATTCGCGCCCGGCCGGATGACGGCGGAAGAAGGCGCCGCCCTGGTGCCCCGGGCAGTCGAACTGCGCATGGCCTTGAGAAACATAGTTTTCCAGGCTGCCGAAGAAGGGCGGCAGCACCGCGTCTTCGTACTTCTGCGCGAGCGTGTCGACCTGGCGGCCGTAGAGCTTCGCATCGTCGGCCTTGAAGTCGATGATGCTCGCGGCGCGGCCGATCAGGCACGGATCGACTTTGCCGTTGTTGTTGAGAATGACGACCGGAATGCCGAACGCCGTCTTTTCGACTTCGTCGAGCAGCCCCTGAAGCGCCTCCGTCGCCGTCATGACGACGGTCGACACCTGCGTGAGGTTGGCCGAAGCGAAGTCAACGACTTCGCGTTCGCAGGCAAAGGCATTACGCGTTTCAGGCGTGGCGGCGATGAAAAGCTTGCGCATGAGCTTGCTCCTTCCTTTTTGATTCGACTTTGTTGAATCGAAGAAAAATTAATAGCGATGACCAAAAAAGAATGCAGTCGCTGATGACCGGAGAACTCAAGCAACCGCGTTCGTCTTTCGGCTTGACGAAACTCTAGATTGCAAAAAAGAGCGCTGGCGCAAGCTAATGAAAATCTGATAAATAAATTGATATAAATTCCATATTTATCAGCATGTTGATATTTTATTTATGCTATAAACCTAATATCATTTCATGAATATAAACATGGTTATTTATATAAACGTCTATCGCATGATTGAAAAAAGGAAGTCTTTAGCCGACATGCGCGCCTGTCGCTTTGCGTCCAAAACATTTTTCTTGCATTTGCAGCATGCATGCTTTTCTTATCATGATGAGTCATGCGCATGATCCGCCCTCCCCTTGCTGAAAACCCGGAACGCGAAGCAAAGCGAAAAGAATCGGAACGGAACGTGACGAAACGACACGCCGCAGCGAAGCGCGTGTGACGAGACAGGAAAAGGAGAATCTGTAAAAAAATCGACAGAATCTGCTCCTATCTGTAAAACGCCATTTGACAGATTGACAGATTCTTTGTCCGATTCGGTGCACGATTTTGAGTCGTGCGCCTATAGAGAAAGCCGCCGCTCCGAAGAGACGACGGCCTGTTTTTCACTGTTCTTCTGCAGCTGCTTATGCTTTCGGCTGCCGGACGCTCGCCTCTTGAGAAGAGGCGCCGCATCCGAAGCAGGCCGAATCAGCGTCTGGCTCAGCCAGATTTTCAGAAGCGGTGGCGCAGGCTTACGCCGAATTCGACGTAGGACGGATTGACTTCGTCCCTGCCGTCGCTCTTGTAGGTCTCATCCATGTAGCTCACGACCGTATAGATGTCGGTGCGCTTGCTGAAGAAGTAGTTGTAGCCGACCGAAACGCCCCAGCGGTCGAATTCTCCGTTGCCGGCCGCATCCCCTGCACGCTTCGCATGCTTCACGGCTGCGCATCCAAGAACAATTCAGCCTTATCTGCATCACTGCGGTTCAGGTCAAAAGCCAGCGCCATGCAGGCATCACTTCAACCACGCCGCAATCTGTGTCGATGCGGCTTTCCTCTTCCAGCGTGATGACGATGCGGCGCTTCACAGGCAGGAACTTTGAGAGCTTGGCAAAGGCGCCGAGCTCGCGCTTCATGGTCTCCGGCGCTTTTGTGAGATGCAAGCAGACCTGAATGGCCGTCTCGCTGCCAGGCAAATAAAAGTCAACTTCGACTTGGTGCTTGAAATAAAAGACGGCATTCTGCAAACCGTGTTTTCGCAGCAGTGCCACGGCAACCAGATTTTCGAGCAAATCTGCTTTTGCGTCAGAACGCAGCAGCGACACCAAGCCGTTGTCGGCGAAATAGTACTTTTTCTGACTTTCTCTATCCCGCAGCTTGCCGTAGTAGTTTTCAACCGGAAGCAGCAGACAGGCGTCACAGGCGTAGCTCACGTAGTTGATCACCGTAGGCGTGCTCAACCGATGTCCCACGCTGGTCAAAATGTTAGCGATGCGGGTGAAGGAAAGCGGCTGCCCGATGCTGTCGGCGATTTTCTTGAACATCACGCGCAGCGGCAGAATGTTGGTGATGCCGTTGCGCACGGCAACATCGTTTAAATAAATCTTTTGATAAAGATTGTTGAGATACTCCTGTGGCTCCCGCAGCTGAAAGCATTCGGGAAAACCGCCGTTTTGAAGGTATTGGCTGAAAGCTTGCTTCACAAATGCTCTGCCCGTTGTTGAGGCCAGACTCGAAGGATCAAACGGCACAGCAGTGACCTGCAGCACTTCTGCAAAACTGAGCGGAAAAACTTGGATGTTCATGAAACGCCCGCCGAGCGTGGCAGCGACATCAATGCTGAGCATCTTTGCGTTTGAGCCGGTGACATAGATTTCCGCTTCGGCGTCAGCGATTCGCCGTGCAAACCGTTCCCAATTCTCAATGATTTGAATTTCATCGAGAAAGAGCGCTGGATACGCCGCTCGCCCGCTAAGCTCGGCGTGGGCTTCAAGAATCTTATTGAAATCGGCAACGTCAAATCCAAGCAGGCGCTCATCCTCAAAATTAAGGTAGAGCATGTCGTCCCATGTCTGACCTTCCTTGAGGCGACGCTGCATCTCGGTGTATAGCAGATACGATTTGCCGGAGCGGCGGATGCCCACCAACACACCACGGGGAATGGCAGGAAGCTTGATCTCCCGCTGAAAAATGCGCTTGCCTTCAACGAGCTTGCGATTGTCGACTAAAACTTCACGAAGCGTTTCCATGGCAATCATGACGGGTTCCTGCTTTCTGTCTGGACCACAATAGGTTTTGAAATTATTAAATATGTTTAATAATTCTCACAAATACTATAAAGTCTATTTTACAAAATTACGAAAATATATAAATAGGACTTTACATTCGCCGTCGCTCGTGCTGCCTTAAACTTCGCGCTCCAAGAACCTTCGTGCCAGCAGAACCGGCGCGTGCTTCCAAAGCGCCCTGCCATACCAGTTACCGCCTATGAGAGGCCGGGAAATTCTCTTTTCCGCCCAAAGCGTTCCGGCGTGCGAAAGCCTGCGTCCGGCCGCGGCCTTGTTCGTTATTTCCGGCAGCTGCTGCACGAAGGCGCTCTCACGCCTGTGCGCCGGACCATTCAAACTTGATCAAGCATTGATGCGATCAAGCGCCTTGAGGGCTGCGAAGCCAACCGCTGCGGCAAGCGCAAAAAGAATAAGGAGGTCAAGCGGCATCCCAAGCGCCCATTCGCCCCGCTCAACAGGAATGTAGGCGCTCTCAAAGCCGAAAAGGAGATCGAGCTCCCGCACCCGGGCGATGAAGAAGAGCCGCACCGCCATCAGGATGAGAAGGAAGCCTGCCGCGAGCCGGACGCCCAAGCGAGAAAAGGCGCTGGAGATGCGCGGACCGGCGAGAACATAGGCATGGATGCCCGCATGAAGCGCCGCCGCGAGGAAGAACCACATGGAAAGCGCTACATGCGCCGTTCGATAAGCGAGGTCCATGCGCCAAGCTTCAGGCGTCAAGCCCGCATAGAGCGTCTGCGAGCACATGACGCCCGAAATGAAGGATGCGCCAAAAGCCAACGTCAAAAGCACGTTCACCGCGAACTGCAGCCGGTCAGCCGCCCGCATCGGCCGGTGCTTTCGCCCGCGAGCGCGGGCTGTGCCTGCTGCGACGGCACGCGGCAAAATCCCGAGCCTTCTCTCGTACCAGCGCCGATTGAGCGCCATGTGGAAAACGACCGCCGCCCCCGCAACTGTGCCGAGCGCTTCATGGAGCGGATTTTCCGTGAGCCGATCGAACATCACGATGAAGATGAGAACGAGAAGCGCACGATCGAACCCAATCCTGCGCATCCAAAGCCGTGCAGGGTCGCCCGTCTCAAAAAAAGGAATAGCCATCTCACTTCTCCCGTGCCTCTTCAGACGATTGAGCGGCCGCCAGCCGGCTGTCGCTCAAGATCGGACGCCTGCAGTTAGGCGGCGCACACCTTCTTCCCGAGCTCATAGGCAAGCTTCGGAAATTCGCTCGATTCGCAGGCGCTGCGCGTGCCGCAGCCCGTGCCGAGAATCTGTCCGACGTCGCGCCAGCCCATGTAGCGCACGAGCGTTTCGTAGTGGTGCGCAAGCGCAGGGAAGGTCCAGTCGTTGGTATTCCAGGCGGCCGCGAGCAGCACGGCGTCGCGCGGGCTGTGAAGCTGGCTGTTGATGGCGTAGAAGCGGTCGATCACGAGCTTCAGCTGCGCGGAGAAGCCGAAGTAGTAGAGCGGCGAAGAGAGCACGATGAGGTCCGCGTCAATCAAATGCGGATTGAGTTCGAACATGTCGTCGCGGTAGACGCAGGGCGAAGCGCCGAGCCCGCAATGGTCGCACCCGCTGCAGGCGGTGACGCGCTTGAAGGCGGCGTCAAAGCGGAAGACTTCGGCGCCCGCTTCGCGCGCGCCGCGGATGAATTCGTCTGCGAGAAGAAACGATGCGCCGCGCTTATGGGGGCTCCCCGTCACAACCGTCACTTTTTTGCCGCCCGAGTTCGCAGGCGCGGCGCCCGCGCGCCGAATGCCGCCCGCGCCGACGGCGAAGGCCGCAGCGGCCGCCGCGCCTTTGAGAAATTCGCGCCGCCCCGTGCGGGCCGGCGCAGCCGAGATGTCGGAAATGCGGATGATTTTGGACATGATTTGCCTTTATGTCGCGTGCTTGGGATTTGGGATTGTTTGTTTATGTGCATTCAAAAGTGCGGCGCTCGCGTGCAATGGCTTTGCGCCGCACCGGAGAAGGAGGAAGCGAAGCGTCGCTCTAGACTTCGATCAAGTCGTACTGGTCCGTCCCCATGTGGAGTTCGCGCATGTAGGAGAGCTGCCGCAGGCCGCTTCTCGACTCGATGCGCTCGACAAGGTCATGGCGCTGCGCTTCCGGAAGCGCATAGACCAGGTCGATCGCCGCCTTGTCGATCGCGAGGATGTCGGTCGAAGCGAGGATGCCGATATCGTCGGCGGTGGGCTCCGCTGCGCTCGTGCCCACGCAGTCGCAGTCGACGCTCATGCGCCGCATCACGGAGAGATAGGTGATTTTCTGGCCGAAATGATCGACCACGGCCTTGCCGCCCTCCACCATGCGCTCCATGAAGTGCGGGCCGCCCGCCCAGTCGTTGCTCCCTTCGTGATGAAGCTCCCACTTGCCGAGCTTGCCGGATGCGCAGCCGATCGCGACGTTCTTGAGGCACCCGCCGAAGCCGCCCATCGTGTGCCCCTTGAAGTGCGTGAGCACGATCATCGAGTCGTAACTGAGAAGGTGGCTTCCGACATGGACTTCCTTCAACCACTTGCCGCCTTTGATCGGCAGAGGCGTGTCGCCCTCCTCGTCCATGATGTCGACGGGGGAAAAGGTCCAGCCGTTCGTCTCAAGCGTCTTGCGGTGGCCCTCGGTCGTCTGACGCGGGCTCGCATAGAAAACATTGCATTCGACGATCGTGGTGCCCGGCACCTTCGCCTGAAACTCTTTGACCCATTCGCGCGGAATGATGTTGGGGCCGCCCGGCTCGCCCGTGTGAAGCTTGAGCGCCACCTTGCCGGAAATGCCGCCCTTCACCAGGTCGTAAAGCTTCAGAAGCCCTGCCGCAGAAAGATCGCGGGTGAAATAAACCTTCGCTCGACCGGAAGACCCGCTCGCCGGCGCTGAAGCTGCCGGCGCATCGGCCGCCTTTGCGCTTCGCGCCTCGGCAGCAGCCGCCGCAGCGGCAATGGAACCCGCAAGGAAATGTCGTCTCGAGAGCATGTGATGTCTCCTTTCTTCAAAGCAGCGCTTTTTTTTGGAACACAGCGCCCTATCGCTGCAAAATAAAAGCCTTTACTTCACGAGGCCGATTTTCTTGAGCCACTCGCCCACGGGCGCGAGATCTCGAACGCCGCCCCAGCCGTAGACAGCCAGCCCCTCTGTGAATTGGCTCTTGGGAAGCAGCGAGCGGAGCTCTTCGTCGCTTTCGCCCAAGCCGCTCCCGCCATGCGTGGCGAAGTGCGCAATCGTTTTGCCTGAAAAGTCGTGCGTCTCGATGTAGCCGCGAAGCGCATTGGGCATGCGGCCGCTCCAGATCGGGTGGCCGATCACGATGACGTCGTAGTCCTGCGGATTGGGAAGGCCGGGCTTGAGCGCCGGGCGCGCATCGGCTTCGCGCTCCGCTTTCGCCGCTTCCGTGAGCGCCTGGTACTCGGCGGGATAGGGCTTCGCCGTTTCGACGCGAGCGAGTTTGCCCCCCGTGAGGCGCGCGGCTTCGCGCGCCACCGCTTCGCTGCTCCCCGACCACGAGAAGTAGAGAATGAGAATGCGGGGCTTGGCGGCGTCCGTGCCTGCGGCAAAAGCGCGATTCGCGCTCATCGTGCTCAGGGCGCCCGAAGCGCCGAAAGCCGCTGCGAACCCCATGGCGCCGAGGGCGCCGAGCCAGCGGCGGCGAAGTGGATTCTGGATTTGGGATGTCATTGCAATCTCCTTGCTGTTTCATTTGCTGCAGCCGCGGAAATCGCTCGAGACGAGTCTCTTTTGCTTCTTCGAACGCGCCGCGGCTCTTTTTCTTCTCTAATGAGAGTACGCGAGGCGTTCGGTCTCTTCTTTCCTTATTCGTTCATATTTCTGTCGATTTTGCTCATTTCTTCTGCGAAAAGCGCGCTTTGCAACAAAAGATTGCTGACAATTGCCCAAAACAAAGCGCCGCCGGCCCTGAGGCTCGAGCGGCGCCCTTTGCTGCGCTTTGGGCTTGTTTCTTGACGCTTTTTTCGTTTCGCTCAGTGCTCTGCTTCGGCGCGCTCTGCCGCCGCCCGCCCTTCGGGCGAAAGATCCACGCGTCCCGCGACGAGCGGAATGATGCGCTGATTGACGCTGCCGCGCCAGGCGCCCTGCTTTTCGGTCTTGAGCTTCTCGACGAAGGGGCCGTCAACGAGCATGTCAATGAGAGGAAGGAGCGGGCTCTTTTCCACTTTTTCAACTGTGCGGCCCGTCCACGCCCAGATCGTCTTTTCCGGGAAGCGTGCGCGAATCGCTTCAAGGAGCTTCACGAGCGTCGCCTCGTGCTCAGGCTCAAAAGGATCGCCTCCGAGAAGCGAAAAGCCCGCAATCCATTTGGAATCAAGCGCCTTCAGAATTTCCTCGAGCGTCTCGTCGGTAAAGGGCTTCCCGGCCGAAAAGTCCCAGCTCTCTTCATTGAAGCAGCCGCGGCAGTGCAGGCGGCAGCCCGAAACAAAAAGCGAGACCCGCACGCCCGGGCCGTTGGCGGTGTCGTATTTGCTGAGACCGACGTAATTCATGATGCTGCAGGGTAATTCTTTCTTAAGGACGAAAAACGCCGCTCTTTCGGCTTCTCGGGCCCAAAAAGAGCGGCTGCTCGCGGAAGCGGCGCCGAGCGGCTTACATGCTCTTGCGATTGTGAATTTCAGCCATCTTCCCTTCATTCATGCGGGAGATGCCGTTCACGTTGCTGTAGCCCAAGTAGCCGCAAACGCGCGAAATGACGGAAATGTCGCTGCTGCCGCAGTGCGGGCATGCGAGGAGCACATTCGTGCTGTGCGCGCCGCAATGGTTGCAGTAGGCGCTGTCGAAGTTGACGCCCTGGTAGAAGCCCATTTCCATGCCGCGCTCGACAACGGCCTTCACCGCATCGATATTCTCGGGGTTGTCGAGACGCACGTACTGAATGTGGCCGCCTTCGCAGAGGTGGAAGTCCCGGAACTCGTGATCCTGCTTCTCAAAGGGCGTGATCTCTTCGGTCACGTTCACGTGGAAGGAGTTCGTGAAGTACTCGGGGCTGTAGTGCTCGGTGTGCGTGAAGACGTTGTCGGTCCCGCGGGCGCGGCAGAACGCATCGTACTGCTTGGCCTGCGTCGCGCAGAGGCTTTCGGCCGGCGTGCCGTAAATGGCGTAGAGCCAGCCGTCGGCCTTTTTGAATTCGTTGATCTTCGCCTGCAGGTGGCGGAGCACTTCTGCGGAGAAGTCGCCGCCTTCGTCGACAAGGCGCTTCCCTGTCCAGAGGTAGGTCGCCTCGTCGAGCGCCGTGATGCCGAAAGAGGCCGTCATGTAGCGCACGAGGTCGCCCACTTCGTCGTCCGGATCCTTCGTGCCTTCGTAGAAGCCGCCCTGCGTGAAGGCGAGCGGATTCGAGGAGCACTTCTGATGACGGATGATGTCGTAGCGCTTCTTGAAGAATTCGCGGATCACTTCGAGGCGTTCGTCGAGCACGGACCAGAAGGCGGTGCGCCAGTTGTCCGGGTGATCGAGCTGCGTGAGCTTGATGATGAGCGGAATGTTGAGGCTCACCGCGCCGATGTTGCAGCGGCCGATCGTGATGTAGCGGCCCTCTTCGTTCGCCCAGGGCGAAAGATAGGCGCGGCAGCCCATCGGGCTCGTGATGACGCCGTGCTCGCGGAAGAGCCGCGAAACGGTGCCGTACTCCGAGGAGAGCGACAGGTAGTCCGGGTACATGCACTGCGAGGACGTGCGCACGGCTTCGTCAAAGAGTTCGGCAGAGCTCGCGTCTTCGGCGATCTGCTTGGCGTCATAGAGATAGACGAGCTTCGGGAAGACCACGGGCTTCTTGTCGGGGCCGTGGCCGTTGCGGCGCACGCGCAGCATCACTTCATTCGTGAGCGCGAGCCACTTGCGCTCGATGGGCGCATAGTCCTTCACGTTCCACTGACCGAACGTGATCGTCGTGAAGGCGAAGTCGCCGCGCGAGCAAGGGACGGTATTGAGCTTGAGCTCGAGCGACTGGAAGCCCTGCTCGAGCTCGCGAATGACGTCCTTTTCCGCCTGCGCAATCGAGCGCGCTTCATCGAGGCCGAGCGACAGGTACTTCGCCTTGGCTGCTTCGAGGCTCTTCATGACGTAGGGCAGAAGCACCTTGTCGAGCTCGGCGAGCGTGAAGCCGCCGAACTGCTGCGCGGTAGCGACGAGCGTGATGTCGCCCACGACCTGGAGGGCCGATAGGACGGTCTTGGGCTCCGTGTACTGAACATTGCTCATCTCGAAGCCGCCCTTGAGGATCGCGCCGATGTCGAAGAGGCAGCAGTTGATGCAGCCGAGGATCATGTCGCGCAGGTCATGAATGTAGATGTCGCCGCGCTCGATGAGCTCCTTTTCCTTGCCGGAAAGATAGAACTGCTTGTAAAGGCTCTTCGTGAGGTAGCCCTTGATGAGCGAGCCCTTCGTCGAAACGAGGGAGCTGTCGAAATTCGCATTTTCGCGGTCGCCCAAGCGCAGCACGTCGTCGGCGTCCTGGCGCAGCTGCTCGAAGGTCTTCGCGTAGTTGTTCTTGTAGTAGCGGTACTCGGCGTAGGAATCAGCCACGTCCTTGTAGCCGAAGCCCGCAAGCGTCGCAATGACGAGCTCGTGGAGCTCCGCCACGGGCACCTTCTTGCGCGCAACGAGGCGTTCGCGGATCGAGTCCGCCATGGCGAACATCGCTTCGTCCGCAATCACCTTGTCGCAGCGGAAGGCCGCCTTCTGGATGGCGTCAACGATTTTCTGCGGCTCGAAGTCTTCGAGCGAGTTGTCCTTCTTGATTACCTTGAACATGCCGAGCATCCGTGGTTGTGATTTTTGTTGTCGTCTTGGATTCTTTTCTTCCGCCACCCTCCCGGCAACGGTCGAAGGTCGTGGAGTGTACCTGCATAAGCGTGCTTTTAGCGAGGAGAACGCAATAGAAATTCTTTATTGAAAGCCGCGAAAAGCGGAAGTCCGTGAGAGACTTGAAAAAATTAATACTTACGTCTAATGGCGTACCTATTTGGTGTCTGATACACTTTTAATAGCGGTATCACAAGGAATAAACCACTACATATAGTGCCTCGAATGCACCCATGCGCAAGAGGTGGTCGCGGCAGCAATTTTCGGGTTAACCCGAAAACGCTCGGCAATCTTGCGATCGCTTCTGTCACGACGCCGCCTTGCCCGCGAGAAGCGATGCGCTGCCGCCTCGTTCTTCAGAGAGGCCGCGCAACTCCGGCTTCCTTCGCTCCCGGGCGGCCGACCGCTGCCTGCTGCAGCGCCCGGCGAAGCCAGAGCCCGAAAAACGGATCCTCGAATTCGAAGGATTCGCCGCGGACAATGAAGCCTTCTTTTTGGAGCCTTGCTGCGGCGGAATAGACCGTGCTCGTTGGGCAGTCCCGAAGATTCTGCAGCTTCGCGCCGCGAGCGAGCGCCAAGAGGATGCGTCTCGCGGTGCGGCCGAGCCGCGTCCAAAGGTACGCATAGCCTGGCGAGCGGCTGCGAAGGCATTCTTCGAGCGCCGCCTCCACCGAAGCGTCCGCGCCCCGCAGCAAGCAAAGGTTCCAGAAAAGGGCGGCAAGCTGCTGCGTGCAGAAAGGATGGCACTTCGTAAGCGCCAGAATCTTCCGCGCATCCTCGGCCGCCTTTTTGCCGCGGATCACTTCGAGGCGGGCCGTCAGAAAAGCGCTGAAACCTTCATCGGCGATGGGCTCGAACCGCAGCAGCGTGCCGAAGTGAAAAAACGGCGACTGCGGATTCTCAAAGAGCGTCGCCGCTCTGCTTTCTTCGCTCACGAGCAAAACGCAGCTGATGCTTTCCTCGCGCGCCATCAACGCGCGAAGGCGCTTCTCCGTGCCGGGCTCGAGATCGGCCGCCGCCTGGAATTGATCGAGAACCACAATCAGGTGATTCTCTTTTTCGCTAGCTTGCGCGATCAGTCCCAGCACGTCTTCGAGCGCGTCGCTTCCCTTGGCCGCGCTGCCGAACGCAACTTCCATCCCGCCGTTTTCCGGATTGAAGGTCAAAACGGGTTTCGTGCGGAGTTTCATCAACGCGCCCCTTATCCGCTCCCAAGGCTCAACAGCGAGAAATGCCTTGAGGAGCAGCTCGGCGAGCATAGCGGCAGAGAGCGCCATCAGCACGTTGACAAAAATGGCCCGCTGTCCCGTTTGCGCGACGGCTTGGCGCACCAAGCCGCCCATGCCGCAACGGCGCGGGCTGACGATGACGAGCGGCCTGCGGCCGGCGAGCTTCCGGCGAAGAAGCGAAAGCGCTTCGCTTTGATCAGTCCAAAAGCCGCTCGCCGCGACGTCGTCGCATTCGAAAGGATTGTCTCGAAGGTTCATGAGAAAGAAGCATGAAGCTTGTCATGCGCTGGCAACCACGAAAAGCACCACGAAAAGCACCACGAAAAGCGCATGATGCCACGCAGCAGCACGCTTCGAGATTTTGCGCCGAATCGCGCTTCGGCCGCACGAAGCCCGCGCGGCGTTCGCCGGCAAAGCACGCGCGGGCGTTTTTGCATGTTTTGATGCTTTAGCGGGCTTTCGCTTTCCTGCAGCTTGCGCAGGAAAACGCTTCCCGAGCAGCGAAGCGTCTCTTCGAGGCGCGCTTCGGTGGCTTCCTAGTCCGCCGCCCTGCAGCCGCTCGATTCAGCAAACGGCCTCTTGAGCCCGGCGATTGAAGCCTGCGGCAGCCCTCGCACTCGACTTAAGCGTCGGCTGCGGCCGCACCCCCGGCATCAGAAGCGTCGCCCGACTTCAGCCGGCGGACATGGCGCTTGGGCGACTCGTTGAAGAGCTTCCCGTAATCGCGGGAAAACTGCGCGGGGCTGCGGTAGCCGACACGGTAGGCCGCAGTGGCGGCATCAAGCCCTTCGGTCATCATGAGGCGCTGCGCGGCCGTGAGCCGCAGGCGCTTCTGGTACTGCAGCGGACTCATCTGCGTCACGGCCTTGAAATGCCGATGGAAGGTCGAAGGCGCCATGTGCACCATGTCGGCGAGCTCGTCGGCGTCGAAAGGCTTCTCATAGTTTTCGCGCAGCCACGAGACGGCGCGGCCGACGCGGTTCGAAAGCGTGTCCTTCGTGAAGATTTCGCGCAGCATCCTGCCCGCAGGCCCGAGAAGGAGCTGCAGGTGCAGCTCGCGCGAGATGATGGGCGCCAGGAACTTCGACTCGATCGGATCCTGCGCGCAGGTGAAGAGCCGCTCGAGGCTGAAGAGCACGGCCTCGTCGGGCTTGGGCACGGCAAAGGCCAGGCAGTCTTCGCTGGGCGCGGCGCGCGAATCGATCTCGGCAAGCCGCGGCTCGAGCATCACGATGAGCTCGCTCAGCACCGACGCGTCAAGCCGCAGGTGAATCGCAACGAACGGGTCTGCCGCCGAAGCGCGCATCGCGCAATAAGCGCTCGGCACATCCATGCCGGTGAGAATCATTGCGCCGGCATCGTAGTGAAAAACCTCGGACCCAATCACGGACGTCTTGCTCCCGCAAAGCACGAAGCCGATCGAGGGCTCGTAAAAGCCGCAGCCCGTCGCGTTCTCTTCGGTGCGGACCGTGACGCCGAGTCCGGGCACCGCGAGGTCGACGACGCCCGGGAGCGGCACCTGCGCAAGGACGCGCTTCTTGAGCGACTCGATGGTGCGCTGCGCGCGCTCGGAGAGGTAGCGGAAATAAGGACAAAGTGAAATATGTTCGCCCATGTCGATTTGTGCCTCAGAAATATTTTTCTGCAACAACAGAAGCTGCTTCGGCCGGCATCAAGAGACTGCTCATGCCGGCGGGCCGGTTCATTTAGTTTAGCGAAGCCTTGAAAACAGCGCTTCGCGCGATAGCCACGCGGCTGCCGCGCTCAGCGCGCGCCGATCCGGGCCGCCGCATCCCGCAGAAGCGCCCAGAAGCGCGGCGCGTCGAGGGTCTTCGCGACAAAGACGGCGCAGCCTTCCGGGGCGGGCCTGCGAAGATCCGCAACCGTCATGCCGCGCGTGAATTCACCGCGGAGCTCCACATGCACGGGCGCAGGCACCGCTTCGACCACCGTCGGATCAATCACGTGCGCGACGGCGCAGGGATCGTGCAGCGGCGGCGCGTCGAAGCCCCGGCTTTTGCGGTATTTCTCGCCGAAGGCTTCCAGCACTTCATGAAGGAAAGTCGCCGCAGGCGTCCCGATCTTCGCAAAAGCTTCGCGCACGTCGGGCGTCGCTCGCGCCTGATAGGTGAGGTCAAGCCCCACCATCACGAGGCGGCGCCACTTTTCGCCGAAGACGATGGCGGCGGCCTCCGGATCGTTCTCAATATTGAATTCGGCAAAGGGGCCGACGTTGCCGATATGGACGCCGCCCCCCATGAGCACGACGCTCTTGACGCGCTCGACGATCCGCGGCTCGAGCCGGACGGCAAGCGCAACGTTGGTAAGGGGGCCGGTCGGCACGAGCGTCACGGTGCCCTCAGGCTCGCGCATGACGATGTCGGCGATGAGTTCCGCTGCGTGGCGGCGCTCGAGCTTCGAGAGGTCGCACCGCTCCGGCAGCGTCGTGCCGTCGAGCCCGCTCTCACCGTGGATTTCCGGGCAGACGGCGGGCGGATTGATGAGCGGGCGCACGGCGCCCGCCGCAACGGGCACGTCGTCGAGCCCCGCGAGCGCCATCACGCGAAGCGCGTTGCGCGTCACCTTCTCTATCGTCTGGTTGCCCGCCACCGTCGTCACGGCCAGGAGTTCAATGCGGGGGCTGCCCGCCGCAAGAATCAGCGCCGCCGCATCGTCGTAGCCCGGATCGCAGTCGAGAATGATTCGTTCTTTGGTTGCCGGCGAAGTCATTTTCGCACTCCTTCTCTTCTTCACGCCTTCCATTGCTTCCATCGGCCGCTCATTGCCCGAGCGCCGCAAGCACATCGGCCAATGCCGGAATGGCGCCCGCCGCGCCGGGCTTCGTCACCGAGAGCGCCGCCGCCATTGATGCCGTGCGCATGCCGCTCGCGAAGCGGCGCGCCGCTTCTTGCGGATCAGCAGCGCTCTCTGCAGCCAGAATTGCGCGCACCGCGTAGCCCGTGAAAGTGTCGCCCGCGCCCGTTGTGTCAACCGCCTTCACGGGGAAGGCGGGCGCAAAGCCCGGCGCCTCGCCGGGGCGCGACCAGCCTGCGCCGCGCGCGCCCTGCGTGAGCACCACGGTTGTCTGCGGGAAACGCTCCGCGAGCTCGGCGAGAATCTTTTCTCCGGCTTCGGGCGAGGCGCACGCCGAGACCGGATCCATGCCGAGAATCCCGCAGGCCTCCGTCATGTTGAGAAAGAGCGCATGGAGCTTCTCGAGCGGCAGGGCGTTCACCGAGGGATCATAGGGCGCGGGATTGAAAACCACGCGAAGGCCCTTCTCGAGCGCCGCTTCAATGATGTCCGCAACGGCGCTTGTTTCGTTCTGCAGAAGCACCACATCTTCAGGCTCAAGCGCCTCGATGGTTTCGCGCGCGAAGTCTGCTGAAAGCGCCGCATTCATCCCTGCGTAATAAAGAATCGCGTTTTCGCCTTCGGGCGTCACCTGAATGACGGTGTGCCCCGTGGGCCGCGTCGCGTCAAGCGCAATGCGCGAGACGTCGACGCCTTCGGCCGCGAGAAGCTCCTTCAGAAAAACGCCGTCCGGACCGATCGCGCCGGCGTGCGCGACGCGAAGGCCCGCGCGCGCGAGCGCAACGCTCTGGTTGAGGCCTTTGCCGCCCGCGTGAATCGCGCGGTCGGAAGCGGCGAGCGTCTCGCCGCCGCGCACGAAGTGCGTCACAGCGTAAACGTAATCAATATTGAGCGAACCGAAGTTGATAATGCGAGGCATATTTGTTCAGCTTATTTTTCGAATGAGTCTCGGCGCCGCCCGTGCTTCATGCGCTTTTGCGTGCGGCCACGTGCATATTACGGATATTTTCGAACGATACGCGCCAAGACGCCCTATCGGCATTGGCGCCTGCTGCACCCGCAGGCGCGTTTCACGCGTTTCGCGCGCTTCCGCCTTTTTTCTACCTTCCCTGCCTTTCAAAAGCCGAAGCGGCCCCCGAACTCACCAAAAACGTGGGATCATTCTGCGCAATCTTTGCTTCGACCAAGAAAACCATAGGAGCGCACCGCGCTGCGGCCCCTGCAGAAAGCCGCCCGCAGCCCGGTATCGCAAGCGATCGACATGCTTTTCACCCACGCGCACGCCGAGCGCCGCCTCGGCGCCCTGCTTCTCGCGGCCGCACTCGGCCTTTCCACTGCCTTTTCGAGCGCCGATTCAGCCGCCGCGCCGGCTCAATCAGCCGATCCCGCGCCGCTTTTCGAGCTAGAAATCCTCCACACGAACGACACCCACGCCTTTGCAGCGGGCCTCACCGATCGGGGCGCGCCCTGCGACGACGATGAGAAGTGCTTCGGCGGCTACCCGCGCATCGCCGCTGCAATCAAAGCGGAAAAAGCCGCGCATCCGCACGTGCTCGCGCTCGACGCAGGGGACCGCTGGCAGGGCACCTTGTTTTTCCGCACGGGCGGCCCGGCCTTCATCGCGCGCGCCGGGAATGCCGTTCCCTGGGACGCCTCGACGCTCGGCAACCACGAGTTCGACCTTGGCCTCGATGCGCTCGCGCGCTTCATCGACGCCTCTCGTGCGCCGACGCTTGCGGCGAACCTTCGTCCGAAGCCCGGCACGCCGCTCGGGAAGCTCCCGCCCGAAAAGTTCGGCGCAGACCGGATTTTCTCCTACGGCGGCATCAAGGTCGGCGTTTTCGGGCTTGCGAACGGCGAAACCGAAACCTTTGCCGTCACGCCGGAAACCCTCTCGGCATCGCTCGACTTCGAGCAGGGCGCGGAAACTGCTTCGGCCGCCGTTCGGTCGCTCAAGCAGCGCGGCGCCGACATCATCATCGCGCTCACGCACGAAGGCTATGAAGCCGACCAGGCGCTCGCCCGAGCGGTCGACGGAATCGACGTCATCGTGGGCGGCCATACGCACAGCCTCCTCGGCGAGGGGCTCCCGGGCGCCGAAGGCCCCTACCCCACCGTCATCGAAAAGCCTTCGGGCGAAAAAACGCTCGTCGTCCAGGCCAAACGCTCGACCGAATACCTGGGGCGCCTCTTTGTGCGATTCTCTTCCGACGGCCGCGTTGCCGGCTGGTCTGGCGCACCGATTCGCCTCACGCCTGAGATGCCCCGGGACCCAGCCGCCGAAAAGCTCGTTGAAGAAGCCGCGAGCGGCATCCGCGCCTTCCGGGCGGCTTACGTCTCAACGAATCCCAACCGCTACGCCGACGGTCTCGATCCCTGCCGGGAAGGCGAATGCCTCTCCGGGCTTCTTGCTGCGGACGCGTACCTCGACTTTGCCAAAAGCGCAGGCGCCGAAATTGCGCTTGTGAACGGCGGCGCCATTCGCTCGGCGCTCCCCGAAGGCCGCGTCGACCGCGGCGCCCTGATGGAAATGCATCCTTTCGGCAATCGCCTCGCCGTCGTTGAGCTCACCGGCCGGGACATCGTCGCCGTGCTCGAGCACGGCGTGATCGAGCCCTCGGTGGACGGCCCGCATCTGCTGCAGCCCGCAGGCCTGCGCTACGCCATCAACCCGAAAGCGCCCGTGGGGCATCGAATTCACGATGTGGAAGTCAAGTGCGCGGATCCTTCGGGCGCCGCCCGGTGGGCGCCGATCGCGCCCGATCGCCGCTACCGCGTCGTCACGCTCGAATACCTCGCGCGCGGCGGCGACGGCTTTTCGGTCTTCGCCAGGGCGAGGCATCTCTCGTGCGACGCTTGCGAGAAAACGCTCGACATCGATGTCTTTGAGCGCCACCTTTCCGCGCACGATCCGATTCCGATGCCGGAAACGGGCCGCATCACGGGCTTTGGGCCAGCCGCCTATTGAGAGGGCGCTCTCGAGACGCCGCAGCAGCAGCGGCGGGGCGCAAGCCTCGCCAATCGTCCAATCGTCAAAGCGCTGACAGCAACCCTGCAGACAACTTAATCAACGATGACACTTCGAAAAGCAGTCAATCCGTACACGCCGAGCCTCTTTGACGAGCTCGATGCCACCGGCGGCAGTCCGGAAGCGAAAGCCGCTCAAGCGCCTGTGCTTCTCAAGGCCAGAAGCGATGCGCCGGCAAAAACAGAAAAAACGGCCGAAGCCGCCGGCAACAGGCCCGGCAGCGCTTTGCCGCAAGCGAAGGCAGCAGAAGCGTTCGAGCCGACAGCGCCGAAGGCGCCTTCAAAGCCGCGCATGCACCCTGCCGCAGCCGCTTTCTGGGGCTTGCCGGCATCAAGGCGGGCTGAAGCCTTTTCCAATGACGAAGCGCCCCGCCCTGCGCCGGGCAATCCGGCGTCGATCCGGATGTGCATGGTGTCGGACGACGCTGCCCGCACGCCGCCGCAGGACCGGCAGGCGGCCCGGGAGCCGCTGGCGGGCAATCTTCGCGAAAAGGCGGCCGAGCTTTTCCGTCAAGGCGCCGGCTACAAAAGCGTTGCCGCCAGTCTCGGCGTCGCGGTGAGCACGGCACGCGACTGGGGGCGCGCTTTCCGCCGCGGCACATTTGCTGCAGTCCCAAGAAAGCCATCCGGCCGTTCTGCCTATACCGAGCGCGAACGTGAAGAGGCGATGACGCTGCGCAAAGCCGGCATGTCCTGGACAGAATTCGAAGAGAAAACGGGCATTTCCCGCGTGACTTGCATCCGGTGGCTCAAAGAGGCCAAAGGCGGGGATGCCCAGCAACCGGATTCAGAGATTTGCAGCCGTTCGCCGCAGCTTCGCCTCAATTGACAAAAGAGCCCCCGCAAGGCGCCTCAACCCAAGCAGGTTGCGGCGCCTTTTTGCTGGCGCTCTTTGCATCTCATTGAAATCCCACGGAAAAAACAACGCCTTGAAACAAGCAAGCGAAACTCACAATCTGCTTTGGTTGCTGAAAAGCAACGCCTGGATTTGCATAAATCGATCAAAATCGGCCGATTTTTTGCACGATCTGATCCGCCGGCCGTTTGACGCCGTTTTTTCTTCCTAAGATGAGCGCAACAGATGATTGAGAGGCGCTTTGCCCTTGAGACCCCATGCAGGCGAGCGCACTCTCGGGAGAAATTCAAAATGTTCAAGAAGAGTTTGGCTGTTCTCGCCGTCCTCGGCGCCTTTGCCGGTGTTTCGTCCGCTGCCGAAGTTACGCTTTACGGCCGCGTTGACGCCGGCTTGCAGTATCAGCACATCGATCAGGACGAAGCGAACGTTGATGACGACGACAACTTTGCGATGAAGTCGGGCTTCACGACCGGCAGCCGCTGGGGCATGAAGGGCACGGAAGACCTCGGCAACGGCATGACCGTGGGCTTCGTGCTTGAAAACGGCTTCAACGTCGACGACGGCTCGCTCGGCGACTCCGACCGCCTCTTCAATCGTGAATCGCAGGTGTTCGTCCGTTCGAACTTCGGCGAACTCTCGTTCGGCCGCGTCGGACAGCTGAACAGCGGCAACGGCACGTACGGCCTCACGGGTTCGATTTCCCCGTTCGGCACGACCTGGGGCGACTATTCGGGCAATTCGTCCAACTTCATGTCGGGCGGCGCCCGCTTTGACAACACGGTCACCTACAAGTCGCCGGCCTTTGCGGGCTTCAACATCTACGCCCAGTATTCGTTTGACGGCAACAGCCAGGCCGACAACGACCCCACTGCTGCTGAAGCGCACGGCACCGAAGGCAAGTCCTCCGTCGACCGCTACTACGGCATCGGCGCCACGTACAAGAACGGCAACGTGAACATGGTCCTCGTCGTGGATTCGACGAACTATTCGACGAAGTTCTACGGCGAAGACGTTGACGACTCGCTCGTCGTCACCCTCGGCGGCTCGCACGATCTCAGCGTTGTGAAGCCCTACATCGGCGTTCAGTACTTCGACAACGCCGACATGTCGTCGATCGGCATCGTTGATTCGTTCTCCGACGTAAGCCGTGGTGACGACTTTGCCGAAGGCTGGGGCCTCACGATCGGCGCTGACATTCCGCTCTTCGGCGGCACGGCCAAGATTGGCGCGAGCTACATCGATGCTGATTACGAATCGTATGAATCCAAAGATTTAACGGGCGACTTCTCCGCGTGGGCGCTCACGGCAGGCTATAAGTACAATCTGAGCAAGCGCACCTATGTTTACGGCGCTCTCTCCTATGCGTCGCTTAAGGACAACGACGACGCCAAAAATGAGGAGACGAAGCCCAGCGCTGTTGAAGGCGCCATCGGCCTCGTCCACATGTTCTAACGGATAGCCGGAATACGCGCGAAATGCGCTTGAGCCCCTGCGGCAGTTTCCCTGCAGCAGGGGCTTTCCTTTGCGCTCTTGCGCAGCGAAGCGCCGCTTTTGCCGTTTATTCAAAGTTCGGAATAGACAGCATTGAATAGGTGTTTACGGATAATAAAACGAGGGAATTTGGCATAAAGTCGCCGAAAAATTAATCAATGCCGCATAAGGCCTCGTAGCAAAATTAATGAATCGCACTGGGTCGCCCGCTCAAATTCTTTTTAGCCAGCAAATGTTTTTCGCCGTCAAAACCGAACCTGCCGAGCCGAGAGGATTTCGCGCCTCATGCCGGGACATCCCCGAAATTCGCATTGAGGCGCCGGATATGGATGTGCTGCAGAGCCGCATAGCGACGGCCATTCCTGCGACGCTGGAATTGCACTATCGCCGAAATGGAAAGCCGATTCCTGCTCCGTCGCCGGCGAAGCGAGGCGAAACAAGAATCTACGTGCCCGCACGTGTTCAAGCAAAAAGCCTTCTCTGGAATCTCATGCTGGAACGGGGCCTCGATTCCAAGCAGCTCGCTGCATTGAGCGGCGAAAAGCATTCCGTCATTGTGCACACGCTCGATCTATCGAAGTCCATCGGGAGCGTCGAGTTCATCGAAAAGATTCTCGGAAAGCTCGGCCAAGGGCTCGATGTTGAGCTGCTCGAAAGACCCTAGCCGAGCCTCCAGCTCCCTGTGTTCCTGCGGCTGCCGCAGGCGGCCTCGGCAGCGCAGTTGGCAGAAGCACATGACGGCTCGTCAGTAGTCGTCATTGCCCGTCACGGCTCGTCATCATCGTCGAGCGCCCAGTCGGTGAGCGTTGTCCGCGCAAATGCCTGATCGATCATGGCGCAGAGCAAAGCCGCTGATTTTTCGGCGAGGCCCGCGTGCTCTTCAAGCGCTTTTTGGAATGCTTCCCAGAACGCAGCGTTGAAGTCAAGCGACTTCTCCCTCATTATTCGCGGAATCAGACGGCAGGCGACAAAGAGCAGCAATTCGTCGGCTTCGAGGCGCCGGCCAGCGGCGCGCTCAAAATCAGAAGCCATTGCTTCAAGCCTCGAGCGAACAATATCCGAAGGCATCGGAATCGGATCTTCAAGCAGCGCCTCGATGTCGTCAGCATCAATGCTGAAATCGCCATCGCAGGGCGGATCAATTCGGTCAAACACCTCGCTCATCCAATAGTTCGGCTTCGTCGTCCAGTCGACGCCAGCGCCATCTGATTCGCCAGCTGCTGCGCCGCAGCAGAGCGGCGCGCAGCAAACATCCAGCCCCTGCGCAACGAATGAACCGTCCGTCAGGCCGTCCTGCGGCATTGCCATGCCATCGCAGCAAACGTCCCGAAGCGCGGGCATCTGCGCAATCTGCGTGAATGCCGGCAGCCCGTCCGTTCGTTCTGCGGCCGACCGCTCCTGCACGGCCAGAAAACTGGTGAACGGCGTGACGAGTTCGTTTTCGAGCGCCATCTGGGCGGCTGCTTCGATACGATCCTGAGCCACGTCCTCAAGATAGAAGCGATGCGCAGCAATCTTGGCGAGATCTTCATCGTCCGTCCGATCAAGCGCGGCAATGCCGCCCAATGCGCTGTCTTCGGCCCGAATCTTCCAGTCAGCCGGCGCGCTTTCCCAGCGGGCAAAGAAAAGCTGCGTCATGCCGGGAGAAGCCCAAGCAGGACTCAAAAAGCGATCCGCCTTCGGCACGAGGGCAAGCTTTTCTGCCGGCTGCTGCGTGCGGCGCATCATCTCAACCATCTGCGCGCAAAGACCGGCCATTGATTCGCCGTGAGCAACGTACGAAACAAAGCCGCTGGAAGCCTCTGCAACGGCTTCCAAAGCAGAGTCGGCAGGGCTCGAGCCCACCGCAATGATGAAGACCGGCATGCCGAGCTCCCTGGCGGCCGCGCGAATGCGCTCGACGTCCCAGACGAGACCGTCGGTGATCATCAGAATGCACGGGCGTCGCTTTGCCAAAGACACGCCCCGCGCCCGGCCGCGCTTGAGGCCAGGTTTCGCCGGAATGCGGGCAGCCGCTTGGAGCGCCGCTTCCATTTCCGTGCCGCCGAGATCCGCTTCAAGGCGATCCGCATAGACGGACTCGATCAGGCGCTTGAAACGCTTGGTCGCGCTCTGCGCGGGAAACCACGGCTCTGTGCTCGATCCGAAGCGCAGGCCGGCAGCCGCATCTTCCGGTCCGAGCGCCGACATGAGGACCACGACCGCTATACGAACCTGCGCCATCGCCAAGCCAGCCATCGAGCCCGAACAATCGATCAGAAGCCGAAGGTCCAGCGCACGGCGCGCGGCGCGCTCCGGTTCGGGCGTCGTGAGCGACAAAAAGGCATACTCCGCCCCGTCCGGGCCGCAGGCCCTGCGTCCGAAGAAAGCGGCGCCCGAGGCCGTTGCCGGGAGCGGCACATCGGCGAGCCGCAGCGTGATGTCGCGATTGAGCTTCGCGTGCTCGATTGCAATCAGCGCCTCTCTTCCGACTGCCGTTTCCCGCACTTCGAACGTGTAGGGAAGTGAGGCGCCGTCAATGCGGCTGCGCGCGAGCGCGCCTTTCAAAACAAAACTGGCGGAGCCTTCACGATCTGCAAAAAGGTTGACTTCCGGCGCCTCGGGGCACTCGTCCGCTTCGATCATGGCGGCGGACGCATAGCGGAAATCAATGGTGGTCGGAATGCGAAGCGTCACGGCGCCGTTGATGAACCGGAGGGGCTCGGCAGCATGCGTTTCGATGACGAGCGTCTCGCCGGGCTTGAGGTTGCCGATGAGGGCGCTGCAGCAGTCCGCTTCGCAGCTGATCATGACGGGAAGGTCGCCCGCTTCAAGGGCGTTTTCATACGCTTCTTCCGCTTCGTCGCGCAGAAACGCCTTCGCGCGGTACCGTACGCCCCCGATTTCAACGAATAGCCTTGTGACGACCGACTGCTTCGTGACCGGAAATTTGTATTCGGCTTCGGCCGCTGCGCCGCCTATGTTTCGGTAATGCTGCCGCATGACGGTCTTGACGAGAAGCTCGTCGGCAGTCGACTCGAAGTCGATGCGCTCGAGGACGACATGAGCGCCTTTTTTCGTGCGTGTTTCGGGCGAATTTGGGAACATGAAGGCTCTCCCTGCCGGCCAATTCTTTTCCGGCAAAGTGCGTAAATCAATTTTTTGGCAGCGCCGAAGGCGCCGTTCGTTTTTCGTCAGTCCGCTGAAGATTTGTTCGCCGTCTCGGCCAGTGCATCCAGAACGGTTTTGGCGAGCCCGGCAATTTCTTCGGTAGTGAGCGAGGATCGCGTTCGATCAATGACAAGTTCGATCCCGGGCCCCAGGTAGACATGGGCGCGCATTTCAATCGATCCGAGCGGGCGCTCGGGCAAGGCTTCGCCCGCCGCATTCCGCTTGAGCGCTTCGCGGATTTCGAGGAGCGAAAGCCCTTTCTGCGCCAGCCTGCGCACCTCGAGAATCCGATCAAGATGCGCTTCGCCATAGACTGCGCCTCGCTTTTCGCCCGCGGGGCGCGGCACCAGGCCGAGCTGGATGTAGTAGCGGATCGTCCGGCGCGGTACGCCCGCGCGCTGAGAAAGTTCCTCCAGCCGCCAGCTGCCGCAGGATTCGGCTTTGTTTTCCGATAAATCTGACATTTTTCCGGCTCCGTTTGCGAGAAATATACGCCAGTTGATTGCGCCAGTCAAATGTCAAAAAAAAAGCTGCTTGCCTCTCTCCGGAATGCAGCGGCAATCTTATGAAAAGGCCCGCCGCAGTCGTGCCGGCAGGCCTTTTTTGAGTTGAGCGAGGACCTCAAAAAAACGGTTCTCGCATCGGCGCGGTCATTCGCCTAGAGACAATCAATTGAAGAGATTCTTCACGGCCCGCGCTGCATCGCGGCGGCGCTCATCCTGCGAACGACGCTCGTCCTCGCGGCGGACAGCCTCGTCGCGGCGGCGGACCCGCTCGTCGTTGCGGCGCACCCGCTCATCATCCCGGCGCTGGCGATTGCGGTCTTCGCGCTGGCGCGCCTCTTCACGGCGGCGCTCGTCTCTCGCGCGCTTTTCGTCCTGGCGGCGATTGCGCTCGTCATCTCTGCCGGGACGGCGGCCGTCGCCCCGATCATTGCGGAAATTGCGGTAATTTTTGCCGTAGCGCTTCTCTTCCCAGGCGCGGCGCTTGTCGTCGCGCCAGTCGCGCCCTTCCCGCTCGTAGCGGGCGCGCCGCTCAATTTCGCGGCGCCATTCGTCGCGCGTATAGCGGCGGTTGTCGTAGCGGTCGTAATAGTACTTGCCGTCCCAGCGGCCGTCATCGCTGTACTTTTCGGCATAGCGGCGCGTCGCCGCGTCGGCGATGCCGCCCAAAAGATCTTTGAGTCCCGATTCCTCTGCCGCATGAACTGCAGGCGCAAGCGCCGCGAGCACTACCATCGAGAGAAAACCGCGTCTCGAATACATATTCGCCTCCTTTTTCCTCATTTGAGAAGCGTCTGCTTCCGGGAAGAGGAAATTGCGCTCAGCCAAGTCTTGCAGGGGCAATCTCACATCCGCCCGAAGCACACCTCTCATCCTCTTCGGGGCGCAAAGAAAAAGCTATCGGCGTTTTCCTTAAGGGCTCAAGCCGCCTGCTCGCTCAGGCTTTTCGATCGAGGAAGGCGCGCAGGGACGCGAGCTCGGCGGGCTTGCGGATCCCGAGCTTTCGCATCACGGCGGCGCGATGCACTTCGACCGTCCGCTGCGCAATCTGCAGGCGCTCGGCGATTTCGCGGTTGACGAGTCCGTCGGCGAGCGCGCGGGCAATCTCGAGCTCCCGCTCGGTGAGCGACGCGGCGCGCTCGAGGAGCGTCGCGGCGTCGACGCGTCCGGCGCGCTTGGCAAGGTTCGCTGAGGCTGCGTAGGCAATGACCGCGAGAAGCCGCTCGTTGTCGACGGGCTTCTGAATAAAGTCAAGCGCGCCTTCCTGGAGCGCCGAGACCGCCATGTCGATGTCGCCGTGCCCCGTGAGGAAAATGATGGGGAGATCAATCCCCCGCTCGAGCATTGCGCGCTGCGCCTCGATGCCGCTCATGCCCGGCATGCGGATGTCGAGAACGACGCAGCCGGGGGTCGATGGCGCATCTCTCGTCAGAAATTCGCGCGCGCCGGCATGATCCGCCACGCGCCAGCCTTCCGTTTCGAGCACAAAGCGCAGCGCATCCCGCAGCGAATCGTCATCGTCGACGATGCGGATGAGCGTTTCTCTTTTTGCCGCCTCAACTTCTTCGGGCGACAGCTTCACGTCCTGAGGCTTCATGATTTTTCTTGATTCCTGGCTGGTTCTTCCGGCGCAGCTGCCGCAAGCGGAAGCTGCACCGATGCAATGAGGCCGCCGCCCTCGCGCCGTGAAAACAGAAGGCGGCCGGCGTAGCGCTCCAGTATGCCGCGAACGATGGCGAGCCCGAGGCCGAGCCCTTCGGCCTTGGCGCTCGGGCGTAGCGACGAGAGCGCTTCAAAAGCTTCGTCTGTCAAGGGATAGCCGTTGTCCTCGACTTCGAGCACGGCATAGCCCGCTTCAGTGCGCACCCGCAGGGCGACGCGGCCGGCCGCGCCGAAGGGCTTCACGGCGTCGAGCGCATTCTTGATGAGATTGAGCACGACGAGCTCGAGGTCGAGCGAATCGATGACGACCAAAACCGGCGCCGAATCGCTCTCAACAAGAATCTGCGCCGTCGCCCGGCCCGAAGCGCGCAGGTCGTCGACCGCGCGCTCGACGGCCGTGCGCAGATCCATTCTTTCGGGCCGGCCCGACTCCGACTTCGCATAGGCGCGCACGCGCTCGACGATGCGGCTTGCGCGCTCGGCCTGCGCGACGAGCTTTTCAAGCGTGGCATCAAACACGGCGGGATCGAGCTTCCCAGCCGCCACACGCTTCCTGAGGCCGAAGGCATAAAGCGAAATGGCGCCCAGGGGCTGGCGCATTTCGTGCGCGAAAATCGACGAAAGCTGTCCGACGGCGCTTGCCTTTTCGATGCGTGCAAGGCGTTGGTTGGCCGCCTGCGTCTCCTGGGCGAGCCGCTGCTCGCGCACGAGCGCTTCAGAGAGTTCGCGCGTTCTTTTTTCGACGAGCTTCGTCGTGCGGACGCCGTGCAGAATGAGTCCGAGCACCGCAAGCGCGAGAAAAGCAACGAGCATGCCGTATTCATCAAGGAAGCGCCGCAGATTCCAGTCCCTCAGATAGGCGTAGGGCCCGATGCGCAGGCTGCGAAAGAGCGCATCGACGCGCGAATAGTCCGTCGCGACGCCCCAGTAAAGGCCGTCATCGCCCACGGGCGGCATCTGCAGCAGCATGCGCGTCACCATGCGCGAGATGCGCGGATCCGCGAATTTGGTCGACGCAACCGTCCACGACGGATAGAGCGGCGTCGAGCGCCGGCAGGCTTCGCCTTTGCCCGTATGGTCGTGAATCACGCGAAACCGGGCAGCCGCCGCCGGATGCTTCGCCGCCCAGGCTTCAAAAAGGCAGATTCGAAGGAAGGCAACGTCGACCTCGCCGCGCTCGAGGCGGTCAAAAGCCCGCATCATCGAATCGTCGTCGCCCAAGAACCGTATCTCGCCGAAGAAGTCGTCCGGATCGTAGCCCGCAGCGAAGATTTCGCCCTTGGGCACCTGCAGTCCCGTGAAGGCGTAAGGCGTGCTCGTCACCAGCGTTTTGCCGCGCAGGTCGCCGAGCTCCAGAATGTCGGCCCGGTCCGAACGAATGAGCATCAGCGTGCCGTCATTGCCGTTCGGATTCGGATACCGGCGCGAAGCCACCGTCGCGAGGCTGCGAACGCCCTCGGGCGTCATGCGCACGAAAAAGCCCGAGCTCGCGATGAAGACGTCAACGCGCCCGGCCCGCACGGCGCTCTCGAGCGACGCAAGGCTGTAGGCCTCAATGCGGACGTTTTTCGCCCCAAACGTGCGCACGAGCGCCTTCACCGTCGCATCGAGAATCGCCTCGTTCGGATTGGGCCGCACGAAGTCGACGATGCCGACGCGCACGGGAAGCGCCGCCGACGGAACGGCATCGGCCCGAAGCGCGGCCGCGTGCGCGCCGCCCTTTTCGAGCGCCTGCGCCGCAGCGGCAGCAGCGGGAATCGGCGCGCCCAAAAGGAGAAGCGCTGCGAAGAGCAGCGCAGAGCGCGCCATGATGCGCCAAGGCGCCGAGAGGGCCGAGAGGGCCAAGAGGGACGAGAGGGCCGCGCGCGGATCGGCGCAGATGGATCGAAAGCGAAAGACGAATTTCAAATGAGTCGGCATGGGCGAAATCTACCGCGCCTCCTCGCAGCAAGGCAATGCGCCCGCCGCGGATTGCCCCCTCAGAACGAAGCAGAAGCGCGCTTTTTGATTCAGCCCCAGGGTACTTAGTGGTCCCGTGCGGATCTCGATTGACATTTTCCCAGGGTACGTAGTGGGCGCTGCGCGAAACAATGCTTTCCCGAGAAATGCGGTGCGCGGCTTTGAGCGCAGAAAGCAACAAGCGCACGCCCTGCGCCCCGCTGGAGACCCAAAAGGAGAACAAAATGCCGAAAATTTCTCGCCGCACGCTTATCCAGGGCACGGCGGGCGCCGCTGCCGTAGCGTCCATGCCGGTTTTTGCCCGCTGCGCAGCCGCCAAGGCAAGCGAAGGCGCCCAAGCGAATGCGACCGCCAATATCCGCGACTTCGACATGATCCGCGCTTTCTATGAAAGCTATCCGAAGCGCGTCGCAGAAGTACGCACGAAGCTCGGCCGTCCGCTCACGCTCGCCGAAAAGGTGATCTACACGCACCTTTTCCATCCGGAAGAAATCAAGAACTTCCAGCGCGGCGCCGACTACATCGAGCTTCGTCCGGACCGCGCCGGCACGCACGACATCGGCGGCCCGATGGCGATCATCCAGTTCCTCTCTTCGGGCAAGGACCGCATTGCCCTTCCCGCTGCGCTCGTCTGCGACCACCTCGTCACCGCCAATGCGGGCGCCATTCCCGACATCAAGATTGCCGACAAAGCCAACCTCGAAACCTACCAGTTCCTCTCGGCGGTCTCAAAGCGCTACGGCTTTGACTTCTGGCCGGCAGGCACCGGCATCTGCCACCAGGTCTTCCTTGAAAACTACGACTTCCCGGGCGGCCTCATGCTCGTCACCGACTCCCACACGCCGACGGCGGGCGGCCTCGGCATGCTCGCGATCGGCGTGGGCGGCGCCGACCTCGTCGACGGCCTCATGGGCATGGAATGGGAGCTCAAGATGCCGAAGCTCATCGGCGTCAAGCTCACCGGCAAGCTCTCGGGCTGGTCTTCGCCCAAGGACGTGATTCTGAAGCTCACGACCATTCTGACGACGAAGGGCGGCACGAACCATGTGATCGAATTCTTTGGCGAGGGCGCCGAAACGCTTTCGGCGACCGGCAAGGCCACGATCTGCAACATGGGCGCAGAAACGGGCGCGACAACCTCGATCTTCCCCTTTGACGACGCCATGGTCCGCTACCTCGCCGCGACGGGCCGCCAGGCGGTGGCCGATCTCGCCCGCGGCTGCTCGAAGGAGCTGCGCGCGGACCCGGAAGTCCTCGCCGACCCGGCCAAGTACTACGACCGCGTGATCGAAATCGACCTCTCGACGCTCGAGCCGCAGATCAACGGGCCGTTCTCGCCCGATGCCGGCATGAACCTCTCGGACCTCGCGAAGAACTTGAAGGAAAAGCAGTGGCCGCAGCAGCTTGAAGTGGCGCTCATCGGCTCGTGCACGAATTCGTCCTATGAAGATCTGACGCGCGCGGCCTCCGTCGCCCGACAGCTCGTCGAGAATGACGTCCCGGTGAAGACGCCCATCATGGTGGTGCCCGGCTCGACCCGCATCTACGAAACCATGAAGCGCGACGGCGTCATGGACGTCTTCGAGAAGCTCAACGCCACGGTGCTTGCCACGGCCTGCGGCCCCTGCATCGGCCAGTGGAAGCGCACGATCGGCAATCCCGAGAAGCCCAACGCCATCATCGAGTCCTTCAACCGCAACTTCGCGGGCCGCAACGACGGGAGCACGAAGACGATCGCCTTCCTGGCCTCCCCCGAAATCGTCATGGCAATGGCCGTCGAAGGCGACCTCGCCTTCAATCCGCTCGAGGGCGAACTGCGCTCGAAGAACGGGAAGACCATTCGCCTCAAGGCCCCGCAGGGCGAAGAGCTGCCCGCGAAGGGCTTCGTCACGGAATTGACGGGCTGCGTTCTCCCCACTTTCGACAGCTCCATCGACGTGACGCCCGCGCCCACGAATACGCGAATCCGCCTTCTGGAGCCTTTCAAGCCTTGGGACGGCAAGGACTTCACGGCGCTGCCGCTTCTCATCAAAGCCAAGGGGAAGTGCACAACGGACCACATCAGCCCGGGCGGCAAGTGGCTCCCCTACCGCGGCAACATCGACAAGATTTCCGACAACCTTCTCGAGCGCGCCGTGAACGCCTTCAACGGCCAGTCGGGCAAAGTCTGGAACACGGCCGAAAAGAAGTACGACACGCCCGCCAAAGTGGCGCGCTTCTACAAGAACCACCAGATCGCCTCGGTGATCGTGGGCGACGACAACTACGGCGAAGGCTCGAGCCGCGAGCACGCCGCCATGGAGCCGCGCTACTTGGGCGTCGTCGTGGTGCTCGCCAAGAGCCTCGCCCGCATTCATGAGTCGAACCTCAAGAAGCAGGGCATTCTCGCGCTCACCTTCAGCGACCCGAAGGACTACGACAAGATTCAGGAAAAGGACCGCATTTCGGTCCTCAACATGAAGGCGCTCGCGCCGGGGCGTCCCGTCACGATCGAGCTGCTGCACGAAGACGGCACGAAAGAGCAGTTCGAAGCGCAGCACTCCTACAACGCCAAGCAGCTCGAATGGTTCCGCGCGGGTTCCGCGCTCAACTGGGTCGTTGCAGCGGAAAAGAAGATTTAAATCGCAGAATCTTGATGCCGCAATGGGGTACGTAGTGGTCCGTTTGAGGGATAATACTGACCCGTCGGAAAACGTGCTGTAAACTACCGAAAGGGACCATGCAGTCCGCAAAAGCGACTGCAGCGTCCCGCTTTCAGCGGCCCCAAAGACGGCTCGCAACCCCGCATCGACCCCGTTGCGGCCGGCGCTAGGCAGTCGCCATCCCTGCTTCGCGCCGCCCGCATCCAAACCGTCAGCTCTCAGGAAACGAGCCGCGCCTCAAGCCGGAGGCGCGCCGCCCCAAAGCAAAACAACTTCTCCAACACCCAAAGGAAGGGAGACCAACATGTCCAAAATCGAATTGAGCCGCCGCGGCATTCTGAAGACGTCGCTCTTCGGCGCGGCCGGCGCCGCTGCGCTCGGCATCGCGGGCGCCGCTCAGGCCAAGCCCAAGAAGCCCGAAGGCAAGTTCGACGCCGAATACGACGCCGTCGTCCTCGGCGCCGGCCCCTCGGGCCTCATCACCGCCATTACCGCCCATGACCTGGGCGCGAAGGTCGTCGTCTGCGAAAAGATGGACCGCCCTGACGGCAACGCCATCTATGCGCTCGGCTCCGTCTGCGGCTGGGGCACGCGCCACCAGAAGGAACAGGGCCTCGAAGACACGGCCGATGCCTTCTACGCCATGATGATGGACATCTCGAAGCAGATGGGCGACAAGGCGCTCAACCGCTGCTACACCGACAACATCACCGCCGGCATCGACTGGCTCGAAAGCGACATCGGCGTGAAGTTCGGCAAGATTCGTCCGATGCCCTATCCGCGCCTCGGCCGCACCTGCCGCGTCGTGGGCGAGAAGGGCCTCACGGGCGGCGCCGCTCTCGTGCAGAAGCTCCTTGAAGCCTGCGCAAAGCGCAAGATTGAAATCAAGTACGAGCACAAGGCGATCGAGCTCATTCACAACGACCGCTTTGAAGTGACGGGCGTGAAGCTCCTCACCCCCGAAGGCACGAAGACCTTCCGCGCCCGCGGCGGCGTCGCCGTCGCCACGGGCGGCTTCTCGGCGAACCCCGAAATGGTCGACCGCTACATCGGCGGCTGGGCCACGCGCATGGTGCTGCGCGGCTCGCGCTCGACGACCGGCGAAAACATCTCGCTCATGCTCCCGCTCTTCACGAAGTTCGTGAACATGGACCAGTTCCACTCGGGCCCGATCGTCGGCGAAACGCACGTCAACCCGGCCGACGTCCTCAACTCCGGCTACGGCGTTCAGGTCAACACCGACGGCGTGCGCTTCATGGACGAAAACAACACCTACGTCATCAAGGCCCGTACGACCGCGCAGCAGACGCTCAACAACTTCGCCTGGGTGATCGTCGACAGCGACTGCTCGGTGCTCGACAAGGTGATCCCGAAGTTCGACCGCCTCAATTCGCCCTACGGCAAGGCCGACACGATTGAAGACCTCTGCAAGCAGGTGAACCTCCCCGCAGAGCGCGTCAAGGCCGTCGTCGACGCCTACAACAAGGCTTTGAGCGAAGGCAAGCTCGGCGAAATGAATCCGCCCTGCACCTACAAGAAGCCGCATCCGGTCGCCAAGGCCCCGTTCTACGCCATCCCGTTCCAGGGCGGCATGACGGCCACCTTCGGCGGTCCGCTCATCAACACGAAGGCGGAAGTGCAGAACCTCGACCGCCGCAGCATCCCGGGCCTCTACGCCGTCGGCAACGCCGCGGGCGGCATCTTCTTCCACAACTATGCGGGCGGCGCGCAGCTCGGCGCTGCGACCGTCTTCGGCCGCATCGCGGGCCGCGAAATCGCCAGCCGCGTCAAGAAGGCCTAATGCCGGCTGCAAGCTAGAACGAATTGAAGAGGAAAACGAAATGCTGAAATCCACTCTCGCCGCCCTGATGACCGCGGCCGCACTCGCCCTCTGCGCAACAAGCGTGAGCGCTGCCGGCCAGTTCACGGCCGACCGCCACGTTGCCGCCGGCATGAAGTGCGAAACCTGCCACAAGAACGGCATGCCCGCGCCCGGCGCCCGCGTGACGAAGGACACGTGCAAGGGCTGCCACAACCCGGCTGATCTTGCGAAGAAGACCGAAAAGCTCGATCCCAATCCGCACTACAACCACCTGGGCGACGTTTCGTGCGTCGAATGCCACAAGGGCCATCAGCCGTCGACGCTGATGTGCAACGACTGCCACAAGTTCAACCTGAAGACGCCGTAATTGCGTCGTGAGCAGCCGGCGGGCGCCAAGCCCGCCTGTGCGCTTGTCTCGAAAAGGCGGTCCGGCTGCAAGCCGGGCCGCCTTTTTGCGCCCCGCAGAGGCGCCCCTTCAGGGCCCCTGCAGAAAAAGGTCACAGCACGTCGACCCCCGCCGGAATCGGAATGCCGAGCGCTTCGGCCGCCGCCTTGTTCCAGACGTTGAGCGTCTTCTTCGCGTACTGGATCGGCATGTCGGCGGGCTTGGACTTCCCTTCGAGAATGTCGGCCGCCATGTCGGCCGTCATCCGCCCGAGCTCGTAGTGGCTCAGGGTCACCGCGGCGAGGCAGCCGCCCTGCACGAAGGCGAGGTCGCCCGCGATGAGCGGAATCTTCGCGTGAATCGCGGCTTTCGCAAGAATCGGCGCGCCGCTCGCGAGCACATTGTCGGTGGGGACCCACATCCCCGCGACTTTCCCCGAGAGTGAGGAGACGCACTGCTGAATGTCGTTCACCGAAGAGACGGCCGTCTCGACCACCTTGACGCCCTTTTCTTCTGCGGCCTTCTTGAAGCGCTCGAGCTGCACGAGCGAATTGTCTTCGCTCGCCGTGTAGATGGCGCCCACTTCGCGCGGCGCATCCTTCGGCAGGAGCGAGAGGAGCAGATCAAGCTGCTCGCCGATCGGCCCCGCGTTCGAGACGCCCGTGACGTTGCCGCCCGGCTTTTCGTCGCTCTTCACCACTTTCGCGCGCTCGAAGCTCGTCACTGCCGTCGCCACAATGGGAATCGTGCGCGTGGCGCGCGCTGCGGCCTGAAGCGCCGGCGTTGAAACCGCGTAGATGAGGTCGCACTTGTCGGCAACGAAGCGCGAGGCAATGGCCTGCAGCGTCGCGCTGTCGCCGTGCGCGTTCTGAAGATCCATCGCAATGGCGCCCTTCGAGCCCGAAGCGCTGTAGCCGAGCTCTGCGAGCCGCTCCTGGAAGCCCCGGACGGCGTCGTCGAGCGCTTCGTGGGTGACGAGCTGCACGATGCCGATTTTCTTCGCGGTTTTTGCTGCAGCGGGGGCAGCTGCGCCCGCCTCGCCCGCAGGCGCCGCTGCAGCGCCGGCTGCAGGCTTCCCTGTCTCTTTGCCGCAGCCCGCAATGAAGAGCGTGCCGCAGAGCATGGCGGCGGCGGATGCGCCGAGAAGCGTGCGGCGGCGAAGGCTGACGGCGGATTCCTGCGAGCGATTCTCTGCGTCTCTGCGGTCGGAACGATTGGCTGCTGGGCGTGTTGTCATGGTGAAAGTCCTCATCGGTTCAGGAAGAAAAAATCCGAGCGTTGAATATCGGCTCGACTTCCAGGACGGGACTTTTCGATGGGGGTGCTTCGGAAAGCGCCGCTGCCGCAAGGTCGGCAGCTCATGATCCGAAGCCGGAAGGGAGGTCGGCAACGAAAAAGGCCCGCACTGCTTGGCCGGGCCGCATTCGTCGCTAATGTTCAATTGAAAAAACGAAATCGCGAAGTCGCATGAGCCCGCTTTCAGCGCTGATAGCTGAAGCGGTAATAGCTGAATCGCGCGTGGCGATCGGTGATGATCTTCGTGTTCGTCATAGTACGTTCAACTTTATAGAGAAACGGCCGCTTTGAACATAAGCCCGATTCCCTAGGCAAAAGTGCCTGCCCGGGACTGCGGCAAATGCCCGACTGCATGCGCGGCGAAGTCAAGAACCGAACGACTGAGGCGCCGCAGATGATCTGCCGCGCACGGCCGGGCGCGGCAGACGCCCGCCCGAAGGGTTAGAGTTTTTATTAAGTAATCTGCGCCCCCGCACTTTCGCTTGCTCGGGGCTCGCAGGCCGAACGAAGCATCCCGGCACGAGGCCGAGAAGGAGGAAGAGAAATGCAACAATCCGCAGCCGCGCAGAAGTGCGCCAATTCAGCGGGCGAGGCCGAAGCGCCGCTCCCGAAGCTCGAAGACCTGATCGGCGAAGCCGCCGCCCGGGCGGTCGTTGACTTCCGGCACGACCTGCATGCGCACCCGGAAATCGGCATGTCGACCGAGCGCACAAGCGAAGCGGTCGAAGCCTTTCTGAAGCGCCTCGGGGTCGACGAAATCGCGCGCTTTGCCGGCACGGGCATCGCTGCAGTGATCCGCGGCGGGAAGCCCGGTCCCCGCATCGGCTTTCGCGCCGACATGGACGCGCTTCCCGCGCCCGACGAGAGCGGCGCGCCCTGGGCGAGCACGTGCGAGATGCGCGCGCACCTCTGCGGCCACGACGGCCACACGGCGGGGCTCCTCGGCTTTGCCGCCTGGGCGGCGTCGCACCGCGCGGACTTCGCGGGCGAAATCCTCCTCATCTTCCAGCCGGGCGAAGAAGGCTGGGCCGGCGCCGACAAGATGATCAAGGACGGGCTCTTCGAGCGCTATCCGGTGCGCGAAGTCTTCGCCGCGCACATCACGGGGCTCGAGCCCCTCGGAAAGATCCTCGCGCGCGAAGGCCCGATGACGGCCTGCGCAGACCTCTTTGACATCGTGATCGAAGGCCGCGGCGGCCACGGCGCGCGCCCGCATCAGGCGGTCGACCCCGTGCCGGCCGCCGCCGAGCTCATTCTGGGGCTTCAGACCATTGTTTCGCGCAACGTGGACCCGGCTCTGCCCGCCGTGATTTCAATCGGCTCCGTGCAGGCGGGCGACCCCGGCGCGGTGAGCGTGATTCCGGAACGCGTGCGCCTTTCGGGCACCGCGCGGACCACGTCGCCCGAAGTGCGCGACTTGATCGAGCGCCGCATCGCGGAAGCGGCCGAAGGCGCTGCGAAGCTCGCGGGCGCAACGGCGAAAACGACCTACACGCGCCTCTATCCCCCGCAGATCAACGACAAGGCGCTTTACGAAGCGGTCGCCCCCGTTCTGAAGCGCGTAGCTGGCAACCGGTTCGAGTCGAACCTCCTCAGCATGGGCGGCGAAGACTTCGCCTTCATGTCCGAGTGCGTGCCGGGGCTTTACTTCCGAATCGGCAACGACGACGCCTCGCACCATTCGGGCGTGCACAATCCGAAGTTCGACTTCAACGACCGCGTTTTCGGCATCTGGGTGAAGGCCTTTGCGGAAATCGCGATGGCGCGGCTCCCGGCGTGACGGCAGCCCAGGCGCGCCCGAAGCGCAGCAGAGCCGATACTCGGCCGAAGCGCCGGGCGCACTGGGCGGACGCCAATACGTCCAGCACCAGCGCCAGCGCCCCGGCAGCAGCGCCGAGCGCTCTGTATTCGCCCGTGTGCGCCTGTTAGAATGCCTGCGGCCCGTGCGGCGCGGCGATTTGCGCCCGCCGCGCAGGCCGCTTTTCTTTTTCGAATTCTCGATGTTCGACCCTTGTCATCGAGCTTTTTTCAGCTTTTCTCAGCTTTTATCGAGAGGCTTCCGACCGTGCGCACCGCTCTTCAGATTCTCGACTGCCGTCTTTGGGCCCCGAGGCTCGCCGAAGCGGACGGCGAAGCCGCAGCCCGAACGCTCGCCGAACGCTTCTCAGAGCCCGAATTCGGCCTCGCCGATCCGGCGCTCACGCCGACGGCGGCAATCGGCGCCGCCGAAGCGAAGGCGCCTGCGGCGGGCGTGCCGCCGATGCTGCGCCGCCGGCTTTCGCCTTTGGGGCGCGCCTGCGCGGAAACCCTCTGGGCGATCCGGGACCCGGAAACGGGGCGAAATCCCTTCCTTGCGCCCGAGGACGCCGCACGGACCGCCGTGATCTTCGCCTCCCGCTGGGGCGACATTGAAGAAGCGGCCCGCCAGGTGCGGGACGTCGCCGCGGACCGGCCGCTCTCGCCCGCGCGCTTTGCGACGAGCGTGCACAACGGGATCGCGGCCGTGCTCACCATTGCGGCGGGCTTTCACGGGAACGTGCTCGCCATCGCCAACGGCCCCTTCTCGCTTTCCGCGGCCTTTGATTCGGCCGTGGGGCTGCTCACCGAAGTCGAGCGCGTCATTGTTGTCGCCTACGACCTGAAGCCCCCCGTCGAATTCGATCTGCCGGGGAGCACCCATGCGCTTGCCTTTCTCTGCGCGCGCGCCGAAGACGATCCGAATCCGGCGCGCATGGCAGCCCTTCTCGCGCGCGGCCCCGTCGTCGCGCAGCGAAGCCGTGCGCTGCGCCCGGGCGAAGCGCCCGACCCGCGCTTTGCCGAGTCGGGCGCGCCTTCGGACGACCTCGCAACGCTCGCCTGGCTGATGACGCCGGGCGCAGCCGCCCGCATCCGCACGGTTTTCGGGCGGCATGCAGCGCTCGTCTGGGCGAAGGATAGCGCGCTCGATTGCGTGAACGGCTGGCGCCTCCGCGCGAAGCCTGATGCGGAGCCAAGCGCGTCATGACGGAACGCATCAACGAATCCGAAGCCGCAAACCCGGACGCCCAAGGTGCGCGCAGAACGCACGCCGGGCAGACCGAGCCGCAAAGCTTGCCGCCCCGGCCGATCCTGCGCCGTCTCTTCAAGCCATTCCGCTATGCGGGCACGGCGATCGCCTTCGGGCTTTTCGGCGCGAGCGGCATGCTCTTTCGCTTCGGCATCACGCCCTGGCTCAACCTCACCGAAAAGGACGAAGAAAAGCGGATCCGCATCGCCCGCCGGATTGTCTGGCGCTGGTTCCGGCTTTTCGTCGCAGGGATCCGCGACGCCGGGCTCGTGCGCGTTGAAGTTCGGCACGCCGAACGTCTCAGCCGGCCGGGCCTCATCGTCGCCGCGAATCACCCGTCCTTGATCGACGTCGTCTGCCTCATCAGCCTCATTCCAGAAGCTACGACGATCGTGAAGGCGTCGCTCGCGAAGAACTGGTTCACAGCGCCCCCGATTCGCGCCGCGGGCTACGCCACGAACGACCTCGGGCCCGAAGCGCTCGGGCGCCTTGAAGCGGACTTGAAGCGCGGCGCCGTCTTCGTCGTGTTCCCGGAAGGCACGCGCACGCCCGTGGATCTCCCGCCGGGCGTTGTGCCGCGCATGCACCGCGGCGCCGCCGCGCTTGCGCTTCACACGGGGCGCCCCGTCACGCCGGTGCGCATCAGCGCATCGCCGCGCTGGCTCACGAAGGATCGCGGCTGGTGGCACATGCCCGACGAGCCGATGACGCTCACCTTCGAGGTGCTCGAAGACATTCCCGTCGACGACCTCCGCCCTCTATATAATGAGAGGCCCTCGATTGGGGCGCGGCGCCTCAACAAGCGGCTTGCCGCTGCGCTTTTCCCCGCCGAGCACGACTGACGGCCAGCGTTTCGGGCGCTCTGCGCCCGCTCGCAGCGCCCTCGGCCGCCCAAACCAGACAACGCCCGGAAGAACATTTCATGCAAGCGCTTATTGAAGACATCAAGCGGCTCATCATTTCGACCCTCAACCTTGAGGACGTCGCCCCGGAAGACATCGACCCGGCGGCGCCGCTCTTCGGCGAGGGCCTGGGGCTTGACAGCATCGACGCGCTCGAGCTCGGCCTCGCGCTCAAGAAGACCTACGGCATTTCGCTCGCTGCGGAAAGCGAGGAAGCCCGCCGCGTCTTTTCGAGCGTCGCCTCGATCGCCGAGTACGTCGCCGCGCACCGCGCGGAGTGACCGCAGCGCCCCCACACAACGCACCGGGCCCAAGCGCTGCAGAAGCGCCCTTCGCCCGGCCTGAGCCGCCCGACGCCGAGCGCAGCTCGCTACTCAACCGTTTTCACGCATCCTCATGACCGCCAGCCAGAACGAACAGAAAATCTACGACGTCCTCAAGGACATTCTCGTGCGCGACTTTGAGATTCCGGAAGAAAAGATCCGTCCCGAAGCGCGTCTTTACGAAGACTTCGACATCGACTCGATCGACGCGGTCGACATGATCGTGCAGCTCAAGCCCTATCTCGGCCATCGCCGCGTGTCGCCAGAAGCCTTCAAGCAGGTGCGCACGATGGGGGACGTCGTCGCCGTTGTGGCAAAGCTTCTCGACGAACCTGAGGACGACAAAGCCGAAAAGGCGGACTGACGGCGCCGCTTCGGGAGTTTCGGCAGTTTCGGCAGCTTCGGCTGCTGCGCGCCGGCGCGGGCAACATTCTTATGGCACGAACCACTCTCAAGATTCTGCTCGGCGCGCTCCTTGTCGCCTTTCCCTTCTGGGCCTTCTTCGGGCTCACGCGCTTCGGGCTCGTCCCGGTGGCGCTCGGGCTTCTCCTCATAGCAGCGCTGCGCCTAGTCGTCTCCTTCTCGAAAACGACGCTCCTTCAAGGCGCATTCGTGCTCGCGCTTGCGCTTCTCGCCATTCTCTTTCGCGCCGAACGGGCCGTGCTGCTCTACCCCGTTCTCATGAACGCGTTCTTTCTCTTCATCTTCGCCTCGAGCCTTCTCCCGGGCAGCATCCCTGCAGCGGAGCGCTTTGCGCGCCTCAAGGAAAAGAACCTCCCGCCCGAAGGCGTGCGCTGGTGCCGCGGCGTCACCATGGCCTGGTGCGTCTTCTTTCTTTTGAACGGCGGGATCGCGCTCTGGACGGTCTTTCTTGAAGACAAGCAGTACTGGACGCTTTGGAACGGGTTTGCGAGCTACATCGCGATCGGCCTCATGTTTGCGGCCGAATATGCGCTCCGCAGGCTTTGGATGCGGAAAAAGAACCGCGCCCGCTGAGCGTGAAGCGCCGAAGAAAACCAGCGCGGCCTTTCGGTTTCAAGGGCTTGACCGCCGGTGCTCTCGGGCGTCACTTCCACGCGCTGAATCGCTGCGCCCAGTCCCCAAGCTGACCCGATAGACCAAAGAGAACAAGCCAAATAAAGAGACCAAGCAGACCAAGCAGACCGCCGGCCTCAGAGTGCAGAAAGCCCGCAGCACAGGGCGGCCAGTGCCGCCCGTCTGCGAGCTTTTGTTATTTCAGCGCGGCTGGAGAGAGGCCGCGCTTTTTTGCGCTTCACGCGCTTTTCCCCTGCCCCGACTCAGGCTTGCGGGCAGAAGGAAGCGCGATGCGCCGGACTTTCGGCAGGACCGGCCAAGCGAGGCCGGCCCTCCTTCAAAGCCTTAGGCCCAAGCCTTTTCCTTCGCCGCTTCGCGGCCGGCGATGCGGCCGAAGACGATGCATTCGGCGTTGTTCGTCGCCCCCTGGTAGATCGAGCCCCACATGGAGCCGAGTTCGCCAGCGGCGTAGAGGCGCGGAATCGGACGATCGTTCGGGTCCATCACCTGGCCGCGGACGTTCTTCTTCGGGCCGCCCTGGGTATTGAGCATCGTCGGATAGAGGGCCGTCGCGTAGAACGGGTCTTCTTCGGCGAGCGGCTCGGAGACGATCGGCGCTTCACGGCCGGCAAAGGCGGTCTTGCCCTTCGGGTCGCGCTTCAGGATGCGGCCGAATTCCGTGTCCTTGCCCGCCTTGATGTCGGCATTCCACTTCTTCACCGTGGCTTCGAGCTGATCGGCCGGAACCTTGATCTTTTCGGCGAGTTCGCGGATCGTCGCCGCCTTCACGATGACGCCCTTTTCGATTTCGGCCGAGTTGTCGGCAGACCACTTGTAGCCTTCGCGGTTAAGCGCGTAGCCGGAGGTCGCGCCGCCGCTGATCGGGCCGGCCTTGCGGGCCTTTTCGTCGAAAATGAGCCAGCACGGGATGCGCGGATAGCGGTGGCGGATCGGATCCATCTGGTTGACCGCGTAGAGGCACGTGTGGTTGTCGAGGCCCTTTTCATTCACGAAGCGCTTGCCGTCCTGGTCGACCCAGATGTGGGAAGGCGCAAGGATGTTGAGCTGAATGGCAGCCTTGAGGCCCGGAACCTTCATCCCGACCGGGCACGAATAGGAGGTCATGTGCCAGAGGCGGGCGCCCATCGACTGGGACATGCGCAGGCCGTCGCCCGTGTTGCCGGGGGAGCCGAGGCCCTGGATGTCGCGGCCGAGCGCAAAGGTGCGCAGGCTCTGCGGGTCGAATTCGTAGCCGCCCGTGGCGAGAATCACAGCGCGGCGCGCCTTGATCCAGATCTTCTTGCCCTTCGAGGAGGCGATGACGCCCACGGCTTCTTCGCCGCGGCGGACGATTTCGAGCGCCGGGGTTTCGTACATCACTTCGATGCCGCGCTTTTCTTCAACGGCGTACTTGTACGAATCAAAGAGCATGTCGCCGCCGCGCTTCTTGCCGCGGATGCGGTACTTGTCGATCGTATCGGAGCCAGGCAGCGACTTGAATCCCGCGTGGCCGTAGATCATGAGCTTGGTGTCGGGCTTGAGGCCCGTGATGAAGTCCTTGACGCCCATGATTTCGTTGCAGAACGTCTTGAGGAGCTCTTCGTCCTTTTCGCTGTCGGCAAAGGCGTACGTCGCGTCGAGGTACTTGTAGGCTTCGTCCTTGTCCTTCGGCACCATGAAGCCGCCCGAGGAGACCGCGGTGTTGCCGCCGCCTTCGGAGAGCTTTTCAAGAATGAGGACCTTCGCGCCCGCGTCGTGCGCTTCAATGGCTGCGCAGGCGCCAGCGCCGCCGTAGCCGAGAATCACAACGTCGGCTTCCTTGTCCCACTTCGCGTCCTTCGGCAGTTCAACGGCCTTGACGCCGGCGATCGGAAGCGCCATCGCGGCTGCGAGCGAGCCGCGCAGAATGTTGCGTCGCTGAAGATTCATGATGTTCTCCTTCTTTGGTACGTAAGAAAAGCTTGGTCAGACAATCCAAAGGCGCTTACGGCACGCGGATGTCTTCGAATTCGTGGCAGCTGTCGCAGGAAAGGCGCGGCAGCTTGTGGCCCTGGTGGCAGGTGACGCACTGCGCTTCGCCCAAGTGCGTGTCGTGCGGGTTGATGTCGTCGCTTTCCGTCTGCTTGGCGAGCGCGGCGTAGCTGCCGCCGTGGCACTGCAGGCAGGTCTTCATGTCGACGTTTGCGTCGGGCTTCGCGCCCGTGTGGCAGCTCTCGCACTTGAGGCCGCGATCAATGTGGCGGTCGGCCAGGAACTTGTCGGCTGCACAGGCCGACCCTGCAATCGAGAAAGCAAGCGCCGCCGTGAGCGCTGCTCGGATGATGTTCGTCATGTTCGTTCTCCTTCGGTTGGGGTCTCACAGGGCTCTCGACCGAGCCGCCGGACCGGTCTTTCTTCTTGGGAATGCCTTGATTTCTCTCAGGGCGCTCAACCGGTCCGCGCCTCATCCCATGACCGTGATCTTCGCCCGCGCCGCTACGTAGGTACGTTGCCGTTTCTCAGCTTTTCGGCGCTTTTTCTTCTGTTTTTAGGTGCGGCTTCATCACGAGGCGTCCTGGAGAAGCGAATCGGACGCAGGCGGAAAATCTGGAACCAAAAGGCGAAGAAGGAAACGGAAATCAGCGAAAATGCTCGGGATTGCAGGGAAAATCGCCGGCTTTCTGAGGCCGGAGGACGCTATCGTTTTTTGGACGTTTTTGATCGCAAAGGGCGTCGGCAAAACATGCAGCAAAGCGCAAAAGCTTTGCGTTTTTAAAGTGCAAGGCCGGTGCAAAAAAGGATGCGCTTTCGTGGGTGGAACCCCTATGCCGTTGCGATCGTCCAACGTATGTATCGCACATACCTTGACGGGGGTCGTCGCAAGAAAGGGTAACTTTTCAGATATATGATTTTCCTATAAAATTTCATCAAAAATATTTGTTAAACATTTCATTTTAATGGTAATTACCTCCCCCCCCCCTACCAAAACTTCCATAGGATGAACCGCGTGATTCCGCGCGCAAAAAGCGTCGTGCGGAAACGCTTCGCCTGCCTTGCGCAGGCGTACAGGAAATATTTCTTGGAGTTCATTCATGAAGAACAATTTCAAGGCGATCGCGACGAAGACCCTTCTCGCGGCCGCGATTGCTTCCGCTGTCAGCGGCGCTGCGTTTGCTGCGGAAGAAACAGCAGCCAAAGATCAGACGCTCACCAAGGACTGGTCCGTTGTAAAGGCACCTGATGCCACAAGTAAGGATTCCGCGACTGGTTCCTTCTTTACGGTTACCAAAGGCCAGACCCCCACTGTTACGGTCACTACGACGAAGAATTACGGCAAGAACGCCGCAGTTACTGGCGTTGAAGCCATGTTCGGTCCGGACGAGACAACAAAGCAGAACGTCCTCACCATCCAGGGCGGCTCGATCTCTGGCTTCGAGAACTCCGTCTTGAATCTGACAGGTGTTAACGTTACGATCAACGACACCCAGTTCCGCAACAATACGGTTGCTCAGAAGGGCGAAGAAGATTCTTCTGTTGTCGTTGTTAACAAGGATCAGACTGTCAACCTCAACAGCGTCGTGTTTGACGGCAACAAGGCTGGCAACACGGAAACGGGGGAGGAGGCCATCAAGTCGCACGGCGGCGCTGTTGCTGTTAAGAACGGCGGTAAGCTGACTGGTGACAAAGTTGTTTTCTCGAACAACTGGGCCCGCTACAACGGCGGCGCAGTGAATGCCTACGGCAGCGTTAAATTCAACAATACCGTTTTCAGCAATAACGAAGCCAACGGCAGCGGCGGCGCGCTGGTCATTACGTCTGACGCCAATACGTTTACTGACACCGACTTTGACAACAACAAGGCTGGTGCCTACGGTGGTGCGATTCGTCTTGACAACGGCAACGCAACGTTCGAAATCACCAAAGGCAAAAATTTTGCTTATACGGGCAACACGACCGGCACGACAGACCCGGCTTCTACGAAGTACCTGAAGCACACCGGCGGCTTCCTTTACATGCAGGGGAATTCTAAGGCTGTGTTCAACGTTGCCGAGAATGCTACCCTGACTATTGGTACAGCGGGTGCTGATACGGACAGCAATGCGTCGCTCTACGAGGCTGTTGCAGAAGGCACTGATAAAGCCCCGACCATCACCAAGACTGGCGCCGGCGACCTGATTGTTCACGGCGACATGTCAGGCTTCGTTGGCAACCTGACCGTTGAAAATGGTTCGATGGTTATCGATGGCGGCATTGGTGAATACGATATTGCCAGTCAGATGATTGCAAACGGCAGCCAGTGGGCGCCCAAGGATTCTGGCGAAACGACGCTGACGATCGGCACCGAAACCACTTCTGCTTCGTTGCAAGTCGGTGATCTGAACATGAACGGTGCACTTGCGGTGAATGTCAACAAGGGTGAGTTCACGGCAGGCAATATTTCTGTCGGAAAGACGACTTACAAGAGCACGGATCCGGAAAAGAAGACCGGTACTAAAGAGGTGACTGGTGATGTCGATTTCACGATCGCTGCTGACCAGACGGCAAACGTCGAAAGCGTCACGCTTACTGCTGGCGCGTTTGGTGTAGACACAGCCGGTGCGATGAACGTTGCCGGCAACGTTGTCGTCAATGGCGGCACGTTCACGGCTACCCAGAAGGCTCAAAGCACCACAGGTTACGTCGCCATCAACGGCGATCTGCAGGTTCTGAGCGGTTCTGCTTCGATTGGCGTTGACACCGATGCAACGAACCTTGTGATCGGCAAGGCCAAGGTTGGTGAAGAAGCTGCGACGAAAGGTAGCGTCACGATTAACGGCGGCGCTCTTGCAGTCGACAAGATTTCGTTCGCAACCGAGAATTCAACGCTTACATTCGATGAAACGAACGGCGGCGTCCTCGAAACGAGCAGCGATCAGATTTATTCGGGCACTGGCGAAAATGTCAAGGAAGTAACGGGATACAACTTTAAGAACGGCTCCTTGATCCTGACCGATGCCACCTTTGACAAGACCAAGTGGGATGATCTGACGGCTGCTCTCGAGAAGCTCAACGGGTCGGGCATCGATTATTACTTCGACACTGCAACATACGTTGCAGGCGAAGACGAGACGATCACTTGGGAAACCCTTCGGGATATGAAGCATTTGGGACAGGCTATCGTTACCACGAAGAATCCTGCTACTTCTGAGACGGCTCTCTTTCTCGACCAGCTGCCCGCTTATGCGAACGATTACACGCTGGGCGCCTTCCAGTTTGCAGCAAAAGATAGTGTCACGCTCAAGAACATCACAGTTGGCGGTACCAACGCGGGAGCAAAAATCATCTTCCGCGGCACTGAGAATGGCGAAGTGTTCCTCAATAGCGGCGATGCTACGATCAAGCTCCAGAATGTTGACTTCGGCCAAGAGGACACTGACCACGGCACGATCACGAACAAAGTCGAACTCGGCACGGACTCTGCAGTTCGCAACGGCGACTTTACGTTCGGTGAAGTTGTGCTCGGCCAGTACGACTTGAGTGCCCAAAAAGGCGCGACGCTCACGGTTGCTTCCGTCGACGCTACGTCAACGGGTGCACTCGATGCCAACGGCGGCACGGTGAAGTACATCGGCAAGACCAATAAGGACGGCTACCTCGACGTTTATGGCGTCGCTCAGGTTCGCCAGGGCGGCACCTACATTGCCGGCAACCACGCTTATGCAGGCATGGAAGATACCAGCGCCCTCTACATCGGTCAGAAGACGAACTTCCATCAAGGCATCACCTTTGGCGCTACCAGTGAAACATCTAATGAAGCCAATGCCATCGTCCTTGACATGACGTCGATCGCCAACTCTGGCTTTGATGTTGAAAAGGATGTTGTTGTCAAGGTGAAGGACGATCAGGTTGGCTTTAACTCGAGAGAGAGAGCTCCTGGCACCGCTTCCATCCACCTCATCAATAAGGACAAACGCATCACAACCTCTCACGCTGACCGTGATGGTTTTGTGACGTATACATTGAATGCTGGCAAGCTCGGAACCGAAGCGACAGTTGTGCTCGAAAACGAGGGCGATCTCTTTGGTACCGAATACGACCACACGTATTCAAAAGAGGACGGCATTATTACTGTTTCTGCCAGTAAGGATGGCGCCTACACGAAACTTATGGAGTCCGACAGCGCTGCCGGCTACGCCGCTGCTCAGGCTCTGAAGACTTGGGACACGGATCAGTTTGGCCTCCTCTCGCTGACCAAGGATGAAGTAGCTCAGAAGCTTGGCTTTGAAAATGAAGCAGATGACCAGGATGTGAATATTGTCGAAATCGGTGATTACATCCTCGAATCCGCCGATGAAGTCATGCTGGGTGCCGTTGCTTCCGGTGCTTTCACTGCCGGCTTCGATTACAACTACGAAGTCGCCAAGACGCTTGATCGCCGCATGTCGATCGCAAATCTCAACGCGGCCCGCAATCCGTCTGGCCTGACTCCGTGGCTTGACGTCTTCGGTTCTGCCAATGAAGCCAAGAGCCTCTTTAGCAGCGACGGCGGCAACTACGGCTACGAAGCTGATGTTTACGGCGCTGTCCTCGGCTTTGACTGGGTTGCTCCGTGCGGCGCCATTATCGGTGCAGCTGTGAACGTCGGTACCGCTGATGCGAACTCTGTGGGCGACTTATACACGAAGTCCGACAGCGACAGCGACTACTACGGCTTCAGCATCTACGGTGCTCACCGCATCGGCAACTTCAACGGCAAGGTCGACGTTCCTGGGCAGCTTCAGCGAATCGCTCGATGCCGACATCTTCACGTTCGGCCTCGGTGCTGAGTACCTCGCCAACGTTGGTTCGCTCAACATCGTTCCGCACGCCGGCATCCGTTGGTCGCGCCTCGACATGGACGAATCCAAGTACGGCGCTGACTACGATGCTATGAACCTCTTCCAGATGCCGATGGGCGTCACCTTCTCCGGCACGTTCGACATGACGGGCTGGAAGGTTGCTCCGATGCTCGACATCTCGGTGGTTCCGGCCTTCGGCGACAAGGATGCCGTGGCGACTTTCGCAGGCGGCTTCGAAGACACGACCCGCGTTGTTGACAGCAACCCGGTGCAGATGACGCTCGGCGTCAATGCCCAGGTTGATGCCTGGACGCTCGGCGTCAACTACGGCCTCTCCGCGGGTTCGGATGAACGCTTGAACAACTCGTTCAACCTCAATGCCCGCTACACCTTCTGATCTCGCCTGAGTTCAGCTAGGTAGCCGCTTTTCTGCCGCCCGCTTCATGCGGGCGGCAGAAAGAAGCACTCAATGAAGCCCGTTCTCCGTTTCGATGACGGGGAACGGGCTTTTTATCTCTGCGATTCTTTACGGAGGCCTTTATGACCGAGTTCTACTCGCTTGGGTCTTCTGACAGCGCTGATGCGACCGCAGGCACGAAGCCTTCAAGCGCATCGCCCGCCAAAGCGCGCCGGATTCGTCCCCCAGACTGCGCATCCGACTACAAGCGCCGTCAGGCGCTCCGGCTTTTCGAGTCGGGCTTCGGCTACAAAGCCGTCGCCGATTTGCTCGCTCTCGCGCCCTACACCGTTCGCGACTGGCTGCGTGCATTCAAAGCTGGCCGATTCAGCGTGAAGCTCTCGAACAATCAATACCGCTATTCGGAAGAAATTAAGCTGCGCGTCATTGCGCTTCGGAGCAACGGCCTTACGTGGCGACAGATTGAAGAAGCTACTGGCGTTAAAGCTTCAACCTGTCGAACTTGGGTTGCCAATGCGAATCGGTGATTTTGATTTTGTTATTCTTTATTACAAAATTAACTCTTTTATAAAAACTTAATTATGGCTAAACAATACATAGACTACATGAAAGAAATTTCAAAGGATGAGCTTTACGAAGGCTTACTTGGGTATGGTCTATTTTGTGATAAATTGCCACCTATATTTACAAGCGAAAGCTTTTACCTCAATAATAAAAACCACAAAATAAAAAAAAACTTAAACCAAAAGAGAAACTAAGGTTAAATAATTCCGATTATATTCGATATAACAGCATTAGAAACACAAATGTACCTCGATTGATTGGGGTCCCAAATCCTTTTGCATATTTAAGACTTTGTGCTTTTTTAAGAGACAACTGGACTCGCTTAGTATCTTACTTTTATAGAAAAACCAAAAACCAAAAATACAAGCGAAGCCAAATTCATTTACAAAAGATTAAAAACAAAAAACATCTTTTTGAATTAAATAGGAATTACCACGATAAAGATCAAGAACTAGAATTCCAACTGTGCCATTTGCCAATATTGAAGAAATATCAAGTTGATGCCGATATATCCTCATGTTTTCCAAGCATTTATTCTCATGCTTTAAGCTGGGCCTATGCTGGAAAATCGACAGCAAAAAAACACAGATACGACAATAAGTTCTTCAATCAAATAGATCAGTACTCTCGAAGCATAAAAAATGGAGAAACGAATGGTCTTTTAATAGGTCCGCATACTTCAAACCTTTTATCAGAGATAATTTTATGCGCTGTTGATCAAAAATTATTATCAACTAAAAAATATGAATACATACGTCATATTGATGATTACACTTGCTTTGTAGAATCAGAAGATGAAGCCGAAAAATTCATTCTCGAACTTAGTAATATTCTAAAAGAATACGAACTTACTTTAAATCCAAGAAAAACAAAAATATCTCACCTTCCTTTGACCTCAAGCGTAGATTGGATATCTGAATTAAGGAATTTCTATATAAACGATCTTCGCGACAACACTAAAAAAGACTCAAAGACAAATAATAAACCATTTTTCCCATTTCAAAGATTAAAGGCTTACCTAGACCTATCCATAAGACTAGCCAATGAAAATAAAAATTCAGCAATTTATTCTTATGCAATAAAAGTAATTGCTGATCATCGACTAGGAGAAAAATCCCTTTCTTATTATTTAGCTACAGTCCATCAATTAGTATGTTTATATCCTTACTTGGTTCATTGGCTTGATAGATATATTTTCGATGAATTCAATACCCCAAAAGATGAAATAAGAAATATTGCCAATGATCTATATATAGTTGGAAAAAATAAAAATAATTATGAAGCTTGCGTTTACGCTATTTATTGGCATTTAAAATGCGGAATTGAAGCTGATTTTCAAGCCAAATATAACCATAATTACACCAAAGACGCAATAAGATCAGGAGATTGTATTTTTCTGATTATGGCAATGTTACTAGCAAATTGCCGCAACGATCATGATTCAACAACTAAGTTAAAAGATCATGCCACAAAATTAGCAAAAAATAATTTCTATCAATACTGGCTTTTTATTTATGAAATCTTGAGTGCCAATGAAATGAAACAAATTCTCATTAAAAATTGTACAACTTTAATACAGAAAAATAGCTCAGGACAAAATTCAAAAAATATAACTACAAATCAGAAAACAAACTTAAACAATCAGAATAGCTCTCAGAACCCTGAGACTGACGATTATCAAAATTTCATAAGCTTAAAGATAAAAGGCATTTCGTTTATTAAAAATGACTTGCCTTTTCTAAGTAATACCATAAACTCAAAAAGCCATATAGAAAAATAAAAATCGGAGAATTTCCAATTTGAATCGGCTTCCTTTGTTCCAAAATCAGCCCTATTCCTCCGGCACCTCCGCAGCAGCAGCCCAAAGCTGCGCCGCCTCCGCTGCATTCTTAACACGCAATTTCACATAAGCCGCAGCCCGGTGCGCTTCAACAGTGCGAACGCTCAGCCCCAGCCGGGCTGCAATGTCGGCATTGAGAAAACCCTGCGCGAGGAGCGCCATCACCTCGCGCTCGCGCGACCGAAGCGACGCAATGCGGGCGCGAATTTCCTCGACGGGCGGCATGCCGAGCCGCTTTCTGCGGTCGGCTTCCACAGCCTGCGCAACGGCTGACAAAAGCTTCTCCGGATCGAGCGGCTTCTGCAGAAAGTGAAAGGCGCCGTGGCGCAGCTCTTCGACCGCCATGTCGATGTCGCCGTGCGCGGTAAGAAAGATCACAGGCTGCTCAAAGCCGCGGCGCCGGAGCTCTCGGTGGAGCTCAATCCCGCTCATGCCGGGCATGCGCACGTCGAGAATAAGAACCCCAGGCGCCGAAGGCGCAGCGGAGCGCAGAAAGCTTTCCGCGTCTGGAAATGCAGCGGCTTCCCAGCCTTCCTGAGAAAGCATGTAAAGAAGCGCGTCGCGCAGGTCGCCGTCGTCATCAACGATGCGAATGAGGGGCGCCTCATCTTTGGTGCACTCCGTTTCCCTCGTTTCCGGCGTTTCGCCAGTCATCGCCTCCGCCTCTGCGACCTTCTTCATTTCGTCCGCCATTTCTTTCAATCCTTTGCTTTTGAAAAGCCGCCATTGGACGACTCTGCGGTTGTCTGTTCTTCTGCGCCGCCGATGGTGCCTTCCGAGGCGCCCTTTGCCAGCTCGGAATCCGCGTCCGACGCCGCCTCAATGAGCGGCAGGTGCACTGTCACAACGAGGCCGCAGGCGTCCCCGCGCTTGAATTCCATTCGTCCGGCATGAAGCTCCACAATCGTCCTGCAAATGGAAAGTCCGAGGCCGAGGCCTTCGGTCTTGCTCGTTTCAAAAGGTCGCGCGAGCTTCCCGAACGCTTCGTCGGAGAGCCGCGGCCCGTTGTCGGCGATGCGGATGACCGCTTCCCGCCCTGCTGCATCCGTCTCGAGCGCCACGTCGATCGTCGCCCGCGGCGTCTCGCGAAGCGCTTCTGAAGCGTTTTTGAGGAGATTCACGATCACGAGCTCGATTTCAAGGGGATCCGCATAAACGAAGACGCTCTCTGGCGCATGCTTCACGCGAATTTCGGCAATGCCGCCGCGCGAGGTGATGCGGAAGTTCTTCACGGCTTCGTCCAAGAGCTTCCCGATATCCGTAGCCTGGCGCCTTTCCGTTTTCGACTTGGCGTAAGCGCGCACGCGCTCGAGAATGGCCTGCGCACGCTCGGCCTGGTTGTCGATGCGGCGGATGCCGTTTTCGAGGCCTTCCGCGGTTGTCCGGCCGTTCTCAATCGCACGGAGCAGGCCGTGCGCAAAGAGCCGTACGGCGCCGAGCGGCTGCCCGAGCTCGTGCGCAATGAGGCTTGAAATCTGCCCCACGACCCCGATCTTCTGAAGGGCCTGCATGCGGTCGCGGAGCTTCGCAGCACGCGCTTCGAGCGCGCGCTCCTGCGCCATCGCGGCCTCGAGCGCTGCGGTGCGGCGCTTCACGAGCACTTCGGAGCGCCAGCCGTGGGCGATGAGGCCGATGAAAATGAGCACCGCCGCAATGATCGCGGTCTTGTACTCCGCCCAGAAGCGCACGAGGCTCCACTCGCGCAGGAAGGCGTAGGGACCGAGCTCGAGCACGCGGTAGAGGTTGTCGACGGCGCTGAAGTCCGTGCCGATTCCCCAGTAGAGGCCCGTTCGCGTTTTGGGCTCCGCAAGCACGGCCGCTGCGACGCGGGCCGCATAGTTGGGCGGCATCGTCTTCGTGACGACCAGCACCCAGCTCGGATAGAGCTCCGTCGAATGCCGACAGGGGAAGCCGTCCCCGCGGCGCTCGGCAACCGCGCGAAGCTGGTCTCGATACTCGGGATTGACGTCAATGATGTCTTCAAACGTACAGGCGCGGACAATGCCGACGTCCGCTCGGCCACCCAGAACCGCCTCGATCACGCGCGTCTGATCGTGCCCATAGAAGGCGACTTCGCCGAAAAAGGTTTCCGGATCCTCGCCGAAGTCGGCCACTTCCTTCATGCCGGCCAAAAAACCTGTAAAGCCTTCTGGCATGTTGGCGGCGAGCCGCAGGCCGCGCATGGTTTCAATGGTCAGGATTTCCGGACGGCTCTTGAGCGTGAAGAAGACGGAGCCTTCCGCCATGTTGGGATCGACGATGTGCGGCCCCATCAGGCTCGCGATGTCGCGCACGCCTTTGTCGAGGACGCGCCGGTAAAGCCCTGCGCTCGAAATGAAGAGATTGACTTCCCCTGACGAAGCCGCACGCTCGAGCGCCTTCGTCGTGTAGGTGCGCGTGCAGACCTGGAGTTCCGGGAATGCGCGCTGGATTGCCGCAACAGTCGGCTCCAGAATGCCGTAATTCGGATTCGGCTCCGCAAAGGAACCGATGCCAAGCCGAATGCCGCAGCCGGCCCAGTCTTTTTCTTCGGGAAGCGCCCCTTTTAGCGCCCCTTTTGGTGCCCCGGAAGCCGCGCTCAATGCGTCGCCAGGCGCAGCTTCTATGGCACTCATCATGCCCGCTTCAACCGCACTGACCTGGGCGGCCCCGGTCCCGCCCCCCAAGCCATCCAAACCATCCGGCAAAGATTCCGCCTCATTGGAAACGGCGCTTCGGATCGATGCCGCAGGAGCGCCAGCAGCGCTCCCTTGGAGAGCACCGAAACCTGCATCAGCCCCGTCCGGGAGCCGCACATCCTCGCCGCAGGCTTCGATTGAATGAAAGGAAGCACGCTCGCTGAAGGGGAGCGCCACCGGACAGGTCACCGTCGGCTCGTCAGCGGGCGCCGCCTTTTCTGCCGCATGAGCTGCGGGCAGAGCGCCGGCGAGGAGCAAGGCCGCGCCAAAAGCGCACAGAGCACACAAAGCACCCAGAGCGCACGCCAAAGGACGGCGGGCCGCAGGGAATCGCACGATTGCATCCGCGTCCCTCACGGTCTGCCGCGATCGGGCGAGGCGCCCTGCGGTGTCAAAATAAGCGTTCGAATTCGTCATACCGAAAGGACGTTAGCCGCTCTTGCTACCTACGTACCGTGATGACCGTCAGGCGGCTGACAGGTGTTTTCAACAGACGAATCCTACGCGAAGCGGCACTTCAAAGCCAAACGTGCCTTCTTTAACTTCTGCACCGTCGACGCCGTCCGTGCGCATGGCGAGAGGCGCACAAGCGGCGCGTTCCGCTCCTTTTATAATCAGCGCCAAACCTTTCTTATGCGCGCAGCGTCGCCCGACGTGCGCCCGCCTGCCGGGTGCGCGTGATGCGGAAGAACGCCTGCGCCGTCGTTATTTTGAGGAACCGTCCAAGTGAACTCTCCGGGGAGTGATGCGCGCTTTTGCGATAACCAGATCGAAAACGCCTCGTCGGCCGGGCCTTCGCGCTTGGCGGCCTTTCTCTCGCGCGCCCCTGAGGGCGCGCCCGTTGCGATCCGCGCCGACGGCGCCGTCATGACGGACCGCGAATTTCTGATTGAAGCCGGCCGCTGGCGCGACCGCTTTCAAGAAGCGCGCCAGAAGACGACGGGCTGCTGCCGCAGGACGCGCGTTGTCATGCACTCGAGCGACACGACAGCGCTACTGCCCGCGCTCTTCGGCGCCTGGAGCGCCGGCGTTGAAACAATGCTCACGGGCGACGCCCTCCCCGGCACGCTTGCCCGCATGCGGGCGGCGGCCATGGTGGAGCCGGGCGTCGACCTGCTCGCGCTCGACATGGCGGCTTTTGCGGGAAAGGACCCCGCGGCCGCGGGACTCGCCCCGGTTGCGGCGCCCGAACCCATTGACGCAGCGGCGGCGCTAGAAACGCCGGTGCCTTTCTTCGGCGTGCTTTCGGATGAAGCCGTCCTCTGCTCGCTCTTTACGAGCGGCTCGACGGGCGAAGCCAAGCGCGTCCCGAAGCGCCTCGGACAGCTTTTCTTTGAGACCGAAGGCGTCGCGCGCGCTTTCTTCGAAGCTGGCATCCGCTTTGACGAGCCGACCGTCGCGGTTTCGACCGTCACGGCACAGCACATCTACGGCATTCTCTTTCGCGCGCTTTTGCCCCTCATCGAGCCCAACCTGATGGCGGACGCCCCGAGAACGCACTTCCCGGAAGCGCTTGCTGAGCGGTTGGCAACCTTTGCGCGCGAAGGCAAAAAGATTCTCCTCGTGAGCTCGCCCGCGCACCTCTCGCGCTTCACGGATCCGCACCTTTTCGATGCGTCCCGCGCTGCCGTGGTTGGCGTCTCATCCTCGGCGGGGCCGCTCTCCGCAGAAGCAGCGCGGCATGCGCGCCTTGCCTTCGGGCATTGGCCGCTAGAAGTGCTCGGCTCCACCGAAACGGGCGGCATCGCGCGCCGCATGCGCGCCTTTGAAAATGAAGCGGATGAGCGCGCGGCGCAGCGCTTCGGCGAATCTGGTCAGACAGACCTTTTGACGCATTTGCTTTCCGCGCCCGTTGCGACGCCGCCCTGGCGTCCGATGCCGGGCGTTGAAGCGGCGGTGGCGCTCGATGATGCGAATGCTGCGAATGACCGGTGCGCATCGGACGCGATCGCCCGCGAAGGCGTCGGCCGCATTGCGCTCAAGGCGCGCCACCTCGCCGACCGCGGCTGGACGATCGGCGACGACGCCGTTCGGCTCTGCGTCGACAAGACCGGCCCCGCCTTCACGCTTCTCGGCCGCGCGGACCGCATCGCCAAGATTGAAGGCAAGCGCGTGGCGCTCGCCGAAGTCGAGTCGCTCCTTCTCTCGAGCGGACGCTTTGAAGCGGTGAAGGTCTTTGCCGTCGCCGCGGGCGAAGAGCTCTTTCACGCGCCGGGGCTCCCGACATCGCCGAGCCTGCGCGATGAGCTCGCTGTCGTCGCCGTGTCGAAGGAAGCGTCCAAAGCGCAGCTTCTCCTCGGCAAAAACGAATTTCTCGCACGCATCCGAGCCGAACTCCTGAAGGCGCTCTCGCCCGTTCTCATCCCGAAGCGATGGCGCTTCGTCGACCGGCTTCCCGCGAACGCGCAGGGAAAGACGACGCGCGCGGCGCTCTGCGCGCTTTTCGATCCGCGCCGACCGGAATGGCTTCTCACCCGCGACGAAACGGCGGACGGCCTGCGCACGATCGAGCTCGAGATGCGCCTCATGCCGAATCTCGCCTGGTTCCGGGGGCATTTCCCGGAACTCCCGATTCTGCCCGGCGTCGCGCAGCTCCTTCTCGTCGAGCGAGCGCTGCATGAGTTCGCCTCGGACGACGCGGCGCTCGCCGAGCGGTTGTCGCAAGGCGTCTCGACCGTCAAGAATCTGAAGTTCAAGGCGATCACGAAGCCCGGCATGCGCATGCGGCTGCGGCTCGCCTTTGCCAAGCCCGCTCCGGGCGAAGCTCTGCACGTGAAATTCGAGTGGGTGCGTCCCCTTGGCACCGGGCGCCAGGGAGAAGACCACCAAGCGACTGACACGCACGAAGCGCCCCACTCGCTCGGCATTCTGGAATTTGCGCCTTCCTGACGGCCAAGCACAAGCGGTCCGCTGGCGGTCACTTGTGTGACGCCCCCTTTGCAGCCCGCTTGCGCCGCATGTGCGCCTCAACAAAGCGCGAAGCCTCGCCCGGCACGCTCGGCTGGTCGGAATGCCTCGCTTTTTCGAATATGTTCTGAAGGAAAACTAAAAGGAAATGATGAAGAAGGAAAAAGAAGAACAAGAAAGTCAGAAACCGACAAATCCAGACGGCGCTCCCGCAGAAGCATCGCCCGCCGCCTTGGCCGACCTGGACGACGAAGACCGCCCCACCGGCCGCATCCGCCACCTTGACGTTTCCGACGTTGAAACCCCCGACATTGAGGCCTATGCCAAGAAAACGCGCCGCATCAATATGGCGCTTCGCATCCTGCTTCTTTTGGCGGGCATGTTCATGGCGGCCTTCGGCATTTCGCTCATTGCCGTCCTCAACCTCGGCTCGACGCCGATCAGCTCGGTGCCGCTCGTCGTGTCCGCCATTACGGGCTACTCCTTCGGTACGACGACCTTCCTCGTCAACATCTTCTTCGTGCTCGGCCAGGTCGCGCTTCTGCGAAGGCGCTTCAATCCCCTCAACCTTCTGCAGATACCGTCCGTTTTCGTCTTCTCGGTCTTCATCGACATTTCGATGCATATTCTCGGCGGGGTCGGCGGGATGAACTACATCGCGGCGCTTCTCCTGTCGCTCGTCGGCAACCTGCTCCTCGCGATCGGCATCGTGATGCAGATCCGCTCGAAGACCCTGGTGCAGCCGGGCGAAGGCATCGTGCTTGCCGTCTCCGTCACGGTGAGAAAGCCCTTCGGCTACATGAAGATCTGCAACGACGTCTCGCTCGTAGCGCTCGCCGCACTGCTGAGCTGGTTCGTCCTCGGCGAAATCGTGCAGGTCCGCGAAGGCACGCTCATCTCTGCCGTGATCGTCGGCCTTCTCGTGAAGTTCATCGACGGCCTGAGAAAGCGCATCACCGGCAAAGAGTGAACCTCTTCTCTTCAGAGCTTCTTTTGTGGATGGAATTGGCAAACGCTGCGGGCGTCATCATCGAGGCCCTCAGCTTTGCTGCCAGGCATTGTCGTCGTCGGCATAAACTTCGCGCCCTGCAGACTCTTCGCGCCCGCTGCGGACGAGGCGCTTCTAAGTTCCTGCTTCTTCAACTGGCTCGCCGACGACTCTCAAGGCGTCGGTTCTCGGGCCATGCCCTTGAGGCCTTTCTCTCTTTGCTCCCGCAATGACGGCGTGGTGCACTTTTAATCCGCGTTTCTGGTGCATTTTTAACTCGCGCTTGACACCCCGCGAGGGCGGCGGCCTGATTGCCAGAGTCACGCTGCGCAGAGCGCCGTCAGCGTCCTAAAAACAAATCTTCTGATGGGCCTATCACCTATGACAACGCAGAGACCGCAGCTCGACTCGCTTGACCACCTCGTGCTCACCGTCGCGGATCTTCAGAAATCGCTCGACTTCTACTGCGGCATTCTCGGCTGCCGTGAAGTCACTTTCGGCGGCGGCCGCAAAGCCATTCGTTTGGGCCGCCAAAAAATCAACCTTCATCTCAAGGGCCGGGAAGTCGCGCCGCATGCGCGCCGCCCGACCGAAGGAAGCGCCGATCTCTGCTTTCTGAGCGCAACCTCCATTGAAGACTGGATCGAGCACCTCTATGCGAAAGGCGTTCCGATCGAGGTCGGTCCCGTGCCGAGAACGGGCGCAGAAAAGGCGCTCCGCTCGATCTACATCCGCGATCCCGACGGCAACCTCATTGAAATCGCCAACGCCGAATAAAGAACGCCTTTCGGAAGCCTTTCGTCACCCTTCCAGCGGCTATTTCAGCTTTTGGCAACTTTTGGCAGCATTTGTTCGACCGGGCGGCAAAGCATCGCCGCCCCAGTCATCCATCAGCCATCACTCGGCCGCCTTGCTCAAGTCGTAGTCGCGCCGATAGGTCGAGCTCTTCACGTTGAGAAGTCCGAGCACCGTTGAATAAAGGTTTTCGTGCGTGACGGCGCCAAGCTCGTCCGAAGCCTTCGCGCTCTGCAAAAGCGCGCTGCGATCGACGCCGTAGTCCTTCTCAAACCCCTCGGAAAGCCAGACGACCATCGGGACGGCGAGCTGTTCCTCGGGCGCCATGACGCGCGGCGCGCCGTGAAGGAACAGGCCGTTCTCCCCGAGGCTCTCGCCGTGGTCGGACACCCAGAGGAGCCCCGTGCGAATGCCCTTTTCGTCCGCGGCGCTCCGCAGCGCCGCAATGGCATCGGCGAGCGTCGAATCCGTTTCGAGGACGCTGTTGTCGTAAGCGTTGCGGATTTCCTCAACGGGGCAGCTTGAGAGATCCGCCGCCCGGCATTCGGGGCCGAAAGCCTTGCGCATCTCGGGCGACGCCTTGTAGTAGGCCGGCCCGTGAGAGCCGTACATGTGAAGGAACAGCACCGTCGTGCCGCGCTTTCCGGCGGCCTTCTCAGCCTCGATTTTCGCGAGCGCATTCCCGATTTCCTTCGTGAAGACCGAATCGAAGCAGACGCCATCCGGGCAGTTTTCCGGATCCTCTTCTGCGTGCCGGTTCGGCACGCCCGCGCAGACGCCTTTGCAGCCCGACTGGTTGTCGATCCAGAGAACGTTCGCGCCGGCGCGCTGGAGCACATCGGGAAGCGCCTCCTCGCCGAGGATGCGGTCGCGGTCATAGTCCGAGCGTCCGATCCGGCTCATCATGCAGGGAAGCGATACATCGGTCGAAGTGCCGCAGGCCTCCACTTTCGGAAAAGCAATGAGGTCCTTCACGCGGGCGAGCTTCGGCGTTGTTTGGCGTTCGTACCCAGAAAGCTGCCAATTCGCTGCGCGCGTTGTTTCGCCCACAAACACCACGAAGAGCGTGGGCGCTTCGGGCTTCGCTGCGAGGGCCGGCGCCGGATCAATCACCGCACGCACGCGCTTGCCGTCGGGGCTTGCGTCAGCCGCAATCGTGCGCACGGCCGAATAAACGATGTTCACGGGCGCGATCAGATAGCGAAGCGTCTTATCGGCGCGCATGAGGCCGGCAAACGTCTGGAAATTAAGCAGAATGAGCCCAACGCCGAGCGCAAGGAGGAAGACGGTCCCCAGAAAACGAAGCCCCGTCGACTTGAGCGCCGCGCGGATGCGCGGACCCGCAGCCCTCCAATTCGTCCAATTGGCGAAACGAGCCGGGTGCGCCGGATGCGAGCCCTGCGCCGCGCCCTGCACCGCTTCCGGGCGACGGCCGGCGAGCACCGCGGCCCAGATCGGCGGCACCGCAGCAAAGAGCGCAATCGCCGCCGTGCGCAGGCTGAGGTACTGCGAAGCTTCATGCGCATCGGTGGCAAGGATGTTCCGCACCATGTCGGGCGTGAAGACGACGCCGTAGAGCGTCGACCCCGTGAAGGCGGCCGCGCCGCAAACCGCAAAGAAAACAAGGACGCCGCTGAAGACTTTTCTCGGCAGAATCGAGAGCAACGTGAGAAGCGCCGTGCCCACAAGGAAGAAGGCCGCGAGCACCGCAAAAAGAAAGCCCACGCTGTCTGCGCCCGCCCGATCGAGAAGCTTGCTCGAGAGCGGCATGTCGAAAACGATCGTCCACCAGAGCGCCGTGAAGAGCACGGCCGAGCGCAGGCGCATGGGCGAGGTGAGCGCGCCGATGAGGTTCTCGAGCACCGTGCGAGGCGTGAAGACGAGCGCATAAACACTCGCGCAGACGAGCCAGTCAATCAGCATCGTCGCAACGTTGTGGGACGCAAAATGCGCGCCCTGCATCAGGCGGGTAACGCCGCAGACGACGCCCAAGAGGAATGCAAAGATGAACGCCCAGCGCGCTGCCTTCGGATGCTCGTCGCGCAGCATGAAATAAAGCGAAAAGAGGCAGCAGCCCGTGCCCGCATGACCGCCCGGCCAGCATTTTCCTGAGCGGAAAAAGAGCGAAAAGCTTGGATCCGTCACGGCGCTTTTGCCGCCGAAGGGCTCAGCGTTCCAGGGACAGACGACGCCCGTCGTTCCCTTGAGCCACCAAACGAGCAGAACGCATGCGCCCATGGCCGCAAGGAGATAGAGAAGCCGTTTTTCGGGTTCGGCAAACCAGCGCGCCGCCCAGGGCGTCCGTCCGAAGCGCCTTGCCGCAAAGGCCTGCACGAGAAGGAGAAGCGCCGAGACGGCCGCAGCAATCGGCACGAACTTGAGATCTTTGTGGAAGATCTCCGTAAAAAGGGCGTTTCCGTGTAGCGGCCACCCAGTGCCGTCGAAAAAGGGCTTTGAGATCGCCACGTCGAGCGCGTGCGGCGCAAAAAGCACCATCACGCAAAGAAGCAGCAGGGGGAGCACGATCCAGGACCGCGCCGGCCAGAAGCCCGCGGACGCAGCGCCGGCTCCGCTCCCGGGCGGCAACTTCCAAAACTTCGACGCTTTCGCGGTCATCAGGAACTCCTTGCATACAAAAAATCTTCAGAAATCCCAAAGGTAGAAAACGTGCATCAAATCAGTGCCAAACAAACGTCAAAGCACCGACAAAAGCTCTGCGAAGCCTCATAAGTGCTACGCCGCACGCCCCGGCACCGAAGTAATCGCCTGACTTCTTTGACGGCTTTTTGACGGTTTTTTGTTTTTTTCAAGGTGCTGCAGCGCTTTTGACCAACGCTGCCGCTTTCCTCCAAAGCCGCACGTGCAGTTCGGCACGCTTTTTGCTTTCTCTTTCATCAAGGGCACGGGCGCAATCGCCGGCAGTCCTTTCAATTTCTCATCGCAAAGACACGGAGAAGGCGTTTTTCATGAAGCTCATCACACTCATCATCAAGCCATTCAAGCTCGACGACGTGCGGGAAGCGCTTGCCGAGGCAGGCGTCCAAGGCATGACGGTCACCGAAGTCAAAGGCTTCGGCCGGCAGCGCGGACACACGGAGCTCTATCGCGGCGCGGAATACGTCGTCGACTTCCTGCCCAAGATCCGCGTCGAAACAGCCGTTTCGGACGACGCGGCCGACCAAGTCATCGAAGCGGCCATGCGCGCTGCCAAGACGGGCCGCGTCGGCGACGGCAAGATTTTCGTCACCGACCTCGCAGCGGTCATCCGCATCCGCACGGGCGAGCGCGACGAAGCCGCGCTCTGAATCAGCGCGCTCGGATGCACCGCACTGCGGCACGCGCACCGAGTTGAAGCGCGCCGCAAGAAGACACAACGCACGACAAGGAAACCAAAAAATGCATGCTTCCCTCTACAAAAAGGCTTCAAAAACGCTTCTCTTCACGGCGCTTTCGGCGCTCGCGCTCCCAGCATTCGCCGAAAACGCCGCACTTGCCGCGATTGACAAGGCCGATACGGCCTGGGTGCTCACGGCGAGTCTCCTCGTCTTCTTCATGACCATCCCGGGCATTGCGCTCTTTTACGCCGGCATGGTTCGAAAGAAGAACATCCTCTCGACGCTCGCGCAGTCAATCGTGATATGCGCCATCGCCTCCATCCTCTGGTGGTGCTTGGGCTACTCCATCGCCTTTTCATCGGGCTCGGCCTTCGCAGGCGGGCTCTCGAAAGCGTTTCTCGCCGGCATCGGCGTTGATGCCTGCGCGGGAACGATCCCGGAAATTCTCTTCGTCTTCTTTCAGATGACTTTTGCGATCCTCACGCCCGCGCTCATTGTCGGCAGCTGGGCCGAACGCATGAAGTTTTCTGCCCTCATCGCCTTCACGATCGCATGGAGCCTTCTCGTCTACGCGCCCGTCTGCCACTGGGTTTGGGCGTCGGACGGCTATTTCTTCAAGCTCGGCGCCCTCGACTATGCGGGCGGCACGGTCGTTCACATCAATGCCGGCATCGCGGGCCTCGTCGGCTGCATCATGCTCGGACGCCGCAAGGGCTGCGGCACGCCGGCCCTCATGCCCGCCAACCTTTCGCTCGCCATGACGGGCGCGGCCATTCTCTGGTTCGGGTGGATGGGCTTCAACGGCGGCTCCGGCCTCGCAGCCAACGGGCGCGCCGCGATGGCGATCATCGCAACGCAGACGGCTGCGGCCGCCGGCGCCCTCGGCTGGATGTGCGTCGAATGGGCTTCGCGCGGCCGGCCTTCGCTCTTGGGCCTCGTTTCAGGCGCAGTGGCGGGACTCGTCGCTGTGACGCCCGCCTCCGGCTTCATCCTGCCCTCGAGCGGCATTGCGATCGGACTCGTCTCGGGGATCGCATGCTTTTTTGCCGTTACGGTCGTCAAAGCGAAGCTCGGCTACGACGATTCGCTCGACGCCTTCGGCGTTCACGGCGTGGGCGGCATCATCGGCGCGCTCTTGACGGCGCTCTTCGCGACGAGCGAAGTAACGGGCTCGCCGCTCCCGGGGGTCGGCGAACAGTTTCTCATTCAGCTTTGTTCGGTCCTCGCGACGCTCGTCTACGGCGGCCTCATGAGCGCCGTCATACTCTTTGCGATCAAATCGACCATTGGGCTGCGCGTGTCCGATGAAGCCGAACTCGTCGGCCTCGACCTCTCGATCCACGGCGAAAGGATCGAATAGGCGGAGAGAGCGCGCAAGGTCCTCAAGAAAGAACCTTCCGTTCATGCTTCGGACGCCTGCACTGCACTGCATTGCGCAGCGTGCAGTGCGTCCGAACTTAAGCCGGCATCGCACGATGCAGCGCCAGCGCTCGCCGCGACAAATGCAATTTGACGCTGAAGGACTAAACTTCTTCGCGCCGCAGCGGCAAGGCGCTCGCGACGGTCTTGGAAGAGGAGGCGGCGCGGACATTCGGCCGGGAAGCGAATGGAAAAAGAAAGCAATCTTCTCGCGCAGCCAGGCGGAAAGCCCGCCCCTGACTCGCCCCGCACATCCGGGTCCATCCCGCGCACCGTCTGGGTTCTCGGCTTTGTGAGCCTTCTGATGGACGTTTCTTCCGAAATGATTCATGCCGTGCTGCCGCTCTTCATGGTGCAGGTTCTCGCCGCGGACATGATGACTGTGGGCTTCACGGAAGGCGCCGCAGAAGGCATTGCGCTTGCAACCAAAGTCTTCTCGGGCTACATCGCCGACCGTTTTGGGCGCAAGAAGCTCCTCGTGCTCCTCGGCTACGGCCTCGGCGTCGCAACAAAGCCGGTTTTTGCGATAGCCGATGCGATGTCGACCGTTTTTGCGGCACGCATGCTTGACCGCATCGGCAAGGGACTGCGCGGCGCCCCGAGAGACGCCCTCGTGGCGGAGGCGACGCCGCCCGAGATGCTCGGCGCCGCCTACGGGCTGCGGCAGTCGCTCGACGCCGCAGGCGCTTTCGCGGGTCCCCTCATTGCCGCTTTTCTCCTCTGGCAGCTTACTGAAGATGCCTTCAAGACCATCTTTTGGCTGGCCTTCATCCCGGGGCTCCTCTGCATAGCGCTCATTCTTCTGGGCGTGAAGGAATCGGGGGAGAAGTCCGCAGCCAAGCGCGCGCCGCTCCACCTGAAGCCGCTTCTTGCGCGCGTCTTTTCCGACCCTTCGACGAAGCCATTCCGCACGCTTCTTCTTTTTGCGCTTCTCGTTTCCTTCGCGCGATTCTCTACCGCCTTCATTGCGCTTCGAGCGAGCGACGCGGGCCTCGCCAACGCCTGGATCCCGCTCGTGCTGGCCGGCATGAACCTTGTTTTCAGCCTCTCGAGCTATCCGCTCGCGCGTCTGTGCGACCGCACGAATCCCAAAGGACTCCTCGTCGCCGGGCTCATCATCCTCGCGCTCTCGCAAACGGCGCTCGCCTGCGCAGGCAGCACGCTGCTGCTTCTCGCCGGCATTGCGCTCTGGGGGCTGCATCTCGGCGCCATGCAAGGCGTCTTCTCCGCGATGGTGGCGCGAACGAGCGCGCCCGAGTGGCGAGCGAGCGCCTTCGGCCTCTTCAACCTCGTTTCGGGCGCGGGCATGCTCGCCGCGGGCGCACTCGCCGGCATGCTCTGGGACCTCTCGGGCCCGGCCGCCACATTCGGCTTCGGCGCCGCGGCCGCGCTCGCGGCCGCGCTTCTCTTCGAATTCTTCGGCGCCGGACTCGGCAGCAGCAAGCCGCGCTGAAAGAACTGCCAGGACTGCCGCCCGCCTCACGAATCGAAAGCGCAAAAGCGCAAAAATTGCCGAAACCGGCCGAGCTTCCTACAATTCTTCATGCGTTGCCCAATGCCGTGCGGTCTTGCGACCGGCGCATGAGCCGCAACACTTTTTAGGGACTCTTTGAAAAAGGACGGGACCGCCTCTTTCGCGAAGTGAAAGCGCTCCGCCAGCCAAGGCGCAGCACTGCTCTCGGAAGAACGCGACCCGACGATCGCCATGAAGTTCATCCAGTTTTCGCCCGTGAAGCTCATTTTCGGTTCGGGCACGCTCGACGCACTGCGCACCGAAACGCTCCCCGGACGCAAGGCGCTGCTTCTTACCTCCCAAGGGAAATCGACCGTGAAGAACGGCTCGCTCGGACGCGTGAAGGCCGCGCTTGAAGCGCAGGGCATTGCGTACGTGCATGAAGCCACGGTCGAGCCCAATCCGCTCACGAGCACCGTGATGGCCGCGAGCGAGCGCGTGCGCGCCGAAGGGTGCGACTTCATCCTGGCGCTCGGGGGCGGCTCGGTGATGGACGCGGCCAAAGCGATCGCCATCGTCTCGACGAACGAGGGCCACATCTGGGATTACGTGCAGCAGGGACGCGGCGGGCGCAAGCCCATTGCGAAGGCGCCGCTGCCGATCGTCGCCGTGACGACGACGGCGGGCACGGGCTCCGAAGTCGACGGAGGCGGCGTCATCACGAACCCCGAGACGCGCGAGAAGATCGGCATCGGCGGCCATCCCGGCCTCTTCCCGAAGCTTGCGATCGTCGACCCCGAGCTGATGCTCACGGTGCCGCCGCAGCTCACCGCGTTCCAGGGCTTTGATGCGCTCTTCCACGCAGTGGAGGGCTACGTGACGAAGCGCCCGACGTATCTCTCCGACATGTACGCGCTCGAGAGCGTCCGCCACATCGCCGCGGGGCTCGCCCGCGCCGTGAAGGACGGCATGGACCTCGAAGCGCGCGAGCACGTTGCTTTCGCCAACACGCTTTCGGGCTACGTCATGACGATGACGCGGCTCACGAGCCAGCACTCGATGGAGCATGCCCTCTCGGCCTTCCATCAGGAGCTCCCCCACGGCGCAGGCCTCATCATGCTCTCGCTCGCCTACTTCGGCCACATGATCAAGACGGGCGCACGCACCGAGCGCTTCGTCGAGCTCGCCCGCGCGCTCGGCAAGCGCGACGCCGTGCATCCGGAGGACTTCCTGCGCGCGCTTCATGAACTTCAGATCGCCTGCGGCGTCGACAACCTCAAGATGAGCGACTGGGGCGTGACGCTCACGGAAATTCCGGCCCTCGCCGCCAATGCCCGCGATGCGGGCGCGGCGCTCTTCGAGCAGGATCCGGTCGCGCTCACGTTCGAAGACACCGTCTCGATCTATCACGCCGCCTGGCGCTGATGCGCAGTGAATCGGGCGGAGACCGGCTCCGCCCGAAAGGCTTTGAAAAACGCCTCAATGCCGAGAGAGCCTTGAGGCGTTTTTTTCGTCTGTTTCTCCTGAAGTCAGACCGCCCGCAGGCCTCTTCCGGTTCTGCGGACTGTCGAGCCTCAGGCTTTCGGCCAGCGCTTCACGCCGTCGCGCCAGGTCCCCGATACCCGGATGTCGTCGATCGCTTCCGGCGCACAGCTAAGCGGGTTCCCTGTGAGCGTCACGAAATGCGCGCGCGCCCCGGGCGCAATCACGCCGACCTTCCCGGAAGTCGGCATCACGCGCGCCGCGCGCCCTGTGTAGAGCGAAAGCGCGACGGCGGGCGAAACGGCATGCCTTTTGCCGAAGAAGCCCCCAACGGCATCCCTGCGGGTCACCGCTGCCATGACGGACGTGAGAACCTGGTCGGCATCGGCCCAGGTCGTGGCAGGCGCGTCCGAGCTGAGCGCAAAAGCGTCCGCCGCACGCGCCATTTCATCGACGGCGCAGACGGCATCCAGATTTTCGGCCGTGAGCGCCGCGCGGTAGCTTCGCCACTCGGCAAAGGGAAAAATGACCTGCGTCGTGAGCGCGGGCTTGAGCGCCATGCCTTGCATGCGCGCGAGCTGATCAGCGCGCATCATCGTCACGTGCTCGAGCCGCACGCTCGGCGCATCCGGCAGCCACGGCGCTTCGCCCTCGAGCCAGTCGAGCACCGTGTCGATCGACCGGTCGCCCATGATGTGAACGGAAAGCGCAACGCCGTTGCGCCTCGCGTAGGCAAGCGCCGCTCGGAAGACAGGCGCCGAGAGCGTCATGAAGCCCGCGGGCTCTGCGGGCGCCGCGCCCTCGGGAAAGCGGAAGGGCTCGCGCATCGCAGCCGTGCGCCCCGATACGGAGCCGTCGCCAAAGAGCTTCACGCCGGCGTAGCGCACGGGTCCCGTCTTTTCTTCGGGCGTGAGTTCCGGCACCCCGAAGGGATCTTCGCCGCCCGTCCAGGCAAAGTAGAGATTCACATCCACGGGCACGCCTGCGGCGACGGCGCGCCGCCACACGGCAAGCGCGTCGTCGGCGCTTCCCGGGAGACGCCGCGGCATCATTTCGGTCGTCGTCAGAATGCCGTGGCTCAGATAGTGCTCCCTGAGGCGCAGCATCCGCGCCATGCGGCGCGCTTCGTCGAGGGGTGGCCGCACGCGCTCGATCAAGGCCGAGGCGGCCGTTTCGATGAGAAGCCCGTTGGGTTCCCCGTCGGCGTCGCGACCGATCACCGCACCCGCAGGGTCGGGCGTCTCGCGCGTGATGCCAGCGAGCCGGAGCGCAGCAGAATTGACGGCGCACGAATGACAGTCGGAGCGGCGCACCACGACGGGGCGCGCGGCGCTCACGCGATCAAGATCGCGACGCGTCGGCGCGCGTCCTTCGGCGAGGAGCATCTCGTCATACCCCCAGCCTTCGATCCAGCCCTCGCCCTCGCGCGCGGCCTCCGAGCATGAAAGCGCTTCAATCATTTCTTCGATTGAATTGACGTTGGGCGGCACGCAGGCCGTCGTTTCGAGCGCTTCGGCAATCATCATCGGATGCGCGTGCGCCTCGATGAAGGCGGGCGAAACAAAGGCGCCGCCGAGGTCGACGGTCTTCTCGCCGGGAAGATGATCGCCCGGATCGGCAAAGAGGCCGTCCTCCACAACGAATTCCGTGAGAAGCGGCTTTTCGGCAAGCCCCGTGAAGGCCTGCAGATTGACATAGCGGGTGCGCATGAGTACTTGTGAATGCAGTGCTTGAAATGGATTTTGATCACTCTACTGCGGGGCGCGGCCGGGCAAGCACCGCTTTCCGGCAGGTCCTTGAGGCGAGCGCCGCCCTTCTTGCGCCGGCCGGTGTTCGCCTAGGCACTTTTCAGAAGCAGCACGGCGGACGCGGCCGAGCGTGAAGACTGCCGCGGATCGCCGCCCGCACGTGGGAGCGCCCGGAACGCGTCGCTCTTCAACAAAGCCATGCTTATATAGACCCTGAAGAATCATAGGCCAGAAGCTATACCAAGCTCCGTCGTTTGCAGATGCCGCTCTGGGCTTGGGTAGAATCCTCAAAGCCAACGGTTCGGCTGCATGCGCAAGCCTGCGGCAACCCCAACCAAGCGACCCCGCTGCGGCGCCCGGGCGACTCGACTGCATCCGTTCCCGCCTCGCCCCGTATCCGCAGCCTCACCCGAAGGCGCGGCGCGCTTTTGCGCAGCGTCCCGGGGAAGGACTGACGACAAATGGACGAACTCTTATACGGCTTCTGGGAAGGCCGCGCCTATGATCTGCGGCGCACGCTGCACGGCACTTCGCCCGAAGGCGTTCCGATCACGGAGCTTCTTTCCTTTAATGCCGGCAACGCCGTTGCGGGCTTCATCGGCCCGCAGGGCTTTCTCGTCTTCGATCCGCGCGTGACCCTCGCGGAAATGCTTCGCGCGTATTACGAGAAGGCCGAAGCGCTCTCCTGCGGACGCTGCACGCCCTGCCGCATGGGCACCGTGCTGATCCGCGAGGCGCTCACGCTCGCCGCGGCGGGCCGCGGCGCAGAAGTCGACTGGGCGCACATTCGCGCTCTAGCAGAGAACATGGCCGAAACGAGCCTCTGCGGCATCGGCCTCACGGCGCCTGCGCCGCTTCTCGGCGCGCTCGAGCATTTCCCGAAGCTCCTCAAAGAGTCGCCCGCCATGCCCGAGACGACCCGCGACTTCTATGCGGTGGCGACGGCCCCCTGCATTGAAGCCTGTCCGGCGCACGTCAACATTCCGCGCTATATCGACTACATCCGCGACGGCCATCCGGAGCTCGCCGCGGGCGTTCTGCTCAAGCACTATCCGCTCGTGGGCTCCTGCGGGCGCGTCTGCGTGCGCCCCTGCGAAAAGGCCTGCGTGCGCAACAAGTGCGACGGCGCCGTGGCGATCAAGGATTTGAAGCGCTTCGCGGCCGACCATGCGGGCGCGCCGATCGAGAAGCTCTTCATCGACGAAGAGGCCCCGAAGCAGACGCCCGTCTCGAAGCGCGTCGCCATCGTGGGCGCGGGGCCAGCGGGCATCAGCTGCGCCTACCACCTCCTCATGCGCGGGCACTTGGTCGACATCTTTGAGATGGAAGCGCATGCGGGCGGCATGGCCCGCCTCGGGATTCCGGCCTACCGCCTCCCCAACAACCTGCTCGAAACGGAAACCGAAACGATCGAGCGCTTGGGCGGCAAGTATCACTTCAATCAGAAGCTCGGGCGCGACTTCACGATCGACTCGCTCTTTGAAGCGGGCTACAAGGCGGTCTTCCTCGGCGTAGGCTGCGGGCTCGGCCAGTACCTGGGGCTCCCCGGCGAAGAGACGCTCGTGCGCATGCCGAAGGGCTACGTCAAAGGCCTCGACTTTCTGCTCGACATCGAGCGCGTCGAAGACCTCTCCAAGCTCGAGCGCCTGAAGGGCGGCGTCGTGGTCGTCGGCTGCGGCAACGTCGCCATGGACTGCTGCCGCTCGGCGCGCCGCCTCATGGCCGAGGGCGACGAAGGCTCGATCACGGTGAGCTACCGTCGCACCCGTGCGTCGGCCCCGGCCGACCCGGAAGAGATCACGGCTGCGATCGACGAAGGGATCCGCTTTGAATTCCTCTCCGCCCCCGTCGAAATCCTCACGGAAAACGGCGAAGTCTGCGGCGTGAAGCTGATCCGCATGGCCGAGGGCGAGCCCGACCATTCGGGGCGCCGCTCCGTGCATCCGGTCCCCGGAAGCGAATTCATCGTCCCCTGCAAGCACGTCATCGCCGCCATCGGGCAGAAGCTCGACCGCTCGATCTTCTCGGCGGCCGACGGCATCGCGCTCACGCGCCGCGGCACGATCGAAGTCGACGAATCGCTTCAGACGACGCGCGAAGGCGTTTTCGCGGGCGGCGACGCCGCCGCGGGCCCCACGAGCCTCATCTGGGGCATGGCCGACGGCCAGCGCGCCGCAAGCTCCATCCATGAGTACCTCATGACGAACGCGACGGGCTTCATCCCGCGCCGCCGCATGACGGAAATGATCGCAGCCACCCGCGCGATGAAGGCGGTTGAGCCGCCGCGCGCCGTTCTCAAGCTCGAACGCGCCAAGATGCCGCATCTCGCCCCGAAGGCGCGCGTCGACAACTGGCGCGAAGTCGAAACGGGCCTCTCGGCGGACGCAGCTTTCGCCGAAGCCAAGCGCTGCATGCGCTGCCTGCGGATCTTCGCCGTTTCGACGCTGCGGCCGATTCCCGGAAAGACGGGCCTTGAAGAACTCTGACGCGAAAGAGAACCATCATGACCGACATTGCCATCAAGCCCGCCGGTGCTCAGGCGACGGAACGCACGGAGAGCGCCATTCTCAACGGCCGCCAAGCGGCTTACGCCCCCGGCGAAACGGTGCTTCAGGTCGCGCGCCGCGAAGGCGTCGCCGTGCCGACCCTCTGCGAATTCGCCGCGCTCGGCCACCGGCCGGGCACCTGCCGCATGTGCCTCGTCGAAGTGAAGGCGCCGGGCGAAGAACGCTTCCGGCTCGCCACCGCCTGCGACACCCGCATGACGCCGGGGCTCATCGTTGAAACCCGCTCGGCGCGCGTTCGCGAAGCGCGGCGCCTCCAAGCTTCGCTCCTCTTTGCCGACCACTGCGAAACGTGCTCGGCCTGTGCGCGGCACGGCCGCTGCGAACTCCAGGACGTCGCCCGCTCGATCGGGCTCGACCTCGGCGCCCTCTCCGGGCGCTACGTCACGCGCACCGCGCGCAAGGACGCAACGAAGGCGCTCGTCTTCACGCCCGACAAGTGCATCCGGTGCCTGCGCTGCGTTGAAGTCTGCCGCAGCGTTCACGGCATCGGCGCGATCACGTTCGAAGGCGTCGGCACGAACGCCGCCGTCGGCTTCGACGGCCGTCCCTGGGCCGAATCCGACCGCTGCATTCAGTGCGGCCAGTGCACGCTCGTCTGCCCGACGGGGGCGCTTGACGTGCGCGACGAAGTCGACCGCGCGCTCGATCTCCTCGCAGACCCCGACGTCATCACAGTCTTCCAGCTCGCGCCCGCCACGCGCGTGGCGATGCCCGAAGCGCTGGGGCTGCCGCCGGGCGAAAACTTCGAAGGCCGCATGGTCGCGGGCCTCAAGCGCCTGGGCGCCGACTTCGTGATGGACACGCGCTGGTCGGCGGACGTGACGATTCTCGAAGAAGGCACTGAGCTTATCGAGCGGCTCGAAAAGCAGCAAGCCGCGGGCACGCTCGAGCGGCCCGACACGATGTTCACGTCGTGCTGCCCGGGCTGGATCAACCACGCGGAGAAGTCCGCGCCCGACATCCTGCCCCACATTTCCTCCACGCGCTCGCCGCAGGCGATCTTCTCGGCGCTCGCCAAAACGTGGCTTCCTGAGAAGCTCGGACTCGAGCGCGCGAAGATCCGCGTGATCTCGATCATGCCCTGCACGGCGAAAAAGGACGAAGCCGCGCGCGCGAAGCTCATGCGCGAAGGCGAATCCTCGCCCGACACGGATCTCGTTCTGACAGTGCGCGAGCTCGCCCGGCTCTTCGAGCGCGGGGGCGTCGACGTCCTCTCGCTCGAGCCCGTGCCGTTTGACACGCCCTTCATGACGGAAGCCTCCGGCGCGGCGCAGCTCTTTGCAACGACGGGCGGCGTCATGGAAGCCGCGCTTCGCACGGTGGCGGCCCTCACAGGCGGCAAGGCGCCCGCGAACCTCGTCTTCGAGCCGGTGCGCGGGCTTGCCAACACGAAGGAAGCGACGCTCGAAACCGAACGCTTTGGGGCCATCCGCGTGGCGGTGGTCTACGGCATCCGCCATGTCGAGCCGCTTCTCGAGATGGTTCGCCGCGGCGTCTCGCCCTACCACTTCGTCGAAGTGATGGCCTGCCCGGGCGGCTGCATCGGCGGGGGCGGCACCGCGCAGGGCCGCTGGCGCGCGTCTCTCCCCGTCCGGCAGAAGGTCGTCTACCGCATCGACGGCGAGCTCCCCCTTCAGTGCTCGCACCAGAACCCGGACGTCATCCGGCTTTACGAGGAATTCCTCGGCAAGCCCGGGAGCCACAAGGCGCACGCGCTCTTGCACTGCAGCTACGAAGACCGGCACGTCGAGCGCGAGGCGCCGACCTTCGCAAAGCTCGAGGAGCGCCTGACGCTCACATCGGCCTAATCCATCGGCTGCCGTTCTCCTCGGACGGCAGCCCGCAAGGCGGCCCGTGCGCGCGCAGCGTCTCCGAAGCGCCTTAAAAGCGCACGGTCCGATCAACAAACCAAACACAAGCATCAAAAGGAGTATCAACATGAAGGAACCGGTTCGCGTCTCCGTGACGGGCCCAGCCGGCAACATCGGCTACGCCATTCTCTTTCGCATTGCTTCGGGCGCCATGCTCGGCGCTGATCAGCCCATTCACCTGACGCTCCTCGAGCGTCCGAACCCGAGGAGCGCCGCTGCGCTCAAGGGCGTGATGATGGAGCTCTCCGACTGCGCCTTTCCGCTCTTGAAGTCGATGCGCGCCATTCAGGATCCGAGCGAAGCCTTCCGCGACGCCGACTATGCGCTTCTGATCGGCGCACGCCCCCGCGGCCCCGGCATGGAGCGCGCCGACCTGCTTGAAGCCAACGCCGAGATCTTCCGCGACCAGGGGAAAGCGCTCAACGAAACGGCCTCCCGCAACGTCAAGGTGCTCGTCGTCGGCAACCCCTGCAACACCAACGCCTGGATCGCCATGAAGAACGCGCCCGATCTCGCGCCCGAATGCTTCTCGGCGATGCTGCGCCTCGACCAGAACCGCGCGATGGCGATGCTCGCCGAAAAGACCGACACGGAAGTCGCCGACATCCGCCATATGGCCGTCTGGGGCAATCACGCGCCCTCGATGGCGCCCGACATCTGGAACGCCGAGGTGAAGGGCGAGCCGGCCGCGAAGCTCGTGGCCGACGAGTGGATCCGCGACGAATTCATCCCGACGGTCGGCAAGCGCGGCAGCGCCATCATCGCCGCGCGCGGCGCGAGCTCCGCCGCTTCGGCCGCCTCCGCGGCCATTGACCACATGCACGACTGGGCGCTCGGGAGCAGCGACTGGGTGACGATGGGCGTCCCGTCCGACGGCAGCTACGGCGTGCCCGAAGGCATGGTCTTCGGCTTCCCCTGCCGCGTGAAGGGCGACGGCACCTATGAAATCGTGAAGGGGCTCGAGCTCTGCGACGCACAGAAGGCGCGCATCGAAAAGAACATCGCCGACCTCAAGGCCGAAATGGACGCCGTCAAGGCCTTCGTGCCGAACTAATGCCGGCACGACGACGCGGCCGCGAGCGGCCCGCGCCGCTTGCCTTCCGTTCATCCGCGCCGCTTTCTTTCGGGAAAGCGGCGCTTTCATTTGGCGGCTCGAGCAGAGCCCCGCTGTTCGTTCGCCGGGAAATGGCATTCATCAATAGATGAATCACGTAAGAAAATATCGCAGACATGCGAAGAAATCCGCTTGTTTTCGTCGCTTGAATATCACACGATGGGCTTGAGCGGAAATCGGACGCGCCATGTTGCAGCAGGCTTTCACGAAGTTCCAGGCGCGCCTGAGCCGGCCGCTTTTGACATTTGGAACATTGGAGAGCCAAATGATGAAAAAGACAAGCACATTCAGCGTTCTCGCGCTTTCGTCGGCCATTGCGATGGCCTTTTCGGGGTTTTCGGGCGCCGCTTTCGGCGCTGACGCCGCCAAAGCGCCTTCCGCTTTCAAGCCCGGCACCTATTCGGCGACAGTGAACGGCCACAATGCGCCGATGACGGTCAAAGTGACGGTTTCGAAGGACCGGATCGAAAAGATTGACGCATCCGCCAATCTTGAGACGATCGGCGTCGGCCGCGTCGGCCTGCAGTTGATGACCGACAAGATGCTCAAGTACCAGTCGCTCGGCGTCGACGCCATCACGGGCGCCACTGTTTCGAGCGCGGCGCTCTACGAAGGCGTCAAGCAGTGCCTTGAGCAGGCAGGCGCCGACATGGCGGCGATGACGAAGAAGGTTGAAACGCATCCGACGGGCGAAGTGACCTATAAGGCGGACGTCGCCGTCGTGGGCGGCGGCGGCGCGGGTCTTGCTGCGGCCATTGCCGCCTATCAGGCGGGCGCCAAGAACGTCGTCGTTCTCGAAAAGCTCGGCTTCGTGGGCGGCTCGACGAACGTTTCCGAAGGCGCGCTCAACGCCGTCGACCCGGAGCGCCAAGGCAAGCAAGGCATCAAGGACAGCATCGACTTCTTCACCGAACAGACGCTCAAAGGCGGCCACAACAAGGGCGACCCTGAGCTCGTAGGCTACCTCACGCACCATGCGCTGGAAGAAGTCCACTGGCTCGAAGGCATGGGCGTCAAATTCAAGCCCGAAATCGGCACGGCAACGGGCGCGCTCTGGCAGCGCAGCCACTATCCGGCCACGCCTTCCGGCAACACCTACATCCGCACCTTTGAACAGGTGATCAAGGACGCCAACGGCGCCATCAAGGTCATCACGGACGCCGACGTGAAGGATCTCCTTGAAGCCAACGGCCGCATCAGCGGCGGCGTGGCGCAGCACTTCGGCCAAAAGATCACCGTTGACGCAGGCGCCGTCGTCATTGCGACGGGCGGCTTCGGCGCCAATGTGAAGCTGCGCCAGGCAGTCAACACCGGCGTCTGGAAGGAAGTGAAGCTCGACAATTCCATCGGCTGCACGAACCTCGCCAAGGCCGCGCAAGGCGAAGGCATGGAACTTGCGAAGAAGTACGGCGCGCAGCTCATCGGGCTCGACGACATTCAGATTCATCCGTGCGGAACGCCCGGCACCGGCCTCATGGAAAACATCCGCACCTCGGGCCGCAACCGCATCTTCGTCAACAACGAGGGCGACCGCTTCGTCAATGAAGGCGCCGCGCGCGACGTGCTCGCGAAGGCCATCTTCGAGCAGCCCAAGGGCGAATACTGGGTTGTTGTCAACAAGGTCCGCTATCCGAGCCGCGACTGGGTGGACGCCAACGGCGCGACGATCCGCGACATGGTGGCGCTCGGCGCCGTTGTTGAGGCGCCCACGCTCGACGAGCTCGCCAAGAAGACCGGCATGAACGCCGAGAAGCTCAAGGCGAGCGTTGCCGACTACAACGCCGTCGTGGAAGGCAAGGCGACCGACAAGTTCGGCTTCAAGGCAGACAACAAGGCCGACGTGACGCTCACGGAAGGCCCGTGGTACGCCTGCGCCAAAGTGCCGACCGTTCACCACACGATGGGCGGCATCAAGATCAACACCAAGGCGCAGGTGATCGGCACGGACGGCAAGGTGATTCCGGGGCTTTACGCCGCCGGCGAAGTCACTGGCGGCATTCATGGCTCGAACCGCTTGGGCGGCAACGCCATTGCCGATGTGATGGTCTTCGGCCGCACCGCCGGCACGAACGCCGCAACGCGCAAGGGAGCGGCAAGAGCACCCGCGCGGCATTGATGCCGGGCGCGGCTGCCTGAGCCATTGGCTTTAAAGCCGGCGTCCCGGTTCGTCCGGGCGCCGGCCTTTTCTTTGCGCAGCCTCTTCGCGGGCCGCCCCTCCGGCTTCTTTTGCTCTCAAGCGCCCCGAGCCGCCCCTTTGCGCCCTCAGCTTTACGAACATCAGCTCGGCACCCTCGTGCTCACGCGCATTCCTTTGCGAATTCCCGAAGAGTCCTTCCCGCTTTCTCGAAACCGTTGCGGAGCAATCCTTCTTGTAGACGCCCGGAGGCGCTTTTTAGACTTTCCTTCGTTTCGACGGTACCGACTGCCGTCTGACGCTGCGCTTCTGCGGCGCAGACGCTTCGCCGCCCTCAACCTCCAACGGAGAAAAATTCATGGTTCTCACAAAGAAGCTTCTGCCTTCTCTTCTTGCCGGCGCCATGTGCGCCTCGCTCGTGCTCGTCGCCGACGTTTCGATCGCCTCGGGCGGCGCTTCCGGCCCGGCCGTTGCCTTCCGCTCGACGGGCAACATCGGCGAAGTCATCGTCAATCCCTACAAGATCGCGCCGCTCACCGCCGTGATCCGCAACGGCGGCTATGAAATCCACAACGCCGTCGTGCGCGTCGTGCCCAAGCAGGGCGGCCAGGAAATCAAGTACAGCGTCTCCGAAAGCCAGCTCCTCTCGCATGGCGGCGTGCCCGTCTTCGGCCTCTATCCCGACTACGTCAACACCGTTGAAGTCGAATACGACCGCGTCTTCAAGGGCAAGACCGAACACTTCAAGGACACGTATCAGTTCTACACGGCGCCCGTCTTCCTGCGCTCGAACGGCCTCAATTCGCAGTCGCACACGACTTTCGACGTGACGGTCGAGAAGATGGATCCGGCCTTCAAGGACCGCCTCTACTTCATCAACAACATCATCCGCACGCCGCCCGATGCCTCGCGCTACGTCTGGAACAACCCGATGGGCGGCGCGCTCGAATGGGCCTTCGGTCCTGAAAACGCGATCGTCGACTCGACGGGCGCCGTTCGCTGGTACCTGCTGCCGAACGACGACATGTACGATCCGGAGCAGCCCTACAAGGCCGGCATCATGATGGGCTTCCAGCAGACGGCCGACGGCGGCTTCATCTTCGGCTACGGCCAGCGCTACGCCAAGTACGACATGCTCGGGCGCGAACTCTTCAACCGCCGCTTGCCGCTCGGCTACGCCGACTACTCGCACGCGCTCGACCAGGCGCAGAACGGCCACACGTTCCTGCGCGTCTCGTCGTCCGACCTGCGCCGCCCCGACAACAAGCGCGTTCACACGGTGCGCGACCTCATCGTTGAAATGGACGCCGACGGGAACGTCGCCGACGAATTCAAGCTCTGGGAGATCCTCGACCCGTACCGCGACAACGTCTTGAAGGCGCTCGACCAGGGCGCGGTGTGCCTCAACATCGACGCCTCCCAGGCCGGCCACACGCTCTCGGCTGAAGACCTCGCCAAGCAGGATTCGTCGAACAACTTCGGCGACATCACGGGCGTGGGCCCAGGCCGCAACTGGGCGCACGTCAACTCCGTCGGCTACGACCCGGCCGCCGACTCGATCATCATCTCCTCGCGCCACCAGTCCGCCATCATCAAGATCGGCCGCGACAAGAAGGTGAAGTGGATTCTCGGCTCGCCCGAAGGCTGGAAGAAGGGCTGGGCTGAAAAGGTCCTCACGCCGGTCGACAAGGACGGCAACAAGATCAAGTGCGAAGGCTCCGTCTGCGAAGGCGGCTTCGACTGGACCTGGACGCAGCACACCGGCTGGCGCGTTGACGCCAAGTCGACGAAGGACGTGATCTACGTCTCTGCGTTTGACAACGGCGACGGCCGCGGCATGGAGCAGCCCGCGATGCCTTCGATGAAGTACACGCGCGGCGTCGTCTACAAGATCGACCAGAAGAAGATGACGG